>WRAH01000031.1 GCA_009780315.1 Defluviitaleaceae bacterium
GGCACTCATCAGCCGCTACCCCAATGGAAACTTCTTGGGCGAAGTAGCACTTGTACCCCAATCCAGCCCCATATCCTACCTAGGTTTATTATGGTATAGAACCATCTATGATGAAAACGCAAGCAGTCATCTTGCCCTAGGCAATGGATATCCACCCACAGTCAAAGACACAGAAAGCCTGGCAGAAGCAGAACGCATGGCAAGGGGATTAAACCAATGTCAAAGCCATGTAGACTTTATGATTGGTTCACCCTGTTTACAAGTTACAGGCAAAACCTATGACGGGCAACACGTTCAAGTCTTCACCAATGGTGAGTGGGCGATTTAATTCCAATAAAACAACTGGTTCACAATGAAATGATTAAAAGAGTGTTGTTGCAATACCGCAAAATAGCGGTGAGCAACAGCACTTTTTTGGTTTAAAAAATGTGTTGACTACATAGGGTGATAAAAAATCAATAGAATTTAAAATACATGACGATTTATGTTGCAAATCTCTTATATGGTTTGTATAATCCCTGTAGAAGTTAAATATAAAAATTTTGGAGGCGAAGTTGTGGTAGAGAATTTAAAGCTAAAAAGTTGGGTTTCGTGGGCGGAAAATTTGTGCAAACCTGACAGAGTCGTTTGGATTGATGGAGACGGCTTGGATAAGCTTCGTGATGAAGCCTTAGAAAAAGGCGAACTTATCAAGCTTAACCAAGAAGTTTTACCGGGTTGTTATTTGCATCGTTCAGCCTTAAACGACGTAGCGCGCTCGGAAGATAAAACTTTCATCTGCACCACAAATAAAGAAGACGCAGGGCCAAATAATAACTGGCAAGCACCAGATACAATGTATGCCCGTCTAACTCCCCTGTTTGAAGGCTCTATGAAGGGGCGTACAATGTATGTCATACCCTTCTGCATGGGGCCTGTTGGTTCTCCATTTTCAAAACTTGGAGTTGAAATAACAGACTCCATCTATGTTGTACTTAACATGAACATCATGACCCGCATTTCAAAAGATGTGGTCAAAATGCTTGAAAGCACAGACGATTTTGTAAAATGCCTTCACGCTACATCCACATTAAGCCTAGACGATAGGTTTATTTGTCACTTCCCTGAAGATAATGCCATATGGTCTATCAATTCTGGCTATGGCGGAAACGCACTTTTAGGCAAAAAATGCTTTGCCTTGCGTATTGCTTCCTATCAAGCCAAGCATGAAGGCTGGCTTGCAGAGCATATGCTTATTATTGGTATCGAAAACCCACAAGGGGAGGTGCGATATATATGTGCGGCATTCCCATCTGCCTGTGGAAAAACAAATTTAGCCATGCTTATTCCGCCGGAAGTTTATCAAAAGAAAGGCTACAAAGTGTGGTGCGTAGGTGATGATATTGCTTGGCTAAGAATAGCCGAAGATGGTCGCCTGTGGGCAATCAACCCCGAAAACGGATACTTTGGTGTTGTCCCCGGCACAAACGCCCTAACCAACCCAAACGCACTAAAAACAATCAGCAAAGATACGATTTTTACCAATGTAGCCCACAATGTAGATGACAATACCGTTTGGTGGGAAGGGCTGAATAATACGCCTCCAAAGAACGGCATAAGCTGGAAAGGTGAAAAATGGGATGGCACAACATCTGACGAAAAAGGTGCCCACCCCAATAGCCGTTTCACTACCCCAGCGAAAAATCTGCCTATTTTAAGCCCAGAGGTTGAAAATCCTAAAGGTGTGCCTATTTCTGCAATTGTTTTCGGTGGAAGACGGGCAAAAACTGCCCCACTGGTTTATCAAGCCCGCGACTTTAATCATGGTGTTTTTGTAGCATCCACAATGGCTTCAGAAACAACAGCCGCCCAAACAGGCGCAGTGGGTGTCACCCGTATAGACTCTATGGCAATGAAACCTTTTTGCGGCTACAACATGGGGGATTATTTTGCACACTGGCTGAACATGGGGGAAAAATTAGGTGATAAAGCCCCTAAGATTTTCAATGTAAACTGGTTCCGCACAGATGATAACGGCAAATTCCTTTGGCCTGGATATGGTGAAAATCTGCGTGTTCTTGAATGGATACTTGCCCGTTGCGAAGGTGAAATTCCTGCTGTCGATTCTCCAATAGGCTTTATGCCAAATCCTGAAGATGTCAACACAGATGGACTTTCTATTGCAAAAGAAACTTTGGACGCATTACTGCTTGTAGACGAAGACCTGTGGAAAACAGAAGCCGCAGCCATAAGAGACTATTATAAATCCTACGGCGACCGTCTACCCAAAGCCCTTTGGCATGAACTTGAACATCTGGAAGAACGATTGAAATAGATAAGGGGAATATTTGTGGAAATAAAAGTTGAATTAAACCAAAACCTTAAATCAAAGGCTGTCCTTGAAAAAGGCGAGTTGCCTTTTGGGCATATATTTACAGACTACATGTTTGTGATGGATTATGCCCCAGACAAAGGTTGGCATAATGCAAAAATTACGCCATATGCCCCCCTCATGTTAGACCCTTCAACCAGTTGCTTGCACTATGGGCAAATGTTTTTTGAGGGCATGAAAGCATATAAACGAACAGACGGTCAAATCGCCATGTTCCGCCCTATGGAAAATATGCACCGCATGAATTTGAGCGCGCAGCGTATGAGTATGCCCGAAATTAACCCCGACGAGGTACTTGAAGGGCTGGAAAAGCTTGTGGCGTTAGAAAAGGATTGGATTCCTTCCACGCCAGAATCTTCATTATATATACGCCCCTTCATGATTGGCATGGACGCGCTTTTGGGGCTTCGCCCTTCAAGCACCTATAAGTTCATCATTATTCTAAGCCCTGTTGGCGCATATTATGGAAAAGATGGACTTGCACCTGTACGCATTTTTGTAGAGTCGGAATATGTACGCGCTGTCAGAGGCGGAACTGGTTATGCCAAATGCGCCGGCAACTATGCAGGCTCTATGCTGTCCCAGCTTAATGCCCAAGGACATGGGTTTAATCAGGTGCTTTGGCTAGATGGTATCCACCGTAAATATGTTGAAGAAGTAGGCGCGATGAATGTCTTTTTCCTAGTGGATGATACGGTAATTACACCAGCACTTTCAGGCAGTATTCTGCCGGGCATTACCCGAAAATCTATTATTGAAATATGTAAAGATTGGGGCTTAAAAGTAGAAGAGCGTCCTGTGGCTATTGATGAACTTGCCAAAGCTTATGATGACGGAAAGCTTAAAGAAGCTTTTGGGTCAGGTACAGCCGCAGTCATTTCGCCTATCGGTGAGCTTACTTGGGGTGATAAGGTCATGAAGCTTGCAGAGGGCAAGCCAGGCCAGCTTACCCAAAGGATTTATGACGAAATTACAGGGATACAATATGGTGCAAACCCAGACACTCGGGATTGGGTAAAAATCGTAAGCCACAATTAAATTTTTTAAGGAGCGTTTACATGAAAGCTTTGTCAACAAAAGCGTTGCAAGTGAAAGAATCTTCTACATTAGCCATTACCGCCAAGGCAAAAGCATTAAAGGCTTCTGGCGAAGACTTGATTGCCTTCACCGCAGGTGAGCCAGATTTTGATACGCCAAATCATATTAAGGAAGCCGCATTTCAGGCGGCTAAAGATGGCTTTACAAAATACACAGCAACGCCAGGTATTGTAGAGGTTAGAAAAGCCATATGCGAAAAGCTTAAAAAGGATAATGGGCTTGATTACGAGCCTAGTCAAATTATTGTATCCAACGGGGCAAAACATGCCCTTGCCAATGTTTTTACAGCAATCATAAACGATGGGGATGAAATTATTTTCCCAGCCCCTTATTGGCTAACCTATCCAGAGCTTGCTGCCTTGGCAGGGGGCGTGTCTAAAATCGTGATGACAGATAAATCCACAGGCTATAAGCCTACGGTTGAACAAATTAAATCTGCCATCACCAGTAAGACCAAAGCAATTTTATTAAACAGCCCAAACAACCCTTCAGGGGCAGTATTTAGCAGAGATGAACTAAAAGCAATTGCCGACATTGCTGTAGAAAATGACCTGTATGTCATATCTGACGAAATTTACGAAAAGCTTATTTATAATCCAGATACCCCTCACTACAGCATTGCTTCTTTTGGTAAAGAAATTTACGACCGCACCATTGTTGTAAATGGATATTCAAAGAGCTATTCAATGACTGGCTGGCGTGTGGGTTATACTGCCAGCAGTAAAGCAATTGCTGATGTGATTGGGAATATACAAAGCCATCAAACATCAAATATCAACACACTCACCCAAAAAGCCGCTTTGGCGGCAGAAACAGGCGACCAAAAATGCATTGAAGATATGCGGATTGCTTTTGAAAAGCGCATGGAGTTAATGTATAGTCTGATATCAGAAATTTCTGGGCTGAACGCGGTAAAGCCTGATGGTGCATTCTATGTATTTGCAGATATTTCTGCCCTGTGTGGAAAGACTGTAAATGGTAAAACCATAAACGATGCATCAGATTTTGCCGAATTGATTTTGGATGAACAGAAAGTGGCACTTGTGCCATGTGCTGATTTTGGATACAAAAATCATATTAGATTGTCATACGCATGTTCCGAAGAGGAAATAAAAGAAGGTATGCGCAGGATTAAAGGGTTTGTTAGCGGATTAAAATAAACACCTACTAAAAAAGGGGCTGTCTCGTTGGGTTAAAAAACGAGATGCCCCTTTTTTCATGACTTTTTTGTAAAAATGCTTATGAAGTTTTTGTGATGGTGTATATGTGTGTGTATAGGTCTGCATCTAATCGTGCCATGTGCTTACCATGATTCCATACTAGGCTGATTTGACTGCCCTCACCTGTGACGGTGAGTACTGCACCTTCTTCAAAGGCAGGGTGGGTATTGCGGAATCGTAGTAGTTCTAATTGTTTTAGTGTCAGGTTGGTTTTTAATGCCCTGTTGACTTGTTCATTTGACAAATTGGTGCGGTTTATTTCTTTGTGTCCGCCCTCTCCTGCAAGCCTTACGGCTTCCATATCATTTTTTCCGCCAAAAAGGTCTAAATACCACACTTGTGGTTTGCCGGGCATGAATAATTGCAATGCCCGCGCCAGAAGCATTTTATTTTCGTTTTCGCCCAATGCGCTAAAGTATGTGGCGTTTACTTGGTAATACATTTTCTTTTTACTTTGCACATTTTTTACATATCCGCCGCGAGATACTATGATTGCTATGGTTTCATCAATTTCATCATCTGGAAGCAACCCGCGCAGGTCTAATAATGGGATTCCATCGTGACAGCCAAGCATATTAACGGTTTTAAGTTCTTTTTGCTGAATATCATGTATCCATTTGATTAGATATTCACCATTGCGCTTTTCTATAGCGTGAATTAAAAGGCCTGGAAGAAAGAAATCATAGGTGGTATAACCTTCTTTACAAATTTTTTCGTGGACTTTTTCCCTATATTCTGCGTGGATTTCTGGTAAAAGCTGTAGATTATACTTGTCTGCCATCAAGCGGATTCGTTTTAGAATATTCCATGTTTCAGGCTCATTTAAGAAGTTTCTTGCACCGGGCTGTTTGGCTGCATATGCAAAGGCATCCAAGCGAATAATTGACCCACCGTAACTGGCTAATTTTTCGAGGGTATTTTCATAAAAATCCCACACAAGGGGTGAGTGAATGTTTAAATCCATCTGCCCCAAATATTTTCTGCGGGATATTTTTTGTTGATAAAATGTGTTCCAATAGGGTACTTCTGTGCCGTCTGGCATTTCTACCATGAGGATAGGCAGCCCCTCTTTTCGCAGATACATGCCTTCTAAATACTGGGGGTCAGGTTGGATATATCCCTTGTCGGTCATGTGTCCATAATCTGCCCAAAATGTATTCCAGTTGATGAAAAAATCCTTATAATGAGAATGGTTGCCATGGGCTAAGATATCTTGAAATTGGGGTGATTGCACTGACGCATGATTAAGCACAAAATCTAGTTTTAACCCTACATGTAAATTTTGCAAATCCTCTTTGGTTGCCAAGTTTTCGTTAAGGTCATAACTGATAACAGAAAAGCCACGGTCTAGGTCAGAATTATATATGCTTGGCAAAATATATAGGTTATGAAACGCGCCCTCTACCGCAGTGTTTTGAAGAAACGCCACTGTACCTTTTAAATTGCCCCCAATGCTGTCTGGATAAACATTTAACATGGCTTTATTGTTCATGATTTATCATCCTTCATCTGTTCGTAAGTGATACGCTCACCGTTTCGTGAAATGATTAGTTTTGCATTGCGCCCTTGTGTATATAGCAATTCATTTTCGATATGAAGCACGCGGCTAACAAATGGACTGTCTACACCGTCATCCTTTTGCCTTGCCAGCCTGCTGGCTAAAGTTTCAGCAGGGGTACTCCACAGCAAAATAGGAATATCTATGGCTTTTAGATTCTCATTGCCGCCATGTGTCCATTCAATGATTAAAACTTTTGTATGACTTAGTTCAGTTTCTTCATACCAAGTTTCCCAGCTTTCTCGTCCCATACGTTTTAGAAAAATCTTATCCCCGCCATTTTTAAACTGGGTGATTATGTCTGAAATTTCGGTGAAGTCAAGTTCATGTTCTGTGCCTAAATAGGCTCTTAATCCATCATCGCCCCCTTGTAAGTAGGTGGGCAACCATTCAAAAGGTTGGGATTCATCAGCGTCCAAATCTTTTTTTTGCAGTGCAGTTAATTGGATACGGGTTTCTTCATTATACATACCTTTGGACAAAAGATTTTTTATACCGCTTTTGCGAAAGATATTTAAACGCTCGGCATCATTGTATTTGGGGATACGATGAGGATAATGGTCGCCTGAAATGGCATATGCGCCAACCCCTAACATTTGCAAAAAATGCGCAACCAGTAATCCTGCCCCTGTTTTACCCGTGCCAGACCCGCCAAAGACAGAAATGACAGCACGTTCATGTTTATTTTTCCCTAAAACATCAATGAGCATAGGTAAAAGCGGGGGGAATATTGCATTTGCCAGCTTTAAATGGGGAGGATTCACCACAGTGTTGGGCATATCGAAAGTGGGCAAGTTTACAAGGCTTTCATCAGGTAGTATCCAAGGTATTGCATTTGACAGTATGATTTGTGACTTGTTCATAAGAAATCATCCTTCCACAAGAAGTATAACAATTAACGTAAATCATGTCATTTGTCAAGAGGATAAATGGCACGAACCCAAAATCTTAAATTGACAAATAAGGGAATGGTACTATATGATGATATTACATATGTAAGAATGCGGGGTGATTTTATGGCATTTGGTACGGAAATATCTGATGCAGAGTATCAAGTCATGAAAGTGATTTGGTCTGCCAATGTCGAACTGAATACCAATGAAGTGGTTGAAAAATTAGCAGTGACTACATCATGGAAGCCTAAAACAGTACACACATTATTGTCTCGGTTAGTAAAAAAAGGTGCATTAAAATATGAAAAAGTGGGCCGTGTATTTGTTTACGCCTCCCTTGTTGAAGAATCTGAAATATTGGCAAAAGAAAATGACAACTTTCTTAGCCGATTCTATGACGGGGCACTCAATTCGATGGTTGTAAACTTGTTGGCACAGGATAAACTTTCTGACAATGAAATTGCGGCATTGCGGCATATTTTAGATGAAAAGTTGTCAGACGGGCGGAATAGCCAATGAGTGCGTTTATTTTGCATTTTATGACGGCAACTTTTATATGTTCAATAGGCATCCTGTTGATTTTGTTTGTAAAAAAGGGCTTTAAAAAGCATTTGTCTGTCAAAGGGCAATATAACTTAGACCTATTGTTTCTTATTTTGCTGGCAATTCCCTTTATCCCCAGTCATTTTATCGCTTCACTAAGTATAGGCAACTGGATGCATGTTTTTAATCTAAATCATGGCATATCGGTGACATCTACAAATGTTGGGAGCGGAGCTTTTGGGCTCACTGATGATAATGGCTGGCTGCAAGATTTTGCAGTAGCAGTAGACCGTTCTGCGCCAGACTATATCCCAGTCATTGTAGGAGGACTATGGATTATAGGAATGATTACATTGATAGTCATTGCATGGAGATGTAATCAAAAATTGCGGCTCATTCGGGAGTCTGTGAAATTGATAGAAGATGATACACTGCTTTCTTTGTTTTCTCATTGGAAAATAGAATTAGGTATCAGGGGCAATATTTTAATAGGTACTTCAATGCTTGTGAAAACCCCAATGACAATAGGTTTTTTCAAACCCATGATTATATTACCCATGACAAAAATCCCCCTAGATGACATGGGTTATGGAATATTGCATGAACTAGCCCATTGTAAAAAAAGAGACGTTCAAGTGAACACCCTTATGTGCCTGTTCCAAATTTTATATTGGTTTCATCCTTTGGTTTATATTGCATTTAAGCAAATGCGATTGGATAGGGAACTGGCTTGTGACGCTGTCGTGTTGGAACTGCTCCCCAAAGCGTATCATATAGATTATGGAAACACTTTGCTTAATTTTGTAAACAGATTATCCCGCCCGTCTATGTTCCTTTTCGCCATGAATATAGGCGGCACAAAATCCCAAATCGTAAGCCGTGTGAAGCACATCACTTCATATGCAAAAGCGTCTGGCTTGCTTAGGGTAAAAAGTATTTGCATTTTTGCCATGGTTGGGATATTTGTTTTGTGCAAAATACCAATCGTGTCTGCTTTTGCAAACAGCGATGACCACCGATTTAATTTCCATGGTGAAAATGTGATATATGGCGATTTCTCTGACTTTTTTGAAGGTTTTGAAGGAAGTTTTGTACTGTATGATTCAAATGAAAACATGTATACAATACACAATAGAGAGATGAGTGCAATAAGGATATCACCCAATTCAACATACAAAATATTTAGCGCACTTATCGCTTTGGAAACGGGTATTTTAGAAATGGATAACACACACCAAGCATGGGATGGGGTGTTACATCCTTTTGAATCATGGAATCAAAGCCACAACTTGTATTCAGCCATGCAAAACTCTGTCAATTGGTATTTTCAAGCCCTTGACAGGCAAGTTGGTATGGAACAGATTGATGAGTACTTGTCACAATTGGCTTACGGCAATCATAATCTTTCTGGAGGTATAGAGGATTTTTGGATAGAATCATCTTTGCGCATATCACCTCTTGAGCAAGTGGGGCTTTTAAGGGCGTTGCACCAAGGCAATACAATATTTGAAGCAAGACATGTCAACACATTAAAAGACGCGCTTCGCCTGTATGAAAGAAATGGGACGGTACTTTCAGGGAAAACAGGGACTGGGTTAGTGCATGGCGTATGGGGCATGAATGGCTGGTTTGTTGGATACGTTGAAACAAGTAACAATACATTCTTTTTTGCAACATATATCCAAGGTGCGGAAAATGCAGGGGGCAGTGCCGCTGCACAAATTACATTAGCAATTTTGGAAGATAAGGGCATATTTTAGCTTCACCCATAGAGGATATAAAAAATCGGGCATTGGCGTAATTTTTCGCTAATGCCCGATTTTTTGTACAGTCTGTATGAAATAAATGCCTTGACTTTCAATTCTTACAAGTGTAATATATTCAATATCTTACATTTGTAAGAATTGTATTTTTACTGAAAGGCGGGTTCTTAATGGGTGAGCTGATTGATGATGGGTTAAAAGCGTTATATCGCTTTATAACAAACCGTCTGCTTTGGCTGTTTATTATAATGGCTGTTTTATTTTATGTAATGCTGGCGCGGTTGTTTGAATTGCAGATTGTATTAAACCATACTTTTGTTAATCCTCCGCCAATCACTACAACTGTAGAACAGTTTGTCCCTGCGTCACGGGGTAATATTTATGACCGCTTGGGACGGCCATTGGCGGTAAACACCCCTGTTTGGGTGGTAACAGTAGACCCAAGCATTGCCATTTCTAATGAGGCTTTGTTAGAATTATCATTGCTTTTTGAGCGTAACAATGAGGATTTTGTAAATGATTTTCCTATGACAACCGTGTGGCCATATGATTTCACACTGGGCGGAAACAATCCTGAAACCCGCCAATGGAGAGAATTTCGTTGGAAGGATGATATGGGCATACCCAACCCTGAAACGGCTACGGCAGCAGAAGCATTTTTGCATTTAAGAGCATGGTTTGGCATAGACCCTGAAATGACCAATGAGGATGCCCGAAGGATTTTAAATTTTCGGTGCATGATTTTTGAGCGTCGATTTAGGCCACAGATTTTTGTTTTGGCTACAGACGTGTCACATGCAACCATTGCGGCAATTGAGGAAAGGAGTGCAACACTGTTTACTGGCGTTGATATAGGGGTGAGGAATATAAGGGTATACCCCCAAGGTATTTACTTTTCTCACATGCTTGGGTATGTAGGCACGATTAACGCAGAAGAACTTGCTGCCAATCCAGATTATGCCCATGACGATATCATTGGCAAAATGGGTCTTGAGCGGTCAATGGAAGCTTATTTACGCGGCATACAAGGTACGCAAGTGGTAGAAATCAATCCAAACACAGGGCGAAGAGTGGGTACATTACCGGAAATAACACTGCCTGTTGCTGGAAACAATATCTTTCTTACCATTGATGCTGACATGCAAATTCAAACCTATTATATTTTGAAAGAATACTTGACCGAAATTGTTATTCGCAGGATACAAGGCAATATTCACGGTGAGGAACCCGTTACCCATCAACACATATTGAACAACTTATTCCAAGCAGGATGGATTTCCATAAGGGATATATTAGATGCAGATGAAAGCAGTGCTGCTTATATCTTGCGCCATTATATTACTAGCCAATTTCCAGAAGCCAATGCTTTAAGGGAAAACAGGACACAAGTACTAGACATATTAACAGAAGGGATTAACTCTGGGCGCATTACATCGGCTATGGTGTTTACAGCCATGGTAGATATGGGGATTCTGTCTGATGATAATAATTTCTCCGAACGTGCAAATATGGAAGGTGTGTCAGCCAATGCTTTGATTATTGAAAAATTGCGCATAGGTGAACTAACACCACAAATGATAAATGTTGACCCTGCAACAGGTTCTGTGGTTGTGGTAGATGTACGTACAGGTGCTGTTTTGGCAGCAGTGACTTACCCCTCTTATGACAATAACCGTTTGGCAAATCGGATGGATTCAGAATATTTTTTTCGTATTAACATGGATGACCCAACCCATCCAATGATGAACCGCCCCTTTGTTGAGGCGCGGGCACCAGGTTCAACATTTAAAATGATTACTGCAATCGCTGGACTTGAATCAGGGGTGATTGGAACCCATACGACGATTCAAGATGGCATTGTTTTTACTCGTGCAGGCCGTCCACATGCCCGCTGTATGTCTCATGTGGGACATGGGCGTATCAATGTAGAGCAAGCCATTTCGACTTCATGCAACTATTTCTTTTTTGAAACTGCATTTCGGCTAGGTGATTCTTCACAGACGCGGATAGAAGCTTTGAATCGATACATGTCATTTTTTGGGCTGAATGAACGGACAGGTGTTGAAATTGGTGAACTTGCCGACACATTTAATCGTGACAATGTTGCTGATATTATGGCATCACCTGCATTTAAGCGGTTTATGCATTTAAGCCGCAACCCATTTGCGCCCAGCAATGAATGGGCTTGGTTTGATGGCGATACCATACGAACGGCTATAGGTCAATCTTATAATAATTATTCAACTGCAATGATGGCAAGGTATATTGCTCAAATAGCCAATAACGGTGTACGCTTTCCTCTGCATTTGGTGGACACTATTGAGAACCCTCAAGGGGTTGTGATACATCGCACAACCCCTGTACCAGATGATACAGGGCTGGAATTTGCAGACAGCACATGGACAGCCGTACAAAATGGTATGTTACAAGCCACAGAAGGGTGGGGAACGGCAACCAATCACTTTAGAAATTTTCCCATACAAGTTGCAGGGAAAACAGGCACTGCAGAGCAAGTAGGCAGTAGATTGTCTCACACCAGCTTTGGAGGGTATGCCCCTTTTGATAACCCGCAAATTTCTGTTTATGTAAACATTCCTTTTGGTGCGACAAGGGTTATGCCATCAGCAGCCACACAAGTTGCAAGAGATGTTATTGGCGCATTTTTAATGCCTGAAATAGAGATAGAACGCCCTATACCGCCTAACGTGCTGGTGAGGTAAAAAAAGGAGGATTATTTATGCACACTTCAAAAAAATATCTTATGTTGGTATGTTTATTCATTTTTATTTTTGTTACAGTTATTCTCGTATCTGGTTTTATTTCGCGTTCGTCTGGGTCTGAGGGCATATTTACCGCTTCGGCTACTTCAGAACCAATATTGCCTGATGAAATACTTTTGCGATACTTTTCATATGTAGAAAATGGTCAGTTTGAGCAAATGTACAACTTATTGACCAATGTTAGCCATGAGCATAGTGGGCGGGAGGACTTTATTGAAAGAAACAGGAATATTTATGAAGGGATTGGCGCAAGAAATATTATTGTGACAATCAATGACATGTATGACGTTCCTGAAAGACCAGGCAGAAAAATGGTTGCCTATACGTTGCGCATGGACACCGTAGCAGGAGAAATCCTTTATGATGCCTATGCAATTTTTGAATTAAGTACAGAGGGAACATATAAGCTTCAATGGACTTCCAATATGATTTTTCCGCAACTGGGTGATGATGATAGGGTGAGGGTAAGTATTTTGCCAGCCCAGCGCGGAAATATTTTTGACCGTAACGGTGTGATACTGGCAGGACCAGGAACTGCCTCGGCAGTTGGTTTCATACCCGGAAGAATGCGCAGAGAGGAAATTCCTGCACCAACCATTGTAATTGGAAATGTGTATGATGATTCGGAAGCAGAAATACCTGAAACACCACCCACTTATATATACAATGAGGATGATATTGCCAGAGTTGCCGAGCTGTTGGAGATGACACCAGAAGGTGTTTTAAGAAGGCTGAATGCATCGTATATTAGGGACGATATTTTTTTACAGTTAAGAATCATCCCCCGAGATGCACAGGCGTTAATAGATGAATTGTTAACTGTCCAAGGTATTATGATAAGTACTGCACATGTTCGATACTATCCACTGGGGCAAAGTGCCGCCCATTTGGTAGGGTATGTCCAAAATATTAACGCAGAAGAATTAGAATCACGCAGACATGACGGCTATCATATGAACAGTGTCATTGGTCGTGCTGGGTTGGAAAGAATATATGAAGATAGACTGCGTGCCAGAGATGGACGAGAAATATTTATCATTGACAGCCAAGGAAACCGCACTACCACCTTGGCGCGGCTACTACCTGTAAACGGCAGTGATATACGGCTAACCATTGATGCGGATATTCAACGGCAGCTTTTTGATTCATTTGCTGAGGATAAAAGCGCGTCTGTAGCCACTAATCCATTGACAGGGGAAGTGCTTGCCCTTGTAAGTACACCATCCTATGACCCGAATGATTTTGTTCGTGGTATGACTACAAGTGTGTGGACAGCACTGACCGAAGATGAAAACCTGCCGTTCTTTAACCGTTTTAGCGCAACCTTTAGCCCCGGTTCAACAATGAAAGCCATGACTGCCGCCATTGGTATTGACGCAGGAATTTTTTATCCCAATGAAGATTTTGGACGTAGCGGGTTGCGCTGGCAACAAGATGAAAGCTGGGGTAGATTCTTTGTAACCACTGTGCGAACATATGATGGTCCAGCTAATCTGAATAATGCCATGGCATGGTCTGATAATATTTATTTTGCAAAAGCCGCCCTGCGCATTGGGGCTGACTTGTTTACAAGAGAACTACAAAATTTTGGATTTGCAAATACTATTCCATTTGAATACGGATTGGCGTCCTCATCTATTTCAAGAACAGGGGGAATCACGTCTGAAATTCAATTAGCTGACAGTGGATATGGACAAGGGGAGATACTCATGAACCCTGTACATTTGGCGGCACTGTATGCAGCTTTTGTGAATGATGGCAATATACTAGAGCCGTGGCTCATTTATGATAGACCTTATACTCCGTTATTGTGGGTACCTGAAGCTTTTTCTCCAGAAACGGCAAGGTATGTTCTTGATAGCTTAATTTTCTCGGTAGATTACGGAACAGGCAGAGGGGCGCGGGTTTCTGGTGTAACACTTGCTGGCAAAACTGGAACGGCTGAGATAAAACTGACCCAGGATGATGATACTGGTACGGAAATAGGGTGGTTTGTCTTGCTTACTGCTGATGAAGACGTTGAAAATCCTTTGCTGGTCGTTTCAATGGTTGAAGATGTACAAGGGCGTGGCGGTAGTGGGTATGTAATTCCAAGGGTAGCAACATTATTTCACTAAAGGGAGATAAAAGATGCAATGATTGATAGCATAGGTATTACTATTTTAATGAATGTGTGGGAGCATTTTTCTGAATATCCTAATGATTGACTTCCTACAGACTATGGATTATACTTGGAAAAATTCATAAGGAAACTTTCAGGAGGAAAAGGAAATGAAGAAAGTATTATTGGCTATGGCTCTTTTGGTGGTTATGACCTTAGCATTTACAGCCTGTACTGGTAATGAAGACACACCAGCGGATACCGCCGCAAATAATCAAAATCAAGCCGACACATCTACAGACATTAGTGGCGAAATTACCATCGTCAACAACAAAATTGAAATTGACGCTGCATTACGTGATTTTGCAAGACTGTATGAAGATAGATTTGGCGTGCGTGTAAATGTTCACAGTTTTGGTGGTGAAACGCCCTATGCACCTGCACTTGCGGCAATGTTTAGCGGTGGTGATGAACCAGAAATTTTTGTCATGGAAGGTATGACAGATTTCATTAGTGCAAGAGACTCTGGCAGAGTTTTTGACTTAACAGGTCAACCATGGGTGAATGACACTTCAATGGAATTTGTATATGATGGACGGGTTTATGGCTTTCCTGTTGCACTTGAAGGTTGGGGACTTGGCTATAACGTAGACATTCTTAACCGTGCAGGTATTGACACTTCAACCCTAACCAATGTCAATGCAATCCGCGAAGCTTTTGAAACCATTGACGCAATGCGTGACGAACTTGGACTTACAGCCGTTGTTTCTATGGCGGCAGGCCCAGGTATGACATGGGTTACAGGACTTCATGCATTTAACGCATATCTTTCCCTTGGGCTTGACTACAATGACACAACTATCATTGACATGTTACTTGCAGGTCAAGTGGACGAACAGCGTCTGATGTACTTTGCAGAATATTACAACATGATTTTCCAATTTTCAAACCCTTCAACACTTATTGTTGGTGGCTATGACCAACAACTTGGTGACTTTGGTACAGGACAAACTGCGTTTATCCACCAAGGAAACTGGATTGACCCAACCTTTGCAGAGTGGGGCGTAGACTTTGAAATGGGTTATGTTCCTCATGCATTTTTACCTCAAGACACCCCTGGTATCTTTGTTGGCGCACCATCTTGGTATGTAGTGAATGCACGTGCAAACAATATTGATGCAGCTTTGCATTTTCTAAACTTTATGGCATCAAGCCCAGAAGGACATGAGTATATGGTTGTGCATTCTGGTGCTGTTCCTGCATTCTACTCTGTTACGCACATTCCGGCAGGTCAATTTTCACAGGCAGTAAACGAATGGAGCGGAAGAGGGCAAGTGTATGCATGGCATCAAAATGATATGCCAGCAGGTTTTGGTATGAACACACTAGGGCCAATCTTTGAACTGATGGCGGCGGGTTCTATTGACCCAGCAGAATTTGTAAGACTTGTAACGGAAGCCGTTGCAACCATTGCGCCCTAGTTTATAGCGTTATTTCAATCAAACTTTAGCCCTGCCTAACGCAGGGCTTTTATTCACTTCGAGAGGGGTAATACAATGAAGCACAAATCAGGCAAGCACTCCCCTATATTTTATGCGTTTTTGTTTCCCGCTTTATTTTCATTTGCATTTGTAATTGTTATTCCGTTTTTCCTAGGTATTTACTACTCCTTCACAGATTGGACTGCCATGACTGGCACGAATGTTAACTGGGTAGGTTTTGCCAATTATACCGCAGTTTTTAACGATGTTACATTCTTGCATTCATTTTTGGTGACGGTGGCATTTGCAGTGATTAACATTGTTGTGGTTAATGTTGTCGCATTTGGTTTTGCTTTACTTGTGACAAGCAAACTTAAACTTAAAAATATGTACCGTGCCGCTTTTTTTATGCCCAATCTTATTGGTGGTATTATTCTAGGGTATATTTGGCAGTTTATCTTCAATAATGCAATCACCGCCTTTGGTGCAAGCATTGGGTCAGAATTTTTGGCTACTTCTTTGCTTGCTAACCGTTTTTGGGCTTTGCTTGCCATTGTTGTTGTTGTGACTTGGCAAAATGCAGGGTATATCATGATGATTTATGTGGCTGCCATTCAAAGTGCCCCGGCGGCTTTGCTTGAAGCGGCGCATATTGATGGTGCAAATTACTGGCAACGTCTGCGCCATATTTTAGTCCCTCTTGTTGCACCAGCATTTACTGTTTCATTATTTTTAACTTTGGTACGTTCTTTCCAGCAATTTGACGTGAATATGGCATTAACAGCTGGCGGGCCTTCTGGCATGTTTATGGACAGAGCATTGCCTACTACAGAATTTTTGGCATTAAATATTTTCAATACAGCATTTGCATTTAGAGAACTGGCACAAGGGCAGGCAAAGTCTGTTATTTTCTTTATTACTTTGACTGTCATTGCTTTGGTGCAGGTGTACTTTAACAAGCGGAAGGAGATAGAGATGTGAAAAACTTTTTCAAACGTAACAATATCATTGCGGAGTTATTTGCAATTGGGTTATTTCTCCTTTATATGCTTCCATTTTTAATGGTCATCATCAATGCTTCCAAGCCTGTGCTGGATATTATTATGGACCCACTGAGTCTGCCAGAAAGCCCTACCCAGTTTATCACCAACGTTCAAGCGGTGATGGATAGCCCTGTGGTTCGTTATGCATCATCATTTCTTTCCTCCACCATTATCACTGTGATTTCCGTCACTTTGCTTGTCATTATTTCATCTATGGCGGCTTGGGTGTTGGTGCGTACAAAGTCTGGGCTTTCTACAGCTATTTTTATGCTGTTTGTTGCGGCTATGGTTATTCCGTTTCAAGTGGTTATGTTTCCGCTTATTTCTTGGTTTCACAGGATTGAAAGTGTCACAGGGCTTTTAAACACACCGTTTAGGCTGTTACAAAATTACCCTGGTATTATTTTTGCTTATATGGGTTTTGGTTCATCCCTGTCAATCTTTCTTTATCATGGGTTCATTAAGTCTGTACCTTTGGAATTAGAAGAAGCAGCAAATATTGACGGGTGTACCAAGGCTGGCACATTTTTTAGAATTGTATTTCCAATCCTAAAACCCATTACTGTTACTGTCATTATTTTAAATGGAATTTGGATTTGGAACGACTATTTGCTTCCGTTTATAGTGTTGGGCGCAGGCAATGATGTGCAAACTTTGCCCTTGGCAGTGGCGAACTTTGTAGGCTCATTTGTACGCAGGTGGGACTTGATTTTAACATCGACTTTGATGGCGATGCTTCCTATTGTCATTGTGTTCTTGTTCTTGCAAAAGCATATTATTAAGGGCATGGTTGAAGGGTCGGTTAAAGGATGATACAGCATATTGGCGTAATCATGGATGGCAACCGCCGTTGGGCAAAAGCACATAAACTAGAGATTGCCATGGGGCATAACCAAGGGGCAGAGAACTTTGGAAATTTATGTGATTGGTGCTTACAAGAAGGTGTGCCATATGTAACAGTGTATGCATTTTCCACAGAAAACTGGAAACGTACAGATAAGGAAATTAACCACCTCTTTGGGCTGATGGAAAAATACTTTCTTGAAGAAAAAACAAAGTGTGTAGAAAAAGGTGTGAGAATAAGTATCATAGGCGAACGGGATAGATTTAGTGCCCGTGTGATGTCGATAATCACAGATATTGAGACAACAACAAAAGACTGCAAAAAATTACAAGTACAAATTGCCCTAAGTTATGGTGGGCGGGATGAAATTACCCGCGCTGTAAAAAAAATTGCCGCTGACGTGGCAAGGGGTAGTTTAAGAATTGATAATCTCACAGAAGCGTCTTTTGAAAAATATTTAGATACGGCAGGCGTTCCTGACGTGGATTTGGTGATTCGCACAGGCGGCGCAGAAAATCGCCGCTTGAGCAATTTCCTGCCATGGCAAACTGTATATGCAGAACTTTTCTTTTCTGACCTACTGTGGCCAGAGTTTACACAGGCAGAGTTTAATCGTGCAATAGCGTACTACTACTCGATTAAGCGTAAGTTGGGGAAATAGGGAAAATCCCATTGTGCCAAATGATTACAAGCGTAGCGAAAGGGTAACTATAAATATGAAAATTGGAGAAATATCAATATCTGATATATTGAAGATTAAAACACTTGGCGTAGATGAACTCGAACAGGCATTTCCTATAGTTTGTCAGCTTAGAACACATCTCACACTGGGTGAGTATATTGCCCTTGTTAAAACCATGCAGCCCAAGGGATATCAGGTACTTTGTCTTTTTGAAAATGATAAAGTCGTTGCTTATGCAGGGTTTGCAAAGCAGGTGAATTTATATGATGGACACCATATATGGGTAGATGATTTAGTTACAGATAAAAACAAGCAAGGCAAAGGGTATGGAAAGTTATTACTTTCACATATTGAAAAGTTAGCCAAAGATAATGCACTAAACCGTGTTGTACTTTCATCAGGGCTACAAAGAGAAGATGCACATGGGTTTTATGAAAAAACAATGAGGTATAATAAAACAAGTTATGTTTTTAAGAAAGATATGCACTAGTGAAAGTCTTTTTTCACCTTTTTTCTATAATATCTTGATATGAAATTGCTTTGAGTATAGTAATATCAAAATATCTGCGGTCGTTTAAATCTCGCTCTATGTCTGTAGAAATTATGCGGATGACGGGGCGCAAACGGCTTTTTGTATTGTCTATGACAACAGCATGTTCCCCTGTAGAAAGTTTTACACAAATACCCACAGGATAAAACTCTATACGCCTTAAAAGTGCCGCGACAATATCGTATTCAAAAAGTGCATTTGCATTTGCCATAATAAATTCACAGGCTTCAGACGGGGGAAGGGCAGGACGGTATGGACGGTTAGATGTCATGGCATCATAAACATCTGCAATGGCAATAATTCTGCTCCATAGAGAAATTTCTTCGCCCCGCAGTCCAAGGGGATACCCTGTACCGTCTAAGCGTTCGTGATGGTGCAAAATACAATTTAAAATTGGCTCGTCTGTAATACCCATTTTTACAAGTTGACGATAACCCAGTTGGGTATGGCGGCGGATTTTTTCCAATTCATCACGCTTTAGCGGGGCACTTTTAGGCGTAAGCTGTGTAAGCTTTGACGGGATTAAAAACATACCAATATCATGTAATGACGCACATTTTCCCAAATAGCGCACATCGGCAGGTGGTAAGCTTAAATATTGCCCAATCGCCATAGAAATCACTGCCACAGAAATTGCATGGCGATATACATAAGAAAAACTATCATCCCCACGCAGTTGATGTACGTTGATTGGCTCGGTTAAATTCTTTGGAAAGTCGGCCAGTACGTGATTGAGTACATTGTCCAAAATATGCATCACTTCATAAACATCGTCTGCATCCAGCCCGCTTATGGAAATTTGAAAATCTTTCACAGCCTTTAGGGCTTGTTTTTTTGTCTTTGGGGACACAATAGACTTGGATTTTGGCATGGAAAGCTTTAAACCTGCAAGAGGGTTTGCTTTCGTAATCATATCATATGGTGATTTATCTTTTTCTAATTTCAATGGCTTTGATGTATGCAAAAATGCCACCCCGCGCTTTTTAAGCATATATAAAAAGCTTGCGGTAATTTCCATGCCTTCGCATAGTAAAGGGTTTTTTTTATTATGGGCTTCACCATAAATATCTTGGTCAAGAATCATCCCTGGTATGACATCTTCAATTGAAACTTTATACACTGTATCCCTCCCGCTTATTTTGGAAGTATATCATATTTTGTGATAAAATGGTGTTGTAAACATAAGGAGAGTCATTATGCAAAATATGTACGATGCAATGAGTGATGCACTTCAAACAATATATGGACGTTTTGGTTCAGATATTTTTGGAAACCCAAATCGATTTGTAAGTGCGTTGAATGATTTGGTGACAGGAGTAGATTCTGGCAAAGTAAAAAACCTGTTGCGTATCGCTGTTTGTGATTTAAACGCTTTTACACGTCTTCATAAAGCCACCCAAACAGGGGATATTTACGCCGCCCTTAAAATATCAAAAGAAATGTCTGACGACTTTATGCTTCCTATTGAAATTTCAACGGAAATTGTGAATCGTATTGCGTCTTTGGCAGGTTTTCATCCTGTATCGGCGGAAGCATTGCCGTCAAACCAAATACCTCCTACTGCAATAAGGCATTCAACCAGTGCGTCTCAAGCCTCAAGTAATATAGTACGTTTTGGCAAGTATGATTGGCGTGTGTTGAGTGTGCAAAATGGGCGTGCGCTAATGCTTTGTGAGAAATTGATTATAAAAATGCCCTTTCACAATGTACTCACGAATATCACATGGGAAAACACAAGTTTGTGTAAATATTTAAACACAGTATTTTTAAACACATTCACTAAAATAGAGCAATCACGAATCATGAACAAAAATATATTTTTACTGGATATTGATGAGGTTTTGCAATATTTTGGAGATAGCGGACAGGCAAAGTCGGGCAAAACCCTTATTGATGATAGGTTTAATATTGTGCGAAAAGCCATTGGCATAGATGGCTTGCCTGCTTGGTGGTGGCTTCGTTCTTCTGGAGAAGATACAGATTTTGCGGCATATGTAAGTGTGTCGGGTATGATTCATATGGATGGATTTCTTGTAAATATTGCAGGCGGTGCAGGTGGCGGTGTACGCCCTGCGCTCTGGTTAAACCTGACAGATAAATAAAGAAGAATTGAAAACTTTGTTGACATTTTCTTAGCCAATGGATATGATGAAAATAGGTAAAAACTAGGGAGGCAACATATTGAAAGCGATTATTTTAGCCGCAGGGCAAGGTAAGCGGATGCATGCTAAAATGCAAAAAGTTCTACATCCGATTTTAGGTAAATCAATTGTGCAATATACAGTAGAAGCTGCGCAGCAAGCAGGCATTTGTGACATAACAGTCGTGGTAGGACGCGATGGCGAAAGCATAGAGAATGAACTCAAAAATTTTAATAGTAATGTATATTTTGCAACCCAAGACCCGCCTCTTGGTACAGGTCATGCTGTGCAATCGGGCATGGGGCGCATTGCTGACGACGATGATGTGCTTATTCTATATGGCGATATGCCTTTAATTACCACAGAATTTATAAAAGAAATGATAGATTTTTATAATCACAATGATTGTAATGCTGTGCTGGCGGCGGTTTACCACCCAGACGTGATTGATTTTGGGCGTGTGTATGACAACAATGGTGATTTTGTAGAAATTATAGAATTTAAAGACATGAAGCCCAACACAAAAAAATCCGATTGGGTGAATCCGGGTATCTATTTAATGAAAGGGGCGGCACTCAGCAGTGGTCTTGCCCGATTAAAAAATGATAATTCACAACAAGAATATTACTTGACGGATGTACCAAAACTTTTGGTTGAAGATGGTCTTTCGGTGAAAGTTTTTCAAACACGGGATGATATTTCAACCTTCACAGGCATAAACACCCAAACCCAACTTTCAGAAGCCGTTACACATATGCGTAAACGTATCAATGAAGGGCATATGGCGCAAGGTGTGCGTATGATTGACCCTGCCACAGTTTTTATAGATAGCACTGTAAAACTTGCACCAGAGGTCGTCATTTATCCAAATGTTATATTAGAAGGAAAATGTGAAGTAGAAACAGGCGCAGTCATTGGCCCAAATACACACATGACATCTACAATAGTGGGTGAGGGCACACATGTGCGCCAAAGTGTGACCAACAATGCAAAAATTGGTAAGGATACAGAAGTTGGCCCATTTGCATATTTGCGCCCAGATACGGTGATTGGCAATGCCTGCCGTGTAGGTAATTTTGTGGAAGTAAAAAAAGCCACTCTTGGTGATGGTACAAAAATGGCGCATTTATCCTATGTTGGTGACGCAGAGGTTGGCAGTGGTGTAAACATAGGTTGTGGTGCAATTACTGTAAATTATGACGGAAAAAATAAACATCGCACAATCATAAATGACGGCGCATTTATTGGCAGCAATGTTAACCTAGTTGCCCCTGTAGAAATTGGACACGGCGCAACGGTTGCCGCAGGTTCAACCATAACAGAAAGCATACCTTCTGATTCACTAGGCATTGCTCGTGAGCGTCAAACGACAAAACCCAACTGGAAAAAGAAAAAATGAATCTGCTTCCAACTTGGTTACAACAAAAAAAGGCACGGCGTTTACTGCTTATTCGTATGGCAACCGCACAGGTTGCCATTTTTTTTATCCTAGGAACAATAATGCTGATTGCAACGACCTTTGAGCAACATGTGCAAATGCGTTCTGACGAGCTTGAGCAACGTCTTTTAGCATTTTCCCCAGAAGCGGCAGAAGCCGCCGCAAAAGTATATGCCCAACGTGCCACCGCAGAACGCCTTGATACCATTTTGCGGGTCATTTCACCTGTGCCGTTTCATGGGGATTGGTTGCCATATATCCTGCAAACCGTTCCTGCAAATGCAAGTATCATTGCACTTCATTATCGCGATGGGGAACTGGTGCTGACGGGTACAGTTTCAAATATTTCAGCAATAGAAACCCATCGTATAAATATGCAAGCCCAAGCACTTTTCAGTGATGTACGTCTTGGCAGTGTAACCCTAACCGCTGATGTGCAATATCGTTATGAAATCATTGCGTGGGTAGGTGATAATTAAATGAAAATTTTACAAAATGACAACGGATTTTCATATATAGAAATCCTCATTGCCCTTGCATTTTTTTCTATTATTTTTACAGGGTCTTTGATGGTTCTCAACCAATCTGGACGAAATTTGGCCTATGCACGTGAAGGTTATACTGCCCACCTTTCTGCCCAAAGACTAATGATTGCCTCACGGGAAGCATTTGAAAATAAGCAGTCTTTGGCGGCTGCAATATCCCATTATGCAGATACAATGGAAGTAGAGGCCTATAGTGTGTGGGTTTTTAATACAAACACAATGGTATATCAAATTCACACGCCAAATGCACCCCATGTCAATTTTACACCCAGCGGTTTATCAAGTTTTCTTATATATGAGCAGTCACATGTCATTGTTACAGTCATATGGAATGAACATGGCAATATATCTGGTAGAGCAATAGGCACAGCGAATAGGAGATAAGCATGTTAAAAATGAATCAACAGGGCGGGGCATACATTATGACATTAACTGTAGCAATGTTGCTCTTTACGCTGGTGCTTTCTGTATTAACCATAACAGCAACCAGCCGTCGTGTAACAGAACGATACGGATATTTTTTCGGAATTTATGACATTGCTGTGGCAGGAAATGAACAAGTGTTTTTGGTATTTCAACAAGCTTTTGAAAACTATCGTGAATATGCAGAGTCTGTCGAAGCCATGATGCAGTATTTGCAAAATACAGTACCGCCAAGCCGTTCTTGGGGGCTGACATTAGATTTTAATATGGTATCCGAACCTCAAAATATCATCATCCAAGACCGTTTTCATGGAACAACCACGGTGAATCCATGCTGGTCTACCCATACTTTTACCATCCGCACCTATATCTATGAATATATAGGATTGCACCGCATAAGCCGTGTTTTTGTACAAAGTCAAATTCCTGTAATTTGTCTTGACTATTGTACCCTTGAAATGGTAGAGTTGTTGAGAGTTTCGAGTTGATGGAGGTTTGAATGCTAACACCTGATTACTATTATGATTCGGTATTCCAAATCCCTTACGATGAATTGAAGAAAAAGAAAATCCGTGGGCTTATTTTTGATATTGACAATACATTAACCCCTTTTGACCAAAAACTTCCTCCTGCAAAGGTCGTTGCCCTATTAAAAAGACTGGAAGATATGGGGTTTAAAATTTGCCTGTTAACCAACAATACCACCAATAGACTGAATGGTTTTAACGAACATTTGCGCCTTCCCGGCATAGCAAATGCATTAAAACCGCTAACGCGTGGTGTTTATCAGGCCATGGAAAAAATGCGTGTAAAGTCTGCAAACACTGTAATTATAGGTGACCAGCTTTTATCTGACATTTGGGCTGGCAAAAACGCTGGAATTACCACGATTATGGTAAAACCAATAACCCAGCGGGATTTCTGGTTTGTTCATATCAAAAGAATGATTGAACGGGTTTTGCTTCGTAAATTTTTTGCAGAACGTGGCATTGAGGTATAAATCAATCCGCTCAAAAGGGTTTACACTGCTGGAAGTGACCATTGCAGTTGCGGTCATGTTTGTAGTTATCAGCGGCATTTTAATTGGTGTGCGCGGTAATAATAATGCAGACTATCGTGCATTAGAAATGGCTGCACTCACCTTTCAAGCGGATATGCGATACATTCAACGCAGGGCAGTGATAGAGGGACGAACTTTTGAAATACGATTCGACCCGGCACACAACAGATATACACTACACACCACCATGCCCTTTAGCACAATTCGTACTGTGAATTTTGAAGAAGGCATAAACTTGCTTTCAACAACTGCTGTAGGCAATAGGTCGGGATATACACCACGCGGCAATCTTTCTGGGGCAAGTTTTACGATTACATTAACCAGCGGCGTTTATACGCAGCCTATCACAACCACCGTTAGTGGCGGTCAAGTCATTATTCATGACAGAATTAGGGAGGTGTCCGTACATGACAGCACAAGACAAGCAACATGGCATGAAGAATTACATGGAGGATTTGGTTCATGATAAACTGCCTAAAGTTTTAAAATCTATGCCACAAATATGTGATTGCGAACGTTGCAGGATGGATATGTCGGCATATGCACTGAATAATTTGCCTCAAAAATATGTAGTTACCCAATTAGGGACAGTTTATGCAAAAGTTAATGTGATACAAATGCAGTTTGATGTAGATGTTACCCGTGCAGTAACCGATGCAGTCATGCAAATCAGTCAAAACCCACGTCACGACAGCTAGACTTTAATAATGAAAATATCTATGTTACAAAAGCCAGACTTTTTAAATATTTAGGAGGATTCTTATATGATTTCAGCAGGAGAATTTAGAAACGGAATTACCATTGAACTAGACGGCGGCATTTATGTTATCACAGATTTTCAACACGTAAAACCTGGCAAAGGCGCAGCATTTGTGCGCTCAACGATGAAAAATTTAGAAAGTGGCGCAACAGTAGAGCGTACTTTCCGTCCATCAGAAAAAATGCCCCGTGCCCACATTGACCGCCGAGACTTACAGTATCTTTACAATGACGGCACGCTTTATTATTTCATGGACACGGAATCTTTTGAACAGTTAGAAATCAATGCATCTGACATTGGTGATTCCCTTACATTTGTAAAAGAAAACGAAATGGTAAAAGTCTTAGAACATAACGGGCGCATTTTTGGCATTGAACCTCCAATGCATGTAGAACTAGCCATCACTGAAACAGAACCAGGATTTGCAGGAAACACAGCCCAAGGTGCAACAAAGCCCGCTACAGTAGAAACTGGCGCGCAAATAAAAGTTCCCCTTTTCATAAGCATTGGGGAAATTGTAAAAATAGACACACGCACTGGTGAATATTTAGGACGTGTTTAATTAAAAAAATTCCCAGCATATATATCTTCTCACGGTTCATAATAGACAATGTACCCAACAGAAATTGAGACGGTACAAAAAAATAACCACCCATCGCGTAAGCGGTGTCACAGATATAGGCGCAAAACAGGATTGATTCCTGAATAGTGAGGTGGTTTGGGGGTAAACGCCCCATCTAAATGAGGGAGTGATAGTTGTGTCTAGGAATAAAAAAGCCGTTCCTGAAGCTAAAGCGGCGTTGGACGCTTTCAAATATGAAGTTGCAAGCGAAATCGGCGTACCACTTTCAAAAGGATATAACGGTAATTTAACATCTGCTCAAAACGGTTCTGTAGGCGGATATATGGTTAAAAAAATGATTGAAGCCCAAGAGCGTCAAATGGCAGGTAACAGTAATTACTAAGCAAAATAAATAAAGGGTTTTAAAAAGCCCACCAAAAAAACGAGAGTCTATTGGCTCTCGTTTTTTAATCTCAATTTTATTGATGGTCTGTCTATATTTTTTGAAAAGCTAACCGCTCGTCACCATTAGCCAGCCAAATGATGCCACAGTAGATAAAGCCCAAGTTTTCTAATCGCTTTAACATAGGCTCATTGTCTTTGTGTGTGTCAATGCGTACAGTGCCGAATTTTTCAAAGCACCAATTTATGCAAAATGCCCCCACACCTTGGGCATCTTTTGTACGTGCAATTCGGTGGATAACGCAATAAGGGTCGTCATTTAACCATGCACCATCAATTTTATCATATGTTGGGTCAGGCAAAGTGCTGACCATAAAAACAGCCAGCACTTTACCATCCTTTTCGCATAAATAGCTTTCACCATTTGAAATATCCTGCTCAATCATAAAACGGGGAGGATATTCCTCCGTCCACTGGTTGACATTACCGTTTTTACGCATAAAATCCCGCGCAGTGGCATAAATGTTCATGACCGTGTCTAAATCGGCAGCGGTTGTTTTTCTTATTTCCATGGGTCTTATTCGCTGATGTTGCCTTGGTTGTTCAAGTATACATTCATTTCCTCAATAAGACCATCAACGTCCATGCCATGCCCGCTGGCTGCTTGTGCTAATGTTTCACCGCTTGCAGAAGGGCAACCTACGCAATGCATACCATGGTTTCTTAGGATAACTGCAAGACCTGTGTCTATTTGCAGTAGGTCAGAGATAATCATTTCTTTGTTTACTGTTTTCATCATTAAAACACTCCTTTTAAGTTGTGGTTAAATTATTAAATCTTGGGAAGTATCTAAAGATTACTCGCCCAAGTATTTGGTCATTGTGTAAAAATGGATTGTCCCAATGTCGGGAATCCAAAGAGTTTGTGCGATGGTCGCCCAGCACAAAAAAATGGTCTTCAGGTATTTCAAATGGGCCAAAGTTACCAATAAAATCTCCTTGTACAAAATCGTCACGTTGTTGTTCATCACCGATAAACACCCGTCCGTCACGAATTTCCAATACATCACCAGGCACGCCAACAACACGCTTTACATACAAAGTTTCATCTTCGCCTATTCCACGAAAAACAATGATGTCAAAAGTTTGGGGTTCAGAAAATAAATAACTTAGCCTTAATGCCACAATGCGGTCGTTTACGCGAATGGTACCTTCCATTGACCCTGTAGGCACTTGTGCGTTTACAATAACAAAGCGGGTGATGATTAAGGCAAAAACAATTGCAAAAACAATGGTTTTTACCCAGCCCCAAGCTTCTTTTAAAAGCTCATTTTTAACACTTTCTGGCTCGTGTTCTTCAATGGATGATTTTTCATTTCCAAAAGCAGACATATTTCACCTCAGACACAGTCTTAACAACTCGTTTATTATAACATACCTTCCAAACTTTACAAACATAATTGAATTTTTGGTAAAACAGTTGCATAGCTCTCAGATTAGTTCTATAATAGTTAGTACAATATTCACAAATAGGAGGTATTTTATGAAGGTTTATTCGGCAAAAGAGATTCGTAATGTGGCAGTGCTTGGGCATAGTGGTTGCGGAAAAACAGCTTTAATGGAAGCTGCACTACATGTTTCTAAAGTCACAAAACGAATGGGACGTGTTGAAGACGGTAATACAATTTCTGATTATGATGTAGAAGAAAATAGGCGTGGTACATCCGTCAACGCGTCAATTATTCCTATAGAATGGGACAACTCAAAAATAAATTTCATTGATACCCCTGGTTTTTTTGATTTTGCAGGTGCGGTTCGTGAATCTTTGCGTGTTGCAGACGCGGCAATTATTGTTGCAGACGCTAGGTCTGGCATTCAAGTAGGTACAGAGCTTGCTTGGGATGCCGCAGAAGGTCTACCTAAAATTATGTATATCAATGGCATAGATGATGAACATGTAGATTATTACAAACTCGTAGGTGACATGCGGGAAAAACTTAGCAAAAGCGTTGCACCCCTCATGCTTCCCTTTAAAGAAAATGGAAAAGTTGTAGGTTATGTAAACTCCCTCACAGGCAAAGCACATAAATATACAGGTATGACATACGAACCCTGTGATTTTCCCGCGGATATGCAAGACTTATATGAAGAATATCATCAGTATTTTCTGGAAGCCATTGCAGAAAGTGATGACAGGCTGATGGAGAAATTCTTTGCCGATGAAAAACTGACCGATGAAGAATTTGTAGAAGGACTGAACTATGGCATAGCCCATGGTACGCTCACCCCTGTACTTTTGGGTACAGCCACCACAGGTATGGGCATTTCTGCACTATTGGAAATGATTACGACAAAAGTTCCTTCCGCTTCAAAACTGTGCAAGGAAATTGAAGTCACTAAAAATGGCGAAGACATTACGATTCCTTGTGATGAAAAAGGCGAACCGATTGCCTTTGTCTTCAAAACAATTTCTGACCCATTTGTAGGGCGTTTAAGTCTTTTCCGTGTGTATTCTGGTGTGATTAAAAAGGATACCCCTTTATTCAACGTAAATTCAGATGCCCCAGAAAAAGTGAGCCAGCTTTTCGTCATGCGCGGCAAAGAGCAAATTGAAGTCAGCGAACTTCGTGCAGGTGACATTGGTGCAATTGCAAAGCTTGCCGCCACAAATACAGGGGACACTTTGGCAACTAAAAATAATCCTGTACTATGCAAACCTATTAACTTTCCATCTTCGTTGCTGGCAATGGCAATCACCGCCAAAAACAAAGGAGATGAAGATAAGTTGTCTTCTTCAATTCCAAAAGTACTTGCCGAAGACAAGACCCTTCAATTTAAAATCAACAAAGAAACGAAGCAAACACTTATATATGCCATTGGTGATGGTCAACTTGATGTGCTTATTAACCGCTTAAAAACCCGTTATAAATTGGATGTAGAATTATCACCGCCAATTGTTCCCTACCGCGAAACCATTAAAGGCAAGTCGGATGTAAAAGGTAAATTTGTAAAACAATCTGGCGGCGGCGGTCAATATGGTATTGTTGACATGCGCTTTGAACCCTCTGGTGATATTACAAAGGAATATGTTTTTGATGAAGTTGTAGTTGGCGGAAGTGTACCGAAAAACTACTTCCCTGCTGTTGAAAAAGGGATTCAAGAAAGTGTAAAGGCTGGGCCTGTAGCCGCTTATCCTGTGGTGGGTATAAAAGCCGTCCTGTATGATGGAAAATACCATGCCGTTGACTCTTCTGAACTTGCTTTTAAAATGGCGGCAAAGATTGCCTTTAAAGATGGCTTTATGCAAGCAAAACCCGCTTTGCTTGAGCCTATTATGAAAGTTGTTGTGACTGTTCCTGACGATTATACAGGGGATATTATGGGTGACATGAACAAACGCCGCGGGCGTATTCTAGGCATGGAAATGATGGGCAAAAAGCAAGTTATCCAAGCCGAAGCACCACATTCCGAAATGTTGAAATACGCCATTGACTTACGTTCTATGACCCAAGGGCGCGGAAGTTTTACCATGGAATTTGAGCGTTATGAAGAAGCCCCATCAGATGTACAAACAAAAGTGATTGCCGCAAGGAAGAAAGAACTTGATGCTTTAAAAGACGACTAGAAATTTTCTGTTTTAAAGACTTTCTGCCGTATAGTGTACAGCAGAAAGTCTTTTTTATTTTCCTCACCATCTGTGTCTCGTGGACATAATATGAAGTAACTACACAAAAGGGAGCATTTCCATGTCAAAGAAAACATTCGCCATAGTGGGCGGAGACAAAAGAAACATCGCCCTAGCCGAAATGCTGTTTAGGCAAGGGTGCGATGTGAAAATTTTTGGGTTTGTAAACAATGAACGCGAGTTGCCGATGCAGTGCAAACGCTTAACAGAAGCCATTGCAAATGCAGAGTATATCATAGGCCCAACGCCATGTTCTCTAGGTGGAGGTGCGCTTAATGCGCCCTTTCACAATGAACCGCTGCACATGGAAGACCTGTTTCGTCTCATTAAACCCCATCAAAAATTTATCGCAGGGTATGTTAAACCCGAAGTCATACGCCTTGCAGAAGCTTACAAAATAAAAATAATAGACATGTTAGAGCGTGAAGCGTTGTTGTTGCTCAACGCAATACC
>WRAH01000032.1 GCA_009780315.1 Defluviitaleaceae bacterium
GATGCTGCTGACTTTGTGCAGTCTTTTTCTGCTAAAGGTCACCCCTTTGACAATGCGGTTATGGAATCCTTTTTTAGGTATCTCAAGCATGAAGAATTAAACCGCAGGGTATTTAATTCTTTGATAGAGTTGAACTTATCCCTCTTTGAATATGTAGAGGGATTCTACAATGAAACAAATGCCCCGCCTAAAAATTCTGCTTCCAAGGGGTCATGTGTGATGCAAATTACAGTTTTATTTTTGGTATGGACTTTTACCATTTCCATGATAGAAGGCTTTATTCCACTGTCTAAACCTTTAAAAGGCTCATCAAGTATCAGCAGGTCATAATCAGCAATAAGCGCGCGGCATAAACATACACGTCTTTTCATCCCGCCGCTTAATTCTGATGTTTTTTTGTACATGCTGTCTGCAAGCCCAGCTTGAGTAAGAAGAGCTGTTGCCTGTTCAAAATTTTCATGCTTTTTATATGAAGCACCAAGGATGGGTGTTTTTGTTACAAATAATACATTTTGAATTGCATTTTCCCACTCAAGTAATCTGTCTTCTTGAAACATGAGTGAGATTTTTTTTTGCCCTTTTGTTAAATGTACTTCACCACTATCTGGACGCACAAGCCCTGCAATAATGTACGCCAATGTGGTTTTACCTCTGCCGGATGCCCCCATGATACAGGTGATACCTTGTTTCATTGTCATGGATATATTTTTTAATACTTGATTATCCCCATAAGTTTTAGAAATATCAATGAGTTTTACTGTTTGCATGAAGCACCTCAATTCTACCAAAAATCAACTGAAACACTTTTTCCATGAAATAACTCAGTAAAACAATGGCAATCGTCCATGCAAAAACATCTGCGGTTTGCAAAAAAATTCTTGCATTGTGTAAATTTGCACCAATTGTCCCTCGTACCACACCAATCAGTTCTGCCGCAATGCCAGATTTCCATGCAAATCCAATACCAACATTTGCGGCAGAAAACACATAAGGCGCAACAGTTTTTACATAGATATAAAACCCTTTTTTCCACAGGGGTACATCAAAAAGATTTGCCATTTCTAAAAGTTTAGAGTCTGTACTCATAATTCCCTTGTATGTGTTGTAAAAAATAATAGGTAAGACGGTAACAAAAGCCACGAAAACAGGCAAATTGGCAGAGGACATGGCCATAAGCGCAAGTATTGTAAATGAAGCAATAGGAATGGCATTGATTACGTTAATCCCAGGTAATATCAATTGATAAAATAGCCGAAACCTTGCTGAAATGGCAGCAATAGCAATGCCTAAAACCAGTGCAAGAAAAAAACCAAGCATAATCCGTTGTAAGGACGTACCGATGCTTCCCCAGAAATCAGCCCGTTGTGCCAACGAGAAAAGCCGCGCAAAAGTTTCGCGCGGCGATACAATGATTATACTATTGCTAATAATAGCAGTTGCAGCTTCCCATAATAACAACCAAAATAAAATAATTAAAATATGTTTTGCATGTTTTTTAAGAAATAAAGAAAAAGTCCTCACTTGGTAATGCTCCCCCTATAGACGCTGGGTAGGCGTTGTAAAGTACATTGAAAAACCCCATGAGATTTTGTTGCATTTCTGCACCAGTTATGAAAACAATATTTGTACGAGGTAAAGCAGATTCTGCAATGGGCAGGGCAGGAATAAGCTCAAAATCAACAGCAAGTTGGGCACCTTCAGATATATTTGTGGTCATGAATGCAATAGATGTGGCGTATTCGTCCATAAAACTAGCCATTGCTGCGGGATGATTCTCTAAAAATTCCCGACGGGCAACCACTACGCTCATGATTAAACTGTAATCAGACTGCACTTTGTCCCATGCTTCTGTAAGGTCAAGTGCAACGCGCAGGTTATCCATACGTGCCAAAACTGTGCTTATAAATGGCTCGGGAAGCAGTGCGATTTCTATTTGCCCTGTTTCAAGCAGCGCGGCAATTTCTCCCGGTTCTGCACGAAACGCTATGTGTACGTCAACACCTGGCGTTAAGCCGTTTTGCATAAGTACATAATTCAGTGCAAATTCTGGTGTCGCGCCTTGTCCTGTTGTATAAATTGTACGTCCTGCAAGGTCCGAGACAGATTGAATTTCATTACCTATTTCAACAATGTGAAGTACACCCAATGTAACCACCGCAAGTGCTTGTATATCACCATCTAAATTGTTATAGAGTATAGATGCTAAATTTGCGGGAACAACTGCAACATCAATTTCACCACGGACTAATAATGGTGGAACTTCCGTTGGCGCACCAAGCAGTGTAAATTCATAGTCATGAAATGTATGACCTGAATCATGGGTATCCATCAAGTGGAGTAGCCCAAGTGCAGTTGGTCCTCGCATTGCTGCAATGCGAATGTTTGCTGATTCTGATGCTAAAATAGTCTCTGTCTCGTCATTTCCACAACTCATAAGTAATGCACTAGCCAGAATCATCATTGTAAATAGTATTAAGCTTTTTTTCATATTGTACCCCTTTTCAAGTTTTATTTGCTCCTGTAGGTAAAATATTGTACTATAGCTTAAACAAAAATTTTGTTGCCTGTGCAACATGATGTGAGGATGACATGAATTATATTGAAGATTTATCAAAATTAAGCTTATTTACAGAAATTTCTTTCGAGGAAATTAAAAAACTCCTTCATTGTACAGGTGCAATATGCAGAACATATAAAAAAGATGAACTTATTATTGAAGAAGGTAAGCCTATAACAGACTTTGGAATAATGCTTTCCGGTTCAGGGTGTTCAATAAAATGGAATGCATCTGGGCGGCAAATCATTATCACATTATTAGAAAAAGGAAGTATGATAGGTATTCTCATTGCTTCTAAAGCAATGCATAAAAGTCCGCTAACCGTACAAGCGACATCAGATTCCCAAGTGCTGAGAATCCCTTTTAATTCCATAATCACTCGTTGCATGAAAAACTGCCCATGTCACGAAAAACTTTTGCGTAACTATATCAGTGTCATTGCAGAAAAAGGATTAGAACTTCACGAACGCATTAACTGTTTGCTAGAACCAACTGTGCGTGACAAAATAATGACGTATTTGCGCAGAATCGCTCACCAACAAAATAGTCACACATTCACTATTCCCATCAATAGAAACATTATGGCAGAATATTTGAATATAGAAAGAAGTGCGCTGTCACGAGAACTTTCTAAAATGAAAAAAGATGGACTCATTGACTATCACCGCAACAGCTTTAGACTACAAAAAACCACCCCGAAAGCCATTGTAAAGAACGGGCAAAATCTAAGCGCACAGGCAAGCCTGAAAGAATGGGGAAAAATAGAATAAATAATCCTAAAACAAGCACCCCATAAGCAATGACAAAAGACCGACGGCGTATATGGTATGTGAAGAACCAAGCAATAATTAACACGACAAAAGGTACACTGGGAAAATAGTGATAAATAAAAGTAAGCCGTGAAACAGATGCCCAAGGTAAAAATTGCGCCCCATAAGCAACCAGTAAAAATATTAAATCAAACCGATGGGTATATGCCTTAACCGCATGATTTTTTACAAGTTGCCAAATTGCAAAGCCTGTAGCAAAAATACCAAACCACCACACAGCAGGATTTCCAATACTACTCATTGTCTGGCGCATATCGGGTGAAAGGACTGAGTGATATTGCCAAAGGGGACGAAGCAACAATGGCCAAGACCACCAAGGCGAAGTAAATGGATGTTCTGCTACAAGTTCAGAATGGTAGGAAAACATACTCACTTGATTTTCCCAAATTGTAAGAATCCCGCCGCCGCCAGATGCTTGTACAAAGGGAATATACGATAATCCATAAATAACAAGAGGCAAGGCAATAAATAGCCCGAAACATGCAAAAAATGTAATAACTCCTTGACGTTTATCGCGTAAATATAATTTGTATAGTGCAGGGAAAAATAAGAATGGCAAGCCTAATGCACCATAAACACCCTGCCACTTGGATGCAATGGCAAGCCCCATCATTGCTCCGCACAAGGTTAATAATAGTAACGATTTCTTTAACGAATGATGTTCAATACCACGAATGTACATATACATACAAAAATACATGGCAATTACAAAAAACGTCACAAAAGTGTCAATAGTCGCTATTCGTGTTTGAGAAAAAAGCATGAAATCAAAGGCAAAAATAAATGCCGCAAATAGCCCCATTTTATTAGAGCGTAAAAGTAGCCTTGCAAATGCAAACAATAATGGAATCATAAAAATACCAAACAATGTACCAGGAAGCCGCCATGCAAAAGGTGTCATGCCAAAAGCACGGATACTCCATGACATAAAGACCTTACCAAGAGGGGGATGGGTATTTTCAAAAACCCTTAACGCATGTACAAATTCATATCCAGCACGTGCATGGAAAATTTCATCAAAATAGGCACTGTTCATAAAATCTCGGCGGTCAGGGATTAAATGCTGTTCATCAAAGAGATTTTCTGCAAAAGATGAAACATATCTTATCGGCAAAATTTCTCCATTCATATCACGAAAAGCGGCTTCTTGTAGGCGAAGTCCCCTATCAGCATAAAGGGCAAAGTATTGCGCGCTTACATTCAGCGGGATAAACCGCCATGTAAAAACATCTGCATGTCCTATGGTTTCACTGCCTACTTCTGTCCAATTTTCACGGTCATTTGACCCATGTATCCAAAATGTTACACCATGACTTGCCCCGGGTAAAAACTGAAACTGCCTAACATCAGTAACTTCTCCTAAGTCAATGATGACAGATGTACTGTCAGCTACCCAAGTTGTTTGGGGTGTTTGCATATCACCAAGTCTTACAAACGCCAGCACACTGTACACGATGACTAATGTGCATATACAAAACCAATCTAACTGATGCATTGGTGGGGGGATATCATTTATTTTTTTATCCCCTACATCATCTAATGTTTGATGGGGTGCAACAAGGGTTTTATTATTCAACGTGTATATCAAAACCGCCAAAAAGACCATAGCCAGCACTACATTAGCAAAAGATACAATCGGTGTTGATGTAGAAATAATGTCTAAATTAAATCCACCGCGCAGCCAGCGTAAAATCTCTACACAATTGATAAAATATGTTACTGAAAAAGCCAAATATAAAAACTTAATTTTCTGATTACGGCTTTCCATATAATAAATGAGCAGAAACAATAATCCTGGAAATAGATATCGTTCATGCATTTTTACAGAAAACACAAAAATCAAAATAAAAAGCGCGGCAACAATCAAATAAAAATGTCGCCCCTCATGCCGCAACTTATCCACATGTAATGCAATCAGAGACGCAAAAATGATAAAAACGACTATAACCACACCCCAAGAAGCGTAACTCGCCCCTAAAAATGGTGTGTCCAGAGCTACCCAGTTTCCGCCGAATAAAGCCCACATATTAAACGCATTGACTGTCGCAAAATTATATGAATCTACACCGTAAATAATCGTTTCAACTGTTGGGATAAGTCCGAATGGTAAAGAAACAATGACCATCATGCCAATTCCAGCAAGGATATACCCTATTAAATTGAAAACGGCTTGACTCGTATATTTTTCTTCCTTTAAATAATCAAAAGCTGAATATAAATAGATAGGCGCAACAAATAAGGCTTGGGGTTTAGTCAGCATGGCAATGCCAAAAATCATGTAAGCAGGGAGTAATTTTTTTTCCCTCACAAAAATGAGTGATATCAACAGCATTAACACAAAAACCGATTCAACCTGCCCCCACACGCCAGAAATTAAAATAATACCAGGGTTAAACACCCAAGCGGCAGCGATAATAAATCCCCAGTGATTATCTTTTGCCATTCTATACAGTACAAAGCCAATACCAAGGTCGGCAAGTATAGCTGGTAAAAATGTGAAAAAATTAAACCATGGACTAAGCACATCCCAGCCAAACCATGACCGTAAAAGTCCCAATCCATACAGAACATACATATAAACAGGAGGATAATCTGTAAATCCTCCGCTGGTATAAAAAGCAGCAAAACCATCTCTATGTAATTGAATTGCCCATAACTGAAAGGTAAGTACATCATTGTCAAAAGCAAAATCAATTTGAAACGCCAAAAGGCGGGTTAAAAAACCCGCCACAAGCAGTATAAAAATCTTATAATTTTTCAATGCCCATCGCCAATCTACGGAGGGTTTCATCTTTGCCTAAAATTTCACAAATTTCAGTTGCACCGCAAGGCGTGATTGGTTTGCCTGATAAAGCTGTGCGAATCGGCCATAAAACCTGCCCCTTTGATAAGCCATTAGATTCTGCAATGGATGTAACTGCCGCGCTCAAGGCATCATGGCTCCATTCATCCATTTGCTTTAATGCTTCTAAAGCCACTGTTAAGGATTGCTTTGCGACTTCGGGATTGGTTTTCATTTTTTTATGAGTATATAATTCAATATCATAATCACGAAGCATGTCAATAAAATCTACAAGCTCGCTGCAATCTTTAACAAAGTTTACACGTGATTGTGTAATTTTTGCCAATTGTGCGTAATCAACACATGGGTTTTTTACAGCTTCTTTTAAATAAGGCAATGCCATTTCTGCAAAAACTTCTGCTGGTAAATGTTTAATATGCTCCCCATTGACCCAAGTCATTTTCGTCATATCAAAAGTAGATGGGGATTTGGAAATATTTTTTGGCTCGAAAACTTCTTCAAGTTCTGCAAGAGTAAAAATTTCACGATTGTCTGACGGACTCCAGCCAAGTAACGCGGCATAATTTACAATGGCTTCTGGTAAAAAGCCCATGTCTAAAAGCTGTTGAATAGAAGCGTCCCCATGACGTTTTGAAATTTTCTGACCTTCGGCATTTTGTAAAAGGGGCAGATGTACATAAATTGGATTTTCCCAACCCAACGCATCATACAAAAGCTTATATTTTGGTGTAGATGTCAAATATTCACTTCCGCGTACAACATGACTGATATGCATTGCACGGTCATCTATGACATTTGCAAAATTGTATGTGGGCATTCCATCAGATTTTATAAGAATTTGGTCTTCCATTTCAGCATTGTCTATGGTGATATCCTCAAAAACTTCATCATGAAATGTTGTTTTTCCTTCGGGGATAAGCTGACGTATAACATAAGCAACACCACTGTCCAGCTTCTCTTGAATGGTTTTTGCATCAAGCCCTTTGCAGTAGCGGTCGTATTTTTTTAAGCCCCGTTCATCTGCCAAACTATCTAAACGTTCTTTGTCACAAAAGCAATAGTATGCTTCATTTTTATCAATTAGTGATTTTGCATGTGGTAAATAATCTGCCTTGCGTTGGCTTTGTACATATGGGCCATAATCGCCGCCAATACCTGGCCCTTCGTCAAAGGTAAGCCCTGTAAGCCTTAGTGTTTCATAAATGGCGGCTTCTGCATTTTCAACATAGCGGCTTTGGTCTGTATCCTCAATGCGCAAAATAAAAACACCTTTATTTTTCTTAGCAATCAAATATTCATACAGTGCTGTACGTAGGTTTCCAATATGCATAAAACCTGTTGGACTGGGTGCGTAACGTGTGCGAACCATAATTTATATTTCCCCTTTCTAAGACACATTCTACCATAGTATAATCATTGGGACAAATATTACATGAAGGATGGAATGCATGAGATATGACTGTTTAATTGTAGAGGATGATAAGCTCTTAGGTGAATCTACTTGTGAGTATTTTAATACACTGGGGGTAAATGCCTATCGTGTAGAAGATTATCAAAGTTGTATGGCGTTTTTTAATCATCACGAAGCAGATTTGATACTCTTGGATGTAAATTTACCAGATGGTTCTGGTTTTGACATATGTAAAAAAGTACGTGAAACATCAGAAATACCAATATTGTTTATCAGTGCGCGCACGGGGGATAGCGACCAGTTGCTTGCCCTTTCCATTGGCGGTGATGATTTTATTCAAAAACCCTATTCTTTAGCTGTATTGCTTGCAAAAGTAAAAGTCATTTTAAAACGCTATCAAAAAGATTCAGAAGATACATTTACATTGGGTGATTTACATGTGGACTTTGCACGTATGGATGCATCACTCAAAGGAAATCCCCTTAAATTAAAAGGCATGGAATATAAACTACTGACATTTTTAATCAAAAATCGCAACAGGGCAATTACAAAAGAAGAAATATTTATGGGTGTGTGGGAAGATAGCATTACAGGCGATAACACCCTCAATGTCCATATTCGTCGCTTGAGGGAAAAAATCGAAGAAAATCCACAAACGCCAAAATTGATTAAATCTGTTTGGGGTGTAGGTTACATTTTTAATACCCAAGAGGAGCAAGCACAGTGAAAAAAGCATTGATGTTATTAATATGTATATCTATTTTAAGCTTTGTCATTTTTTTTGTACTTGTCCATACCTCTACACCAAGTAGAATGTCTACAACAGCCATAAACGAAGCCATTATGTACGCAATCGATTTTATTGAAGAAGCAGACCATGCAGGTGCATTAGATGCTTTAATGGAAAGAATGGCTGTGGAATTAGAACAAATGAATCAAATCACTGCAAGACGAAATAGAAACATGTTGTGGGCAATAGGCATATATAAACTCTTGCTTATTTTATCATTTGTATGGTTATATCTACACTATAAAAGGCAGATAATTATTCCGCTGAATGGGTTGAAAAATTCTGCCAGAAATATTGCAATGGGGGAATTAGACATCCCCCTAAAGGCAACTAATCATGAACTTTTACAGGCTTTCAGTGAAAGTCTTGACTTGTTGCGTGATATGTTGAAAAATTCACGAGAAAGTGAAAGAGAATCTAATAGACGGAAAAAGGAGCTTATTGCATCCCTTTCTCATGATATAAGAACTCCTGTTGCTGCTATCAAAGCAACGATAGAACTTATGCAAATTCGTGAATATGATGATAAAACAAACTATCAGTTGCAAGAAATGCAAAATAAAACCGAGCAAATCAATACACTCATCAATGATATGTTCCATTCTGCACTAGAAGAACTGCAAGTGCTTACAATCAATACTTTAGAGTTTCCAAGTACGGTTTTAACAACGTTGATTCGCAATGCAGATTATAAAAAAATGGTGGATGAAGTGCTTATTCCAGATTGTATCTTACTGGGTGATATCGTAAGATTACAGCAAGTTTTTGACAATATTATAGGAAACGCATACAAGTATGCAAACACAAAAATAAGTGTATCATCCGACTTTGAAGACGATACACTGGCTATCATATTTAGAGATTTTGGCAGTGGAGCAAATGAAGACGAGCTTCCGCTTTTGTTTGATAAGTTTTACAGAGGCAAAGATACATTAGAAGTGAGTGGTTATGGTCTTGGGCTTCACATGGCAAAATATTTATTACAAGGCATGGGGGGAAACATTTTAATTTCAAATGCACGCCCAGGCTTTGTGGTGAAAATAATCTTGAAGCTGGCATTTTAAGTTGCTAGAGTTCAATACAAATCTTTAAACCCCAAGATGGATACACTATCTTGGGGTTTTATTCATATACCTTCAAAATAGATTTAAGAAAGTTTTAAGAAACTGACAAAGACTTAGAAAGAATTTTAGTAGTAAAGTATGTACATGAGGAGGCGTTAACCACCATGAAAAAAACAATTCTAAAAACCAACAAGCTTTCAAAAACCTTTTTGGTTGGAGATACTCAGCAACATGTCATCAAAAACTTAGATTTGGAGATATACGAAGGTGACTTTACTGTAATCATGGGTGCATCAGGTGCAGGAAAATCTACACTTTTGTATACATTAAGTGGTATGGATGCACCATCTTTAGGCACGGTAGAGTTCATGGGTACAAATATTTCTGGACTGAGTAGTGATAAAATGGCTACATTCCGCCGTCAGCATTGTGGATTTGTATTTCAGCAAATGTTTTTACTCGACAATATGAGTATTATGGATAATGTGATGGCTTGTGGGCTACTTGTTTCAAAGGATAAAAAAGCAATTGTATCACATGCTCGCAAACTTTTTTCTGATGTAAATTTAGGTGAAGACATATTTAAAAAATTCCCTTCTCAAGTTTCAGGAGGGGAAGCACAAAGGGCGGCAATTGTTCGCGCATTAATCAATAATCCGCCTGTAATCTTTGCAGATGAACCGACAGGGGCATTAAACTCCTCATCTGGTTCTGCTGTTTTGGATACCTTAACGAAAGTAAACCAAGCAGGGCAAAGTATCGTCATGGTGACACATGATATTAAATCTGCAATGCGTGGCAACCGTATTCTATATGTAATGGATGGTGTGATTCGCGGTACTTGTGAACTTGGACGTTATGAAAACGGAGATGAAGCAAGGCGCAATCAACTGGGCAATTTCTTAGTAGAAATGGGGTGGTAGACATGTATAAAATTTATATGATGGGTAAAGCCAACATTTTCAAAATGGGAATGCAAGGCGTGATTTTAATGATTCTACTGCTCATTTCTTCTTTAATGCTTAATGTTGGGTTGATGCTTGCCTTAAACTTCCAAGGATTTTTGGGAAATATGACAACAGAGCTTAATACTTCTGATGTATTTTACACTTTTCCTCAAGCGCGATTTACAGAGGATATCAGAAATCGCATAGAAAGCCACGAGCAGATTCTATCTCTTGATGTCTATAATAGCATTGTAGTTTCTGCTGAAATAGCAGGTTTTAGAGATAGTAACGCCACAACTATATTTTTTCGCAACAAGGAAATAACTCAAGCTGTATCCCATTGGACACTTGTAAGCGAAACAATACATGATGTGCAAAACCCTGTATTTGTACCCTATGGTTTTAGCACAAGTGGTGGATTTTCACTTGGCGACCAGATGAGTTTAGTTATAAACGACAGTACCCTTATCTTTACTGTAGCTGGGTTTATTGAAGACATCTTATTTTCATCCGCCGCAGATGTTCAATTTGCATTCTATGTAGATGGGCCTATGTATGCAGAACTTTTACAGACATTTGAACAATATCATACGGCTTTGCTTTTTGCAGACATTTCAGGAGAATCGCAAAATGTTGAATTGTTTATACGAGAAATATTTGATGAAGTGGCTGATTCATCTGTAACTTTTATATCCAGAACATATGAAATGCTTGTAGGCGGACGGGCTTTACTTCCAAGTATTTTGTCAATCATGGTGATTGTTTTTGCATTTATTATTGTAGTTGTGTGCCTTACAATGATTCGATTTAGGATAGGCAACAGTATAGAAGAAGATATGCCTGCCATGGGTTCGTTGAAGGCAACAGGTTACACCAGTTGGCAGATTAGGGCAGGGCTTTTGGTGCAATATTTAATGATGGCTTTCTTTGGTGCAATTTTGGGTATACCCTTATCCTATATTGTTCAACCATTTATTCGTGGAGTCATTGCTATTCAAACAGGGCTCTTTTGGCAACAAGGCTTGGATATTCCGCTTAACTTGTTATCTATAGGTATTATCATTTCAATAGTTGCTGTGCTTGTTGTTGTTTGCTCCCGCAAAATTAAAAATGTAGACCCAGTTGTTGCCATTAGAGGTGGTGCGGCAGGGCGTAATTTCAAACACAACTATTTGCCTTTAGATAAAACGTCACTGTCTTTAAACATGACACTAGGAAGTAAAGCCATGCTGCAAAACATTGGGCAAAGTGTCGCATTATTTATTGTATTTGTCGTCATTGCATTTACCGGTTCATTTTTTGTGGGAATGCGCCATATGGCAACTGCACAAAGTGACGCATATATGGCACTGACTGGAGTAGAACTATCTGATGTCATTGTTGACCTTCATCCAAGTGCAGACAGCAATAATGTGAGGGATACAATAGCCGCAATGGACGGTGTTACACAAGCACTTTTTATTGATAGCTCCCATGTTATGACTAATGGTGAAATGATTATTGCATATGTCATGGATGATTTTTCACATAAGGTGAATCCCTCGGTATATCGTGGGCGATATCCTATACATCCCAATGAGATTGCAATATCAGGCATTGCATCAGACATGTTAAACATTGGTATCGATGACATTTGGCATTTGGGTGAGCAAAACATGACTTTTATTGTCACAGGCATTACCCAAGGGCAGGGGACTACAGGCATAAATGGGCCTGTGCCAAGCATCAGTATTACCACCGCTGGAATAAGAAATATCTCACCTGATTTTAGGCAAATGAGATTGGGTGTGTATTTAGATATGGGCATGGATGTGAGTGTTTTTATAACAGATGTGAGTGTCATTGTTGATGGGCAAATCCTGTCAATGATGAACTGGCGGGACATGCTTGAAGATGGCAATGTCATGATTACAGGCATACTTGTTTTGTTAAGTACAGCCATGCTAGGTTTTGCAGTGATAGTCATATTGCTTGTATTGTACTTCATCGTTGGTGCTGTCATTATTCGGCGTTATCGGTATCTTGGTATCCAAAAAGCCATGGGATACACGACTTTTGAACTGATGCATCAAGTGAGTGTAAGTTTTATTCTACCGTTGGTTGGAGGCATTATTTCTGGGGCAGTGCTGATGATGTTTATTTTTAATCATATTGTAGCATTAGTTATGACTCCACTTGGTGTAAGGCAATCAAGTTTTGATGTGCCGCATCTGTGGGTGGCTTTGTCTGGTATTGTTTTGACTTCTATTTCTTATACAACCATTTTGATTATCACCAGCCGTATACGTAAAATTTCTGCGTATGACTTGGTTAGATAATATATAAATAATAAAGGAGAGAATTACAATGAAAAATTCAAAAAGAGTTTTTACAAAAACCATCTCATTGATGATGGTCGTAGCACTAAGTATATCCACCTCATTATTTGCTTTTGCAGATGAACCCCAGCAAGACATAAGTGAATTTTCACAAACCATTGCAACTGCAACCGCAATGACTTTACATCTCATGGACGAGTTTGGTGTACCCGGGGTCACTATTGCCATTGTAGATGTAGAAACTGGCTTCACATGGACACAAGGTTTTGGATATGCCGACAGCGTTAATGGATTGTATGTAGATGAGCATACGTTATTCCAAATAGGTTCTACATCTAAGCCTTTTACAGCAATAGCAATCATGCAACTGGTAGAACAAGGTATAATAGATTTAGACGAACCCATCGTAACTTACCTTCCAGAGTTTAGTATACTTCCAAGCATCCGTTTGGGTGGTCATTCAGATAATATCACAGTAAGAATGCTTTTGAATAATACCTCTGGCATACCAACGAATTATGTAAGAAGTTTCTTGTCTACAGGTGCGCATTATCAAGGTCAAATGAATGGCGGATTGTTGGAATGGCTTAGTACTCAAGAAATGAATTTTGAAGAAGGTACGATGTATGAATATGCTAATAATGGTTGGACGTTATTAGGTATATTGGCGGCAAGAATGACTGGGCATACAAATTACTTTGAAGGCTTCGCACAATTGGCTGATGAAAATATTTTTGAGCCTCTTGGCATGGATAGAACTTCTTTCTTGTTCTCGGAAGATATGACCAATGTTGCTATGTCTTATCTTGTAGTAGGAGAGAGAGATGATTTTACTATAGTGAGCGCGGCAACAAGCGGAGGTAGCATGTTTTCAAGTGCCCATGATATGGCACGCTTTATGCACGCCCTATTGGGTGATGGCTCGATAGACGGCAATAGGCTACTTGAACAAGAAACCATTGCATATATGCTTCAAAGTCACACAGACCATGTGGATATGCCGCTAGGTTTTGATGCTTACGGACTTGGGTTTTTGCAACTTTCTCCTTTTCTTACCAACGGAATCCATACTATGGGACATGGCGGTAATATTATTCACTATCACACAGAGATGATTTTCAGCCTGGAAAATGGGCTTGGTGTGTTCGTGTCTGTAAATTCTGCAACAGGTGCATCTATTCCTACAACCATTGCCGCTACTATTTTAGATTCCGCCTTTGTAGAAAAAAATATTGATGTGCCTCGTGCTGAAATGCCAGAGATTTCAATTGACCCAAATGCTACACCTATTGAGCTTTTGGACGAAGAACGCGAAGGTTTTATCGCACAATTTGGAGGGTTTTATAATTTTGAACTTGCTGGAATATGGTATTTAGATTCTATGGATGATGTGCTTGCTTGGATTGTTGGAAATGAGATTTACAAGCTTACCCCAATGTCTGACGGAACTTTTATTGATGATACTGGTGCAAGATATTCATTTATAACTGTAGGTGAATATACCATTGCATTCTTCCAAAATCCTTTTGTGTTGCTTCAAGGGGTAAGGGTAGACAATATTGAAGATATTGTGGCGGTGGAAATCACTCCGGCACCAGATGATTTTGCTCAGTGGGTTGGCACTTATAACTTGATGCCACAAATACCAGACGAAACTTTTATCATGCCTCAGTTGCAAGTTTTCATTGGTGAAAATGGTATGGCTATGATTGCTATGGTATACATCACCACTGCCATGCCAGTGGAAGTACCCTTGACCTATTATGATGGCAGATGGTTTTTAGGCTTTGAATCCATTGGGTTTACTATGAATGATGATGGCACTGCTTCAATTGATTTTTGGGGCGGACAATTTGTACGCGAATTAAAAGGAGACAATGAAGATGAATCAATACAATAGTTACAATGGAAATGATAGCCAGAGCCATCATGAAAGTTATCATTTTAATAAATCTTCCTATGAGTATAAGAGCAAACATGAAATATATGGTATACCTTTGTTTCATATTAGCATAGGCAGACGCGCAGCTACTGCAAAAGGTATCATCGCAATCGGAAATAAAGCGGTTGGAATTATTTCCATCGGCTTGCTATCAATAGGTATTATATCTTTTGGGGTATTAAGTTTAGGGTTGATTGGGCTTGGCATAATCACATTAGGACTTATTTCGTCTGGGGTAGTATCTCTAGGTGTTGTGGCGTTTGGCGGTATTGCATTAGGCATTGTAGCGACTGGTGGAATAGCAATGGGTATCATTGCACATGGGGGTATCTCCTTAGATTTGATAGGATGGTTTTTCCCATAACTTACATTCGCATTTTTCGCTTCTTGTCAGTATACTATTTGACAAGGAGGCGATTTACATAATGAAACCAAAATATAGAAATATTTTAGGTGTAGCAATAATTATTGCAGTGCTTTCCATGATATTAGCAGGTGCATACTTTATCAATCGCCAACAGCCACAATTCATGGAGTATAATTTATTTATGACCGCACTAGAAGAAGGTCAAGTAGAATCCATAACCCTAGGGGATGGGGCAATGTTAACATTCACCTTGGCAGAAAGGGATGGATTGTACACGACAAATAACCCACGCCGTGAAAATTTTAAAGAGTTTTTACTTTTATCAGGTGTGTATGTAAGTGAAAATACCACCACTGATGGGATTTTACAAATTTTTATCACTATTGCGTTACTTGCAGGATTATTCTTCTTTATCCATCGCAGAGCGAATGCAGGTATGTCAAAAGCTGGCGGAGGATTAGCCCCTGTAACTGTGCAATCTGGTACAGAACAAAAATTATGTGGCTTTGATAATGTAGCGGGCAATTTAGAAGCGAAAGAAAGTGTAAAAGACATTGTAGACTATCTCAAAGAACCCGAACGCTTTACCCGATACGGTGCAAGAATGCCCCGTGGGATTCTTTTTCATGGCAAACCAGGCACAGGAAAAACCTTGATGGCACGGGCAATGGCAGGCGAAGCAGGTGTACCCTTTTATGCCGTCAGTGGCTCTGATTTTGTACAGATGTATGTAGGCGTGGGTGCAGCAAGAGTGCGTGACCTCTTTAAAAAAGCCCGTGAAGCAGGTAAAGGTGTAATTTTCATAGACGAAATTGACGCACTGGGAAAAAAACGCAGTGATGGCTTAAATGGCAATGATGAACGGGAACAGACCTTAAATGCATTGCTCACCGAAATGCAAGGTTTTTCCGAAGGCACTGGAATAGTTGTTGTAGCAGCAACGAATCGCCCAGATACTTTAGATGAAGCCCTTATGCGCCCCGGACGTTTTGACCGCCGTGTAGAAATTGGCTTGCCTGACATGAATGCACGTCGTCAAATTTTAGCATTACATGCCCAAGATAAGCCGCTTTCCACTGAAGTAGACCTTGATGATTTAGCGCGTGATACAGTATTCTTTAGCGGTGCAATGCTTGAAGGGTTGCTAAATGACGCAGCAATAGGTGCCGCAAGGCGTGGTGATGAAAGTATCCAACCATCAGATATTACATCTGCATATTATACTGCCCTTGCAGGAAGTGAAAAAAAAGACCGCAGCAATATTCGTGAGCGTGATAAATCTATCACGGCATGGCACGAGGCAGGTCATGCACTCACTGCAATGTTAACTAATCCAGAAAATCGTGTGGCAAAAGTCACAATCATTCCATCTACAAGCGGGGCAGGGGGCTTTTGTGCAACGATTCCGCCAGAGCGGATGTATTTTACAAAACAAGATTTGCGTCAGCAAATGATGGTGAGTTTAGCAGGACGCTGTGCCGAACAGCTTTGCTTTGGTGAGGACAATGTAACCACAGGTGCATCTAATGATATTGAAAAAGCGACCACTACAGCCATGCAATATGTCACCAAGTTTGGTATGGGCACAAGTCTAGCTGACCGCAGTTTACTTAAAGATACTGACTCTGTAGCAAAAGAATGTGCGGCTTTAACAGATACAATTTATCAAGAAACCCTAGGTTTACTTCAAAAAAATTACAATGCTTTGCAAGCATTAGCGGAAAGATTACTTGATAAAGAAACATTGGATGGGGATGAAGTTTTAGAGATTGTGACATCTGCTTAATAAACAATCATATAAAAATAAGCCAAAGGTAAATTCAAATTTATTGTCAGGCTTATTTTTAGTTGCACAAACTGTTTTTTGTTGCTATTATAATATAATTAGCTAGTGTATCATTAAAAAACTTGGGAAACTGACAGGCTTATTGTTATATAGTTAAAAAAACTTTCAGTAGTATAGGCGTTTTTTGTTCAATAGGAATACTATTGCTTAACACTCAATATTTATATAAAGGATGGTTCTTGTGTACATCATAACTCCTTTGTGCCGTGTACTTTTGGATGAAGCGGTTAATGCAGTATGTTTAATAGACCTTTCTCATGGTAATTTACTTGAGCAAAATTTGAAATTTAATACACTGCCTGACACGGCCTTTATTTTAGATTGGGTATCTCAAAATAGTGAAGCATTTACCCAGCCCAATATTTCCATTGCCGTAAAACAAAACAATGATTTAAGAACCCTTTGGGTCAAAGTGCTTTTTGTGGACTATGATGCTAAAGTGGTACTTTTGTCATTTTTTGAAAGCATAGGGGAATCACATTTTACTGAAAACTGTCTGGAGAAACGTGACCGTTTACTACAAGCCACAAGCCGTGCTTCACAAGTGCTTCTCTCCGGCGAAGGTGATTTTGATGAAAATGCCAATGATGTACTAAGTATCCTAGGTGAAGCAACTTGTACAGATAGGGTATATATATGGAATTTCCACCAAGGGCGTAATCCAGACGATTCCCCCGAGTTACATACTACTCAACTTTATGAGTGGACTCGTGAGGCTGAACCTCAGCAAGATACTGCGCTTTGTACGAACAGGCCTGTGTCAGAATCATGTCCCACATGGATTGACACATTCATGTCAGGAAAGTGTGTGAATAGTTTAGTAAAGCATATGCATGTGAATGAGCAGGAACAGCTTATACCTCAAGGGATTCTTTCCATCATGACAGCTCCTATTATTTTTAATGGTGAGTTATGGGGTTTTATAGGCTTTGATAACTGCACATCGGAATATACTTGGACTGAATCAGAAGAAAATATTTTACGTGCAGCTGGAATGATTTTGGGCGCAGCAATTCATAATCATAGAATCAATGATGCACTTGAAGAAGCAAACATTCAGTTAACTGCCACAGCAGAAAGGGCGCGTGAACTTGCTGAACAGGCAAGGCTTGCAAACGAGTCAAAAAGTGATTTTTTAGCCAATATGAGCCATGAAATCCGCACACCAATGAATGCGATTATAGGCATATTACAGTTAGTTCAAAATACAAAAATGCAACCACGACAACGGGATTATTTAGAAAAAATTGCTTTCTCCACCAAGGCTCTATTGAGAGTCATTGATGATATTTTAGATTTTTCAAAAGTTGAAGCGGGTAAAATGGATATAGAATCAACGCCATTTAGTGTGAATGAAATTGTTGTTGGTGTTAGTGATTTAATTAGGCACAGAATAGAGGAAAAAGGACTTACACTATCCGTTGAAATAGACCCTGAAATTAAAGGCAACTACATTGGTGACCCATTAAGATTGACACAAGTGCTTACAAATCTTGGAACAAATGCTATTAAGTTTACCAATGAGGGCGGTATAATTATTTCTGCTAAAGTACAATCAGAAAGTGACTTTGTATCTGTAGTATCTTTTTCAGTAAAAGATACTGGAATAGGTATGAGCCGCGAACAGCAAGAACGGCTTTTTTCTGCATTTATTCAAGGGGATGCATCCATTACAAGACGTTATGGCGGAACAGGGCTGGGGCTTGCTTTATGTAAAAAATTAACGAATCTTATGGGTGGAGACATTTGGTGTGATAGTGAATTGGGTAAAGGTTCAACGTTTTCATTTACCATTAAGTTGAATGCTGATGCAGATGAAAGTGACCAAAAAATGAATGCAGATGATGATTTTATTTCTGAAGAGTTGGGGTTGATAAAGCCCTATGCAGGCAGTCGAATATTGCTTGTTGAAGATAATGAAATCAATCAATTTGTAGCCAATGAAATGCTTGTGTATGCAAATCTTAAAGTTGATATAGCAAACAATGGTTTGGAAGCACTAGAGTTGTTAAGTAAAAACGAATATGACTTGGTGCTTATGGATATCCAAATGCCTGAAATGGACGGACTTACAGCATCAAAGCGCATTCGGGAATGTGAGAAATTAAATACCATTCCAATTGTTGCCCTTACTGCTCATGCAATGCACGAAGACCGAAAAAAGAGTTATGATGCAGGTATGAATGCACACATGACAAAACCTATAGACCATTCAGAGTTATATCGCTGTTTGGCAGAATGGTTGGATAAAAGGCAAAATGCAAAGAAAATGAATGTATCATTAAATGATTTAGACGTAGTATAGGCAAACAAAAAAATCGCGATAATTTGATATCGCGATTTTTTTTAGCTTTTAGTACGGGCTATAGTATGATAGAATCTTAGTAAAAGTCACAGGAGGTTTTTTATGGGTATGATTAACGTAAATATTCAAGGGGTTGGACAAGTTGAAGTGGAAAAGGGGCTTACACTTTTTGAAATTAGCGAAAAGTACGCCCATACACGAAGCCGCCCTGCACTTGTTGCAAAAGTTGATAATGAATTGCAGGATTTAGGTCGTCTGCTTTTATATGATGCCACAGTGGAATTTTTAGATATCACTGATACTCAAGGTTTTAGAACGTATCAGCGTGGAGTAACATTTTTAATGATTTATGCAGCAAAGGCTGTGCTTGGCAAAAAAACTCGCGTAGTGGTTGCACATTCTATAAATAAAAACTATGGTTGCGAATTTCCTGAAATTCCAGGAGAGGTGACGGAAGAAACTTTGGAAAAAATTGAAGCTGTCATGCGTGAAGTCGTAGCCAAAGATTTACCCATTGAAAAACAAGTCATTCCCAAAGAAACAGCCTTGCGTATTTGTGAAGAATTGGGGCTTAATGACAAGATAAGTTTATTTAAATACCGTCATAATATGACATATAGCTTTTATAAGCTAGATTGGATGTTCAATTACTTTTATGGTGAAATGGTGCCACGTACAGGGCGACTTGACCAGTTTAAGCTTGTGAAGCGTAAGCGGGGGTTTATGCTTCAATTTCCTGATGCGGCACAAAATTATCAATTTGTAGAACTTATGCCGGAAAATCAACTTTCAGAAGTTTTTGCCGAAAGCAATCAATGGATGCGTATAATGAAAGCGGATACCGTAGGTGCGTTGAATGATAAGTTGTGTCAAGAAGGTTGTGGTGAGGTTATTCGTGTAGTAGAAGCCTTGCAGGAGAAGAAAATTGTTTTGCTTGCCGACCAAGTGATGCGGGAAAATCGTCATCTAGTGTTAATTTCAGGGCCCTCTTCTTCAGGTAAGACGACTTTTGCAACGCGACTAGGTATTCAACTGCGTGCGGCAGGTGCTATTCCTCACGTTATTTCACTAGATAATTATTATCTAAATCGTGAAGATTGCCCCCGTGATGAAAATGGTGATTATGATTTTGAAACGATAAAAGCCATTGATACAAAGCAAATCAATAAAGATTTAATGGCTATGCTGGCAGGGGAAACAGTAGAAATTCCGACGTTTAACTTTTTTACAGGACGCAGAGAGTATAAGGGAAATATAAAAAAACTTACTGAAAAAGACGTATTGATTCTTGAAGGTATCCATGGGTTAAATGAGCGCATTAGTTCAGATGTACCACGGGGGAATAAGTTTAAAATATTTATTTCCGCGTTGACCCAAATCAACATTGACGACCATAACCGCATTCCTACAACAGACGCACGATTGATTAGACGCATGGTGCGGGATAATTTATTCCGTGGCGCGTCGGCGGCTACAACAATTAGCATGTGGCCATCTGTTCAGCGTGGAGAAGTGAAGTATATTTATCCCTGTCAAGACCTTGCAGATGCATTTTTTAACTCTGCATTGGTTTATGAAATGTGCGTGTTAAAGCAATATGCCGAGCCATTGCTTTTTGCCATTAAACCTAATGCACCCCAATATACCGAAGCGCGGAGGTTAATTAGATTTCTTTCGTCATTTTTAAGTGTGCCTAGTGAAACCATCCCTCAAAATTCCATTTTGCGTGAATTTGTAGGCGGTAGTTGTTTTAGCCATTGATGATGAAAGATGTTTTTGTAGAAATTGAATATGATACTGCCCCAAATATGCCTGTGTCAACGGATTCACAGCATATAGGCGATATTGCAACTGACCCAGTCCGCCGTATGTTTTATGACATGCGCGGGCTGGCTTCTGATAATCCAAATACTTGGAATGAAGCAAGTTTGTTTTACAAACAAGCCAAATTTATGGAAAACTTCGTAGATGACTATGAGGGTTATGCTGAATTTTCTATGTATTCACCCAACTATCAACGGATGAGCTTTGATAAGCTGCGCACATATTTTACATGGCGTACCAAGGTAAGGGCAGGGGAACTGGATAAGCCTATTTGTCTATCCTATCGTTTCTTATATATATATGAATTGTTAGCATGTATTGGGGCTAGTGATGTATCTAACGCACTGTCTAAACTTTTGACTGTGTGGAAAGCTTGGCATGAAGATGTACCCGAGCTGGATAAATATTTTCCAAGGTGGTTGAAAGATTTTCATATTTATTATGAATTACCTCACACTTTTGATGAATTTATAGAAAAAAATCAATTGCGTCATTTTTATAGTGAAATATTCATGTTTGATTATGAGTCAGAAAACTGCTTAGAATTATGGAATTATATCGCTAATTATGACATAACTGAATCTAAGTTTTATAACGACAACCCTGAAAATGCCGCCCTTATTAAAAAGGCATTTCGTGCGGTGCTTTATAAACTGGACGCGCATTTTTCTAGAAACAATGATGGTAAATCCTTTAAAGATTTATTTTTCTATTGCAGTGTTTATACTATCCTTTGGGCTCCTTTTAAACGGGCGCAGTTTTTTCCATGGCTTCGCCAAAATGACCGCACTGTGGCGTTTGCTAACGGTGAAAAATATATTTGCCGTGATAATAAATGGGAATGCGCTCACCTTATCCCTCGTAATTTTAACAGCCTGCTTGCTGGATTTATAATAAAAAAAACCGAATCTAGGATTCGTAGAATAAAGCATTACAAGCCGGCACTTCCCCTTCCTTATAATCGAACCAGTAAGGCGCGTCAGCTCTTTAAAGAATTTGAAACAGATGATTATGCATTTAATGCCACGATAATTAGTGCAGTTAGAGACTTTTATGAAAATTATCAAGCAGAAGTTAATCGGGTTATTGTAAATGTAGACATAGAAAACTTAGCTAGAATACGTGAAGAATCTGATGATACAGCAGAAAAATTGATTGTAGATGAAATACCAATGCCCATAGAAGCAGTACCCACTGAAACCATCATACCGCCCCCCAAACCGATATTATTGTCTGAACCAACATCAATATGGATAAGCTTAAAAGAGGCTTTGACTGAAATAGAAAAAATGACATTAACACTGGCTTTAGAAGGTTCTGACATCAAATCTTTTGCCGCAAGTCAAGGTATTTTGTTAGAAGTTTTAGCAGATGGTATTAACGAAAAGGCAATGGATATCATTGGTGATAATATTTTAGATTGTATCGATACAATAGAAATTTATGATGATTACAAAGACAATTTGAAAGAAGTGTATGAAAAATGACCCAAGTACCCCCACGTATTGCCAATATCCTTTTAAACGCCCTAAAAGGCGGTGTTGTGCCCCGTGTAGGGCTTGAATATGTAACAGTAGGGCGAACGCTGGAAATAGATGCAATCTTACATGATATAGAAATGATTGCAGATGGAGGCGCATCATTTCGTTTTATTGTAGGGAAGTATGGCAGCGGTAAAAGTTTTCTTTTACAAACCATACGTAATTATGCCACGGCAAAAGGCTTTGCTGTAGTTGATGCTGACCTTTCGCCAGAACGCCGCTTTGCAGGCACAAAAGGACAAGGGTTGGCTACATACAAAGAGCTAATCCAAAATTTATCAACAAAGTCTAAGCCAGATGGCGGAGGGCTTCCTTTAGTACTTGAGCGTTGGATTTCAGGCATAATGACCCAAATCAAAGGGGAATCACCAGACCTTAGTGATATTGCATTTCATCAAGAAGTTGAGAGAAAAATTTTTGCTGTAGCTGGACAACTGGAAGGCATGGTCAACGGTTTTGAGTTTGCTAAAGCCATAGCAATGTATTGGCGCGCTTATCGTGAGGATGATGCAAATTTAAAAAGCAATGTATTAAAATGGTTTCGTGGGGAATATCCCACGCGCCGTGAAGCGAAAGAAGACTTAGGTATAAATTTTACTGTTACTGATGAAACATGGTATGACTTTTTGAAAATCATGGCAATGTTTCTAGTTGGTGCAGGATATAAAGGGCTTCTTGTCGTCATTGACGAGTTAGTAAATATCTTTAAAATTCCGAACTCAATTTCTCGGCAAAATAATTATGAAAAAATTTTAACCATGTACAATGATGTGTTACAAGGCAAGGCAAAACACATTGGTTTTTTAATGGGTGGAACACCCCAGTGCATAGAAGATAAATATAAGGGGATTTTTAGTTATGAAGCCCTGCGTTCGCGCTTGGCAGAAGGGCATTTTGCTACAGCCGATACAAAAGATTTAACCGCGCCAATTATCCGCTTAAATATGCTGAACCAAGAAGAGGTATATGTACTTGTAGAAAAATTGCGGGATATTCATGCAAAACTTTATCATTATGAACCCATACTTAATCACGAGGATTTATTATATTTTTTAACAGTAGAATATAATCGCGTAGGTGCAAACACACACATTACTCCTCGTGAAATTATCCGTGATTTTATAGAACTAATAAATATATTACACCAAAACCCGCAAAAAACTGTGGCGGATGTTTTGGGCAGTAATAGTTTTACACTGGCAAAAGGCGGGCTAAGTGACGAGGATGTACACAAAGATTTTGTGGATTTTGAAATTTAATGGATGGAGGATTTTAATGGATGCTTTTAGCCGATACGCACCCTTTATTCAAGATTTTATTTATCTAAACAAATGGGAGGAACTTCGCGGCATTCAAATAGCCGCGGCAGAAGCTATTTTTGACAGTGATGACAATTTGCTTCTGTCATCGGGAACAGCGTCTGGCAAGACAGAAGCCGCATTCCTGCCGATATTGACAATGCTGCATAATTCCCCTGCAAAATCTGTGGGGGTTCTTTACATTTCGCCCCTGAAAGCCCTTATCAATGACCAATTTAAACGGTTGGAACAATTGCTTTTAGATGCCCATATTCCTGTTACACGTTGGCATGGGGACGCTTCTCTAACAAAGAAACAAGAACTGATGAAAAACCCATCTGGCATTTTACAAATCACACCAGAATCACTAGAAAGCCTAATTTCCAGTAAGCGTGGTACAGCTATCAATATGTTTTCGGACTTACGTTTCATCATTATTGACGAAGTCCATCACTTCATGCGTGATACACGTGGAATCCAACTATTGTGTGTACTTGAACGAATGCAGAAACTCACAGGAATTATACCACGCAGAATCGGACTTTCTGCAACCCTTGGAGATGTATCTCTTGCGCAAACATGGCTTAACACAGGTACAAATCGTCCATGTGCCGCGCCTATAACCGAAGGCGATAAAAAGCGTGTACGCCTGTATATTGAACGGTTTGTAAACTATGCAGACAAGCGTGATTTTGAAGAACGTGACGGCAGTAATCACGTCACTAAAACCCAAGGCTACGGGGATTTTGGCGACCGTGAACATTTTGAATACCTCTACAAAATGACACTAGATAAAAAAACAATTTTATTTACCAATAGCCGCGAAGAAACCGAGTTTATCATAGCCAATTTACGAGAAATTGCCCTAAGAAATAAATCCCCTGACGTATACCGTGTTCACCATGGGAATGTTTCTGCCTTATTGCGTGAATCTACAGAAGACGAAATGAAGGATGAAGATGAAAAAATAGTCACAGGTGCAACGGTTACACTGGAACTGGGTATAGATATAGGTTCTCTTGACCAAGCCGTACAAGTGGGCGCACCACTATCTGTATCAAGTTTTGCCCAAAGGCTGGGAAGGTGTGGACGGCGTGGGCAAATTCCGCAGCTTTTATTTACCTTTGTAGAAAGTCTAATCATAAATTCCGAAGATGTTATTGGCCCAATCAATTGGGAATTTATACGAATCATTGCAATCATCGAGTTATATTTGCGCGACCATTGGATAGAGCCTATTTATCCACGCCACCATGCATACAATATGCTATACCATCAAACCATGATGTACTTAAAATCCAATGGTGAAGTCTCTCCAGCGGCATTGGCAGAAGCCATGCTAACCCTAGGCGCATTTAAGAAAATTTCCCAAAATGATTATCAACAATTACTTTCTCACCTATTAAACATTCAACAGCTAGAGCGTACCGAGCGTGGAGGAATCATTATAGGGCGTGAAGGTGAAAAAGTAGTGAACAGTCATAAATTTCTTACTGTTTTTGAAGCCCCTGAATACTTGCTTGTAAAGGATGAAAACCGCACAATAGGTACAGTGGACAAAGTGTATCCTGTGGGAATCCGCTTCGCATTGGCAGGCATGACATGGGAAACCATAGATGTAAACGTGAAAAGTAAGGTCATTTTTGTAAAACACGTACCAGGAATTTCTGTAGTAGACTGGGATGTAAAATTTGAAATGGATGCCCACACAGGTCTAATGAAAAAATTACAAAACGTGCTAGACAGCGATGATATTTACGCCTATATGAGCGACCGTTGCCGTGAACGCCTTGCCGAAATTCGTTATATTGCAAAAAACAGCGGTATACTTTCAAATTGGGTCACGCAAATTGCGGCAAAAAAGTTTGTCATATTTCCATGGGTGGGTACACGTCAACTATTTACTTTGCATTATTCACTTTTAAAAAGAGGTGTAAAAAGTAAACTGCCATGGATAACTGCCCCTTATTTAGAAGTACAGTATGACGGCGAAGTTCATGCAATTGAAGCCATCATCTCCAGCATTTTGCAATCTGATATAGATATGTATGACTTGCCTTTGCCTGAAAAGGTACAAATGAGTGGAAAGTATAATGAATTTATCCCTCTTGACCTGCTGAAAAAGCAGTTTGTCGAAGATTACTTGGACTTTGAAGGTTTAAAAAAAGCAATGCATTAGACATTGCTTTTTTTGTTGAGCAATAAAAAATTATCGAAAAACAATAAAAATATATTGACATTCATCTTTCATGCCCTTATACTACATAAAAATATTTCCCCAGGAGGCAAGAAAGATGAAGGAAACCTTGTTTAGTAAAACTTTAAAATATGCCCTATATGCGGCACTGGTGGTTGGTGTCATTTTAACTGTAACTTTGCCGTTTATGCTGGATACATACGCCCGCATAATCCACGGTGCTGTATCCCTTACGCCTGCTTATCGTGGGTTTATCATGCCCTTTTTAATGATAGTTGCTGTCCCTTGTTTGTGGATTGTTGTAGAAATGATACTTATGTTGCGTACCATTCCTACAGGCCCATTTGTGATGAGAAATGTCAAGGCATTGTATAGACTGGGTACTCTGCTTTTTATCTTATCAGCAATATTTATTGCAAAATGCTTTATTTTTATCACATTCTTGACACTGTTTTGTGCGTTTATGTTTGTAGGCAGTGGGTTATTTGCCTTTACTTTTGCGGCACTCATTCGTCAAGCGATTGTTTTCCGCGAAGAAAACGACTTGACGATATAGGAGGTTTGGAATGATTGTAATTAACTTAGATGTTATGATGGCAAAGCGAAAAATTGGCTTAACCGAACTTGCCGAACGCATTGATTTAACCCAAGCCAATTTATCTATTTTAAAAAACGGCAAAGGCAAAGCCATAAGATTTTCTACACTCAATAAACTTTGCCGTGCGCTGGAATGCCAACCAGGGGATATTTTAGAATTTAACCCCAACGAGGAGGACAATGACAATGAATGAAAACAGTCTGCCTGTAGCACTTGATATCATACCCATTGAAAACACACGACCCAAAAAGGTTTGGAGCTTTAAAGAGCGGTTATTACTACCTGCCGCACTGATTATTGCCGTTTTATTTGACCGAATCATTGCATCCTCCCTGATAAGCGGCAGATGGTGGAGCGGTAGTTTTCATGCTTCTGAAGCGTGGGCGGCTTTTTGGTTTGGATATCTTGTCATTTTTTATATTGCCTACTGGAATCGTATAAAAAAAGACCCGATTTTATGGTTTGTAGCGGCATGTACGATTGTACTATGTATTTTGCAATTTATCTTGCCCAATAGAACAAACTGGGAATATCGCGGTATAACGGCACTGGTGATTCCCAGTGTGTTAATGGCTCATGCCCAATGGGCAGCCAATGCGTTTACATTAAAAAACCATGCTGGCATGGCATTTGCATGGTTATTAGGGTGGCTTATTAAACCGTTTACTGGATGGGGTGCATTTTTCGGGGCTTTTGCCGAAGTTTTAGCCCATGGTAATAAACCCATGGTAAAGCGTGTATTGCTGGGTGGCGGCGTTGCCGCAGTCATGCTGGCTGTCATCCTACCGCTTTTAATGAGTGCCGACCAAGTATTTAGTTATCTTATCAGCCGAACATTTACAATAGGCGGTGGTTCAGTTTTTACCTTTATCTTTCATGGCATAGTGATTTGTCTTGCCTTTGCATTTTTTTATTCTTTCCTATGGAATGTTGGTTATGGTAAAAATGAAATTTACACTATGACTATAAAATCAACCATCGATAAAATTATTTCTGTCATTGCATTGGGTAGTGTCATTTCTGTTTATGTCATGTTTTGTATTGTGCAGTTTACGTTCTTGTTTGCCCGTGCAGGACTTCCAGCAGGAATGACCTATGCGGAATATGCACGACAAGGCTTTGCACAAACGGTGGTAGTTTGCGCGCTTAATCTATTGATATTCGGAATATTCCTGCGCTTTGGCGTAGGGGATAAGCTCATGAAAATGCTGCTTATCGGATTACTTGTACTCACAGGTATCATGTTATTTTCTGGCGGGGTACGGTTATGGCTTTACATTGATGCTTTTGGTATGACTTGGCTTAGACTCATTTCTGCATGGTTTATACTTTATATTGCCGCAGTCATTGCCCTTTGCTGTACAAAACTTTTATTTAAAAAGCAACTGCCTATAATCGCCCTTGGTGCATTGCTATTACTCATTTGGTATGTAGCCCTTGGTCTTTTAAATCCTGATGGGTTCATCAACTGGTATAATTTTCAACGCTAACTAAATTGTTTCATTGTTAAAATTCACATTTAGCTATATAATAACAATGAGTGGGAGGGTTAATCGCCATGAGTAACATTTGTAATGCGCGTAATTCGGTAGGACTTTCGCAAAAGCAAGTTGCGTTATCCATCGGCGTATCATACGCCACAGTGAGTGAATGGGAGAGTGGAAAGAAATTTCCTGCGGGAAAAAACTTGATAAAGTTGGCGGAATTATTTTCTTGTTCTACAGATTATCTCTTGGGAAAATCAGACATACCATCATTGTCTTATTCCGAAACAAAAAAAGAGCCAACCCCACGAGAGAGGTTGGCAAGTGAATTTGTTGAATTACTTGGCGAAGTGCCAGAGGACAAGCTTGAAAAATTCAAAAATCTTTTTCGAGCTACGGTTGAAGCAATTAAATAGCCGTCATTCGTTAGCAATGTATGCAAAAGGGCAATCCCATCCTTCTTTTAGGGCATTGACAGTTATAATATATCGTATAGGGCAGTTTTTACTTAGCAAGTCTACGCCACGCAGCTCATTCACATTAGCAGTCTTTATTGCGATATGTTTTTGTGGAATACCTGCGTCCATTAAGTATTGTTTCAATTTTTCAAAGGTTGTGTTATCATCTTTGCCTTTTGGCTCGGCTTGAAATAATGCTATCGGACGAATATAACGACCTGTATGTTTTTGTTCTTCTTGTGCCTCGGCTTCCAATTTTCGACGTACAGAAATGGCTTCGCCTATGACTTCCGATTTTGAACGCATATTATATACAATGACTGGTAGCTTCACCATATTTTCAAGTTTTAATTGCATTGCATCTACATAAGAGATAATATTTGCATCTTTTTTAGGGGTGGCGGTTAGCTCCAACACAAATGAAGGGTTGAAGTTGAATGGTTGCGTTTTGCCCGTTTAGATTTTTTGTTGGGCGGTGGCGATTTGCCACTTATATAAATGTAGCGCATCGGGACAGGGCTTGTCAATACAAAAATCTGGTCAAAATTCGGGAAATGCTATAAAAACGGTGGCAGGAATATTTCACAATCACCATTTAAGAATTATCGTAGCAAAGTTGCTATCTTTTGGAACATAAGTACACTCGTACATTGTTTCATTGGGTATAGTTCGCTGTAGCCACAGGCTTGATGTACATTCGGCAAACTCTTTTTGCCAAAAGCCTGTAGCTATCACTTTTTGTGCAGTTGTTCTCGCAGGGATTGTCGCAAGGTTTTGCAAAAAATTACTGGCTGAACGTGAAGCGGTCACGCCGATAATATTCATGCCACTTGTACGAATAATCACGCATGGGGCTTGTGTAAAGTTTGCTATTCTAATGCCACAGGCGTGTTTGGATACCATATATTTATTGGATAAGCTACTGATAAGTCCGAAGTCTATTGGTGCGCCCGCCATATCGAGCCGAAATTGCTCTGCTGGCATGAGCAATTCAGCCGCGAAGCGGTTTGCTTCTACTTCATTAGAATTTGCGCTATCTCTAATATCTGCCGTTGTACATCTGATAACTGGTTTGCCATTAATAGTGGCAGTCGGCTGATGGTCAAGAAAATAATGCCCAAGTTCATGGGCGAAGGTAAAGTTATGTCTGCCAATTAACCCTCTTTGAGTGTTTATAAGAATAGCACGTTTATCGCTTTTGAAAAGCAACGTGCCATCCCATGAATCGTTAGGGTATTTATCAAACTTAAATTTCACACCTTCATCTGCCGCTATATCTTGTAAGGCCAATGCAGGAACACCATCAATCTGTTTGTTTGTTAAAACCTGACTTGCTTTTGAAATGGGGTCTGCCAATTTAATCATCCCCCAATAATTCATCAGCATCACGGCTGGCCTGTTCTGATAATCCTTCCGTTGCATCACCACGAGCCGCTATGCCGATGGATATAGTCCTATCGCCAACTGGCTTCGTGTGTGATTTTTGCCGAAATGGAATTATATTTGCAACATCCATCACACCATGCAAAATTGGTGTGGTGTGTGCTAACTTCAATTCGTTGCACATATTCATAAGCTCATCAACTTTTGATACAATGCGCTGTTGCTCTGCAAGCGGGGGTAATGGCAATAATGTTTTCTTTAGCATATCTTGTGTAATTTGATTTATCGTAGTGGTTTGAGGGTTATCCATGTTTTGGCGAAACAACGGCGA
>WRAH01000033.1 GCA_009780315.1 Defluviitaleaceae bacterium
ACCCATCATCTACATGGGCAACATTATAGATGACTTTGGGATACGGTTTGAAGAGGGACAGGTGATAGATTACAAGGCAAATGTAGGGCAAGAGCATTTACAGGCACTCATCAGCCGCTACCCTAATGGAAACTTCTTGGGAGAAGTCGCCCTTGTGCCACAATCCAGCCCCATATCCTACCTAGGTTTATTATGGTATAGAACCATTTATGATGAAAACGCAAGTAGTCACCTTGCCCTAGGCAATGGATATCCACCCACAGTCAAAGACACAGAAAGCTTGACAGAAGCAGAGCGCATGGCAAGGGGATTAAACCAATGTGAAAGCCATGTAGACTTTATGATTGGTTCACCCTGTTTACAAGTCACAGGCAAAACCTATGACGGGCAGCAGGTTCAAGTCTTCACCAATGGTGAGTGGGCTATTTAATCACTAGCAAAAAAGGCGTGTTTCAAATATAGAAACTCGCCTTTTTTTATTTTATAGACATAATACCATTGGTTAAAATGTCAACATATGTCTCCACCAAGTCATCCCAATTTTCATTAAGATATAGTTGATTTTCAATCGCATTCATAGAAAACCCCAAAAGTGCGGTAATAAGCATCCACGATACATTTTCATCTAGCTTGCGGAATATAGCCTGTTCTTGTCCTTCCTGCAAAAGCCCATGGAGCATGTGTATGCCCTTGTTGGTATTGGGTTCAGATGTTTCGCCTGCCCCAAATATGGTTTCTGTTCCGCTTCTCATGACTGCCTTGCCCATTTCAGCATTATCCGTCATGGTTTTAATAAACACAATAAAGGAAAGTTTCAATTGTTTATCCAAGGTTAAATTTTTATTATTCTGCAAAATCTCTTTTATGTCGGCAACCACTTTCATGTATACATCTTTCGCAATTTCTTCAATAATTTGTGCTTTATCTTTATAGTAATTATATAGTGTTGTGGGCGTATATTCTATTTCGTCAGCTATCTTTCGCATGGATAATTTATCATAACCTTCTTGGATAATGATTTTTGCAGTTGCTTCTAAAATGGAAACCCTCATATTTTGTTTCTCACGTTCACGCCGCGCACGGGCTTTCACTGTAACACCACCTTATATATCTGTATTGTTTTAAATTAACGGCGTTATCTTAATGTAAATTTTAATGGATGTCAACAAACAGGCAATAAAAAAAGACATTCCGTGGTGGAATATCTTTTTTATTGCGTTTATTGTACTTGTGTACCGCGTTCACATTTGTTTCCCCATGCGTCTATCATTTCATTATTTTTTAAAACGCAAATGATTTCACAGTTATTTGGACATTGGGTACATTCAATGCCTTTTGTTTCAAAGTTAACCTCTGTGATATTAAAGTCAAATGGCGTTTCTTCTTTTTCTGCTTTACATAGTACCGCCACACCCAAAGCCCCCATCAGATGTCCGCTGTCATCCACATGAACTGGCAGTTGAAGTTCCTTTTCAAACTCTTTTACAACGGCGGCATTTTTGCTAACGCCCCCTTGAAAAACCACTGGGGCTTTAATTTGCTTGCCTTTGCCTACATTGTTTAAGTAGTTTAAAACAACTGCACGGCAAAGCCCTGCCACAATATCTGCCTTGCTATAGCCAATTTGTGCCTTATGCACAAGGTCACTTTCTGCAAAAACAGTACATCTTGCGGCAATTTTGGCAGGGTTATTGCTGGTGAGGGCAAGGTCTGCAAAGCTGTCTAGTTCTAAGTCAAGGCGTTTTGCTTGACTGCTTAAAAACGAGCCTGTACCTGCCGCACACAGGGTATTCATGGCATAGTCCATGACAACCCCATTATTTATCAATATAATTTTAGAATCTTGCCCACCAATTTCAAGTATCGTTTTTACATCTGGCACAACGGAAAGGGTACCTACTGCATGGGCGGTTATTTCATTTTTAACCACACGCGCCCCAAGGGCTACACCAATGAGTTTTCTTGCAGAGCCCGTTGTCCCTGCGTTCACTACAGTATAGCTACTATCCATTTTTTCACAAAGTTCGTTTAACACATTTTTTACGGCTTGAATGGGGTTGCCCATCGTCCATAAATAACTGCTTGCCAAAATGTCTTTGTTTTCGTTAATCACCACACCCTTTGTGGAGATAGAGCCTATGTCAATACCTAAGTATGCTTTTTTCATTGATTTAAAATGCTCCTTTCATTACAATCATGTCATAAAATGCTTCCAGCCGTGTATGAACCCCCGCTTCGCCTGTTTCTGTATCAAAGGTAAGATACATGATGGGGGTCTCGTGGTCTTGTGCCATGTTCTGCAAAATTGCCATGGCGGTTATTTCTGGTGAACAAGACGCGGGCTTTACATGTATAATGCCGTCAATTTTATCATTCATCATTTGATACGCTTGGGCAATAACTTCGTTGGCAGTACTTCCAATATTGTAATCTACATATCCACCGCTTTTTGCAATAGCGTTTTCTACATTAAAAATAACATCAGGCATACTGGTTAGCCCAAAGGGACGGACAATTTCAACAGCATGTTCTGCCAGCCATTTTTCTATATAGCAATTTGAAAATGGTTCCACAAGGTCATAAATTTCGCCAACCATGCCTATGCGTACAGGCTTTTTCGGCTTATTGATTGGGATGGATTCCAGCTTTTCTTTGTGCTTTAAACCAATTGCTTTTGCTTCATCTGCATTTTGCGCCAATGGTGCTTCTTTTAAATAGGCATCGTAGTACTTTTCAAAAGTGCCTTTGGTCACTTCAAAGCCCATATGCCTGCGCATAAAATCAGAAAGACTGTCCATGTCAAAGGCAATTTGGGCAGCGGTGTAAAAAACCGTGTCAAATGCATCTTGTGTTAAATCCTTATTGACTTCTTTTAATGCCTTAAAAAGTCTGGTTGCTGTGGGAAAATAGTCAAAAAGGACAAATAATTCACAGTCATAACCTAAGTCCGATAAAATTTGCTTTTGCAATACATCATAAAAGCCCAAGCGACATCCTGCCCCGGGCATTATAAATACATTGGCTCCCATTTCTGCGGCTTCTATAAAACTGCCCATAATTTTTTTAAAGGGCGTGCAAATCATGTCGGGGCTATGTCTCGCACCAAGTTCAAGGGTGCGTTTTGTCATAGGGGGGACAAGCATTGTTTCATACCCTAAACATCGTTCTACCAACATGTTCGTGAGTATATGATAGTCTCCAATTTTTGGGCTACATGCTATTTTTCTTGGGGTTGCCATTACATATGCCCCCTTCTCTTTGCCATAATAATATCTGTAAAGCTTTCCAATCTTGTTTGAATCCCTGTACTTGCGTCTTGCTCGTCAATCACTAAAGATAAAATAGGCTTATCTTTGATGACCCTAATCAACAATTCGTTAAATATAGAATCTGGGCCGCAAGGGAATGCGGAGATAAGTACAATGCCGTCCACACGGTCTTTATAGGTTTCAACACCTGCCAGCAGTTCGGCTGTGACTTTCCAATATACTTTTGCACCATAGGTTGTGGCTACTTTTGATTTGACTGGTTTTTGATTGACTAAATCGGCATAAATAACTTGAATGCCATTTTCGGCACAAAAATCTGTCACAACTTTTCCTATACTGGCATCAAAGGTATTGTAGGCATGGGCAAAAATTAGAATCTTAGGGTCATCGCTGTTTAGCAAGGCTTCTTGTTTTGTGATTCTATCTTGTTTTAGGATGTTGGCTGTTAGTACAGCGGCTTTGTATGCCGCTTCAGCTTCTTCTTTGCTTTTATTTAGGGTTTCACCAATGGATATAAATGCCGCCGCTTCTTTCTTGCGAAGCAGATAGTTTACATCTGCATGTAAAAGCTTTGCATTTGGAAATGTATTTCTAACAAGGTCGTATAACCCAAAAATAGCCGTGCAGTATTCTGACATGATTGCAGAATTTTCTATGCGCGGCACAAAAATCATGTCGCATTTGTCAATCAAATATTCGACATGTCCAATAAATATTTTTGAAGAAAAACATGATTCATCTATAGAATCCCGCACACCCTTTCTAATGATTTCTTTATTGGTTTCGGGACTGACAATGGTTTCTACATTGATATTTTTAAAGAAATTGAGCCACAAGTCTTCGTAAAAGTAGTATAACAAGGCTCTTGGTATTCCAATCTTCATGAAACAAACAACTCCTTTACCATAAATATAGACAAGAAAAACATGTTGGTGGTTACAAAATAAAATCATTTTTCAAAAAAAATATAGGGCTATCTTGTTCGCAGAAAAAAACAAGATAGCCCCATTATTTATTACAATGATTAAAAAACTATTACTTATCACTATCACCATGATAAAAATAATTCATTTCTACATTGAATAGATATGAAAGCTTATATAGGTGGATATTTTTAGCTCCTATGCGTCCGCTTTCTATCTGTTCAAGCCCTTTGTCTGTTAAGCCTAAGTATTCTGCGGCATCATCTATGTGTATGTTTTCTGATTCACGCTTTTTCTTGATACGGTATCCAACTAAAATATCCAATTGACTTTTTGTGATTTCATCACCCAAATGTCTGTAGTATGTTAGTAGCTCATCAATAGCTGATGGATACCACGTTTTACGCTCATTCTTTTTTAACCAGCTTATACTCTTATCTATCAATTCGGCATCTGTATAAAAAACACCTTCGCGCACTTCTGCCATTGCCAAATATGCTAAAAGTCCCATTTTGTTGCATATAGTTTTGGTTAATGACAAGTGATGACTAAACAATTTTTCTATCTCTTTTCTGTCTCCCTCGGTTTTTATGCTATTCACATCAGGATACTTTGCGCGAACTAAACGAGATAACATATTTGTACTAATCATCCACTTAACTACTTCATAACTTTTTTCATGTTTATATTTTGTCTCAAGCAAAGCTGAAATTTTACTTTCACAATCTTTTAACTGTTCAAATGTTGGGGCAAATTCAATAACTCTTGCAAAGAAGACAACCTCAAAGAAGCTCAAATTGTCAATATTATTTAACCCTTCAAACATAGGCATTGCTATATTTTTACACAGTTCAAAGTCGCTTGACTTATAGCTTTCTTTGCCTGCTTTTATTACAATCAATAAGTACTCAATTTCCCTATCAAAGTCATTTTCAACACTATATGATTCTAACTTTTTTATAAGTTTGTCAACCTTGATGATTTCATGAAACCCACTGATTGCAAAGTATTCGTTGATTAGATTTTCCTTTGTGTTTTTCATTTTCACACACATCACTCCACGAAAAATACCCACTCTAAAGAGCAGGTATTTATTTTATAGTTTTACAATTTCAATATTACAACCATCAGCCCGGCCAACCTCCGGGCCAGCCCCCAGGGTCTGCCCCTGGCCCGCGTGGCGTTGGCTGTAAAAATATCAATGATAAAAAGTACGTAGCCAATATCATAATACCGCGCTCCTTTTTAGTGTATTTTGTGAAGTATACCATGCGAATTATAGCAAGTCAACAGATAAATTGTAAAATTAACACCTATCTTTGTCTACGCCTTATCGTCGGTGCGGTGCATGGTATGCATCCCATGCATTTTCCCATTCGGGAGAGCCATATGGAAGCATCATAATATTTGCTATTAACTTTAGACAGTCATCACAGGTTGTTGGATGAAAGGGTCTAAGCTCTGAAAACGCCTCTTCAACGGATTCACCAGTAATCTCTCGCCTTACGCCATCACCATAGAAATCAGCTGGAGTTTCCAATTGCCTTGATTCCAAATAATACTTTAACCTTTCAGAACACGCTATACACCATGTGCTTTCTCTAAAGTGATTTCCAATGAGAACAGGCCATATCCACTGATGAGTAAGTATAGCCAAAAACAATACAAAAACTATACTAATACCAGCAATCGCTTTGCTTTTATTTAGCATAGTATAAAGATAGTTCCTTGTTCTAGATAATATCTTGAACATAGATTTCTAGTACACCATCTTCTTCGCTCTGTTCGTGAAACACATGTTCTTGTGATTCCACAATTGTTTGAATGACTTACTGCGCCTACTGTTTCTAATCGCCCCCACGCTCCCCAAGAATGTCCAAAAATATTAGAGCAAGAACCTGATGGTGCAAATGGAGTGAAGCAGATATAATCAGAATCAGCGTGGTAATCGCAACAAATTTCTTCATAGCTTGAATCAACAACAAAAGATACTCTGTTTGTAAGATGTGATAAATGTCCATTTAATAGAGGATTCACGATGAACAAGTGACCACTTTCATCAAAATCAATGTAGCCAGCATTCAACAAAGCCAAAATATCATCAATGGTATAATATGCTTGACTTTCATTGGCATTGTTGTTTTGGTGATATCCATAGCAAACCTCACCCTCACATGCGTATGCACTTGCTAACATGAATAGAGATGTGACCACAGTTATGAACATACAAGTAAGCATTTTTTTGTACATAAAGATTCTCCTTCTTAATAGCTAAAATTTTCAATCTCAAACTTGGCAGAAGCCAAACACCGCTAAAATCAGTATAAACCCTATAAAAGACACACAACTTATGCCATAATATTCACCCCTCTCATATGTCTTTTTGAAAAGATACCATAAGAATCACAGAAAGTCAAGAGAAAATCTGTAAAATCACACCTAAATGTGTTATAATTTAGCTTGTTTTATTGTAGTTTTCTGGTAATATATCCACACTAAAACCAGAAAACAATTTACAAATTTGGAGAGATTCCTTATGAAAGAAACAAGAATAGTACGTAAACTTGATAATTTAAATAGAGTTGTAATACCTAAAGCGTTGAGAAAATCACTTAACACATTTAGTCTCTTAATCAGGATAGTTGATTTTTTTTGATGACTAACATGATTCTATAAAAAAAGAATATCCCATTGTGAGATATTCTTTCTAAAACTTTACGCAATACTGGGTGGTATTTCAAATCGTTGCACTAAATCTTTATAACAGGCTACGCAAATATCAATGTCATGAGCCTCTCCGTCATAAGGAGAGTGATAACCCCATGTCTTAGAAAGCGAGATGTGGTCTTCCAGATATCCAAGGGCGTTTTTGTTCACGTCTTTTCCGCACAAGTTACAGCGTACTCCAGTGATTTGTGGTTCTGTGACATCACGCTCCATGAAAATTCTCATCCCCAAGTACCCCCTTCATCTCTATTATATTGTTTCTTCCAATCCAATGGCTTTATATGGAATGGATGGGATTTCGGCAGTGTAGTACAAACTGCCGAATGCGGTTTGTAGCGGCGGAATAATAACCATTGCCATTTTAAACATTTGTAAAAAATAACTTCCATTGATTTTCAATAGAATTGTTTTTTTTCCCATCTTTCGTCGAAGCAGTTGGATTAAGTTTGCGGTGCTTGTGTGTTCTGCATTTTGCGGGTGGAAGATACCTTTTGCACGCAATCTTATGATAGTGCATAGAAACTCAGATAAATTGTTAATATATAATATACTGCGCTTATTGTGATTCTCCAAGACCATGGGGGACAATTTGGCTATTTGGGTAAGCTGTGCAAATTTTCCCGGGCAATACGTCCCATAGGCACTATAAACCATTGGCGGGCGAACAATTGCAACGGCAAATGCACTATTTTCAAGTTTTTGCAATTTGCGTTCTGCTTGAAATTTTGACTTACCATAGTAATCATTATTCCGCGGATTGGGTTTGGTATGCTCGGATATTTCACCCTCTTTTTTTCCGAAGACTGCCATAGAGCTTAAATAGATGAATTGAGGCACTTTTGCAAGTTTTGCCTTTTTTGCAACAGCACAAGCAAGGTCGCGGTTTACTGCAAAATATAGGGCGGCATTTTTAAGTGTCTGTTTACGGTGGGCAATTCCCGCTGCAAAAATAACACTATCATAACCTTCAAAAGATACTTTTTTCCAGCCTTTAAATGAGTCTACAATATGAGTGTTCATTGGATAGTGATTTTTTGCATATAAAGCCAGACTTTCACCAATATATCCTTTTGCGCCTACAATCAATACGTTCATCTATGCTCATAACCTGCCTTCATTACAAAATTTTCATTTTCGCCCAGTGCCACCTTCTTTTACGCCTCTTCCTGATAAGGCATTGCCTACTGTTTTAAAGAGGATATATATGTCTAGGAAAAAACCCATATGCTTTGTATATATGCCATCCCATTTTGCTTTGACTTTGATGGGAAGCTCGTCACGTCCTTTGACTTGGGCTAGTCCTGTTAGCCCAACGGGAATAGCATTCGCACCGTATTTTTCACGTTCGGCAATTAAATCGTCTTGATTCCATAAGGCTGGACGAGGGCCAACCAACGTAAGTTCACCTTTTAAAATATTAAAAATTTGCGGAAGCTCGTCCAAGCTGGATTTTCTCAAAAACTTCCCTATAGGGGTAATGAACGCTTCGGGATTTTTTAAAAGATGGGTGGGTACGTCTTTTGGCGCATTGGTATACATACTGCGGAATTTATAAATCATAAAAAATTCGCAGTTTTGACTAAATCGCTTTTGTTTAAAAAAAACATTTCCCCGTGATGTTACTTTTACAAGCATTGCCAGCACTGCCATAAGCGGCAGCCATAAAGGCGCGGTGAGTATAATTGCAGTCAGGTCAATCAATCGCTTCATATATATATACATATGGGACAACCCCTTTACTTATGCTTGCGGGCAGTAATTTTTCCATAAAGTTTGCTTAATATAAATACCACAGGAAGCGCAAGCCATGATGTAAACCAAAAGTTCCAAATAAGACCAATAGTGATTAAAGCAAAACTTGCAAAATAGTACAATAGGTCAAAGACGCGGCTTTCATTTAGGTTGCCCCTGCACCCCATGTTTATAACCTTTAATCCGCAAATGATGACCCATGCCAGCGGAAATGCAATCCATGCCTGTGTCAGTATTTCAATGGCAATACCCAATGTGAAAATTATCAAAAAGATTGCCTTACCTGATATGGGCTGTTTACGGTCGCCAACTTCTACATCATCATCCGATTTTTTAAGTATGGCTAAAAATATAATGGTTAAAACCCACATTATGGGCCCTGCCAACCATGACGCATACCAAGTGCCGCTTACAATACCAATCACAAGCAATGCAATAGTGATGGTAAGATACAGTGCATCCCCCAAGTAGGTGGCTAAACTATCTTCCATTTCCTTTCCTTGAAGGCTGTCAATAACAGCTTTAAACTCACACAATGCCCATGCAATCAGAAATAATAACCATGAAAACGGAAGCCACTGACGAAAATCTGTAGGGTCAATACCCTGCCCTGATTCTATGTTTTCTACAAAGTCACCCATAAACTCATATGCTTCATAATAGTCATACTCCACTATCCTGTTACCAAAAGCCAGCGTAAGCATGGCTACACCAAATAATATCCCTGCGATAGTGAATACCCAGTCCTCAAAATCCCACTTTTTCTCTTTTTGTTTTTCACGTTCTTCTCTCATATATTTTTCGTCGTCTAGCATTTTCCGACCTCCCTATGAAATCCCGGCACAAGTTCATGCAACTTGTCCAACATTTTCAAACGTGACTCCAGTTCGGAAGAATTTGCCTGTTGCTTTAGCATATTCAGAGAGTCAAATAAATATTCAGGTTTAATGTCAATGGGTTTACCAATAAAGATTTTATTGTTTGATGTGGTTTTTAGCCCTTCCTCTGCCATTAACAACTCTTCATACAGTTTTTCACCAGGGCGAAGCCCTGTTATTGTAATATCAATATCTTTATACGGCTCGTATCCAGAAAGGCGAATGAGCATCTCTGCAAGGTCTAAAGTTTTTATCGGGTCGCCCATGTCCAGCACGAAAATTTCGCCGCCCTTTGCCATTTCACCTGCGGACATAACAAGACTAACCGCTTCGGGAACAGTCATATAATAGCGTATGATTTCCTTATGGGTCACGCGCACAGGGCCACCTGCGGCAATTTGCGCTTTAAAAAGCGGAATCACTGAACCATTTGAACCTAGCACATTACCAAACCGTACAGAAACAAATTCTGTTTTGCTTTGGGGGTTGATACTTTGCACAATCATTTCACACACACGCTTTGTTGCGCCATAAATATTTGTTGGATTTACAGCCTTGTCACTTGAAATAAGAACAAAGCGTTTTGTACCATGCGTATCTGCACAACGGGCAATGTTTAATGTGCCTAAAATATTATTTTTTACAGCTTCTTCAGGTGCAGACTCCATAAGGGGTACATGCTTGTGTGCGGCGGCGTGATAAACAAGGTCTGGTTTATACCGTGTAAAAAGGGTTTCAAGCCGTGATACTTCCCGAATACTTGCCACTTCGGCAAAGAGCTGAAAAGAAGCTTTATTTCCAAATTTGAAAATTAACTCTTGCTCAATTGCATATAATCCATTTTCTACAACATCAACCATTATGATTTTTGCCGCACCATGGGCAACCACTTGACGGCATAATTCAGAGCCAATAGTCCCTCCTGCACCTGTAATAAGCACCGTTTGCCCTAATAAATACTTTGTTTTAAATCGTTTAATATCTATCACTTCGCGTCCCAGTAAATCTTCAACGCTTACATCTTCTATACGGGAAACCACCGTTGGATTCGATGTTTCAGTCTCATTTTCATCAAAATGAAACAAGCTGGGGATTTTCTTTAGCTCACAAGTGGTTTTGGCACAAATGCTGGAAATCCTGCGCCGCTCCTTACCTGTTGCATGGGGAACAGCAATTAAAATCACACGGATACCATGTTTTTCTACAAGACGCGGAATATCATTGGTTGAACCTGCAACAGGGATTCGCTGAATTTTTCGCCCTTGCTTCACTGGGTCATCATCTACAGCACACACCACTTCATACAAATGGGCATGACTATGCCAAAGCCCTTGAATAACAGCCGCCCCGGTTTCTCCTGCACCTACGATTAAAACCTTTTTTCGACTGGCAGAGTTTGTGCGTATTGCTTTATTGGTACGATAGGCACGATAGGCGGTTCGGAAAAAGAGCGCGCTTGCACCTGCCATTATGGCTGAAATGAAATATACCGTAATAGGCAATCTTTGTTCTACCATAGGCGGTTGAACTACAATCCATGTCACCCCAATAAACGCTATCACTGCCGCTGCCGTTGCCATCATACATTTTAAAAACTCATAAGCTTCTGCATAACGCCACAAACTTTCATACATGCCAAATATCCAAAAGCTTATGAAAAAAATTGCAATAAAGAAAATATATCCAAGAAGCATGGCTTCCACATGTGCGGCAAGGTCAATTCGGCGCAGAAGGATAAACCATGCAACATAATAACTGGCAGAAAATTGAATAAAATCTGCAAACATAAGCATTGGCTTGCGAAAATTTTTACCTTGTGCCCAAAAACCCTTCATTTACTCACTCCCGAATAAAGAAAATTCTACATCAAGAAGAGCCAATGCTCCAGGCTCATCTGATGTGATATTTATTGTAATAATGTTGACATTTTTGTGTTCCAATGCATATAGAAAATTTAAGATATTTTGAAAATCACCCGTATAAGATGCATTGACACGCATTTCAAATATTCGCTCAACTAGGTGAAGCTCTGCGTAAATACCCATTGGTTCAGAGACACGAAGATATACTTGGGTAAGCCCATGACTGGTGGCATAGTCTCCTATTTCTGATAAAACAGTAATCAGTTCATCGTAAGATATAATGCTTCGTCTAGTATCTAAGGTATCCAACGCATGTATATTTTCCTCATAGTCAGCTAAAAACCTGTTTTCAAGGATATATCTGCTTTCTTGTGAGCGAATGATTTGTAGTCCATTTGCGGCAGATTCAAATGTTGGAAAAATATTAACCATTGAAACCAAAGCAATAGCTACAATATTCACAAGTACAAAGATTAAAAGGATTCGCCAATTCATCTTATGCAACCGAAGTGACTTGAGGCATCATAAATTCCAAAACAAACTGAACAACAAATGAGCCATTCATCAACGCATAAATTAAAGGGTCTGTAGTGGTGGCAAAAATTAAAGTCATAACAACAATGCAAATCCAAGCCAAGATGCCACCCAACGCCAATCCTACAATCAATCCACCGCCGTTGTTAAAGCTGTTAATCACAGGCAGTTTGCTAACAATATCAAGAGCAACCCCTGCAATGGAAAGCATAATCAATACCAAAAAAAATACCGCAACCATAGCAACGATATTGATGACCATATTAGCAAAAAAACCAGAAATATAATCATCAATTGTAGACACCTGTAATAATTCAAACATGTCTGGTGTATTAAAATTATGCAACATTTCACGCAATGAATCTGGCACAGGCAGTGAATCTATCACTTCTGATTGCCGTGCGGCAGTATGGTCAACAACCACGCGCTCAAGATTTAATGTTGAAGAAATGCTCTCTTGAATAGTTGTAAATAAAGCAGTTCCGCGAAGCATTCGCGCCACAGGCCCATGAAGATAGTTTGCCAAAAACATGGCGATAAAAAAAGAAGCTAACCTATACACGGTACGGATTAGCCCTCGGCGGTATCCTGCAAAGGCGCATAAAGCCACCAGAACCAGTACCGCTAAATCAAGTACATTCATTAAATACTCACACCTTTAATACAGCTAAAATGGCATTTGGGCATGTACAGCCACTTGATTCTGCCCAAGTTCCTTTGCAAGATATAATGCAGCATCCGCATTAGAAATAAATTGGTCAATATCTCCGCTGTAATACGCTGGTTGGTCAGAGTTAACGCCGCAACTTATGGTCATTTCGCCATCCTTTTCAACTGCAACCCTAATTTCTTCTGCAAGAGAATGACTATCGCTTGCATCTGTATCCTGCATCAAAACTGCAAAAGTATCATCTGCCCACCGTGCCGCAAAATAATTCCCATTAAGCACAATACTATCTGCAATCATCTGTGAAATAGCAACCAGTTTTTCACTACCCTTTTCATAACCATGTACTGCATTATATGCACGAAGATTATCAATAGACATGAGAATCACACTAAAATCTTTTTTTTCTTTTTCAGCACGCGCCCATTCTTCTTTCAACCGCATATCAAAAAAGCGGCGGTTTGGCAATCGCGTTAAAGAATCCATCATGCTCAAATCTTGGATTGTACGCATTTGCTCAACTATTTTTAACTGAACACTCACGCGCAATTTTACAATCACAGGATTATATGGCTTTCCGATATAATCTACTGCACCAGCACGAAGCCCTTTTTCCTCACTATCATCTTTGTCAAGGCTTGTCAGAAAAATGACAGGAATATCTTGTGTTGCCATATCTTCTTTTAAAGCAATCGTAGCTTCATAACCATCCATTTGGGGCATCACTACATCCATTAAAATAATGTCAGGCTTCTCTGTACGGGCAATTTGAACAGCCTCTACACCATTAGACGCTTTGTATAAAATATAGTCTTCCTGTAATATATTTTCCAAATGCATGAGTCCAATTTGGCTATCATCTACTATCAAAATCGAATGCTTATTATCCATTTATCCCATGCCTCCTTTGTCGGCGTTATCACTTTCACACCTTACTTTTTGGAATTGCAAAAAAACCGCAAGCAAAAAACTTTGTGCCTGCGGTTCTCATTACAAAAATTAAACTAATTCCAATACTACCATTGGGGCAGCATCGCCGCGACGTGGGCCCATTTTTATCATGCGGGTATAACCGCCATTGCGTCCAACATATTTTGGCGCAACATTGTCAAACATATGATTTGCAAGGTCAATTTTTTTAGACTCACTACGCATACGGCGACCATTTTCAGGGGTTTGCGTAACAGGATAAAGTACGCTTAAAATCTTGCGACGCACTGCAAGTCTTGAAGGCGCATCTTTTTTAATGCTACGTTCAACTTCATTATACACTGTTACTTTTTTACCATTCTCGACTGTTTTTACACGCTTGCCATCTGCTCCCTTTTGAGGAACTTTGACTGTCACATTTTCTGTAGTAAAATTATCTTTTTCTTTCACGGCAATGGTTATCAACTTTTCAGCCACGCGACGAACTTCTTTTGCACGTGTTTCAGTTGTTGTAATTTTGCCATGGTATATCAGTTGGGTTGCCAATGAACGAAGCATTGCTTTTCTTTGGCTGGATGTGCGTCCTAATTTTCTATAACCGGGCATGATATTACACTCCTACTCTTCAGTCGGATGAAGGGTAAGACCCAGATCCGTCAATTTTTTCAAAACTTCTTCTAAGGATTTACGTCCAAGGTTGCGCACTTTCATCATATCGCCTTCAGTTTTGCTGGCAAGGTCTTCAACATTATTGATTCCTGCACGCTTTAGGCAATTATAACTTCTTACAGAAAGGTCTAACTCTTCAATGGTCATTTCAAGCATTTTAAGCTTAAGACCTTCTTCGCGCTCAACCATTATTTCTGTTGCTTTCACTGCGTCAGATAAGTCAACAAATAAGTTAAAATGTTCTGTTAAAATTCTTGAACCAAGACAAACTGCATCTCTTGGAGATATTGTGCCATTTGTCCACACTTCAAGGGTCAACTTATCATAGTCGGTGATATTTCCAACACGAGTTGGCTCAACTTGGAAATTAACTTTTTTAACTGGAGTAAAAATTGAATCTATAGGTATCAAGCCAATTGGCTGATCAGCACTTTTATTTTTATCTGCTCCAACATAGCCATGCCCTTTACACACAGTCATTTCTATAAAAAGCTTGGCATCTTTGCCATCAAGTGTGGCAATAACAAGTTCGGGGTTAAGCACTTCAATATCTGCACCCATTTTAATATCAGCGGCAGTGACTACACCGTCACCACTTGCATCAATGACTATAGTTTTCGGGTCTTGATTTTCGCTAACATCCTGTAAGGAAAGATTCTTTAAGTTCAAGATTATCTCCGTTACATCTTCTTTTACCCCTGGAATATGGCTGAATTCGTGCAATACACCTTCAATGCGGATGTTACTTACTGCTGCGCCGGGAAGGCTTGATAAAAGCACCCGCCTAAGCGCATTACCAACCGTTGTTCCAAAGCCACGTTCAAGTTGGTCTACAACAAAGCACCCATACGAATTGCCTTTAGATTCCACTATCTCAATACGAGGTTTTTCAATCTCTAGCACCAATACAACCTCCCTTTTAGTTGGAATTTAATTATTTAGAATACAACTCAACGATGAGTGTTTCACGCAAGTCATATGTTACATGTTCGCGATTTGGTTTTGATGCAATAGTGCCACGCAAGTTTTCAGCGTCATTTGTAAGCCAGTCTGGCACAGCACGGCTTGAAGTGACATCCAATACATCTTTGAAACGTTGCAAGGTTTTGGATTTGTCGCGTACTTGAATAACATCACCAACTTTTACTTGATATGAAGGGATGTTCACTTTTTTACCATTTACGGTAATTAAATTATGACGCACAACTTGGCGTGCTTCTGTACGAGAACGACCATAACCAAGACGATAAACCGCATTGTCTAAACGCATTTCCAAAAGACGAAGTAAGTTTTCACCTGTTACACCAGGAGTGCGGCGTGCAATTTCAAAATATCCACGGAATTGCTTTTCAAGCACACCGTAAATTCTTTTAGTTTTTTGTTTTTCGCGGGTTTGTTGACCATACTCGGAAAGCTTTTTACGACTTGTTCCGTGTTGACCAGGCGCGGGACGACCTTTACTTATAGGGCAAGATTGCTTCGCACACTTTTCCCCTTTAAGAAATAATTTTTCTCCCTCTCTGCGGCAAAGCCTGCAAACTGGGCCTATATATCTCGCCATAATCTAATCCTCCAAATAATCAAACTCTTCTGCGTTTGGGTGGGCGACATCCATTGTGCGGAACGGGCGTTACATCTTTAATCATCGTCACTTCAAGCCCTGCGGCTTGTAATGCACGAATGGCTGCTTCGCGTCCGCTACCTGGCCCATTTACAAATACTTCAACCATACGCAAGCCATACTCTTTAGCTGCGCCAGCGGCTGTATCTGCTGCCATCTGCGCTGCATAAGGCGTAGATTTACGGCTACCACGGAAGCCCAACTGCCCAGCAGAAGCCCAGCTTAAAGCATTCCCAGAGGTATCTGTTATTGTAACAATTGTATTGTTAAAGGATGATTGTATATGCACTTGCCCGCGATCAACAAATTTTCTATCGCGTTTACGGCGTGTTGCCGCTCTTTTAACCGCTCTTTTTGGCATTATTTAAACCTCCAATTACTTCTTCTTATTGGCAACTGTACGCGCTTTACCCTTACGAGTACGGGCGTTTGTACGAGTGCGCTGTCCGCGAACAGGCAAACTCTTACGATGCCTTATACCGCGATAACATCCGATTTCAACCAGCCGCTTGATGTTAAGCGCGACTTCACGACGCAAATCACCCTCAACAACTTGAGAGTTTTCAATCACACCGCGTATACGAATAACCTCGTCTTCGGTTAAATCCCTAATACGAGTATCTGGGTTTATTTTTGCCTCCGCAAGAATACGTTTAGAACTTGGGCGACCAATACCGAATATATAGGTCAAACCTATCTCAACTCGTTTTTCCCTGGGCAAATCAATGCCTGCGATACGTGCCATAAAACTTCCTCCTATTACCCTTGACGTTGCTTGTGCTTAGGGTTTTCACAAATTACTCTAAGAGCGCGCTTGCGCCTAATAATTTTGCATTTTTCACAAATCGGTTTAACCGATGGTCTAACTTTCATGTGAGCTCTCTCCTTTGCGCCTTGTGAATCCGAAGTTTAGCTTACTTGTCTCGCCAAACTATCCGTCCTTTGGTTAAATCATAAGGCGACATTTCTATAAGCACTTTATCTCCGGGAATAATGCGAATATAGTTCGTTCGCAACTTGCCAGATATGTGCGCAAGAATTATATGTCCATTCTCTAGCTGAACTTGAAACTTAGCATTTGGTAGTTTTTCAATAACCTTACCATCTACTTCTATAACATCGTCCTTTGACAATGCGACTTACCTCCCTCCGGAAAGCTTAAACATCTTTTAAGAAACATGATGTTTAATTTTCTTGCGAATGTCTGCGTCTTGCAAATCACGACCGCAAGAAGTCGTAAGCTCCACGATATAATGTGTGTGTTGCACATGTTTTGCCTTCTTCTTCTTAGGTCTTTGCAAAGTGCGTGTTTTCCCATCCGCCAGATATAAATACTCGCCCTCTATTTTGAGTACAACCATTGCAAGCCCTTTATCTCGTCCACACTTAGAAAAAACTATTTGTCCAAGCACTATCATAAAGTTAAAACTTCCGGCTCGCCATCAGTGATAAGCACAGTATTTTCATAATGGGCAGAATACTTTCCGTCTTTTGTCACTACTGTCCAAGTGTCATCTAGCGTATTTATTTCATATGTCCCAGCATTTATCATTGGCTCAATCGCCAATGTCATACCGCGTCCAAGACGAGGACCGCGTTTTGCTTGCCGAGTATGTGGAATTTGAGGGTCTTCATGAACTTGTCTCCCAATTCCATGTCCACACCACTCACGTACCACACCAAATCCAAATGCATCTACATAATCCTCAATAGCATTTGACATATCATGAAGTCTATGCGTAACCTTACAGTATTTCAAAGCCTCGAAAAAAGCTTGTTCAGTCACATCAATTAACTTTTGATGTACCGTATCTATCTTTCCAACAGCATGAGTTCGTGCTGCATCTCCATGAAACCGTTTAAAACATACGCCAATATCAATACTTACAATATCGCCATTTCTAAGCCGCCTCAAACCTGGCATACCATGGATTACCTCATCATTGACACTAATACAGCATGATGCTGGAAAACCACGATAGCCTAGGAAAGATGGCGTTGCACCACTACTTCGGATATAATCCTCTGCAATGCTGTTAAGTTCCGCAGTGGTTATGCCCGGTCGAACACTTTTGGCAAGTAGTTCATGGGTTCTGGCACAAATTTTACTTGCTGTACGCATAAGGGATATTTGTTCATCATTCTTTATAAAAATTCCCATTTACTCAAGAAATCCTTTATAGTGTCTCATTAACAATTGTGATTCTAATTGCTTAACAAACTCCAAGGCGACACCAGTTACAATGAGAAGCGATGTTCCGCCAAAACCTAGTTGAACATCTCTAACTGCCATATCTAAAAGGATTGGAGTAAGTGCAATTAAACTATAAAATACTGCACCAATCCAAGAAAGACGATTCACTGTTGTTTGAATAAAGTCGCTGGTAGGTTTACCAGGACGAATACCTGGAATGAATCCACCATTTCTCTTCATATTTTCAGCCATCTCTACAGGGTTGACTGCAAAGGAAGTATAGAAATGTGTGAAGGCAAAAATTAAAACTACATATATTACTGCACCAATCCAGTGTAATCCACCTTGGAAGTTTAGATATGATGCAATGGTTGCCCAGAAAGTATTGTTTGGAAAGAATCCTGAAATTTGTACAGGAAACTGTAAAAGCGACATCGCAAAAATGATTGATAGAACACCAGCGATATTAACCTTTAGTGGGATATATGAATTATGATTGCGTCCAAATGCGCCACCACCGCCACCTGCTGCTTTACGAGAGTATTGAACCGGTATTCTGCGTTCACCCTCATGCACTAAAACAACAAAAGCAATTATCGCAACAAATACTACCAGTAGAATAATAACTTGAGCAATAGTGCCTACGCTTGTATTATTCGTTACCATCATCCACAACATCATTGCGCCACCAGGAAGCCCAGCCAAGATGTTGGCAAAAATCAGAAATGATGCTCCGTTTCCAATGCCTTTTTCTGTTAAAAGTTCTGCCAGCCACATAATAAAAATCGTACCTGCCATCATAGCAAGTGTAGCCATGGCATAAACAAAAATATTTTGATGACCTTCTCTAAATAGGTTTACTTGTGCCTGACCTGGAGGCCAATTGACATAAGAGAATACAGTAGCCGCACCTTGCAATGCTGCCAAAGCAACAGCTAAGTAACGGGTAATTTGTTGAATTTTCTTACGACCATCCTCGCCTTCTTTTTGCATAGCAGAAAGTTGAGGAATAGCATATGTCAAAAGTTGCATTATAATGGACGATGTGATGTATGGTGCAATACCCATGACAAAAACCGACCCAAGACCGCCGCCTGCAAGCATTGAGAAAACAGTCTGCGCATTAGGCCCTAATCCACCATATCCATAACGAACCATGTTTAATAGTTCAAGGTCTATACCTGGAAGAGGAATGGCAGAGCCGAAGCGATATATCAGAAGCAAGAGAAAAATAAACAATAGCTTCTTACGAATATCCTCAACGCGCCAAGCATTAGCGAATATTTTGAACAACTTAAATCACCTCTGCTTTACCACCGGCAGATGTAATCTTTTCGGCGGCGGCCTCGCTGAAGTGGTTTACTTTCACAGTCAGCTTTTTACCTAAAGTACCATTTCCAAGAATTTTTACGCCATCGCGAGGGTTTGAAACCAATCCCTTTGCTTTTAAAGCAGCAATGTCAACAATGTCACCATCATTAAAAACATTTAATAATTGCACGTTAATAGCAACTATTTCTTTAGTATTGCGGCATGAGTGACCTCTTTTTGGAAGACGGCGATACAATGGCATTTGTCCGCCTTCAAAGCCTACTTTACCACCACTACCTGAACGAGAACCTTGACCTTTATGTCCGCGTCCAGCAGTTTTACCATTACCAGAACCGTGTCCACGTCCGCGACGCCAAGCTTTTGTTGTCGCACCTTTGGCGGGTTTTAACTCACCTAACTTCATGGTCAGCCCTCCTATGCTTCTTCAACTTTAATCAAATGTTTAACGTGATGAATCATGCCCCTGATTGCAGGGTTATCTTTTTGTTCTACGGTTGCATGAAGCTTACGCAAGCCTAAGGCTTGAACAGTTGCCCTATGTTTAGGCTTTGCACCGATAGGTGAACGCACCAATGTGATTTTCAACATTAGGAATTCCTCACTTCATAAATCTCTTCCACAGACTTACCGCGAAGTCTTGCTACAAGGGTTGGTGTTTTAATTAAACCAAGCCCTGAAAGTGTAGCTTTTACAACGTTGTGCTTATTATTTGAACCAATGGATTTGGTAACAACGTTACGCACACCCGCCAGTTCCATAACGGCACGTACTGCACCGCCAGCAATAAGACCCGTTCCTTCTGGTGCAGGACGCATCATAACTTTTGCTGCACCAAAATGACCTACGACATCGTGGAAAAGAGAATCATTTTCGTTCTTCTCAAAGAAAATCATATTCTTTTTAGCGTCTTCCTTACCTTTGCGAATCGCCTCTGGAATTTCATTTGCTTTACCAAGCCCAACACCTACATGTCCAGCTTCGTCGCCAACAACAACCAGTGCCGCAAAACGGAAAGTACGTCCGCCTTTTACTACTTTTGTTACACGGTTAATCTGCACTACCCGGTCTTTAAGATCCAAGGCGTTTGCATCTATCTTTTTCAAAGCCATAGCAATACTCCTCTTCCTCTATTAAAACTTTAGACCAGCTTCTCTGGCTGCATCAGCCAAAGCTGCAACTTTACCGTGATAGATATAGCCACTGCGGTCAAAAACGATAGTATCAATACCTTTATCTAAAGCTTTTTTAGCAACATGTGTGCCTACTGCTTTTGCAGCATCAAGATTAGATGTGGATTTTAGGTCAGCAGATTTTACGAATGCCGCATCCATGGTAGATGCACTGGCAATTGTGCAACCGGCTACATCGTCAATGAGTTGCGCATATATATATTTATTAGACTTAAACACAGTCAGGCGAGGCCTTGCGGCTGTTCCTGATAAATAGCGACGCATTTTATAATGACGTTTCTTACGCGCCGCAGTACGTGATGGTTTATTTATCATGCCTATTCACCTGCCCCTATTTCTTACCAGCTTTACCAGCTTTACGTCTGATATGCTCGGTTTCATACTTGATACCCTTGCCTTTATAAGGCTCGGGAGGTCTTTTTTCACGTATATTTGCGGCATATTGACCCACTTTTTCTTTGTCTATGCCAGAAATAATGATTTTATTATTACCCTCTACAACAGCTTCAACGCCTTCGGGGTCTGTCATTTCCACGGGATGGGAATAACCCAAGTTAAGGGTCAATTTGTTACCAGCTTTTGCAGCCCTATAACCCGTTCCGTTTATCTCCAAACGCTTTACATAGCCTTCCGTAACACCAATAACCATATTATTGATGAGTGTACGGGTCAAACCATGCAGTGCTTTGAATCTCTTTAAATCATTCGGACGCGTTATAACTAACTGACCGTCTTCTTGTGCGATATTCATGTCTGGCGAAAGTCTACGGCTAAGTGTTCCCTTTGGGCCTTTTACGGTCAGAAAGTTTCCTTCTTTAAGGTCAATGGTTACACCTGTCGGCACAATGACTGGAAGTTTTCCGATTCTGGACATGTTCTGCACCTCCCTTAAAACATTTTATTATAATTCCCTACCACACAAACGCTAAGACTTCTCCGCCAACGCCCGCATTACGAGCTTCTTTGTCGGTTAAAATACCTTTGTTTGTGGATACAATAGCTACGCCAAGTCCATTAAGCACTCTTGGCAAATCTTCGCAGTTGGCATAAACCCTAAGCCCTGGTTTAGAGATACGTTTCAACCCCGCAATGACCTTTTCTTGCTTGCTACGGCCATATTTAAGCGTAATACGCATAGTTTTTTTAACGCCATTTTCTACTATTTCATAACCCTTAACATAACCCTCTTTGACTAAAATGGTCGCAATGGATTCCTTCATTTTAGATGAAGGCATGTCTACGGTTGTATGCCTTGCCATGTTCGCGTTGCGGATTCTGGTGAGCATATCCCCAATAGGATCGGACAACATGGGCAATCCTCCTAGCTGAAAATTCTAAACTTCTAATGATTGAGTGTGATTACCAAGACGCTTTTCTTACGCCAGGAATTTGGCCTTTATATGCCAATTCGCGGAAGCAAATACGACAGATGCCATACTTGCGCAGATTAGCATGTGGACGACCGCAAATATTGCAACGTCTATATGCTCTTACAGCGAATTTTGGTGTGCGCTTGGATTTTATTACTAATGCCTTTTTTGCCATGAATATTACCTCCTAGTTGGGGCGGATAAAGGGCATTCCGAAGAGTGAAAGAAGCTCTCTGGCTTCCTCATCGGTTTTGGCAGTCGTTACAAAAACCACTTCCATGCCACGCAGTTTATCTATCTTATCAAAGGAGATTTCCGGAAAAATCAACTGCTCTTTGATGCCCAATGTGTAGTTTCCGCGTCCGTCAAAAGCATCCGCACTTACACCACGAAAGTCACGTACACGTGGAATAGCTACATTGATAAGCCTATCCACAAAGCTGTACATTTTCGCACCGCGAAGGGTTGTTTTGCAACCTACGGGCATTCCGGCACGAAGTTTAAAGGCCGAAATTGATTTTTTCGCTTTAGTTACCACTGCTTTTTGACCTGTAATGATTCCAAGGTCGCCCACAGCATGTTCAATAACTTTTGCGTTTTCCTTGGCTTCACCAAGGCCGATATTTACTACTACTTTTTCGATTTTAGGCACGGCTAGTCTATTTTTATAGCCAAATTTTTTCATCATGCCGTCAACGATTTCAGTGTCGTATATACCTCTTAAACGACTCATAGTACTTGCCTCCAAACTTAATCAATAAGCTCTCCTGTTGACTTTGCGTAACGCTTCTTGACAACTTTGCCGTCAGTAGTTTCAACCTTATATCCAATACGGGTTGGTTTGTCTTTGTGAAGATACATTACATTTGAAATGTGCAGGGGTGCTTCACGGCGGGTTATGCCACCAGTTTGGTTGGCACGGTTTGGCTTTTGATGCTTTGTTTGCATATTTAGCCCTTCCACCACTATCTTGCCTTTTTCGCGGTCAATGAGTAGTACACGACCTGTGCGGCCAACTTCTTTACCTGCAATAACTTGAACCATGTCGCCGCGCTTTATTTTTACTTTATTCATGATTTCACTCACCCTTTTATAAAACTTCTGGTGCGAGAGAAACTATGCGGGTGAATTGCTTCTCCCTCAGCTCTCTGGCGACCGGGCCAAAGATACGTGTACCACGTGGGGTTTTATCTTCCTTTATTATCACTGCAGCGTTTTCGTCAAAGCGGATAGATGAACCGTCTGGACGGCTTAGACCTTTTACTGTACGGACGATAACCGCTTTAACGACTTCGCCCTTTTTTACCACGCCGCCGGGTGTTGCATCCTTAACCGAGCATACGATTATGTCTCCAACATTGCCATAACGGCGTTTACTGCCGCCAAGCACGCGAATGCACATAAGCTCTTTCGCGCCAGAATTATCCGCCGACCTAAGCCGCGTTTGTTGTTGAATCATTTTGGTGCCTCCTTAAAGATGCAACTGATTACTTAGCTTTCTCAATGACGGAAACTAACCGCCAACGCTTATCTTTCGATAAAGGACGCGTTTCCATTACGCGCACTCTGTCACCGATACCGCACTCATTTGTTTCATCGTGTGCTTTCAGCTTATATGTGCGCTTTACAATTTTTCCAATAATGGGGTGACGCACACGGTTTTCTACTGCAACCACGATTGTTTTATCCATTTTATCACTGACAACCCGACCTACACGGGTTTTACGCAAATTACGAGTCTCCATGATTTACCTCCTTATGCCAGACCTTTGGCGCGCTGTGTCATTACGGTTTGAATACGGGCAATGTTCTTACGAACTTCACCAATTCGTGCCGTGTTGTCCAATTGGTTAGTGGCGTTTTGGAAGCGAAGATTGAACAATTCTTTTTTAGAAGTTACAAGTTCAACTTTTAACTCTTCCACGGATTTATCCTTGAGAGACTCCAAGTATTTTTTAGATTTCATTTTACTGTAGCCTCCTTATTATTGTGCTTGGGCTGGCTTTGGTGTACTTCCAGCTTCTTGTTCGGCTAAAATGGCTTCAAGCTCTGGCTTGGAAACAATTTTACACCTTATTGGCAATTTATAAGAAGCCAATTTTAACGCACGGCGAGATGTTTCCTCGTCAACACCAGCGATTTCAAACATTACACGCCCAGGCTTTACAACAGCTACCCAGTACTCAGGAGAACCTTTACCGCTACCCATGCGGGTTTCAGCAGGTTTTTGAGTCACAGGCTTATCTGGGAAAATTTTTATCCATACTTTACCGCCACGCTTCATTGTACGATTCATAACAATACGAGCGGCTTCAATTTGATTCGCTGTTATCCAGCAAGGCTCCATGGCGATGATACCATATTGCCCATAAGTGATTTTATTACCGCGCAGAGCCTTTCCGGTCATTCGACCGCGAAACTGCTTGCGTCTTTTTACCCTTTTCGGCATTAGCATATCTACCAGCTCCTTCCCGTCTGTCTCCCCGATTACCGCGTTCGTTTCTTTCGTTGCGGAACTGACCAGGGAGGATTTCGCCTTTATACAACCACACTTTAATTCCAAGTTTACCATAAGTGGTCATGGCTTCGGCAAAGCCGTAATCTATATCTGCACGAAGTGTTTGAAGGGGAATCGTTCCTTCATGGTAACTTTCAGTCCGTGCAATATCTGCACCGCCTAAACGACCAGAAACGGCTGTTTTAATACCACGGGCTCCATTTTTCATTGCACGTGTCATTGCTTGCCGCATAGCACGGCGGAAAGTTACACGATTTTCCAAATCCTTAGCAATAACTTCGGCTACAAGTTGCGCATTAAGCTCTGGTCTTTTAATTTCTTGAATTTCCACATCAGCTTTTTGCTCTGTTAATTTTTGAACTGCGGCGGTAAGCTCTTGAATGGTTTGACCGTTGCGTCCAATAATGATACCAGGGCTTGCTGTATGCAGTGTTATTTTAACGCGGTCGGTTGTACGTTTGATAGTGATACGTGCAAGTTTCGCGTCTTTCAATCTTTTTTTCAAAAACTTACGAAGGATATCATCTTCCAAAAGGTATTTTGCAAAATCTTTCTCCGCATACCACACGGAATCCCATTCCTTAGTTATACCTAGTCGTAAGCCGTGGGGATTTACTTTTTGACCCATGAGTTCACCTCGTGTTATCTTTCATTTAAAATAATTGTGATGTGACTTGTGCGCTTGTTAATTCTATACGCCCGGCCTTTAGCTCTGGGCTGAATGCGCTTCAGGGTCGGCCCTTGATTTGCAATTGCTTCTTCAATATATAATTCTGCCGTGTTTAAAGAATGATTTTCTTCGGCATTTGCCATTGCGGATTTTAGCACTTTACCAATAAGGTATGCACCATACCGTGGACTGTATTGAAGCAAAGCTTGTGCTTGAATTACGCCCTTACCTTTAACTTCCTCTAAAACGATTCGCGCTTTGCGGTCGGATATACGAGCAAATTTGTGTGTTGCATGGGGGCGAGTTTCACGATTTTCTTTATTTCTTTGTTGTTTAAACTGGCTTCTGCTTGCCATGATTGCCCTCCTATTTCACTCTGCTCTTTTTCTCAGCATCTTTGCCATGTCCGCGATATGTGCGGGTTGCGGCAAATTCGCCAAGCTTATGACCAACCATATCTTCGGTGATATACACAGGCACATGCTTGCGCCCGTCATGAACGGCTATAGTAAAGCCTATCATTTCAGGAAATATGGTGGAACGGCGCGACCAAGTTTTAATTACACTCTTACTGGAAGCACCTTCTTGTGCAATAACTTTTTTCATCAGGTGGTCGTCACAGAACGGCCCTTTTTTTAATGATCTGCCCATGAGTTCCTCCTATTTAGAACCACGCTTGCGAACAATATACTTGTTGCTGTGCTTATTTTTCTTGCGAGTTTTGTAACCAAGTGCAGGTTTGCCCCAAGGTGTAGAGGGCGCAGGACGACCAATGGGTGCGCGTCCTTCACCACCACCATGAGGGTGGTCGTTAGGGTTCATAACTGAACCACGAACTGTTGGGCGAATACCCATATGACGCTTCTTACCAGCCTTACCTACATTGATAAGCTCGTGGTCAAGATTACCGATTTGCCCAATGGTTGCACGGCAATTTACAGGCACAAGACGCATTTCTCCAGATGGGAGACGTACTGTAGCGTACTTGTCATCTTTAGCCATAAGCTGTGCCACATTTCCGGCAGAACGCACAAGCTGTGCGCCTTTACCAAGCTTCATTTCAATATTGTGAATTTCTGTACCTACAGGAATAGTCTTCATTGGAAGTGCATTGCCTGGACGAATTTCCGCCTCTGGCCCACTCATTAGCGTATCCCCTACTACAACACCTTTAGGAGAGATAATATAACGTTTCTCACCATCAGCATAAAAAAGAAGTGCGATGTTTGCGGTACGATTTGGATCATATTCTACTGCGGCAACTTTGGCAGGTATGCCATCTTTTTCACGTTTGAAATCAATTAAACGATACTTTATTTTTGCCCCGCCGCCCCTGTGTCTAACGGTAATTTTACCTTGACCATTACGTCCAGAGTGTTTCTTTAAATGAACAGTAAGGCTTTTCTCCGGTGATGACTTCGTTATTTCTGCAAAATCGGAAACTGTCATCTGCCGCTGGGAGGGGGTTAATGGTCTATAGCGTTTTACGCCCATAGGGATTCTCCTTTATTCCAGCTTAGATTCCCTCGAAATACTCGATGGGGCTGCTACTTGGGGTTAATTTTACAATTGCTTTTTTACGTTTAGCGGTTGCACCCGGTTTGTAACCACGGCGATGACGCTTTTTAGGATGCGTATTCATTGTGTTTACTGATGCAACTTTTGTATTTGGGAAGAGTTTTTCAACTGCTTCTTTAATTTGCGTTTTTGTCGCTTCTGGATGCACGTAGAAACTATATGTCTGTGTTTCTAAAAGTGCCATGCTTTTTTCTGTCATAAGCGGTTTGAAAAGAATGTCATAATATTTCAAATCTGCCATTATGCATACACCTCCTGCATTTTTTCAATGGCTGCCTTTGTAACTACAAGGCTGTCATAGTGAAGGATGTCGTATACATTGATAGTATTTACACCTGCGGTTTTAATGCTTGGAATATTCCGTGCGCTGGCAACCACATTATCATTAGAACCATCCATTACGATTAAAGCTGTATCTAGGCTTAGGCTTGTACAAACACCAGCCATTGCTTTTGTTTTAATTTCTGAAAGTTCAAGACTATCAAGGATGACTAATTTTTCATTTTGCACTTTATCTGTTAAAACTGATTTAAGCGCAAGTCTTTTTAGCTTCTTATTTAACTTGAAGGAAAAATCACGAGGCTTTGGTGCAAACACTACACCGCCACCTGTCCATTGAGGTGAACGGGTTGAGCCTTGACGGGCGCGCCCTGTACCTTTTTGCCTCCACGGTTTACGACCGCCACCACGAACTTCTGCGCGGGTTTTGCTGCTTTTGTTTCCTTGCCTTCTGTTGGCAAGATATTGAATAACTGCCATGTGAACCGCGTGTTTGTTAATTTCAACACCGAATATGGCATCGCTAAGTTCCATATTGCCTACGGACTCGCCGCGAATATTTTTAATCGCTACTGTAGCCACGTCCTACACACTCCTTTAAATCAGATGCTTTATACTTTTACCGTGCTCTTAATTGTAACTAAAGCACCTTTGATTCCGGGAATCGCACCTTTTACAAGAATAAGATTCTTCTCGGCGTCTGTGCGAACAATTTCAAGATTTTGAATCGTCGTTCTTCTTGCGCCCATGTGACCAGGCATTTTTTTACCTTTACGCACTCTACCAGGCGTTGTACCTGAACCCATAGAACCTAACCCGCGGTGATATTTAGAACCGTGAGAAAGAGGCCCGCGGCTTTGGTTGTGACGTTTAATTGCGCCTTGGAAACCTTTACCCTTTGATGTTGCCGTTACATCTACACAGTCACCAGGGGCAAAGAAGTCTGCTTTAATTTCCGCGCCTACTTCAAACTGGTCACAATCTTCAAGGCGAAGCTCTTGCAATACGCGTTTCGGCGTTGCATTTGCACCAAGTCTTGCATTGAAGTGACCTTGCTCTGGCTTGTTCACCAATTTTGTTCTCACTTCGCCAAAGCCAACTTGAAGTGCTGCGTATCCATCTTTTTCAACTGTTTTCTTTTGCACAACCACACATGGGCCAGCCTCAAGAACCGTTACAGGAATTACTTGCCCATTTTCGGCAAATATTTGTGTCATGCCAATTTTCTTGGCTAAAATCGCTTTTTTCATTTGGGTCATACCTCCAACTACATTATCTTAACTGTGATATCCACACCATCTGGAAGATCCAAACGTTGAAGCGCATCAACGGTTTTTGGTGTAGGCATGACAATGTCAATTAGCCTTTTGTGTGTGCGCATTTCAAATTGTTCACGGCTGTCTTTGTATTTATGAACCGCACGCAAAATCGTTACGATTTCCTTTTTAGTAGGAAGCGGAATAGGGCCGCAAATTTCGGCACCCGTGCGCTTTGCCGTGTCTATAATTTGTACCACTGATTGGTCAATGAGCTTGTGGTCGTAAGCTTTTAGGTTAATGCGAATTTTTTGGCTTTGCATGGGTACCCTCCAATAAATTGCTATTGTACTTCAGCATTTTTTAATGTCAGTTCACGCGCCCGGGCGTGTCACTGTTTATGATTTGTGTTCGACAAATTCTTAGAAATGCTGACGAAAACCAATTATACACTGTCCTGTGAAAATGTCAACACTTTTTTCCAAAATAAATATTTTTTTTTCCATCGTGTAAAACAAGGCGTACTGTTGTCCAGTTTAATATGCTACTTTAGACACTAAAAAAGGACTGATGAAATATGGTTGAATCACGATGCGGTATACTATGCAGTGAGTGTAAGTACAAAGAAGAAATGGGGTGCAAAGGTTGTCTTCATATTGATAATCCATTTTGGGGTGAATGCGATGTAAAGTCATGCTGGGGAGATTCACACGGACATTGTGGGCAATGCAGAAATTTCCCATGCGACACCCTTAGTGACATGTCTTATGCTGAAGAGGAGGGTGACAATGGTAAGCGCATTGCGCAAGCAAGACGCTGGGCGCATTATGAAAGTCATGGTATTGAATCTTGCGCGCTAACGGCAGATGAAGTTGTTTCTGCACTGGAAAAAGAAAAGACCATCATCCTTGCCACTTGCGCAGACAAACGTGTAACTACTCGTCCTATGAGCCATTTTAATGATGGGCTGACGGTATATTTTCAAACAGGTGAGTTTTATTTAAAAACCCAGCAAATTAAAACAAATCCCAATGTGGCAATCAGCGTAGGCGGGTACGAACTTGAAGGGCAAGCAGAAATACTCGGACATCCGATGGATGAAGCAAATCAATTCTTCATTCAAAAATACAAGGAAAAACACCCAAACTACGCAGGAAGATGGTCGTCTAAGCCTAACCAAGTTATCATTAAAATAAACATTACGTCAGCGCGTCAGTGGCGTTATATTGATGACAAGCCATTTATTGCCTTGGGTCGTTACTAAAGCCATGCTTTAGCAAGGATAACTTGATTTACAAACACCGCTCTCTAAGGGCATAATCGGAATATCACCACAAAGGTCACGCAAGTGTCCGATTATAAAAAGGGAGGCAACAAGTGTGAAAGTCTCACGTGAAAAATCTGCATACAAAAAAAGCTACCCAAAGTAGCACAAAAAACAAGTTATCCAGAGATTTTGGTAATGGAAGAAACGTCATAGCCCTGGGCGGCAAGAAA
>WRAH01000034.1 GCA_009780315.1 Defluviitaleaceae bacterium
GTTGCTTGGATTGGTTTTTTGATTAAAATTGTGATGGTATATTTAGTGTGGTAATTGCGGTATAAAAATTTCATTACCACACTAATGACATGCTGACTTTATTACCACATCAAAATAAAAATCTCTACAATCATGATGATTGCAGGGATTTTTATTTTGTGCGAGAAAGGATTTGAACTTTAGACCTTCTGATCCTTTATCAATATGTCTGAAAAGTGCATAGGAAGGTCATGGCGGCTAATTAAAATAATTTGAAAATTCTTTGGTAAACGCTTTATGAAAATAAAGAGCAGTTTTAGGATTGCATCATCATGGATAAAGTGTAAATCATCCATAACCAGTACGGCTTTTTTTCTACCGGAAAGGGCAGAAATAGCACGAAGGGCAAATACATCAGGGGCACTTTGAAAAGAGGGGTGGAAACAATCTCATACATCCTTTGATTTTGATATTGACAGGTAGTCAGCGCAGCACAAAACCCTTCGCAAAAAACTGCAAGATTATTGTCATATTCATCTATAGAAAAAATCGCCTTAGCCCGAGTCTCCTTGTTAAGCCACTGGGTTACAGCCACTGTTTTGCCGTAACCTGCCGGTGCGCATACGGCTATCATAGGATAATCCTTACACTGATCAAAAAAACGAATCAACCTATGTCTCTCCAACATGTTGTTGCTGACAGTCATGGTAAACATCTCTCACTTATGAAGCTAGGGCGCATTGGAGTTGTGGCAACACGCCCTAACACTCATTTTCTGCTGCAAAATATATTTATCATAAATCAAATATGGCAAGGGGAGGGGAGTACAACTAATGCTAGAAGCCACAGAAAGGCTGGTTTACTATCCTTTTTACACAAAATTAAGGATGCCTTGCTTTTTGCTTCGCAAGACATCCTCGTATTTCTACCTAAGTGTTAAAAATTAAAGCCGTCTAAATAGCCCATGTGCATGTGTTGGGGTCCAAAATGGGTTTTCTGCTCCATTGAAATCAATGAGTACCTCCCAATAATGACCTTCATAGAAAATTACGTCACCAGCACGTAAAGCACTCCATATAATAGGAGATGTCTCTTCAATCTGTGCATTTGAAGCCACTGGTTCAAATAGCCCTGGTGCTGTAGATGGTGTCCAGTATGGTGGTTCACTTGAATTAAATCCAATAACAACTCTCCAATAAGACCCATTGTATTGAATGACATCACCTGGTGTCAACTGACCCCATCCAGGGCTATTAAGTGGCCTAAATAGGGCAGGTGCTTCTCTGGGATTCCAGCTTGGGTCTCCATTCCACTGGAAGCCTTGACGAACTTCCCAGTATTCACCATCATAATAAATGATATCGCCTTGATTAAACCAATCACCAATATTGGGAGGCCAAGTACTGCTTCCATTATTGCCGTCGTCGCCATCATCGTATCCGTCGTCGTCGCCATCATCATATCCGTCGTCGTCGCCATCATCATATCCGTCGTCGTCGCCATCATCATATCCGTCGTCGCCGCCATCATCATATCCGTCGTCGCCGCCATCATCGTATCCGTCGTCGTCGCCATCATCATATCCGTCGTCGTCACCGTCATTACCATTATTATTTGAGTCCATTGGAACTCTGGTGTAATGAGCCGTTACAACTGCATTTGATGCGCCGGTAAAATAAAAAGAGTCTTCCAAATTGGGAAATAGAATCGTGCCATTACCGGTTGTTAATGTCCACCCAAGAAACTCATAAATATAATTGCTGGTATTTAAAATATTTCTATTAGGTGAAATGGGAACAAGTGTGTTTGGGTCATAACTTCCTGCATTCTGTGCATCTACAACAACACCATTAACAGCCGTTTGGATAATAAGTTCGTGGGTTCGCTCTATTGGGGTTTTTGTGAAGTTTGCCCTAACAATAGTGGCTGAACTACCGGTTGTAAAATTAGTCGTTTGACTGTTAGCATTTGCAAAAGTACCACTTCCAGAAATTCTAGTCCAGCCGGTAAATACATATTGATAGTCAGCCGTATTAAATCCTGTAGTATTTGGACTAATACTTACCAACTGATTTGCTGTAAAATTCCCCCTGTTTACAGTGTTCATCACAGTATTGTTTACTGCTGTTTGTACTATTAAATTGTGCGTAGGAGGTGCTGCTTGGCGGAAATAATACACTAATGTAGTTCCGCTGGAAAACAATAGTGTGGTTTGACCAGGCTGACGACGAGAGCCATCATGTACATAATCAATGACCCACCCAGGCTCTAGTGTAAAAAGTGAATTTACACTAGGTATGGTGAATGGTCTATTATTTGTATTTGGGGTCGGAGAAACTTGAAAGAACAATTGACTACCCCACACAGGCCCAGACCTTATTGCATTGGCTGGGGTACCCCAAACAGAAACCACACTGCCAGAAGGTCTAATAGTTGTCCAACCCGGTGGTGCAACAGCCAGAGCCTCTGGTGTAGCGGCTAAAACATTAATGAATGAAGCGTTGCTGAAAGCAATAAAAAACACCAGCAACATACCGACTATTTTTTTCATAACTTAACTTCCTTCCTCGTAAATTTAAAATTGTCTATATGTGTTTTTGAGCAATACATGGCGGACATAAAGTAAAAAACACTCATATCCGCTTACACGCAATCCAATGCATAAAAATCACTCCCCAAAATAAGATATGTAGAAATATGCAATGCAATATAAAGCTAAGTTTTTATGTATTACATATATCATCAAAAAGATATTTATTTCTATAATTATATCAAAATAATTCATAATGTCAATATGATTAAACAGCAAAAAGAATAATATTTTTTATTATAGCCATTTGATTGCGCCCTATGCCGATACGCAGACGATTTTGTCATCATGTATCCTTCTCTGCAAGATGCAGAAAACGTATACCCACTGTTGTCAAGTTACCTACTTGAAAGAGGCTTGACGTTAGCCGAAGATAAAACCAAAATCACGCATATTGAGGACGGTTTTGACTTCTTAGGCTTTAATGTACGAAGGTACAATGTCACGAAATTCAAAAAAGGGCAAGCTCCAACCAAAGGCAAGAAGCTACTCATCAAGCCTTCAAAGCAGAGCGTTAAAACCCTCAAAGCCAAAATCAGGGAAGAATTTTACAGAGCCAAAGGTGCAAACGTAACAGCCCTCATCAGCAAGTTAAACGGTGCTTGGTAGAATGGTTGTGCAGGGGTAGTTACCTGTCGTAGTTGCAACATGTGGCTGTTTATTTGAAATACTTTGCCAAGGGTTATACCCTTGACTTTTTTAAATGCTACGCACAAATTACACTTAGCGTGTATAGAAATACTGCATTTAACATAAAGAAGATATCAAAATTTTTTTATATTAGTGTGGTAACGAGTGTGGTAATGAATAATTATTTTAGGTAAAAATGAGTTATTTAAGGCTGTATCATAAAACTATCAATAGTATATTAAAGCCTTGAAAATGCTGGTCTTTACAGGGTTCAAATGTAAATATGATATGATAATTTGTAATCAGCAGGTCGCCGGTTCGAGTCCGGCAGTCGGCTTTAGCTAAAAGGTCTGTAATTATAATGATTACAGGCTTTTTTATTTTAATGTAATATGTATAAAATATAGCACTTCCGTACTAGAATATATGAGTAGGAGGTGCATACCACAATGATTGGTGAAAGGCTTAAAGCAATAAGACGAAGAAAACGAATCAGTCAAGAGACTTTAGGCGAGATTGTTGGTGTTCAAAAAACAACGATTTCTTTATATGAATCAGGGAAAAGCAATCCAAGTGATATGGTTAAAACAGAGATATCGCGCTATTTCAATGTTTCTTTAGATTATTTACTTGGTCTTATAGATGAACCTGTGCCTTATTATACTAAAGATGCATTTTTGAAACTTCCAGATAATGTTACCGATGAGGAAAAATTCTTATTGTCCGAAATGCTAAAGTATCTTAACTACAGAAGGTTAAGTGCAGAAGATTGATACTAATAAAAACGCCTGTAATCATTATAATGATTACAGGCGTTTTTATTTTATACTTCACTTCATCAGTTCATGTCTAGTTTGTAATGATTTGTCAAGGGGTGAAATCGTCAACATCAATCATCCTCGTTGCTAAATCTATGTTTCAGACTTTGATAGCAAGCATTTGTCATTTATATTAACTACAGAAAAGCTACAGAATCATATGTTATAATAATTATTGAGGTGAGCAACATGAGTATAAAAATATTGCTTGTAGAAGATGATTTGAACATAAATAATACTGTTAAAGCCTTTTTGACCGAGATGGGCTATCTTGTTGACTCCTGTATAGACGGCGACGAAGCCTTAGAAAAATTTTATGATAACCAATATCAATTAGCAATACTCGACATTATGTTGCCAAGTGCGAATGGACATGAACTTTTGAGGGCGTTTCGCAAGCTAAACAATACGCCAATTCTGATGATGACCGCTTTAGCTGATGATGAAAACCAAATAAAGGCGTTTGACGCGGAAGCAGACGATTATGTAACTAAGCCTTTCAAAATGCAAATTCTTTTGAAAAGGGTAGAAGCACTATTGCGTCGTAGTGGCGCGTTATCAAAAGACATTCATTTCGGTCAGTTGATTTTAACACCAGAGGATTACAAGGTTGTTTATAACGGTGTCCCTTTGTCTTTGACGCTGAAAGAGTTTGAAATTTTAATGTTATTCGTCCAAAACAAAGCCAAAATTTTATCCCATGAAACCATATTGACCCGTGTATGGGGTTATGATTTTGATGGTGGCGAAAGCACCGTACACACCCATATAAAAAATTTACGTGCAAAACTGCCCGAAAATATTATTAAAACTGTGCGTGGTGTTGGTTATCGTTTAGAGGAGTGAGTGTGTGAGAAAACGAGGGATATTTTTCAAGGTATTTACCTATACGACCATATTTTTATTTATCATGGTAAGTGTTACTGTGGGCTTGTTTTCGCAACAGTTTCTTTTGTTTTACCATACAAATCAAGCCCAACAAATCTACACTTCCTATTCAAACCTGAATAATCAACTGTTGGAAAGAAGCGAGGAAGAAATAATAAGGATTGCAGGTGAATTTTTTAGTTTCAATCCATCTTTTGATTTTTACATTAGAGCAAATGATGGGCAAATTATATTTTCTACACCCAACGTTGATTTTGATGATGATTCCGATATTGGCAGTCACAGAATTAGAATGAACGTTGGTGAGCATACCCTTTTTGCCATCAATCGCATAGCTTCACAGGCAGATTATAGTAGTCTTATTCAAAGGTCTTTGCTTGCTATAGCAGGGCTGATGTCGATAGGTGTACTTGGTGCTTTTATATTTGCAAGGCAAATGACAAGCCCAATAAAACGATTGGCAAGCGATACTAAAAAAATGACTGCGTTAGAAGATGTCAGCCCCCTACCCAAACGCCATGATGAAATAGGACACCTTGCTTATGATGTTCACTCCATGTACAACAAGCTAAAGGACGAAATAATGCGTGTGCGTGAAATGCAAGATTCACAACGGTATTTCTTTTCAGCAGCTTCTCATGAACTAAAAACACCCATAGCTGCCACAAGCGTTTTGCTTGAAGGTATGATTGAAAACATCGGTGACTATAAAGACCACCCCAAGTACCTGCGTGAGTGCATGAAGCTGATGGATTCGCAAAACAAAACTATTTCAGAGATACTTGAGCTTGTAAATTTGAATGATAGCAGAATCATTCCCAATCCCAAAGAAATAAATTTGCATAAGGCTGTAACTGCCATTTTGCCAAGTTATCAAACCCTTGCAGATGCAAATGGGCAATGTATTACATTAAATGTTCCTAAAGAATATTTTTGTATAACGGACAGCAGTATGTTTGAAAAAATTATGTCTAATGTAATGCTTAACGCTGTACAAAATACGCCATCTGATGGTGAGATACGGATATGGAGCGAAAGCGTAGCCGACCAGTACCGCTTATGCGTTCTTAACACAGGTGTATATATTGATGAAAATAATCTTTCAAAGCTATTTGACCCTTTTTACAGAGTAGATAAAGCACGAACTCGCAAAGAGGGACGAAGTGGGTTAGGATTGACCATAGTACGAAAAACCCTTGAATCAATGAATGCAGATTTTGAACTTATCCAAGCAAAAGAAGGTATATTGTTTTGGTTTGACTTACCGTCAGCATAAAAATGTATCTGAACATACAAAAAACGCACGTTCAGCAAGAACTACAGACAAAATACAGATTCAAATGTTATCCTCTCTACATGACAACGGTTAAGGCAACGCAAAGATTGCTGTTAACGCGTAGCAAATGTCAAGCATTTAGGGAGGATTTTTTATGTACATCATCAGTAATGCAATCAAAAACCTTTTCCGCAACAAAGGGAGAAATATCCTAATTGCGGCAGTCACATTGGCAATCATCATTTCAGCGGTTGTTACGTTGACTATCAATAACGCTTCATCAGTCATTATAGACGAGGCAAGATTGGATATTGCTTCAAGAGTGGATATAAGTATTGATTTATTCACACATGGTAGAGATGGCAGGCAGACCATCACCGTTGAGCAATATGTTTCGTTCGCTGATTCGGCATATTTAAGACATACAGTTTTTCAAGCTGAAATGCAAGCATGGTTTGGAAATTTTTTTGCGGTAGGCGATTTTGAAATGGGTTTAACACCGCCACCAGATCCAAATATGCCCCATTCACCTGTAGGTAAACTCACAGGACATTCAGAGCCAAGTCACATTAGCGGATTTGGCACATATCGACACTTTGTAGAAGGGCGTATGTTTGAGTCCATCAATGAAGCCATTATCACAGAAGAACTTGCCAACCTAAACAGCTTACAGTTGGGCGATATTATTCATATCGAATCGGCATTCCAACATGGAAAGCATTTTGAATTAGAGATAGTAGGTATATTCTCACATGAAGTAGACGAAGTAGAGGCATTTCAATCAATTGTATGGGAAATGATGGGTTTTTCTTTGCCATCTATGATAAGCCAAAACGAAATTTTTACCAGTTTTGAAACCCTTATGTCTGTAGGCTGGGAAACCGCAGATGGTCTTGATATGAGATTAGAATATTATTTGCGAAACCCAAACGACCTTGTGAGATTTGAAGCTGAAGTGAGAGCAAAAGGCTTGCCCGATGTTTTTGGTGTAACCATCAATCAAGCCGCACTTGACAGAGTAACAGGCCCATTAGAGGGCATGAGAAGTGCCGCTATGACATTTACCATTGTAATACTCATTCTTGGGGCTATTGTGTTGGTACTGGTATCGTACCTTGCTATACGAGAACGAAAATACGAAGTCGGTGTTTTGCGGGCAATGGGTATGGAACGTGGCAAAATCGCATGTGGTATTTTTTCAGAAGCCATAATGATAACCGCACTATGCCTTATCATAGGATTAGGCGCAGGTTCTGCGATTGCACAACCAATGGCAGATAGGCTCTTGGCTGGAGAGGTTGAAACTCAAGCAGAAGCTGTTATGGGCGCAGAAGAAGGTGGCAGGGTGCTTATGTCAGGGGGGCAAGTGCAGACTGATGACCCTGCATCGGGTTACAGACCCATAAGTGACATTGAAGTTGCTATAGGAATGGATGTAATTATTCAAATTATTTTTATTGCGCTTGCGTTGGCCGCAGTATCAAGCGTTATAGGCATTATCCGTATTACCCAATATGAGCCATTGAAAATTCTTAGAGAAAGAGCATAGGAGGCATGAACGTGAGTACACTGGCATTGCAAAATGTTACCTACAAATATGAAGGCAGTAGTAAAAATATTTTCAAAGACGTAAATATGGACTTTGAAAAAGGAAAAGTTTACACTATTGTCGGCAAATCAGGTGCAGGTAAATCAACATTATTAAACCTATTAGCAGGACTTGATACGGCTACAGAGGGTAGCGTAACTTACGAGAATGAAAATCTTGCTGAAATGAATCGCAACCGCTACAGGGCAAAAAATGCAGGGATTATATTTCAAGGCCTTAATTTGCTGACTAACGCAACCGCTATTGATAATATCGTACTTTCTATGAATATAAGCGGCGTTTCCGAGCGAAACAAAAAAGCTAAAACCTATTCCTTGCTTGAAAAAGTAGGCATATCCAAAGAAAAAGCAACACGCAAAATATTGAAATTATCAGGTGGTGAGCAACAGCGTGTTGCAATCGCAAGGGCTTTAGCACATGACCCCGAATTGATTGTTGCTGATGAACCCACAGGAAATCTTGATAAACAAACAGAGGACAGCATACTCAAAATATTTTCAAGTCTTGCCCATGACGAAGGAAAATGTGTAATTATCGTAACCCACTCCAAAAAGGTTACTAACATAGCTGATGAAATGTGGGGGCTTGATAAAGGTGTGTTTCGTCAGATGACAAAAGATAAAAAATAGGGGGATGGCTCATGTATGTTTTTGAACACGCCCTTTTGAACTTGGGTAAAAATAAAGGACGAAATATATTGCTTGGCATTATGTTGTTTGCCGTTATTGCTTCTGCGGTAATTGCTTTATCAATTTTCAATGCGACAGATTCAATCATTGAAAACGCCCGAATTGAATTTAACACAATGATACAGATTAGACCGCAAAGGCGGCAAATGGGCGGTAATGACAATGGGGCATCAACCGTTACTTTAGAAGATTTACACCGCTTTGCTGATTCAGATTATCTTTCTGGTGTGCAAATTGGTGTAGGTGGTGGGTTTGCAAGAGGAAATGAAACTGTGTTTTATCTTCGCTCCCCCGAATTGCTATATGCTTTTGAAGCTGAAATGCGAGAAAAAGGATTGCCCGACGATTGGGCAGTATTCCGTGATGAATCCAGTTACAGAAGAATGATTGCCCCTATTGAGAACTTGCAAGATATTTCGCTTACATTTTTGATTGTGGTAATGTTATTTGGGGCAGCGATTATGATTTTGTTGTCTGTTATCGCAATTCGTGAAAGAAAATATGAAATTGGCGTTTTACGGGCAATGGGAATGAAAAAAAATAAAGTTGTCTTATGTTTATGGGTTGAAACGATTGTCATAACCTTTGTTTGTTTTGTGTTTGGAATAATCGTTGGAACTGTACTTTCAAATCCTGTGGCGGGTGCTTTATGGACAGGTGAAGGGCAAATCAACATAGCCTTAAATGGAATAACAGCATTGCAAATATTAGGTGCATCACTTTTGCTTGCTACTATTACAGGGGCGGTATCTGTTAGCCGAATTACAAAGTACGAACCCATCAAAATTTTGATGGAAAGAAATTAGGGAGTGTAGATAATGAAATGTTTGGAAATAGCTGATGTTACCTATCGTTATGACGGCAGCACAGAAGCTGTGCTAAAAGGAGTAAGTGCCGTTTTTGAGAAAGGAAAAGTCTACACAATCATAGGGCAATCGGGCGCAGGAAAATCTACACTTTTGTCTTTAATATCAGGCTTAGACACTTGCAAAGAGGGCGAAGTTTATTACAATGGTAAAAAACTTCGCAATCTTGACCGTGACGAATACCGCTCAAAAAGTATAGGCGTAATTTTTCAAGGATATAACTTGTTATTAAACTCAACCGCAGTTTACAATATCACACTTTCAATGAACATAAGTGAAAGCGACATCAAAGATAAAAAAGCTCAAAAAGAAATAGCATATGCTTTATTGGAAAAAGTCGGCATTGACCGAGAAACTGCTGACCGTAAAATTTTGCAGTTATCAGGTGGCGAACAACAGCGTGTTGGCATTGCTCGTGCGTTATCTCATGACCCTGATGTGATTATCGCAGATGAGCCAACAGGCAACCTTGACGAAGCAACCGAAGCATCTGTTTTGGAAATTCTCACACGTTTGGCTCATGAAGAAAATAAATGCGTGATTATCGTTACCCATTCTGAAAATGTAACCGCTATTGCAGATGAGGTAATTGGAATCCGTGCTGGGAAGTTGTTGATTGGAGAAAAAGTATAACTATGGATTTACCATGGGAATTTCACCGCATACAAAAAAGTGAGCCAATTGCTTGACTCACTTTTTTTATTGTTTTCAGCAATCCATTGCAGAAATTTATTGAATAATTTTAACGATAGAACCAGCACCAACTGTACGTCCGCCTTCACGGATGGTGAAGCGTGAACCTTCGTCCATAGCAATGGGAGAGATAAGTTCTGCGGTCATTTCGATATGGTCGCCTGGCATACACATTTCTACACCGTCAGGAAGTGTGATAACGCCTGTTACGTCAGTTGTACGGAAGTAAAACTGTGGACGATAGTTAGAGAAGAATGCTTTGTGGCGTCCGCCCTCTTCTTTTGAAAGTACGTAAACTTGGGCAGTAAATTTTGTGTGAGATGAAATTGAGCCAGGCTTTGCAAGTACTTGACCACGTTCAATGTCTGTACGGGCTACGCCGCGAAGAAGCAAACCTGCATTGTCACCAGCGGTTGCTGTGTCAAGGAGTTTGTGGAACATTTCAATACCTGTAACAACCACTTTACGTGTTTCTTCGGTAAAACCAACCACTTCAACTTCGTCTTGAACTTTAAGTGTACCACGCTCTACACGGCCAGTAACAACTGTTCCACGTCCAGAGATAGAGAATACGTCTTCAACTGGCATAAGGAAAGGTAGGTCTGTGTTACGTTCTGGTGTTGGGATGAATTCTTCAATTTGCTCGAACAATTCAACAATTTTGTCACCCCATTCACCCATTGGGTCATTAAGTGACTGAAGTGCAGAACCGCGGATGATTGGTGTTTCATCACCTGGGAATTCGTACTTGTCCAAAAGCTCGCGGATTTCCATGTCAACAAGGTCTAGCATTTCTTCATCGTCAACCATATCACATTTATTCATGAAAACAACGATTTTTGGTACGTTTACCTGACGTGCAAGTAGAATATGCTCACGTGTTTGGCTCATAGGGCCGTCGGTGGCAGCCACTACAAGAATAGCACCGTCCATTTGCGCAGCACCTGTAATCATGTTTTTTACATAGTCGGCGTGTCCTGGGCAGTCAACGTGGGCATAGTGACGGTTTGGTGTTTCGTACTCAACGTGGGTTGTGGAAATGGTGATACCACGTGCTTTTTCTTCTGGTGCTTTGTCGATTTTATCAAAATCAACAATAGCAGATAGTTTGTAACGCTCGGCAAGTGTTTTTGTGATTGCCGCTGTTAGTGTTGTTTTACCATGGTCAATATGACCGATGGTACCGATGTTTACGTGGGGTTTTGTACGTTCAAATTTTGCTTTACCCATGAGATTTTGTCCTCCTTGTTCATTATGGATACAAGTATATCCAAATTTATGAAATTTGCAATCTATTTTAATATTGTTACCATGCAAATGTTATTTACACGGCCTCTCGAAGCCAGTTATTGCTTCGCAATTTATTCTTTTTCATTCCCAGCAACCACTTTATCTTGAATGCTTTTGGGAACAGGCTCGTAATGGTGAACTTCCATGTTGTATACACCGCGTCCTTGTGTTTTAGAGCGAAGGTCTGTAGCATATCCAAACATTTCAGCCAGTGGCACAAAGGCGTGGATAACTTGAGCATTACCTTGTGCTTCCATGCCGTCAATTTTACCACGGCGGCTGTTGATATCACCGATAACATCACCCATATAGTCTTCAGGCACGGTAACATCTACCTTCATGATAGGCTCAAGAAGGGCTGGGTCTGACTTACGCATTGCTTCTTTGAAAGCCATAGAACCAGCGATTTTATAAGCCATTTCAGAAGAGTCAACGTCGTGATAACTTCCGTCATAAACAGTTGCGCGTACACCAAGCACTGGATACCCACCGATAACACCTGACTGCATTGCTTCGCTGATACCTGTGGAAATTGCGCCGATGTATTCTTTAGGAATCGCACCGCCAACAATTTTATCCACAAACTCAAAGCCTTTTTCGCTGTCATTGGCATCCATAGGCTCAAATAGAACTTTACAATGTCCATATTGACCTTTACCGCCAGATTGACGGACATATTTACCTTCAACATCTGCCGTCTTGCGGAATGTTTCACGATAAGCAACTTGTGGATTACCCACATTTGCTTCCACGCGGAATTCACGAAGCAGACGGTCAACAATAATTTCTAAGTGCAATTCACCCATTCCAGAAATAATTGTCTGTCCAGTGTCTTGGTCTGTAAAGGTTTTAAATGTTGGGTCTTCCTCTGCAAGTTTTGCAAGGGCGATACCCATTTTGTCGCGTCCAGCTTTGGTTTTTGGCTCAATTGCAACGGAAATTACAGGCTCAGGGAAATTCATGGATTCCAGAATAACCTCGTGTTTTTCGTCACATAAGGTATCACCCGTCGTTGTTACTTTCAATCCAACAACAGCAGCGATATCTCCTGCATACACTTTTTCCACGTCCTCACGGTCGTTCGCGTGCATTAGCAGAATACGTCCCATACGTTCTTTTTTACCCTTGACTGAATTGTAAACATAAGAACCAGCAGAAAGCGTGCCAGAATACACACGGAAGAATGCCAATTTGCCTACATATGGGTCATTCATAATTTTGAATGCTAATGCAGAGAAAGGCTCGGTGTCAGATGAAATACGCTCGGTTGGCTCGTCGGTATCAGGTAAAATACCTTTAATCGCCTCGATATCTGTTGGAGCAGGTAAATAATCAATAACACCATCCAGCAATTTTTGTACGCCTTTTTTCTTGTAAGCAGAACCGCAGAATACAGGAATAATCGCAGTTGAAATACAAGCTTTACGCATGGCTGCTTTTAGTGTAGGGATGTCAAGGTCTTCCCCGTTAAGATACTTATCCATCAATGTTTCATCAGTTTCTGCAATGGATTCAATCATATTGGTGCGATATTCTTCAGCTTGGTCTTTCATGTTGTCAGGAATTTCACCTTCGGTGATGATATCACCTGCGTCACCTGTAAAGGTGTATGACTTCATTGTGTAGAGGTCAATAACGCCTGTAAATTCAGATTCAGCACCAATTGGAAGTTGAACAGGAACAGCATTGTGTCCAAGGCGTTCCTTAATCATACTGACTACATTTAAGAAGTCTGCGCCCAGAATATCCATTTTGTTTACATATGCCACACGAGGAACTTTGTATTTATCCCCTTGCCGCCATACGGTTTCAGATTGTGGCTCAACGCCGCCTTTGGCGCAAAATACACCTACAGCACCGTCAAGTACACGAAGGCTACGCTCAACTTCAACAGTAAAGTCAACGTGACCCGGTGTATCAATAATGTTAATACGGTTTCCTTCCCATTGCGTTGTTGTTGCCGCAGAGGTGATGGTGATACCGCGTTCTTGCTCTTGTTCCATCCAGTCCATGGTGGCTGTACCTTCGTGGGTGTCACCCATCTTGTAGTTGCGGCCTGTATAGAACAGGATACGCTCGGTCAAGGTGGTTTTCCCCGCGTCGATATGCGCCATGATACCGATATTTCTTGTTTTCTCCAGTGGGAAACTTCTCACTATTTTAACCTCACTTTACAACTACCACTTGTAATGGGCAAACGCTTTATTTGCATCAGCCATCTTGTGGACTTCTTCTTTTTTACGGACTGCGCCGCCTGTATTGTTTGATGCGTCAACTAATTCATTGGCGAGTCTGTCAATCATGTTTTTTTCACTGCGGTTGCGTGAATAGGTGACTAACCAGCGCAAACCAAGTGTTTGCCGACGGTCTGGTCTAATTTCGATAGGCACTTGGTAGGTAGAACCACCCACACGGCGTGCTTTAACTTCAAGCACTGGCATGATGTTGTTCAAAGCTTCCTCGAAAACATCTATTGCCGCAACGCCTTTCTTTTCGGCAGCTTTTTCAAATGCGCCGTAAACAATTTTTTGGGCTACGCCCCTTTTGCCGTCCAGCATAATGCCGTTAATCAATTTTGTCACGATTTTACTTCCAAACAATGGGTCTGGTAAAACCGAACGTTTTGGTACATGTCCTTTTCTTGGCACGAGACTTCCCTCCTTAACGATAGAATTAAATCATCGGTACTCGTGTGTGTGAAAATTTACACGTTTCGCGCCTATATATCTATGAATTTTATTAAAAAGTTTCATATTTATAGAGCCGCGTTTAAGCTGCCTTATTAAGCTTTTTTAGGCCGCTTTGCTCCGTATTTGGAGCGTGCTTGCCTACGGTTAGCTACACCTGCCGTGTCTAGGGTTCCGCGAACAATGTGGTAGCGTACACCCGGTACGTCACGTACCCTGCCGCCGCGCATAAGCACAACGCTGTGTTCTTGCAGGTTGTGGCCTTCGCCGGGGATGTAACAGGTCGCTTCCATTTGGTTTGACAGACGAACACGGGCAATTTTGCGCAGTGCAGAGTTTGGTTTTTTTGGTGTGTCTGTAAACACACGAGTGCAAACACCGCGTTTTTGCGGAGAACTCTTGTCTGTACGCACATTTTTAATGGTGTTCAAGCCTTTTTGCAGAGCTGGGGATTTGGATTTTCTTTTTGCAGTTTTCCGTCCCTGCTTCACCAGTTGGTTGAATGTGAGCATAGTCACCTCCTATAAGATTTGTTGGTTTTCAGGGCATGTATGAAATACAGCAAAAAATGGGCAGTGCGCCCACCCGTCCTGAAATCTTAGGGATTCTAACATTTTCCTTGGAAATTGTCAAGGGAAATATTGTGACGAGATTGCATTATTTTTTTTGAAAAAAACCTTGACTCTTACTAAAGACTATTGTAGAATGTCAAACAAGACATAAGTAGAATTTAATCACGAAAGGAGCAACTTATGAATATAAAGAGATTGCCCGACACAGAGTTTGAACTTATGCGGATTATATGGAGAAGCGAGCCGCCTGTTACGACCAACGAAATTATGGAGCAGTTGAAGGCTGACATAAGCTGGAAGCCTCAGACGGTTTTGACAATGCTTGTGCGCCTTATCGAAAAGGGCTTTTTAGAAAGTGCCCGTGTTGGCAGGGAGCGAAATTATACGCCTATCATCAGCGAACAAGATTATATGCGCATTGAAACAGGTGAGTTTATATCAAGGTACAGCGGAAACTCTGTGGGTAGCTTAGTTAAGACTATGTATGACGGAAAAAATATGACTAATGAAGATTTGAAGGAACTTAAAAAATGGCTTAAAGAAAGGGAGTGAGCGTATGGCACAATATTTATTCTCTTTCTTAACTACCTCCTTGATAATGTCTGCTATTATTCTTGGCGTACTGGTGGCAATTACCTTTGTGCCTAAGCAATTCTCCCCACGTTTGCGCTATTTAGCGTGGGTGGTTATTCTGCTTGGCTTGGTCATTCCCATGCGCCCGTTTCTAGGCGGCAGTTTGCTTACGATTGAGCTTCCTCCCGCTTTATCTATGCCCAGTCAAGTAGAAACCATTGAAACAAACGCAAGCACACTACAAACAACCCTTGATTTTACCCAAGGCATACAAACAGGACAAGTGGCAACGGCGGGAAATGCAATATCCCTTGTTTCAGTCATTACCATCATATGGGCGGCTGTTGCCCTTGCAATTTTCGCTTTTCATATTTGGAAGTATGCTAGATTTGCAAAGTTAATTAGGCGTTGGGGCGAAGGGGTGCATGATACGGCAGTTGTAGAAATTTTTAGAACCATTAAAAAGGAAAAGGGTATTAAAAGGAATATTGGTTTAAAAAAATGCGCTTTTGTTTCAACCTCAATGCTAGTGGGATTCATTCGACCTATAGTGCTACTTCCCGACAAGGATTACGAAACTGATGAACTGGAGCTAATTTTCCGGCACGAGCTTATCCATTACAAGCGGGGCGACCTGTATGTAAAGCTACTGTCTGTTATCGCCACATCTTTACATTGGTTTAACCCTGCAATATACCTTATGAGTTACGCAATGCAAGCTGATTGCGAAGCATCCTGTGATGAAAAGGTACTGTTGGAAGTGGGCAGAGATAACAGTCAATTTTACGCTGAACTTATTATGGATATGATTAGTGTTGGCAAAAGCCGCGGCACACAGCTTTCCACCTGTTTTTATGGTGGCAAACGGGGTATTAAGATACGCATGGAAGCCATTATGAACGGAGCAGTCAATATCACCAAGATTAGTTTTTCTTCTCTCTTGGTGCTGTTTCTAACCTTAACGATACTGTCTGGCTCTGTGTTCGCCTTTTCCAACTATTCACCGCAAGAGCCACAATCACAAAACGCTTATTATGATTTTGACGGGCTGGATTTGCAGATAACTGCAATGAAAGCGAGAGAAATTGCACTACAGGAAGTCGGCGGCGGTATTTTGTCGGGATTATTCTACGACCACTTACTTGAAGTATTTAGAATAGAAGTACTGTATAGTGGTAATAGGTTCTATCTTGGTATAGATGCAAGTGACGGTAGTGTTATGATTTACCGCATGGAAGAAGTAATCATGCAAAACATCACTTGGATGCAAGCCATGGATATTGCTTTAGGCATAGTCGAAAATTCCCAGTTGATTTTTGGCGGCATGGAGATTATAGACGGATTTCAAATCTTCATGTTCCATATCGAAGCTGACGGCAGAAATTTTGAAATTATGATTGGTCCTGCTGGTGAGGTTTTAGTAAATGAATATAGCGAATAATCGCAGAAAGGAGAAGTTTTGTGAAAAAAAAGTTGATTTTACCCATTATTGTGCTAATGACGGCTCTCTCACTATTTGCTTTAACAGGCTGCGGCAATGCGACACCAGCAACAATTCAAGCACAAGACACTTTGACTAATGACAACACAACAAACGCAAGCATACCCCCGCAACAGGGCGGCACACATCAAATTTCAAGCCAAAGCGCAAGGGAAATAGCCGTGGATTTTGTTGGATATGGTGCTGTACATGATGTGCTTGCATTTACAGACGAGGGCGTTTTAACCTTTGAGGTGGATGTTAGGCATAACGCAATGCGGTATGTCGTACTAGTCAATGCCGAAAACGGCAATGTTACAAGGTTAAGCCGATATGAGGACGAAACTGCACTTATTGATGTTGCGCTGGATTCGCCTGTCATGGCAGAAGAAACAACCCCAAACTTTAATGTTGTGCCAGACTATCCTCCACACCAACCAACAGCAACGCCACAATCAACCGCCAGTCCATCGGTTAGCGGGCAGGGTAGCAGACCATCAAACCCTGAGATATCTTTAGAAAGGGCAATAGAGATAGCCTATGCCGACCTTGCTAGTCGTGGTATCAATGCGACTTTTAGCAGAGATTCAGGCATGGATTGGGAAAGAGGACAATGGGTTTGGGAACTCTTGTTTAGAACCCATGGCGAACGTATGCCATTGATTGAGTTTTACATCAATGTAGATAATGGCAATATCGTAAAATTTGAATGGGATGATTAAACCCAAAACTAAAAAAGGAGTGTTTGAAAATGAGAAAAAGTAAACGCATAAAAAGTATCACAGCCATCATGAGTATGGTTATTGTCTTATCAATGCTTACCGCTATACCTGTATTGGCAAGGGTAGCACAAGAAACTATCACAGTAAATTTCAACAACATCAGAATTGCAGTGAATGGACAGCATATACAGACCGAATTTGAGCCTTTCATATTTCAAGGGCGAACGTATTTGCCTGTGCGTGATGTGGCTGACGCAATGGGCTTTGATGTTACATGGGAAGATGCGACCAACACAGTACACTTAACTTCACGCAATCTCAGTGTAACGCCCAATTACCCGCCACACAACCCTGTAACACCTGTACCACCAATAGGGGAAATCGGCAATACGCAAACCGCAACCCCAACGCCATCACCGCAACCAACTAACCCGCCAGCAACCAGTAGTGGGCAAGGAAATAGACCACAAAACCCTGCAATTTCATTACAAAGAGCCATTGAGATTGCAGAAGCTGACCTCGTAAGGCGTGGAATTACCGCCAATTTTCATAGTAACTCTGGAATGGATTGGGAAAGAGGGCAATGGGTTTGGGAACTTGAATTTAGAGTCGTTGATGCACCAAGAGGACGGCACGTTATTGAATATTATATCAATGTGGATACTGGTGCTATCGTAAAGTTTGAGCAAGGCGATTAAAATAATCAAGGAGTGACCGAAGATGCCATCACACTACGACCCACAGCGTAATCCGAATAAGGATAACGCCATAGCCCCTAAACGCAAGGGGAAAATGAAACTTATTATTATACCGCTTGTGGCGGTCTTGATTGCGATAGCTGCATTTGTAATGTGGCCAAGCAACATTTCACGCCAAGAAGCCCAAAATATCGCCATTGCTCATGTGGGCGGCGGCAATGCCAGCCGTGGGGATTTCGATTTTGAAAATTTGCAAAGGGTTTGGAGTGTTGAGGTTTTTTATGACGACCTTGTTCATGAAGTTTATGTCAACAGACGGACTGGCGAAGTTGTAAGGGTAGAAGTTGGCAGATGGGATTAGGAAATCCACTTTTAATTGATACAATTTCAAAAAAGCCCAGAATAGTTTATATTCTGGGCTTTTTATGTTGATGAGTAGGATTTTCACATAAATTTGTATTAGCAAATGGTTTCTGATAGATAATACTTATACTCAGATAACCTTAGCAATCATTTGAATTGTATTAAAGTACCTCCCAGCTTCCGCTGTTTTCATATTCAAAGTCCATTTGTCCCCGCCCCATTCATCATCATCACTGGGGTTAAGACTTGCAAGGTATTCTTCCCAAGCAATATCGTGGCAAACCTGCTCGCTGATGTTTATAATTTCTATACCCGCAGTCTTGCTCCACAATTCCTTCCACCATGCAACGCTACGGAGATATCTTGCAACTTCGGGAACATCCCAGAATGGTTGCATTTCTGGTGGAATATTGTCACCAAAATCATATTTCAGCCCAGGAAATGCAACAGCAATGTAGCCACCTTTTTTCACATGAGGAATAAAATTTGGCAACATTTCTTCTGTATCACCAAACATATTGTATGCTCCTACCGAAAAAATCACATCAAAATAGTCTTTTGCAAACGGCATTGGTTGCGTTGCGTCTAACAGCATCGGAATGATTTTGTCTGCAATGTTAAGGGCTTGGAAATTTTTGTGATTTTCGGTCGGGTCAGCATATAAGTCAGTAGCAAAAACCTCGGTGCCGTATGCTTGCACCAAGTATACCGCCGATAAACCCATTCCACAACCTAAGTCAAGGATTTTCATATCCTGTTTGATTGTGAAATGTGAAGCCAATTCTTCGGCTTGTCGTATTCCATTTGGTCCCCACATTGTGGCATTCAAAAATGCTAGATTCTTTTCGTCTGACATAAATTTGTTTATAAATGTATTATTCATCATTTCATCTCCTAAAAATTAGTTTGATAGTTTTTGGGAGGCTTTATACATAAGGTTACTTTATACGAACCTCCCAGCTTATTGCCAACGCTTGTGCATTATAATCTAACATTGTCCAGTTCTCCTTTGTTGTCTAAAATAAAAATTTTCTTCACAACTTCTCACTAAAGTATAGCATATCTGCGTGTATTATGCATTCAAAAATGAAAAGAAACTATCCATTAAAAAAACCGCATAAGTAGGAGTTTTTAATTCCTATTTATGCGGTTTTTCTATGTGAAAAGCTTACCTATACAGTGCAATTCCAATGGACTAATGCGTATTGAATACTTACAGCGACTACATCAAGGTCGTCCAATCATACGACGCAGATGTCGTTCTGTATACCCATACTTTCTGGCAAGAAAGGCATAGTTGCTACCTTTAAACTCATTTCTTGCTTCGGCTTCCAAGCATTTACCAAAAATTGTGCGCATACTTGGAACATAAATCGTAAGACCGCCTAAATGTTCAGTAAAAGCGTAAATAGCATCAAAGCCTCCTGCTGCCATTATGCTGTCATAGGGTTGCAAAACTTCTGATGGGTGACGCAGTGCAGCTTGAAGCAGTACAGATTTCTCCATAACAATATCCCTCCCGGATGTGTAAATTAAATTAGTTTAATAAACATATATTACACAATTCGTGGAACATTGTCAACAATTTTATCGAAATTATTTTCGTTATTTAAAATTGACCCCATTCATCATCCATTATTTTGTAAAACATATTGAGAAGACTTTGCTTTGTTCTTGCGCGCATCTCTGTACTCATTTTAGTATAAGATGGATACTCTTGGTCGTCTTCCGGCGACATTTCCTCCAGCATTCTTATATGCAGACGAAGGGTAGTCGGCTCACCTGCAAAGGGTGTTGCTTGATTGTATGCAGCTAAAATCATATAAGCATTTTCTGCAAAGTCCAATTCTAAAAGCTTTGTTTGGCTGGCAGTTTTTCTTGGTTTTTTAGCACGGCTTGCTCTTTTTATGGATGGATACTCTGCAAAACGATTTTCTATTTTGTCATGAAAAAAGCTGTATTCTTCAGTTTCTTTAATATCAAAATACTCCAAACATTCTACATAAATATCATGCAATGTGGCATTCCCTGACAATTGCATATGCATCCATAGCGATGGTTTGTTTTCCATGCGAATGCGAAAATTATAGATTATATCTGATGTATCCTCTTTAAAGCGTTCTTCAAAAGCAGCCGGCGATAAACTTTTTGCAAGCTCCACAAATGTTTCAAAGGCATTATCATCTGCAAAAATACTTTCTTTCATAGGCTCAAATGGAATTTCACCTGGGTCAAAGAAATTATTTTCATTAGGTTCAATCTCTAAAATTTCTAACCCAAGTGCAGTAAGGGTGTAACTGCTACAGGGTGCAAAGAATGCGATAAAAGCCTCTTGAGGGTCATTACATATGTGCATATACTCTAAAATTTCTACCTTCAAATCAAAAGGCAATGCATATAAGGGGTTTATCAATCGCAAAAAATGCCCAAAGGGTGTAAAAAAGAATCGGTCTAAAACAATGCCCATCACAAATGTGTTAGAAATCAATTCTAACTGGTAGTCATCTTTCACCTCGTCTTCAAAAGAAGGTTTATTGCGAGTGATAGCCCTACGGCTAGTGCCTATCAGTTCTTCAAGCTCATAACCCATGACTTCAAAGATACGCCCAAAAATTTCATCTGTTTCTAGTGGGCTTTTAAGCAAGTTGTGTACAAACGATGCTGAAAAAATATTCTCTGGCATAGGCATAGAGTGTTTTAACCCAATTGCTGCCAAGTGAATCGTGGTTAATACAATTTCATCTAAAATCTCACGGTCGGAAAGGGCTAATATCTTTTTACTCTTTTCAGTCGGTTGCATTTGGCATACATATAGCGATGGCATTTTTGCTAAAAACTTCATTTCAATTGCAACCTCTAGCAAAAATGACGCATAGTGCGGGTCATTTAAACTTAGAAGCTCTGCTGCTTCCAGTGCTTGTTCGTCTGAAAAACACTCTATTTCAAGTAGACCTATACAAGGCGTGCAATACGTCATCAATTTGCGCAAATCATCTACCGCAGGGTGCGCATCGGCTGTATAGTTTAAAACTTTCATATCCATACCTACTACACGTGATGGTGTGCGCAAAACAGGTATAGGGTGCTGTGTATCACAAGTTTTGTGATGTTCGCAAATGATGGACATTAAATTAGCTGGGGAAAATGGAGTATGCTCTACTAAAGTGGCATAATACCACCGCCTATATAGTGCATGAATATATGGCAGCATCTTACGCCGCTTTTTAGGGACAGCATCTTTATACTCGTCTAGGAAACTTTTTGAAAATAATGAATGCATTATTTCAACATATTTAATGTAGGTTTCGCTCATGGCGGCACCTCTTTCTGAAGATTTTATCAAAGCCACCTTGATTGTACCAGATGTAGTATTGTAAAATCAATCTTGTCCACATTTAGATGGAGGTATCGGATGAACTCAAAAACAGATACAGTTGTAGAACAGCATACAATTTTAAAAACGCCTGCCATGTACGCGGTAATCATTCACAATGATGATATAACCACAATGGAATACGTTGTAGAGGTGCTGGTTGACATTTTTCAAAAGGCGGCAACAGACGCGGCAGCACTCATGATGGATGTTCACGAAAAAGGATATGGTGTAGCTGGCGTGTACCCTTTTGATATTGCCGCCACAAAAAAATCTCAAGCAGACTTACTTTCGGCAAAACGCGGGTTTCCGTTGCGGCTTACTTTGCAGGAGGTTGAGTCATGAAATTAAGCAGTTTTGTAAATCAAGTGTATGTGGTGGCTGTCAATGAAGCAAAACTTCATGGGCATGAATATCTAACGCCAGAACACTTTTTATATAGCACAATCATGTTTGATGAAGGAAAAGAATTGATAGAGCTTGCAGGGGGGAATACAAAAATTATAGGCGAAGACTTAAATCAATACTTTCACAACTACATGCCAAAGCGCGTGGGTGAAATGCCTATGGAAAGCTTTGCATTTAATCAAATGCTCAATCTTTCGTCTGTCACTGCGCGCAATAGACACAGCGGAATCATAGCAATAGAAGATTTTATATATGCCATATTTATGTTGAATGAATCACATGCTCATTTTATTCTTGCCAAAAATGGTGTAGAAAAAGATGTAATTTTAGGCATTATTCAATCGTCGGAAGAACCTTCTGAACCAAAGCAGGTTCAAGATGTAAAAAGTAAAACATCTAAACCTGAATCAGAAAGGGGAAATCCCCATTTAGCGGCTTACACAGTGGACTTAGTAAGCTTGGCAAAAGAGGGCAAGCTAGACCCTTTAGTTGGGCGCGAAGATGTTTTAGAGCGAACAATTCAAGTACTGTGCCGCCGTTTGAAAAATAATCCTGTCCATGTGGGTGACCCGGGCGTGGGCAAAACTGCTATAGTAGAAGGGCTTGCACAGCGCATAGCTATAGGAAAAGTACCCGAAATGCTTAAAAATGTAAACATTTTGCGTTTAGATATGAGTACATTGGTGGCAGGCACAAGATATCGCGGAGATTTTGAAGAAAGGCTTGTGAAGCTTTTAGAAGCGGTTTCCGCATTAAAAAATCCAATTATATATATAGATGAAATTCACAGTGTCATTGGAACAGGCTCAGTGTCTGGCGGAAGCATGGACGCAACAAGTATTATAAAGCCATATCTTTCCCGTGGGGAGATTCGTTTTATTGGGTCTACCACTCATGAGGAATATAAAAAGCATCTTGAAAAAGACCGCGCACTGGCACGAAGATTCGCCAGAATAGATATTACTGAACCCTCACAAGAAGAATGCGTGAAAATCCTACAAGGCTTGCGCCCTTATTATGAAAACTTCCACGGTGTACAGTATTCTGATGAAATCCTTATGCATATTGTAAGTCTCTCTACAAAGCACATGCATGACCGATTTCTTCCCGACAAGGCTATTGACACCATGGATGAAGCAGGTGTTTTCACGCGCTTAAATGCAAAAAAATCATTTGCCGTCACTGAGACAGCAATAGAATATGTCATTGCCCGCGCTGCCAAAGTGCCAGAAAAAAGCGTATCTGCAAATGAGAACAACGCACTCAAAACCTTGGCAACGGATTTATCAAAGCGCGTTTTTGGACAAGAAGAAGCTGTGGCGGCAATCACCCACGCCATTCATTCTGCACGTGCGGGGCTAAACGAGCCTGACCGACCTGTGGCAAGTTTACTTTTTGTAGGGCCAACAGGCGTTGGAAAAACTGAAGTAACTCGCCAATTGGCAGAATTACTAGGTATTCAACTCATCCGCTTCGACATGAGTGAATACCAAGAAAAACATGCTGTGGCACGTCTCATTGGCGCGCCTCCAGGATATGTAGGTTATGAAGAAGGCGGACTGCTTACAGATGCCATTCGCCGCACGCCTCATTGTGTTTTACTACTGGATGAAATTGAAAAAGCCCATGCTGATATCTTAAATGTACTATTACAAGTATTGGATTATGGCACACTGACTGATAACACAGGCAAAAAAGCTGACTTTAAAAATGTAATCATCATAATGACTTCAAATGCAGGTGCGCGCGAACTCACCCGTCAAACCATAGGCTTTGATAGCACAAAAGACAATGCCGCTGCCGATAAAGCCATAAATCAAATTTTCAGTCCAGAGTTTCGCAATCGCCTAGATGCCATCATTCGCTTCAAGGGTGTGGATTCACAAATGGCTTTGCAAATTGCAAAAAAATCTTTGGACAAACTTGCTATAAAACTAAAGGCACGTCATGTTGTATTGTCACCAACCAAAACTGCCTTAGACTTCATCGCAAAAAAAGGCTTATCAGAAACTTATGGCGCAAGGGAGATTATTCGCCTAGTGGAAAATGATGTGAAAAAATTGCTAACCCAAGAAGTTCTTTTCGGCGAACTAGCCAAAGGCGGAACATGCAAACTAACCACTGCAAACGGAGAGCTAAAAATAAAGGTGATTCAAAAATGACCGTGAAGAAGTTTATGGTTTTATTAGCGATAATAATGTTGTTTACAATTAGCTAGACTTATGTTTACATTTCTATTATATAACCACTGGATTCATTGTAGTGGTAGTGTGACGTTAAAAATCAAAATATCATGAAAATTTTTAAGACATCCCTTGACATATTCCCTTCATAAGTATAAAATATCGCTCTAGACATGGAGGGTTACCGAAGTGGTCATAACGGGGCGGTCTTGAAAACCGTTTGTCGGCAACGGCGCAAGAGTTCGAATCTCTTACCCTCCGTTGGTTTAATGGGAAGGATTAAGTCGGTAAGATGGCTTAATCCTTTTGTTTTGTTGTTGGGTATGGTTAGATGGTTGAAGTGCGAGTGATTGCACTTTCTTTCAGTTAGTTTCGGTTAGTTTTCGTTAATACGCCAGCGCGTCAGACGGCGCGGAATTAAATTGCATGGTGCTGTTAAGTTTCTGCATATGTACGGACGGCGAGCGTCGGCGGTGACGACGGTGGGTGAGAGAGGGTATCCAGTATTTTTGAAAGTATGGTATAATTCATAGGCAAGGTTGAATTTTGCCAAAATAGGCATGAATGAAGAAGTGACTTTATAGATTGCCTTTAAGTAGACTATAGAGGAGATGAATTTAAAATGAATAACAAATACCACCTGCTTAAATGCATATCAAATGACATTCAAGAGCATTTACTTGGAGGAGGTTCTGAAATATCTTTCCCAGAAGGTTACGACTGGCTCATTGAAGTAATGACCTTAATAGATTCTCAAACAAAATTGTTTGAGAGTACAGTGGAGTTGCTTGAAGCAAGGATGCCAGAAGAGGCAGTTTTATTGTGGAGAGCGCAATTTATAAGATGCTTGTGGATTAGCTACCTATGTAATAATGATGTAACTACACAAAATAAACGTGTAACAGAATATTTAATGCAAACACATATCTCATCAAAAACTGAAAACAAGAGCTATAAAAAAGTATCCGAAACAGAGCTGTTTAAAAATACAATTTCCGAAATGGGACTGAATCCGGTGAGCGAAAGTATTTTAGACGAAAAAATTGAAATTGCAAATAGCACTTTAAAAGATGAAAATATGGAAAAAGCAAGGTTTGCAACAGTTTGCCGATTAGCTGAAACGGATACACTTTTAAGTGCAATGTATTCTAGTCATTATCTTAAAGCAAGTCGTTATGAACATGCAGAAGCTGATGCTATATCTAAGTATAGAACTGTTGTAGATAGCACCACAGGCAAAAAAGTTAGTTTTGATTTCCGCAAAACAGATATTGATATGGTTAAAGATGTGAAAATCTCCTCAATAATTATTCTATCTTATTCACTTGATAAAATTACATCTTTTATAAAAGAAAGCCATCCACATTTGTTTGGTTGTATGCTAAATAAAGGTAAACTCGAAGAAATTATTAACCAATTAAGTCAACTACTTCCAGATGTGCCTAATAGTTGATTGGTCGCATTGTAAACTTTGTATTCAAAAAGGAGGGGTAGAGAAGATGATACTTCCCCAACTAACCCCTAAAACAAGGGAACGAGAATATAACCAGTGTTCTGAATCAACTAGAGATGAGATAGTGTACGAATATATGTTTAACGGAAAAACACATAGATGGCTTGATGAAAATGTGGTCAATCAAAGTTCAGAATACAGCCGTGGATATATCTCTATGAGTGTTCTCCACTTTTTTGGACTCGCTAAACCACATAAAGATATTTTTAATGGTACTAACATTGAAGATGCAATACGAATATTGAAAAATGCTGATGATATTCATGCAAATAGGGTTGTTGAATCTTTAGTAAGATATTCGTTAAATGTTCATAGCAATGAAAAAAGTAACGGCAATGAGGCTTTATATTTATTATCAGAAGAACATGTTGATATTGGGTATGAGGAAGGCGAAGAAATACTCTCAACTCATAAACGGAGAGAGCGTAATCCTAGAGTTATCAAAAAAGCAAAAGAACTTTTCAAAGAAAGAAATGATGGTTTAATTTTTTGTGAAGTATGTGGATTCAATTTTTATGATTTTTATGGTGAAAGAGGAAATGGTTTCATTGAAGGACACCACAAAATTCCTATCCATGAGGCAGCAGGGAATTTAAAAACATACGTCAAAGATATAGCATTACTCTGCTCAAACTGCCATCGTATGATTCATCGAAAACCATTTATAACCGTTGATGAGTTATCTGAAACAATCTTAAAAGGAAGGGTAGTCAGATGAAAAAATTAAAATTATATTTGGATAACTGCTGCTTCAACAGACCATATGATGACCAGCAGCAAACAAGAATCCACCTTGAGTCATTAGCGAAATTACATGTACAACAATCAATAGCAAAAAATGAATATGATTTTGTATGGTCGTTTGTGCTGGAATATGAAAACAGTAAAAACCCTTTTCAGCTTAGACGAGAAACAATCCGTAAGTTTTCATATCGTTGTGTACAGTACGTTGATGAATCAAGCGCAGAGATTATTAAAACAATCGCCAAACCTATTGTAGAAACAGGTGTTAAGGACAAGGACTCGCTTCATGTAGCTTGTGCTATATTCTCGTCTTGCGATTATGTTCTTACAACGGATGATAGATTGTTAAAATATGTATCAGAGAAAATCAAGATAATTAACCCATTACAGTTTGTTAGCGAAATGGAGGGAAATTTATAATGAGTGATACTGCTATTATGGAAGTAGGTATGCGTTCCCTAGTGGATTCTTTAGGCGTTGTGGACGCAGAGCGTTTCATTACAAGATTGATTCGTGAACCTTTCGACTATACAAAATGGCAACGTAATCTGTTTAGCAATATGACTATTGATGAAATTAGTGCAGAAGCAGTTGCTTACTGTAAGGCTAACCCAAGATAGATTGCTTTGCACCTAATTTGCTTGACGTTTGGCTTCTGGTTGTCGAAACTTCCAAGCAATTTTCCGAAAAACGCCCGTCGGCGAATCGTCGGCGCGGGGATTACGAAACTGCCCGCAACGCCTTGGTTTCACTGGATTTATGAACGCAAGTTCGAGCTTCTTGAAAACCGTTTGACGGAAACGTCGCAAGGGTTCGAATCCCTTACCCTCCGGAGAATTGTGATAAATCCGAACTCATGCCAGTAAGCGATGGGTTCGGATTTGTTTATTTTATTCATAATCACTAGCATCTTGTAGGTTAATGTATTGTATAGCAGCGCACTTGAATGGCATTCAAGAGGTCAGCGGTTCGATCCCGCTATGCTCCACTTACTAGTGAACGTAGTCATCCACAACGAAGTTAAACTTGTTGGGGATGCGTTTGGTTATGTAGTTATAGCTTCAATTTATGTATGAATGTAGTTAAACCCTCGCAGATGAACACTTATCTATGAGGGTTTTCATTTTTTGTGTGGGTATAAGGCAAGTTAATGTATGAGAATGAGGCATGATATGCATGGTGAAATACATATTACCTACTTTCTATGCTTTTTACGTGCAGAAACTGAATAATTTTGTTGAAAATGATTTTGGTGTATATTACAATTCAAATAACAGCACGATCACATTTGTTGTAGAGAAATGATGGGGTATCATTATGATAAAAAACATGATTGATGAAATAGGCGTTATGATGATTGATACACCATATATAGTGTCCTTGAGGAGTAAAAAAGCACACCTATCAAACTCAGATAAAAAACGATTGTTGAAAAAGTTAATTCATTTTAGAGAAATGAATGCAAATGAAATAATTAACATTATCAAGATTTATGCTATATGGGAACCCGATGAGGCAATTTATGAAGCTAGAAAAAAAGGAGTTTTCAGATATAGAGCACATGGATTTCATGGCAATGTCGTACTAAATGTGTTAAACGAACTCATTTTGTGTCAGTCCATGTTCAATTTTAGTGAAGAAACTTACTCCTTTTTAGAAAGAAAAATAAGCCTTTGTTGGCTATATGATTATTATGCCTTGACTGAAAAGAGATTAATTAAATATATAAAAAAATCTCACAAAAACAGAAAACGCATTATAAGAAATAGATATCACGTAGAGACTGCTTTATTCAAAGAGCTACTTGTCTACATTGATGTTATGTTTGGCAACCTTGACCATGCACATGATAACGATGCAATTATGGCTCATCTTCACAAAAATTCTCTTGATGATTACGGTCAAGAAGAAATATCATTGGCTATATCTTATATTATCTTTCTATACGAAAAAGTAATCGGGATAAAACAAGATGTTGTCTATTTTGTGGATACAAAAAAGATCAAGTCAAGAGAAATGGATAGCTATATTTTAGAGGCATGTAAATTAATCGAAATGGAAGAATGGGAATTAGCCATTGACTACTTTGATTACTCGGCAAATTTCAATGGCAATGAATGGGTAATTGAAGATGACGGTAGTAATATGGAAAAAAGCATTAGAGCTGGATACGTGCAAAGATACTCACAGGAACATATATATAACATCAGGAACAAAGATATTGAAGCTATAAAAATGGGGGATATATCTGCTTCAGTTAAAGAAAACCTTGCCGATAAAATCTTGGAGAAAGTCAATGATGGAGAACTAACGCGATATAGGTTTCGTATTCCTAAACTAATTTTTTCGTATTTTAGCACAGAAAACCACACCATGTTATTTCATGAAGAAATAATGCAAATTGGTTATTTCGCAAGAGAATTATGCATGGATTTTGATGAACTTTGTAATAAAAAGATAACTAAAAACTGTACTCTCCTCGACCTCGTGTTGTTCAAAAGATTTTTTTCACTTATGGGGTATATAATTAGCGAATTTTTAACCGAAAAGAAGGACGAGAGTGAAACAGTGTATTTATCACTAATTCCGGGCATTAGTGAAAAAACATTATTAGGATATGCAAATATATTTGTCAATGATATTGAAAAATCAAAAGAGCTTCTTGACTTGCTTGTTTTTAACTCTGCAACAAAATTAGATTTGCAATACACTCCGATGATAAGGGCATCAAGTACGCTACTCCACCCCAATTTTTTATTTATAAGTTCTAATTTGCTACGCAATGTAATAGCTCATTCTTACTACGTTAAAAATCAATATCCAAATGATGACGGTGGATTAGAGTCACTGGTATCTATATGTGAAAAA
>WRAH01000035.1 GCA_009780315.1 Defluviitaleaceae bacterium
AAAACAGGGTATGACTTCGTATTTAATCTACCCACCTACGAAGTCTTTACCGCCCCCCACCGCAAAGCGGTCAATGGCATTGTCTACAACACAAAACCCATTTTCTCTAAAGGCAACATCATCCATGACTTTTGGATAAAGTTTGAAGATGGACAAGTTGGAGATTACAAGGCAGAGATAGGACATGACTTCCTAAAAGAAATCATCACCCAGCACATCAACGGTGATTATTTGGGTGAAGTTGCATTAGTCCCCCACTCCAGCCCCATATCCAACTTTGGGTTTCCATTATACCATAACCTTTTAGATGAAAACGCAAGTTGTCACCTTGCTCTAGGACAGGGGTATACCACGAATCTAGTAGACAGTGACGACTTAACAGAAGCAGAGCGTCTAACCAAAGGTTTAAACCAATGTCTAAGCCACACAGATTTTATGATAGGTTCATCCTGCATGAACATCACAGGCAAAACCCATGATGGGCAAGACGTTCAAGTCTTCACCAATGGTGAATGGGCGATTTAATGTAAGACAAACAAAAGTCTCGTAGATTTTCAACAAAAAAACCCGACAAATAGGAATTTCCCCCTACTTGTTCGGGCTTTTTTATATTGGCTTACCCTGTTTTTCGTCTGTAGATACGCACAGAAAGGACATAAAATATAAGTATCAAGACTATGCACCAAATGACAGCAAGGATAATATCATTTTGGTTAATCACGCCCATGGTAAGCCCTCTCACCGCTTCAATGATAGGTGTAAAAGGCTGATGTGCAAAAAACATACGTAACGGCAACACCAGTTGGGCTGGGTCTGCAAATCCGCCGCTTAAAAAGGGTAAAAACTGAATGGGCATAGTGTATGAGCTTGTTCCCTCCGCACTGTCTGCAATTAAGCCAATAAAAATAAAAAGCCATATCATCACTAGGGATGCCAAAAGCATAATGCCTATCGCCAAAATCCATTCAGTGGCACCTGCTTGGGGTCTAAACCCCACGGCAAAAGCCACAGCAATAGCTATCACAATCCCCATTGAACAGCGCACTATAGATGCAATCACATGACCCGCAAGTACAGATGCCCCAAATAGTGGCATAGAGCGGAAGCGGTCAATGATACCACTTTTCATGTCACCATTTATGCTGAATGCTGAATAGGCTGCGCTAGTACATAAAACAGCTATAAAAACGCTGGGCACTTGGGCGTTTATAAATGCCTGCATATCTGTTGCACCAGAACCAAATACATATATGAACAAAAATACAAACATCAAAGGCGTTATCGTATTGCCAACGATAGTTTCCGCATTTCTAAAAGTCATTCGTAAGCAACGCCCTGACATGACTATGATATCGTTAATGGCTTTGTTCATTTTACCCAGCCCTGCTTTCTTCATTTATCAGCCCCAAAAACACATCTTCTAAAGTGGGAAGTTTTTGTTCAAAGTTAAAAACTTGTGCATTTCCATCTTTTAGGCAAGTTAATATATCTGTCACTTGATTTATACCTTCGTTCACAGAAATAGACATGGTTAAGGATTTTTTATCAATGCGTGGATTATAGTCTTTTACCAAATCTACGGCTTGTGTCATATGAGCAACTGTCTTGAACGTAAACGCTATCATGCCACTTGGCATACGCTTTTTCAGTTCCCTTACTGTGCCTTCGGCAGTAATAACGCCCTCATTCAAAATGGCAATGTAATCTGCAAGGCGTTCTGCTTCTTCTAAATATTGGGTAGTTAGAAAAATTGTAATGCCAGAATCAGAAAGGGCCTGTATGGTATCCCACAAGGCTAGTCGGCTTTGCGGGTCAAGCCCTGTGGTTGGCTCATCTAAAAATATCACTGAAGGACTGCCGATTAGGCTCATTGCAATATCTAACTTACGCCGCATACCCCCAGAATAAGTGGACACATGGCGGTCTGCGGCTTCTGTTAGTTCAAAGCGTACTAACAAATCTTCCACCAACTTTTGCTTATTGGATACATTGCGTAAAGCACATATCATATTCAAGTTTTCTCTGCCAGTTAGCACTTCGTCCACAGCGGCATATTGCCCTGTAAGGCTAATTTTTTCACGCACCTTTTTAGCGTTTTTTATATTGATACCGTCTATCTCAATATCTCCGCTGTCAAAAGCAAGTAAAGTGGAAAGAATTTTTACTGTAGTGGTTTTTCCTGCACCATTAGAACCTAAAAGGGCGAAGATACTACCCCGTTTAACGGTAAAGTGAACGCCTTTAAGCACAGGCAGACCCTTATAGGATTTTTTTAAATTGCTTACCTTCATTATCATCTCACCCATTTGTGTTCTCCTTGATTGGTTTCTTTTATCATGCTGTTATTGAGGCTTTTGTTTGACTTTAGCCCCCAGTAGTCGGATAATATCTGACAATTCAATCTCATTTTCAATAGAGCAGTGAATCCACCCGCCTACATCACCGCATGGGTAGCGGTTTTTCCAAAGTGTTTGTATGTCTGGTTGCAGGTCATTTAACATGGCTTCTACTTTGGGTGCGCCTTTGTCGTTGATAGACAGTGTACAACTCAACCCGCCTTCTTCAAAAAATACATAAAGCAACAAGGATTTATTATGCGTGTATCTAAAGCTCCAACCATAATTACGTCCAAAGGGGAACTTCATCTCACGGTTTAAGTTATAATGCTTCCGCAGCATCCCTTCAAACTTCATTAACTGTTGCCAAGCATCATCACCCATAAAGGATTGTATTATTGCTTCTGTAGGCTGATGGGCTTTTTCAAACAATCGCTTTTTTGCACTCACAAATGTATTGTCATCTGCATTGCTATTTTTTGCCATATACTAACGCTCCTTTTATGCTTTTTTCACCGGCATCCAAAACTCAAATTTTGCATTCCCTTGTGCTTCACTCAAGTACACCTCTATATCAGGGCCGTTATCGTACTCATAGCCAGATGTAGGCAACCATTCTGTAATCACACGTATGCCTAAATCTTTGATAGCATCAACAGTGTTCCCTTCACCAGAGAAAATAGCCCATGTATATGGCGGTACAATATATGCTTCAAGGGTACTATCAATTTCTTTTTTACTTGACACAGCGGCAAAATATCTCCATTCTTCCAGTGAGTCATCACACACCATGACACCTAATAATCCTGTAGGTTGCCCGTCCATTAGGGATAGTAATTTTGCAGTTGTTCCATTTGTATCAGCTAACTGCCACATACTTGAAACCAATTGTTGGTTATATTCGCTATAAAAATCATTATCAAGAGGGGCTGACAAACCTACAATTCGGAAGGATTCTTTCTTTTCAATGCGATAATTCATGCCATCTACCCCTTTCACTGTGATTTTGAAGCTGATAGGCGGATATGATTTTACCGTTACGCCATCTTGCCTTACGAGGGATGGCGCAATGCCGTGTATACTCTGAAAAGCACGATTAAACGCAGTTGGCGAGTTATAACCATATTTAAGAGCTATATCAACTATTTTAGCGTTACCATTTTTTACATCAGCTACAGCCAAAGTCATTTTTCTGCGCCGAATATACCCAGACAATGACATACCAGTCATGCAAATAAATATGCGTTGAAAGTGGTAAGCAGAGGTACATGCTATTTGGGCTATTTTTGCAAAGTCTAGTTCCTCTGTTATATGGGCTTCAATATAATTGATGGCTGTGTTCATTCTTTCAATCCAGTCCATACAGTCAACCTCCTGTAGCAAAGTATAATTGATTATTTTAAGCCTGTCCTCTCTTTTCATGCAAGAATGAGAGAGGTTTTTTTTAAAGCAAAAAGGCTCATACCATTTTGCTGTACGAGCCTTTGCATGTGAAATAAGCTTTTGTTGATTACATACTTAATACTTAAAAAACAGGAACGACTGCACCATCATATTCCCGCCAAATAAACGCACGGACATGTTCCGATTGTAAATGGCTTAAAATCGTAGCAAAGACATGATGGTCAGCATACGCAACAGGAACAGCTAAACCATTTGCAAAAGGTGTATCAACTGTTTCTATAATCAATGAGTCGCGCACAGGATTCAAATTTAATTGTGTGGCAGCAAGTACATGATTTGTATTGATTATAGCCATGTCAACTTGCGGGTCACTCAGCATAGCAGGGAGTAGCGCAGCATCAAGTTGTTGAAAGTTAAGGTTTAGAGGATTGTATGTGATATCAGAAACAGCAACACGTACACCTGCGGCAGAATCTACAGTAAGTAGTCCATGGGTTTGTAATAATAATAACGCCCGCCCGCCATTTGTTGCATCATTAGGAATAGCAACTGTTGCACCTTCCGGCAAATCTACAATGCTTTCCAGTGTTAATGAGTATGCACCCATTGGCTCTATGTGAATAAGCCCAATCATTTGAAGCTGGTCAGCTTGGGGTGAATCATTTAAAAATGGTGCGTGTTGAAAATAATTTGCGTGTAAATCTCCGCTCACTACAGCAGGGTTTAAAATGTGAAAATCAGTAAATTCTTGCAATATCAGCTCTATTCCGTCTTCAAGTAAAAATGGACGAATATACTCTAAAATTTCCATATGAGGGCGTGGGGTTGCACCAATAACAATGCGGTAAACACCATCATCCCCAGCTTGAATGCCATCTGTATCAGCCCCTCCGCAGGCAATAAAAGCCCCAAGCACAAAGGCTAATAACATAGCCATCAATAGCTTTTTCATTTTCTTTTCCTCCTTATTTGACAACTTTTACATCATATTATACCCTATTTCTAAGAACTTGTCACGAAAGATAAGCTTTAAAATGTGAACATGACCCATGTGGAAGGAGTATTTTACATGCTTGAGGTAAGAAATTTAAGCAAAACATATGCTGTAAAACAAGGTAATTTTCATGCATTAAAAAATGTAAGTATTACCGTTAATAAAGGCGAAATCTTTGGTTTTATTGGGCTTTCTGGTGCAGGAAAAACATCCCTTGCACGTTGCGTTTCTGTCCTTGAAAAAGCCGATAGCGGGGAAATTCTCTTGGGCGGCATTGATATTACAAAGTTAAAAGGTGCGAAACTTCGTGAAATTCGTAAAAAAATGGGTTTTGTTTTTCAACATTTTAACTTACTCATGAATGCTACAGTTTTTGATAATATTGCCTTCCCTTTAAAAATTGCAGGTAAACGGGCTTCTTTTATACAGTCTCGCGTCAATGAACTACTTGAAATTGTTGGGCTAACAGAAAAATCAGCCGCCTACCCTGCCACCCTTTCTGGCGGGCAGAAGCAACGTGTAGGCATTGCCCGCGCTTTAGTTGCTGAACCAGAGCTTGTCATTTGTGATGAATCAACGTCTGCATTAGACCCTGACACGACACGGGACGTTTTATCGTTAATTAAAAAAATTGGCGCGGAAACAGGGGTAACTTTTTTGGTTATTACCCACGAAATGGATGTTGTCAAAGCAATATGTACACATGTTGCCGTCATGGAAGATGGAGAAATTATTGAAAGCGGCAATGTGCTTGATGTACTTACAAAGCCTAAAACCCCTACAGCAAAGCGTTTCTTTTGGCCGCCTGATTCTGTATTTGAAGTATCACCTCAAGGCGGGCATATTTGCCGCGCAACATTTATTGGCGAAGCGGCGCGGAAAGGATTTATTTATGAAATTTCACGAAAATTCAATGTAGAATTATCTATTTTGTCAGGAAATATAGAGTCTATAGGGGGTACAATGGTTGGCTCACTGATTTTAGAGATTTTAGGCAAAGAAGAAATTTTAGCAAAAACCTTAAATGCATTTAAGGAAAACGGGGTAGAAATTGAGGTGTTAAGCAACCATGCTTGATTGGGATAATCTAGCGTATATCCTTTCTGGAGGACGACATCAAACTTTTGAAGGTTATACAAATCACATCATACCAACACTTATCCAAGGGACTATTGACACCATGTACATGGTAGGCTTCGCATCACTTTTTGCTATTATTTTTGGAATGCTTATTGGACTTTTACTCTACATTACACAGCCTAACGGTATTCATCCTGTGGCTTTTGTCAATCGTTTTGTCGGTATCATTGTAAATATTGGGCGAAGCATTCCTTTTGTTGTGATGATAATTTTGGTTTTTCCACTTTCTCAGCACATTGTTGGTACATCCATTGGACGCACTGCCGCCATTGTACCCCTTACTATCGCGGCAATTCCCTTTATGTCTCGTGTGGTTGAAAGTGCATTAAATGAACTTAGCCATGGTATCATTGAAGCCGCCACTGCCGCTGGTGCAACCACTAGACAAATTATTTTTCGTGTTATTTTACCAGAAAGTGCCCCTGCACTTGTTGGCGGCTTTACGTTGCTTATCATCAATTTGATTACATTTTCTGCAATGGCAGGCATGGTTGGCGGCGGTGGGCTTGGACATTTGGCAAACAGCTATGGCTTACAACGCCACCGTACAGATATTTTAATGTACGTGGTTGTCATTCTGGTTATTTTAGTGCAAATAATCCAAGGGATAGGTCAAATGATTTCCCGTAAACTGGATAAACGATAGGAGTATAAAATCATGAATATTCGCACAATACAACCAAAAGACTATCCCTTGTTAGAAGATTTTTTGTTTCATGCCATTTATATCCCCCAAGGAGAGGCAATACCTGAACGTAAAATAATTTTTGAACCAGAAATTTTCATTTATATCAAGGACTTTGGAAAAGAACATGACACAGGTGTAGTTGCAGAAGAAAGTGGAAAAATTATAGGTGCAGCATGGACACGGATAATCCCTGCCTATGGAAATATTGATGATGAAACCCCTGAACTAGCCATTTCCGTTTTGCCAGAATTTCGGGGAAAAGGTATTGGGGAAAAGTTAATGACACATCTGTTTCAATTGCTTCGCAAAAGCGGCTATACCCGCACATCGCTTTCTGTACAAAAAAATAACCCTGCCACGAGGTTTTATCAACGCTTAGGGTATGTGATAACAGATGAAAAACTTGACCATGCAGGTCACGAAGACTATATTATGGTAAAGCATTTGTAAAGGAGCTATGCCTTCATGAAGAAACATGAATACAACAACATTGAAACATTTATGATTAGCAAAATGAGCGACAGCGCGCATGATATCCACCATGTTTACAGAGTATTAAATGCAACAGTTGACATTGCTAATTATGAAGAAAATATTGATATGGATGTGTTAATCGCCGCCGCATTACTTCATGATATTGGACGTGAGGCGCAATTTGAAAACCCCAGTGTTTGCCACGCACAACATGGCGGGGAAATCGCTTATGATTTTCTAAAATTACAACACTGGGCAGAAGAAAAAGCTTTCCACGTAAAACAATGTATCCAACAACATAGATACCGCAGTGATAATCCCCCTGAATCTATCGAAGCAAAAATTCTTTTTGACGCAGATAAATTAGATGTAACTGGTGCTATAGGCATAGCCCGTACACTGCAATATGAAGGGCATACCGCTGCACCACTTTACACCCTTGACGAAAATAATAAAATTATCACAGAAACCAGCGACAAAAACAGCACATCGTTTTTTCAAGAATATAATTTCAAATTGAAAAAAGTATATGATGTATTCTTTACCGAATATGCAAGAAAAATTGCAATAATCCGTCAACAAGCAATGATGGATTTTTACAATAATCTTTATGCTGAAATCAATCAAAATTATGAAAACGGAATGTGTAGATTATATATGTAAAGCCGCAGTATTGCGGCAAAAGTATTAGAAAAGCATGAACTACTCAATTATAATTATCGTCATCATATTCATAGTCATAATCATCAGAAGCAATATCAGGCTTTACCGCACTATCTTGCTTCTTTTTTAATATAATCAAAAACACGACAACTCCACCACCAACAGCCAAAACAGAACCAAGGGAGATGAGAATAACGACCAATACATTGATACCGCCAGATGAACCAGGGGGTATATATTGGGGCGGTATACTTTGGGGTTCATCTGCTTCATCATATAAATCCTCATCTTCTTCAACAGGCTCATCTAAATCTTGGGCGGCAATAATATTAAATGTTCCGCCAATTTGCTGAACATTCAAATCTAAAGCCACAATGAGCGATGGTAAAGATAAATGAAGGACATCATTGATGACACGTGCAGAAATTTCTAATGATGCCCCATTAAACAAAATTGCATCAGGCAAAGTGGAAACTGTTTGTGCAGAAGCCACGCCGCCTGTACTAAATAAACTTAGTGTTCCGCTGGCAGTATCAAAGGCGAAGCTAAAAGCATAATCCGTTTCAAACAATGCATTTGCCAAAGCCGTTAATCCAACATGGGCTACACCGCCAATAGAATAGGCACTCATTGCCTCTCCGTCTACTGATACACTCATGGGTTCTGCTTCAAATTCCGGCACAATAACCACCCTTGCGTCGCCCCAGTTTAAAGTGGAAGCAAAAGACCCTTCTTGGATATAAATTGTGGTGGTTCTGGCAAATGCGTTTGAGTGTACTTGAATCCTGCCATCCCCTGGAATGGTTACAGTCACTATGCGTCCATCAGAAAAAGCGTGTGCTTCTATTTCATGTGCTGTTCCATCAGGAATAACTAATTGCTGTATAATACCAGAATCAAGCACAACTAAACTATAATTCATACTGCTATCAACGATGTAGGTAATAATCTGCCCATGTGCATTGATAAGCTGTGGTAGGGTCACTTCCCCACCCGCCCCAGAATAACGATACAACACTGGCATATTTCCATGCATGGTAAAATGAAAGCCCCCTGGCATTTCAAAAGAAATATGTGTGGCTTCAAGAGGGTTATCCCATCGCCACAGGGTTGAAACCTGTACATTTGTTGCATGTCCAAAGCCAAATTGCATTTGCCATTCATTCACAATTTCTGCAACAAACGCGTCATAAAACGCATCGGGCATCATGCCTGTTTGACGGAAATTGCGCCAGTGGGTTATTTGCATATTGGTGTCATTATCAAAAGCACCAAAATTATTGTTTGCAAAGGCATCCACAATGAGCCTATCAGCTTCACTTAAATTATCCCAGTTTTCCATATCCCAAAGAAACTCGTCACCCGTTGGCAAATCAGGTTCAGCAACAACAATAAAATTAGCCAGAAAAATATCACCAGATTGTAATGTCAACAAGTTTGTGCCAGAAATCCCAAGGGAAAACACACCTGGGGTATTAAATACATGTGTTGTATTAAGCTGAGTTGCAATGATACCTTCAAACAGGGTGGTTCTATGAGAACCTTCCATAAGAAAAACACTGTAAGAAAAGCCATCATCAGCCACGGCTTGAAGCCGCAAGGTTGTGCCCTCACCAATGGTGTATGTTCTGGATGAAATTGCGCCAAAGTTCCAACCAGAGATATCATCTGGCTGACTATCCAAAGTCAATATAAATGGCAGTGGACTTTCTCCAAAAAAATTTCCTAACCTAAACTCACTTGCAAATACTGATGGCGCATATACCAAAACAATCATAAGCACCAACGGGAAAAATAAAGTTTTTTTCATATCAAAACCCTTCCTAAGAAAATTTCAAGGCAAATTATAGCATTTATATGACAAGGATGGTACTATAAATGCAAAAATACACGGAGGTTTTTTTATGGAGCAGGTAATTTTTGGACGTACAGGACTAAAAGTAAGCCGTACAGGTTTTGGGTGCATACCGATTCAACGCATTACCTATGAGGAAAGCACTGCCATTTTACGCCGTGCATATGAAAGCGGTATCACCCTATATGACACTGCCAATGGTTACACCACTAGCGAAGACCGCATTGGTACAGCCCTACATGATGTTCGTAAAAACATTGTGATATGTACAAAATCAGGGGCGCAAACACCTGATGAATTGACAAAACACCTAGAAAATAGCTTAACTAAACTAAGAACAGACTACATCGACGTATTTCAATTCCATAAACCCGACTTTGTCCCCTACCCTGATAGAGAAGATGGAATGTATGACACCTTAAAAAAAGCGCAAACCCAAGGCAAAATCCGATTTATCAGCATGTCAGCACACAGTTTAGACCTTGCACGTGAAGCAGTAGAATCTGGCTTATACGATACAATGCAGTTTCCAATTTCCCATATTTCAAATCCAGAAGAAATTGAATTTACAAAGCTTTGTAAGGAAAAAAACATTGGCTACTTAGGAATGAAAGCCCTGTGCGGCGGCATTTTAACCAATGCAAAAGCTGCATTTGCATTTCTTCGTCAGTTTGATAATGTTATCCCCATATGGGGTATAGAAAAGATGACAGAACTTGAAGAAATCATTGCATACGAAAAAAATCCATCAACCCTTGATGAATCTTTACAAAAAGCAATTGACAATGACCGTGCAGAACTGGCAGGAACATTCTGCCGTGCCTGCGGCTATTGTTTGCCTTGTCCTGCCAAAATTCCTATCCCTATGGCAGCACGCATGAAATTCCTGCTCAACCGAATGTATGCACCAAATTTCCTAACCCCTGAATGGACAGAAAATATGCGCCGCATAGACGATTGCATAAACTGCGGGCATTGTAAAGCCAATTGCCCCTATGCACTTGATGTACCAGAACTACTCAAACTCCATCAAGCTGCCCATTCAAAACTTCTGAAAGAATCAAACTAGCACATCCACAACAAAAAAGGCATAGAATACCACCAAAGCTAATTTTATTGGAGGTATACTATGCCTTTGCCACGCACCCCAAATCCATTTGCAATGCGTATGCAACAGCGAAGATTCCCAGACCATAAGCAACAACAACCTCATTTAGAAACGACACAGGAAAAACCTTTCTACAATCCTTCACGCAGTAATGTACAAGCCACCCCTCAAAAATCTCCTGCACCGCCAACCACCCGTACGCCAATGATTCCGCAACCACAACAGAAGCCGCCAGTACAACCACAGCCACAGCCACAAAATCAACCCATGCCCGTGCCACCAGAAGCGGCGGCGGCAGAATTTCGCCGTGTAAACAAAGCATTACCTGACGGCGTACGTTATGAACCATTAGATGATGAAACCATGCGCTTGCTACAAGACAATGGACACATTCCAAAAAACCCAATCACCACCTCATCTCAACCAGCACCAGTAGATAAATTACCCGAAAAACTAGAAAATACGTCTGTCATTTTCCCTGAATCCCTCTGTAATATTTTAGAAAATTTATCTCAAGATGAAAGAAATGCACACATATTTTATACACATTTTGCAGAGTCTTCTGAACATGAACCTATAAAAAAAGCCCTTGCCACTTTAGCAAAGGACTCTGAACAACGTCAAAATCAATATATTTCCCTAATTTCAACGCATTTTAACCACAATCACACGCCAAAAGAAATCAAAATCAATACCAATATCCCCATTGCCGATGCTATCACATTGGCTTTAACTGAGGAAAACAAATCATTGGTCACACTAGGTAATTTATTAGACCAAGTTGTAAATACTGACTTAGAACAAATAATTCAGCGCATAATAAACAAAAAAATCATAGCTCATCAAATACTCATGACCATTCAAACCACCACAACACCCATAGCACGTTCACTTCTAAATCCACCAGAAGCCCCAGAAGCCAATCTATAAATATCCCCTGCTTCCAATTCTTTCGCAAGCATATCTGCTGCCGCGCCCCCTTGTGATAAAATATTATCCAAAGCCGCGCCATTTGTCATCACAGGCAATGATGCTTTCTTTGTCATTTCACTAAGCAAATTTGCACTTTCTCGTCTAAAACCAAGCACTCTTATATATTGCAATCCCCCATACTGCTCATAAAAATTTAGCTTCATTTTGTCAATGCCTAAAATGATACCCAAAACTGTTCTTTGTAATCTTGTAAAAGTATATCTTTTTGTCTTTACAGCAACAAGCAAATCAGATATACTTTTATGTTCACCGCAAAAACGGCGAAATCTATTTTCTAACCCTTCAGAAAGTGTGGAATCTGCACGATATACCATATATCTAAAGATATCACTAAAATCATCAAGTGAAGCAGTTTCTCCAATACTGCCTATCAACATTTTGTAGGCTGATTCAGGTAGCCATGCACGCACATCTTCCCCTGCTTTAAAAGCGGCGCGGGTTTTTGTAGCCGAAACGCCGCCGCTTACACGATGGGTAGTAAAAACACCCATTGGGCTTCCCAGCAAATATAAAGCTTTACAATATTCTATGGCAAGTCCATTATTCGGTTTATCTAATAAACCTTCAGGCAAATCAACACTGTCTAGGGCACACGCCAACGCTGTACCACGTGCGAATGCAAAGCTTGCCCCACTATCTAATGCGCGATGCAATGCTTCTTTATATATCATTGGCTCTTCTGCCAATACTTTCCCTGCGCGCATAATCGCTGTAAGGTCACCACATTCGCTTCCAAAACTGAATACGTCCACAATTCCAGTGGCGGCAAGTAAACCCACACTTCCACGTGCAAAATAATCTGCCCCGCCAATCACATAAGGCAAGGGCAATTCAATGACGATATCTACCCCTTCACTTAAAGCCATTTTAGTACGTGTCCATTTATCACAGATGGCAGGCTCACCCCTTTGTACAAAGTTTCCGCTCATGACTGCAACAATTTTCTGCAAGCCAGAAATTGCCTTCGATTCTATCAAATGTGCCTTATGCCCAAGATGAAAGGGATTAAATTCAACAATCGCACCCAATGCAAACATAAAATCATCCTCTCTTGTTCCAATAAATATAATTATATGATATGATAACAGAAAACGATTATAGGTGAATAATAACCATGAAAGATTTGTCTACGGCAGAGTTTAATAAAATTAGAGACTATATTAAAGCAAACTATGGTATTTCTTTAAGCGATGAAAAAAAAACCCTTGTGCATTCACGATTGCGCTCAACATTACAAGAGCTTGGCATGGAAAATTTTTCGGACTATTTTGATTTATTGCTTCGGGATAAATCTGGTGATGAACTACAAAGATTCGTCAATAAAATCACCACAAATCACACATTTTTTATGCGCGAAACAGACCACTTTGACTATTATCGTGATAATGTTTTACCTTATATATCCGATACGTACAATACCCAGAAAGACTTGCGGCTATGGTGTGCGGCATGTTCGTCTGGTGAGGAATCTGTGACTTTGCAGATTCTTACACAAGCGTATTTTAAAAAAATCAATGAAACAGGCTGGAATACGCAAATACTCGCAACAGATATTTCTGCAAATGTGTTAGATAAAGCTGTCAATGCAAAATACCCTACTAGCTCACTCAGTACCCTGCCTAAAGGCTGGGAAAAAGAGTATTTTAAAAAAGTGGACAACCAGCTAAGTCAAGTTGCGGATGCTGTCCGAAAGCAAATTATCTACCGTAAGTTAAATTTAATGGATGCATTCCGCTTCAAAAAGAAGTTCCACGTGATTTTTTGCCGTAATGTTATGATATATTTTGATAATGTCACACGAAACGATGTGGTTAAGAAATTCTTTGATGTTACCGAGCCTGGAGGATACTTATTCATAGGTCATTCAGAGTCGATTAGTAATACTGGTTCTGGATATGAATATATTAAACCTGCGGTTTATAGAAAGCCTTTAAAGTAAAATAATATACTAAATCTGTGATTTTATTATAAATCACATAAAAAACACTTGTTTTTGATTGCTTAATGTAGTTTAATAGTAGGGGAAAGAGAGAGGTGACCACGGAATGACTGACTTCGACAGAGAGTCAATGCTTGAGATGTTCATTTTTGAGATGTCGCAACTTGTAGACCAATTGGAATCAACAATAGTTCAAAGTGAATCGGAATATAACATGGACCAAATTAACGAAATATTCCGAATCATGCACACAATCAAAGGGTCGTCTGCAATGATGATGTTTGACAATATTGCAGGTGTATCCCACTCTATTGAGGATTTATTTTACTACTTGCGCGAAGAACAACCTCAAAATGTTGACTTTAAAACTTTGTCCGACCACGTTTTAAGCGGTGCGGATTTCGTCAAGGGGGAACTTAGCAAGATTCAAGGTGGCCAAAAAGCTGACGGGGACGGTACAGACCTTGCAAAAACGATTGAAATCTTTTTGAAGCAAATCAAAGGTATTGCACCTGTAGATGATACGCCTACAGAATCGCCTACTACGGTAAGTGGTGAACCTACGCCTGAAATGCCTGTATCTGTTGAACCTATAAATCAAGCACAAGCTACAGGTGGCTTGACTAGATATAAGGCAAAAATCCACTTCGATGAAGGTTGCGAAATGGAAAATATCCGTGCATACACTCTAGTTCACAACTTGCAAGATATCGCTGCGGATATAACGCATATTCCAGAAGATGTTATTGATGAAGAAACAATACCCCTCATCCGAAAAGATGGTTTTATATTAGAATTTACAAGTGCAAAAGACTATGATTTTTTATACGACCATCTTGCTTCAACAGTATATTTGCGTGAGTTAAAACTTGAACGCGAAGGTGCCATTGCAACAGAACCTACCGAATCAACAGCCAATGCGCCTGTTGTTGAGGATATTGCTGCACCTGTACAAGAAACGCCTATTGTGGCTACACCTGCTGCTGTTGGTAACAGCGCACAAGGTCAGCCATTGACTGCACAAGAAGCGGCCGCACAAGAAATTCAAAAAAGCAAATCAAGTGCGCAATCTTCTATGATAAGTGTTAATGTCAATAAATTAGACACGCTTCTTAATTTGATGGGCGAGCTTGTTATATCTGAAGCAATGGTAACGCAAAATTCTGAACTTGAAGGATTACAACTTGACAGTTTCCACAAGGAAACCCGTCATTTACAGGGTATTATATCTAACCTGCAACAAACCGTTATGTCTATGCGCATGGTACCCCTTTCTGCAACATTTTTCCGTATGCACCGTATCGTGCGTGATATGTGCCGTCAACTTGACAAGGATGTTCAACTTGATATTGTTGGTGAAGAAACCGAAGTTGATAAAACCATTATTGAGCATATCGGCGACCCTATCATGCATATTATCAGAAACTCTATTGACCATGGTGTAGAGTCTCCGTCAGAGCGCAGAAATGTTGGCAAGCCTACGAAAGCCCGTGTTTTATTAGAAGCCAAAAACGCTGGTGGTGATGTACTCATCATCATTAAAGACGACGGGCGCGGAATCAATACGGAGAAAGTCTTTAAAAAGGCCAAAGAAAATGGTCTTGTAAACAGACCTGACAATGAATATACTGAAAAAGAAATTCAGCAATTTATTTTCTTACCAGGCTTTTCCACAAATGACCAAGTGACTGCGTTTTCAGGGCGTGGTGTGGGTATGGACGTTGTCAACAGCAATCTTGAAATTGTTAATGGTACAGCACTTGTAGACTCTGTTCCTGGTGAAGGAACAACCTTTACCTTAAAAATCCCCTTAACACTTTCTATTATTGATGGGATGAGCGTATTGGTTGCTAATTCCCAGTATACAATCCCTATTGCTCACATTATAAAGTCTTTTAAAGCCCAGCCAGAAAGCCTTTTCATGGACCCAAATGGTAATGAAATGATAACTGAGCGCGGTGAAATATTTAACATTGTCCGCTTGCATGAATATTTTAATATAGAAGGTGCAAAAACTGACATTTGTGATGGTACACTCATTATGCTTGAAGATGGTGACCAAGTTGTTTGTTTACTTGTAGATGATTTGATTGGGCAACGACAAGCAGTTGTTAAACCTATGCCAAAGTATTTTAGAAAAGTGCATGGTTTAAGTGGCTGTACACTACTTGGCAATGGTGATATAAGCTTAATCATTGATGTTGCTGGATTCTTTGATAAATAGAGGAGGCGAGATGTATGGCTGAAGTTAAAGATTTGTTTGAGGAAAATGAAACAGATGATACAATGAAAGACCAGTACCTCACCTTCACCATTGATGAGGAAGAGTATGGTATAAAAATTGCATATGTAAAAGAAATTATTAACATGTGCGCCATTACAAAAGTACCCGAAATGCCTAACTACGTTGAAGGGATTATAAACCTTCGCGGAGAGCTTATTGGTGTGCTTGATGTGCGCAAGCGTTTTGGTAAACCTTTTAAAGAACATGATACTGACACATGTATTATTGTTGTTGTTTACAACGAATATATTTTAGGCTTCGTTGTTGATGCAGTGCAAGAAACGACTATCATTCCAGAAGCTCAAATTGCACCTCCGCCAAGTGCAAAGTTAAACTTTTCAAATCAATTTATTAGAAATATTGGCAAGGTTGGCGATGATGTAACACTCTTATTAGATATTGAAAAATTCTTGTTGCAAGAATAACTATCAAATCATAAGATAAAAAACACCACTTTTTAAGATGAAAAAGTGGTGTTTTTTTTATGTTAGCACCTTATTTGCCATTTTGTCTGTTATAATCAATAACAGAAAGAGGTGGGGATTTTGTTTTATTTTTTATCATTGCTTACGGGTGTTTTAATTACGCTCATGGTTGCAGTCAATGGTGGACTTACCGCATTTTATGGGGTATATTCTGCCACGGTAATGATTCATATTGTTGGGCTGATAATTATTTCACTGGTTGTACTTGTTAAAAGGGAGAATCCATTTGCAAAGGGGCATACATGGTTTTTATACCTTGGCGGTGCAATTGGTGTACTTACCACTGTATCTAATAATATTGCTTTTGGCAGAATTAGTGTAAGTGCTTTACTTGCACTTGGGCTTCTTGGACAAAGTGTTACAGGGCTTATTATCGACCAATGCGGTTTATTTGGAATGCCTAAGCACCCATTTACTAAGCAAAAACTTATTGGGTTGACGCTAATCATTGCAGGTATTGTATCAATGATTACTGATTTTGAGATTGTCGCTGTAACGCTTTCTTTTATTGCAGGTATTTGCATTGTGATGTCTCGCACATTCAATGCAAAGCTTTCAGATAGGACAAGCGTACAAGTGAGTTCATTTTTTAACTATTTTATTGGGCTGATTGTAGCAATTCCTGTATTTCTGATACTTGGACGCGGAGAAATCATTTGGGCTGAATTTGCACTTTCACCCAATTGGTATATTTATCTTGGCGGTGTCCTTGGATTAAGTGTGGTTTGGATTAGTAATATAACTGTGGTTAAAATTTCCGCATTTTATCTGACTTTGCTTATTTTTATTGGTAAGGTATTTTCGGGCATACTCATTGATATATTCCTTTCAAGTGAATTTTCTTCTCGCAATTTGATAGGTGGAGTTCTGGTGGCTATAGGTCTTAGCATAAATTTAATATTAGACCAGAGAAAGAGGTAAATACATTTGAAACGTATCGGTTTAGCATTGTCTGGCGGGGGGATTCGTGCCGCCATTTTTCACTTAGGCGTGTTGCATTATTTGGCTGATAGAAAATATTTTCGCAATATTACCAGTATTTCATCCGTATCTGGGGCAAGTTTGTGCATTGGTGCAATTTTTGCGATCAACGGTAATACATGGCCCAGTGAAAAGGATTTCCTCAACCATGTAAAAGAAGATGTACGCAAGTTAATTATTGAAAAAAATATACAAGCGTCATCACTCATGCAACTGCCTATTCACCCTGCATATTGGCATAATCGTGTACTTTTACTTTCACATATGCTTACAGAACGATGGGGGATAACAGGTAACTTACAAAACTTGCCCCCCTTCCCTTTTTGGGAGATAAACTGCACCAATTTTGAAACAGGCAAGCCTTTCCGCTTTAGACGTGATTATATGGGGGATGTCTCTACTGGATATGTACAAAAACCCACGATTCCTATTGCTGACATGATTGCTGCGTCTGCGGCTTTTCCTGTGTTGATTGGCCCATATATTTTAAACACGGATGGTATGCGTTTTACTAAAGATAAAGCAGGAAGTCAAGATGAAATGCCTATAAAAAATCATTATGCCCTTTGGGATGGGGGCGTTTATGATAACTTAGGTGTTGAAGCATTACATAAGATTGGCAAGGGATTGGACAAGGAAATTGATTTTTTAATTGTATCCAATGCATCTGCGTCTATTGGCACACAAGAACGAGGGCGGCCAAGTCAAAATCTTAAACGATTATTGGATATTGCCATGTCACAGGTAGACGCTTTGCGGGCGCGGGAGTTTGAATCAACTGTTGTAAACCGTGGGCATGGGCGATACATAAAAATCGGGCATCCTGCACAGGACTACCCGACCACATTAAACTCCCCTACTCCAGAAAATTTTGAGATGATTTTCAATCATGGCTATGACTGTGCAAAAAAAGCACTAAACCATTGATAATTAAAATCCTGCATTACCAAAGAAATTTCTTCAAACAAATCATGTGCGCCTCTGTCCATATTGGATAGAATCACCAATATATATGGTGATGGCGCATATACTATGGCTGCGTCGTGAAAGGCATTTCGCGCCCAGCCATATTTTCTTGCCATGGGATAATCTGCCTGTATCATGCTGACATTAACTTCACCGCCCCGTCCGTAAGAGCCTTCCCATCGCTCAAAATATGGGTGAGATACTTGAGATGTATTCATTAAATCGTATTTGAAATAATGCCCGTATAGGCTGTTTGATTCAATATAATTAAAAATTGCTTGCATCCAAAGCCCTGCATCATAGGCATTGGTATTTTGTGAAATTATATTTTGAACCATTCGTGTATTTGCGCCAATTTCTGAAACAAAGTGACGGTAGGAAAATTCTGCCCCGTCTGTTTGTCTAATTAACATGCGATAAGCTGCATTGTCTGATTCACGAATTGAAAACCCAAGAAGCTCTCGTGTAGTGAAAGGGGTATCAACGTCCATAAAGCGCAAAACACCTGTACCGCCCCAGCGGTCTTCGGCGGTGTAGTTATGCATTTCGTGCATATTGATATAGCCCCGTTCTGCCAAGTTAAACATGTATAGTGCGTGATTAGATTTTGACAAGCTGGCAGCAAAAAACACCCGTTCAGGATTGTGGGTATAGGTGAAACCCGTGTCCAGATTCATAAAAAATACAGATACATTATTGCCTATGGTTGAAAAAAATGTGTCAAGCGTATCAGTCTCTGGTGTTTCGCCATATGCTGTCCACCATTTCTGTCTATCTAGTGGTGGTAAATTATAGTCGGGATATGCTTCAGGCACATATTCCAATGGATTGTATGGATATATTTCATCTGAATATATATTTTCAATATCGTCATTTGCGGCACGCACTGGCAAATCGTCCAAAAAGTCTTGTGTTAATATCACCAGCCCAACAAGTATTCCACCTAAGGTAAGCACCAGTACGATGACTGAGACCATGGCTAGTTTTGACTTTTTACTTTTTATAGGGGGTGTTGGTGGGGGCGCAGGGTCTTTCATATTTTCTGCTTCTGGTATTTCTGGCTCATTGTCTGTCAGGTAAATTTCACGCCTTGGAGGGCGTTTTCTTTGGGGGCGGCTTTCGGGAAGGTGGTACTGCATTGCATTCATTTGCGCATCGGGGGAAATGCCACGCCTGCGGGGTTTTGAAATATTTTGTGCATTTTTATTTTGGGATGAAAAACGCTTTAGTGCTTCTTGTCTATTCAAATAAGTACCCCCTTTTAATATGTAAGATGTTCAAATGTTTATAGTAATATACCCTAAAATGGAGGAGGGCAGCTTTGCTAAATACATAGCAAGGCTGCCCACAATGAATACACTTATATTTCAATATTGATAATACACTATGTCACAGGATTTTGTCAAGTGAATGACTAAAAAACAGACAGCCTCGTAAGAGACTGTCTGTTCCTGTGTAGAAAGCGATTCTCTACTACAGAGGAGCTTTTTGCAGATTTAGATAGTGATGACGATGAAGAATAAGCGTGATATTTAGTACTCTACTCAATATCGTCGTGACTATAAGAAGGCAAAAAAGCAAGGCAAAGACCTTGTGTTATTGCGTGATATTGTGCATATGTTGGCTAACGATACACCTTTGTCTGAAAAACACTGTGACCACCCATTAAGTGGAAATTGGAAAGGTTACAGAGAATGCCATGTTACGCCAGATTGGTTGTTGGTGTATCGCAAAACAGACAAAGATGGATTAGTGCTTTTGCTGACACGCATAGCGTCACACAGCGATTTAGATTTTTGAAATAAGTAATAACTGTAACTAAACAAAGATATCACATTACTCTAGGGAGAGCATTTTTGCTCTTCCCTTTTTTGTTTTAAGGAGGACTTCATGAAGGAACAAAAAGCAAAGCTAGGCAACAAAATTAAAGGATTTTTTACTATGAGCATAATATTTGTGCTGGGTATGGTACAAAGTGTTTATGCAACAAGAGGCAATACTGGTGGAAGCACAGGAGGCGTAACGGACATCTTTGGAACAGTAGAGCGTACAGCCTGTAATATTACCTCTTCACTGATTGGCATTGCCAATGTTATTGGTGTTATGGTGTTTGTCATTTCAATGTTTCTCTATTTTACAAGTAAAAAGTGGGCAAATAAATTTGTGATGATGCTGGAGTAATGGATAGTTCACTTACAAAATGTTTAAGTGATAAAGAATGCGATGGTATCAAAACTTTTTTAGATTACTACATAAACATATGTAAGATACTACATTACATAACATGTTTAACTTCTGTAGTATACACTTCACATACTAACATTTATCTCAATGGTACTCATTTCTCTTCTATCTTTCAGACTTCCAAAATATTCATAGTAGTATTTTGGAATCAACTAACATTATATGCAATGTCCTCATAAAAGGCGTTGACATAAAAAATTATATTCTATAGGAGGAATCAAAATGGCAAAACTAACACAAGAAAGAGCAAACAAAATCACAGAGTTTTTTAACTCAGACAGAGAACATGCGCAAAATATTTTTGCCCTTGGACTGGATGAAGCTATGACAAAAATTAACGATGGTCTTGGGCTTGACTTCTCTAAAGATGAAATTTTAGAGTATGAAGCTATACTTAAAAAATCTGTTTTAAGTGATGATGAACTTTTGGGAGTTGCTGGAGGTCAACATGATTCCGAATGCTTTATTTGTTTTACAGGTGCATAATGTTTAAATAGAAATTTAATGGTTTTAAATTGTATTTTGTGATGATGGGCATATCCATGAGATTAGTATTGCTTATGGATATGCTTTTTACGGAGTAGTTGTAGGAAGCGTATTTAAAAAATAAAAAATTAAATTTTTTATTAAAAGGGAGGAATAACAGCAATTTTTAAATATGCTGTTTAAAAAATACATGGAAAATATTTTTGTAACTATAGTGTTAACAACACAATGCAATTTAGACTGTAAGTACTGTATGAATAATTCAGGCAAAGGCTTAATTCCAGAAGATGTGAAATCGTCATCATTTGAATGGTCTTCTGCTGAAGATATTGTTGAATGCTTAATGAGTATTTCCAAAGCAAGAAACATAGCTTATGTCAGTTTTTTTGGTGGCGAACCCTTGTTGAAGATGGATTTGATAAATAGTGTAATATCTCAAAAATCAAAATTTAGCGATGGGAGTGTTAGATTTGCTTTTACAACCAATGCTTATTTGCCATTTAATCAAGAGATAATCAATTCAATTATCAACAATAACATTATTTTAAATATATCTCTTGATGGACCAAAGGTAATACATAACTCATCCAGAATAGCAAAAGACGGGGGAGATTGCTTTAATAACGTAATCGATAATCTTAATATTTTGAAAGGAAACGATTACAAATGCGCCTTAATTAGTGTATTAGATGAACGAGGAATTGACCATGGCAAATCAATTCGTGATATTTCTGATTTTTTATCAAAATATTCTGCTGTATACAAGATAAATCCTGCATATGCATTAAACGGCTCACAGAAAGATATTGTCGAATATTCTGAAAAATTATTAGAAGAACAATCGACTTTTATAGACTCAATTTTTGACTCAATTAGGAACCGAGATGAAATGCAATATATCTATGAAAATAATGTATTACTCACCATTAGCAACATAGTAAAACAAAAGAAGAAAGTATATGTTTGTGGTGCATCAGGGGTAATCGCAGTTTTTCCTGATAAACGCGCTTACGCTTGTTACAATCTTATGGATGATTCGTTTTTAATAAGTGATAATGTAGTTAAAGAAAAGCCATCAATCATTGATTCATCTCTTCATGAAAAGATGAATAGACTTAGAATAGAAAATTATCCTGTTGAGTATAGGGAGGTTGAGCTATATGGTAATGACTATTGCCCGCTGGAAAATAATTTTCAATCATTTGCATATATCTATAGAAAAAAAATGATTGAAAATGTAACAAAAAACTTACAATCATTTATCGTAGGCAGTGCTGAACATTTATCATTGGTAAACTATCTTAATAAGGGGTTTAATAATCCATACTTTAAAAATGCTGGACCAATGGAAAGTTTACTTATAAAATAGCGAAGTTATAACGGAGGTGATGGTATCAAAACTTTTTTTAGAACACTTAAAAATAATAATCAAAAATTTTCAAAGTTTGCTGTATTTTATATTATTGTAACCACAATAACTGCTGTATGTAGTGTATTAGTCATGCGCCTTACAGGTGATATGGGTCAAGCTGCTTTGGATTTTGACATTACAACACTTATTCATTTTCTAATCGTTTTAACTGTCATTACAGTAGTTCAAGCACTTGCGTCTGGGCTTTCTGTTCTTTTTACAGGTAGGCTTGCAGGAAATTTTGGATACAAATTGAGAAAAATTTTTAGCAGACACCTTGTATATTTGCCTTTTTCTAAGTTTGAAAAGAAAAATAGCGGCGAAGCAATTTCTATTTACACAAATGACTTGCCAAAAGCTGTAGAGTTTATTACAGCACACAGTTTAAAATTAGTCGCAGATATCATATCGGCAGTCATATCATTTGCATATATGCTAACGATTGATATAACTTATACACTAATTTTTTTTGGTGTGTTTCCTATATTTATTTTTATGCAGTACAAAATGTCTGCTCCAATACAAAAAAAGGCACAACAAATATCTATAGGTACTGCTCGCTTTAATGCAGTGGTGAATGATTCTCTTCAAAACACATCAACAGTCATTGCCTATTCCCTTGAAAATATTTTAGAAAGCCGCTATAACGAAGCTTATGATGAGTATTTTCAAGCGTTAAAGCACTATATCCTCTCACTGACAAAGCTTGTAATCAGCGGGGCTTTGGCATCAACAACGCCTACACTCTTTATTAGTGTCGCCGCAGGAATAAGCGTTATAAACAACAGAATGAGTATGGCTGAGTTTATTGCATTTACTGCTGTTGCCGCCGCCACCAGCAACTGGCTTATAGTGCTTTCACAACGCTTGGGCGAGTTGAGGTTATCTGCTGTAGGTGCAACAAGATTTAACGACAATACTATGGGTACTCTTGAGCGTCTTTTAGAAGACACACATACGCCAGTAAAGAGTGATTTTGCTGTCTGCTTTGAAAGCATTTCATTTTCCTATAAAAATGAAGCCGATAATCTTGCCCTTAAAAATGTATCTTTTAAAATAAAAAAAGGAGACAGAGTCGCTTTTGTTGGTGGAAGCGGCAGTGGAAAAAGTACCATTTTAAAGTTAATGTTAGGTTTGTATGAGCCTTTATCTGGGGATATCACTGTAAATGGCAAAAACATGGATACAACATCTATGGTTGCTTTACGCAGAGATTTTGCCTATGTACCACAGGATAGTTTTTTATTCTCTGAATCAATACGTGAAAACATTACTTGTCAAATTAAACCCCTGGATAATAAAGATATTGATAGGCTTCACAAAGCCTGTGAAGACGCAGGCATACTTGAGTTCATTAACACTTTGCCGGAAAAATTTGAAACTTTATTATCTGAATCTGCTGAAAACTTATCTGGTGGACAGCGACAACGGTTGGCGATTGCTAGGGCACTTTACAGAAATGCGCCCATCGTGTTGTTCGACGAGGCTACATCTGCACTTGACCCAATAACAGAAAGTCATATACTTGAAATCTTTGAAACGCTTATGGAAGGACGGACTGTGATTATGGTTGCACACCGTATAAGTGTCATTGAAACTTGTCACAAGATTGTTCTTATGGACAATGGAGAAATTTCTGATATTGGTAGTCATACAGAGCTTTTGGCAAGAAGCCCGTTATATCAATCGTTACATGCCGCAATGCAAGCTGACCAGAAGGGTAGGGAATAAAAAACGATGGATAAAGAACATAAAACGAGTAGATTACGTTATTTTTTTAAAATGTTTATATTTATGCGTCCCTATATGCTTACATACAGTATAGGTGTGGTATTGTTTAGTGCGCAGGGTTTTGTATTTCCATATATAAGAGCAATTTTTATGAATATGCTAACATCTGGGATTTTAAACTTAAATGTAGATGATGTGCTAATCGCCGCACTTGTTTTTGCAGGATTAACTGCTGGTGCAATGATTATAACAGCCCCTGCAATGTATTGGTTCGCCATAAATGATGCTAAGGCGGTAAAGGATTTAAAAAATAAACTTTTTAAGTGTTTTATTGGTAATAGTATAGAAAATTCAATGTCTACACATTCTGGTGATAGTATTGCAGTGATAAACACCGACGCTAACACTGCCGCCCAAGTGTATGGTAACGCATTGAGTCCTTTATTATCATGTATCATTTCTATAACAATGGCTTCCCTTGTGGTTTTCGTCATTGATTATAGACTAGGACTTGCCGCAGTTGCAGTGGGTGTTTTTGCTTTTTTCATTCAATACAAATTTGCTAAACCATTAGGTAATCTTGGCAAGGAAGTACTTTCTGCAAATGCCGCATCGGTAAAAAATATTTCAAGTTTCTTCCCCGGGGCAATGACAATACGGGCATTTAATATACAAGAAAAAGCAATGGTAGCTTTTGATTCAGAAAATAATAAGTTGAAAATTTTGTCATTTCGTCAGGCGTTCTTGTCTACGTGGCAAAATTTATTTACCACTGTACAAGGTTGGCTTACACTGTGTGTTGTGTTCGCATTTGGCGGATGGCTTGTAGCAACAGAACAACTTTCGTTCAGTTCTCTTATGATGGTTCCTGCCATGTGTATGGCAATTGCGAGTGGCATGTCGCGGATAGGTGGTGCTTGGGCAAATTTACAACCACCTCTTGCAGCGGCTGAAAGGGTTTTCTCTATTGTTGATAATAATACATCTTCTAGCAATGCTATCAATAGCAAGAAGGGTTATCCCCTTGAAAATAATACATGGGATGGCAAGTACACAATTCATATTGACCATATGCATTTTAAATATAAAAGTGCAGTGGAAAACACTCTGAATGATGTTACCCTTAAAATAGAAGAAAATGAGATGGTTGCCTTCGTTGGGGCTTCTGGAAGCGGAAAGTCCACGTTGCTTAGAGCCATAATGGGTATGTATGAGCGAAATGATTTGGATATTAAAATTGGAAACACTTGCTTTTTATCAGAAAATATTGAAGCGTGGCGTAAAAAATTTGCTTATGTTGACCAAAGTTGCAAGCTGTTTAATATGAGCATAGAAGAAAATATTGCATTAGGTGTCGGTTTTGATACATCGTTAGATGAAGTAGCAGAGGCGGCGAATCAGGCTGTTGCCGCAAGTTTTATTGAAGCGTTACCAGATGGATATAAAACTTCATGTGGGGAAAAAGGCGGCTCACTTTCAGGAGGGCAAAAACAAAGAATTGCCATTGCCCGTGCATTGGTTAGGAAAGCTCCAATACTGGTATTTGACGAAGCAACTGCGGCACTTGACGCACAGTCTGAACAAGGCATAATGGAAACCGTTGCAAGCCTACGGAAAAATCATACAATTCTTATTACTACGCATAATCTAAATAATATTATGAGTGCTGATAAAATTGTAGTGCTTGACAAAGGACGCATTGCAGAAATGGGTACGCATCATGATTTGCTGAATAAAAAGGGGTTGTATGCAGCGATTTTCTCACAAGGTGTGGTTACAGATTAAATACAGGATTATAATTTTAAGATGGTAAATATTTATTTGTAAAAAGATTGTCTGACTACTTGATACGCGCTGTAGTCAGACAATCTTTTTTATTTGTATAAATGACTATTATTGTGCAACCAGCATGTCGTATTTTGTGTCTATATGTTTAAGGAGGTCGATATATATGTAAATTTGATGTTGCAAATGCTAAAAAACAAAGCGCGATAGACAAATTATAAGTAAAAACAAAAGAATCCTTGAACAATTCAAATAGCAAGCAACACAAAATCTATGTTAATCAAAAGGAGATGTATTAGAGATGAAAAAACAAGGTATCAATCAATTGATAGGGGCATTTTTAGCTATCGTTATGCTCTTACAAGTTTCTACTGGGGCTGTATTTGCACTGGATACAGAACACGAAGAATCTTACCCATATCAAGAATATGAAGACATCGTGCAAGAAGATGATATTTTTGATATAGATGATATTTTTTATGTAGATGAAGTATATCAGCTTCATAGCACTTTAGAGCCTAATATTCCTATCATTGTTATTCCGGGTATTGCTGGGACTGAAATGAGAAATCCGGCAAATTCGGTACTTCAATTAGTTTGGATAAATATTTTATGGCATTTTCAAGGGCATTTAGAGCAACTTGCACTAGATGTCAATGGGAATCCCTTGATAAACACAGTTCACCCTGTTTCTACTGGGTATGGTGCTAATGATACATACCGCACCTTACTTAGGGCATTAAGAGCCGAGTTTGGAAGCGATATGGTTCATTTTTGGGGATATGACTGGCGTTTAGACAATGCTTATAATGCGGTAAGGTTACATGAGTTTATCGACAGTCTAAATGTGCCCAGAGTAAATATCGTTGCCCATAGTATGGGTGGGCTTATTTCAGCCAGATATATTGCTGATGGTCATGGTGACAGGATAAATACACTTATCACATTAGGTACACCTTTTCTGGGTTCGCCTAGAGTACCTTATATCTTCGCAACAGGAAACTTAGTAGAGATTCCTATACTACCTGGGCCACGTAACGGCGTTAGGAATGTTTCTTCCCACATGTTATCTGCATATCAAATGCTTCCATTTGAAAGTCCTTACCGTTATATCGGCGTTGGAGAAAGGACAGGAATGCTTTGGTGGAGTTCATTAAATTGGGATTATGTTGATAACGAATTTGACTTTATTAGAAACATGTTGCCTATGAGAGGTATTGAAAATAGCCAAGTGCCATCTTCTGTTCGGGCTAATTTTCTTGACAGAGCCCCACAGTTTATAGAAAGTACGTTTATAGGCGATATTCATGCCATGGAAACGGTTAACAGTCATGTTATAGTCGGCGATAATATTCCTACAGTGCATACGACCATATTCAATCGAAATGGTGATTTTATTGAATATCTTAACTTCACACGCGGGGATGGAACAGTTCCCATATGGAGTCAAAATATCAATGGTAGAATTAACACAATATCGTTTAACTATGAGCATACCGCCCTTACAAGGCAGCCTAGGGTAATCAATGAAATTATTAGGCTTATTTATGGAATTGGCGCAATGTCTGAAGGCGATATCGCTGGTGTTGACCCATTTGTTGTAATCAGCGCAACAAGTGCTGTAGATATAACCATAAGTGACGGCAATCAAAGGCTTTCAAGTGAAGACGCACATTTTAATACCATAACGAACTTTGGTGCTTTACACTTTATTGGCCCAGAAGGGCAAACGCCGCTTTTAGCACTTGTTGCAGATGCCACATACGAAATTTTTATGACTGGAATAGCCAACGATACAATGGATTATAGTATCCGATTTTATGATAATAACTTGAATTTTGTTGAAGAGAGAAGATTTTTAAATGTTCCTATAACACATGGCACAATTATTACCACAAACACAAGTCAAGAAGAAGGAACTACTTTATCTTTAACATTAGGCAGAAACAGAGCGTTTAATATTATCATACAGCCAGATTATATATATCATGTTGAAGATGGCTTGACAATACCAAACTGATAAAATTAAGTAGAAAAAGAAAAAGCAAGGAAGTGTCTGCCAAAGAAGGTAGGCACTTTTTTATGCAACCCGATTATTCAAGAAAGCTTGATACGCTAAGGATGGATGTCATACAGTTTAGGCGTTTAACAAGGTATCCAAACTAATTATTTTACAGCCTTTACTTTCATAATATTTCAACATTTCATCAATTTTTCTTTTATCATAACTCGTAATGCAATCGGACAAGACATTAACGCCATAATTTGCTTTACATAAGTTATAACAGGTTGATTTAACACAAGCTACAGCATCTGCTCCTGTTATATAGAAATCAGATATTTCATTTTTAGAAATAAAATCCGCAAATTCTTTGCTGGTTAATGCGTTTCCTTTGTATTTTGTAAAAATGTTTTCTGACACCATTTTTAAGTCTGGCGCAAATTCAGACCCAAGTGTATTAGGCTTAAAAGTTCTTGTGCCAGCCGATAAGTTTTCATGTCTAATATAAACAACATGAATATCATTATTAACCGCCCAATCAATAGATTTGTTTATATTTTCAATTATCTCCTTGTAATTTTTTGTTATGTCATTTTGAATATCTATTGCGACTAAGGCTTTTTTCAGCATAAATTTTCCTCCTAAGAGATTGATAAAATTTTGTACTCGCGAGTGACACTATAAACATAGTATCATAACGAACATGACACCTGTATGTCCTATTTCATGGGAACAGGTAAAATTATTTTCAATTTCACCTGTTCCATTTTCAACATCATTACTCTTCTTGCTCGGTCTACCAGCTTTCTTAGGCGGTGGAGCATTGGTATCTGATGTATAGCCTGTCTTAAAGATGAAAGTAATCTTGTAGGGATTCTTGTTTCCTTGTTCGTCAACCTCGCCTATGATGATTTTTTCAATCATGTTTTCAAAGACGGTGGGGTCAAACTCATTCATAACTTCGTTTTGCTCCAAAACTGTCTTAAATTCGGCAAGACGTTTCTTTAGCTGTGAATCGTTTTTGACGGCAGATTGAAGTTCCTGTTGCTCATGGTCTGCTTCTTCTAATTCATCTAATAAATCCCTGCGTTTTTCGTCATACTCGGATTTTTCGATTGAATTGTCAAGGAGTAATTCAAGAAGTCTGTCAAGGCGAGTCTTTATATAAGAAACCTTTTTATCAACTTTTGCAAGTTCTTTCGTATAGCTGTTCTCATTCAAGGACATTTCTACCTGGACAAAGGTCAATAAAGTAGACACGGAAAAGAGAAAAAAAAATTAATGGTCAAGAAATAATGACTCTTTTTCATCGGGAGAAAGAAGGCTATTAGCAGAATGAGGTCTGCGCTTATTGTAG
>WRAH01000036.1 GCA_009780315.1 Defluviitaleaceae bacterium
AGTTGACCCGTACTAATAGCTCGAGGGCTTGACCATTATGTTGTTGGTGTCACATATCACCAACTGGCTCAAGCGCGCATGATTTGTTTCTTGCTTCTTTCCTTCTCTATATTGAGTTTTCAAGTTGCGCCGCGCCCAAAAGGCGTGGCGTTTCTGGTTAATCTCTAAAGTAACAATTCGGGGTGTAGCGTAGTTTGGCTAGCGCGCCTGGTTTGGGACCAGGAGGTCGCAGGTTCGAATCCTGCTACCCCGATTTGCATAATCCTTTGGTGATTTTGCTCAATTTTTTACCGCAGGTACAGTTGCGTCAGCAGGGCGAAGTCTAATTGTTTAGGCTTCGCCCACTGTAGCGGCGGATAAAATAGGTACCTGTAGCTCAGCAGGATAGAGCAACGGCCTTCTAAGCCGTGGGTCAGGGGTTCGAATCCCTTCAGGTACAATAATATGGTGAGTGTAGCTCAGTTGGTTAGAGCGCCAGATTGTGGCTCTGGAGGCCGTGGGTTCAAATCCCATCACCCACCTTATGGGAAGGACTTTATGTCCTTCCTATCCCCCTAAAATATTTTATGAACCATTAGCTCAGTCGGTAGAGCATTTGACTTTTAATCAAAGGGTCCAGGGTTCGAGTCCCTGATGGTTCAGTGGAAGTAAAGAAGGAAGACTCATATTTCTAATCATGATTAGAAATGTGAGTTTTTTTAATGCCAAGTAGAAAAATAAAAAAGGAGCTTGCCTACGGAGGTAGTGTAGGCAAGCTTTTTGAAGGATGAAAACAAACAATGTTATTATATGTCAGCATAATAACCAAGGTAATAAATACGGTGTTGCATGTGGCTATTCGGCAAATCTCCACAAGTCAACTTTATCAAAGTCTAAGCAAAATTCAAAAGGGTCATTTTCATTCCACTCAAGGAGTTTGCGTGAGCCTTCGCTCAGTTGGATTCTGCCAAGGTTGTCTACTTGAATTTCGCCGTCGTCTTTTGTAAGTAAAGTAATTTTGCCTGCGGCTTCGCTGATGAGTGCGTTTAGTCTTGTACCATACTCCCAGCCCATGCGTTCGCGCAGTTCGGCAGGTACTTCAATGTGTCCAAGGGCTTTTAGTGTGCTTTCATAGTAAGATTTTTCCATTAGGTCGTTCTCCTTTTAAATTAGATTAGTGTTGTGGTTATTCGGCATATTTGCACAGGAAGACTTTATCACCTTCTAGGCAAAATTCGAGCTGGTCATTTTCTCCCCATTCAAGGAAGTGACGTGAGCCTTTGGTTAGGCTGATTCTGCCAAGGGGATTGATTTCAATTTCACCTGTCTTGTCTGGCAATAGGGTGATGGTGGCTTCGGCTTCGCTGATGAGGGTGGTTAATCTTGTGCCATAAGTCCAGCCTGTGCGTGTACACAGTTCTGCGTGTACTTTAATTTGCCCGACTGCATTTAGTGTGCTGACAAAATGTAATTTGTCCATTAGGTTATTCTCCTTTAAATTAGATTGATTGGAAATGGTTTCCCTCTTGTTGGTAATAATATACATCATGTCCAAAAATATTACCAGTTGTTGGGTATTTAGATAAAATAGTTGTAAAAACTTTACACCTGCGTTTTTATGTGATACAATGTCGAAAAGTTTAAAAGGAAGTGCTATATGTCTTTACTTGATTTATTTTACTTTTTTGGCTTTATGCCTATTAGACCTTTTAGCGATGAAGCAGGGCCAGTAGAATGGTGAACTCCTTAAAGGAATTTCATTTATAAGAAGGGAGGTGCTATATGTTCTTGCTTAATTTGTTTTACTTTTTAGGTTTTATACCTATCATGCCTTTTGCTGATGAAACTGACCCCGAAGACTGGTAAACTCCTTAAAGGGATTTCCTTTATAAGAAGGGAGGTACTATATGTTCTTGCTTAATTTGTTTTACTTTTTAGGTTTTATACCTATCATGCCTTTTGCTGATGAAACTGACCCAAAAGATTGGTAAGGTTTTTAACGGGATTTCCTTTATAAAAATGGAGGTGCTATATGTTTTTACTTAACTTGTTTTGCTTTTTAGATTTTATACCCATCATACCTTTTTGGGATGAAACTGGTCCAGTAGAATGGTGAACTCCTTAAAGGGGGAGCTTTTTATGAGAAAGGAGATATATTGAATCATGGAGAAAACTATAAAAGAAAAGCTGCTCAAAGAGTTTTTTGAAATTATACCAAGTGATGCTTCATCAGTGGATAAACTTAGTATTAAAATTCAAAAGGAAATAAAAAAGAACCCTGATGATGAATTATTACTTGCTTTACATGCTTTAAAAGTTCACCAGTCAATCAATAATCGACACAGCTTTGATGTGACATGTACTGTTGCCGAACCTATATTTAAACAATTAAAAGATATTCAAAACTGGGGATATACTGAATTACATGTTATATCGCTTGTGATAGGTTATACCTTAGTATATTGTGACGGTTTTAGTACTTTTGAAGAAGCTGTTGACTTGATAAATGATGATTATATGGATGTACTTGAGTTTGAGAAAGTGCGTAGTAACTTATACTATAATTTCATGGTGCGTATGGTTCGTGCTAAATATTTTGATACAGATACAGAGATAGACGAGAAGAAATTAAATGCTACATTTTCACTATGCTACAATCATCTTATGAAAATATGTTTACACAAGGAGTCCCTGCGTCAGCATGTACTAACAGTACTCAAAGGTGTATTTGAAGATAGTATAGCATTGGTTAGAGAAGGGTTAGATACATTGCTGGACAGTGGCGATAAAAAGCTATATAGACGTGTGCTGGATGGAGTTATAGAGTGTATAGTAAACATGAGTACGCGATTAAAAAAGCCCTTTTTGGATTTTTTTATAGGACATCAAATACGCAAATGCCGTATAGAACGGAATATGTCTGTGCTTGACCTTGCGGCTGCAATAGACGCAGACCAAAGCACCATGTCAGCCATAGAGCGTGGAGATGGTGGTGTTTCTATGGAAAGACTGGTTTGGATTGCCGAAGTTCTGCAAGTAAAAATACAATACTTCTTTGGAGATGACAGTGCGAAAAAGGAAATTGAAGACCCCTTTATTCTCACAGTCAAAGCATATACAGATGGCATAACCGAAGAAGAAAAACAGCATGTACTCATTCAAATGCAACATTTTTTAAACCATAAATACCCTAACCGCGGCAAAACAGGCGGTGCAAAACCTCAACGGGACTAAATTCAACCCTCACGTCGTGAGGGTTTTTATTTGTCTAAAATTGATTCGTATTGTTAATGTTGCACAATAACAGAGTGAATTATTTGTATGTTCTCCCAATTGAAACTTATCCTAAATATGTGATAAACTTATTTAGAAAGATGGTTATTACTTTTTACTCTCAAACGCACAGATAATACGAAGGGGAGGGGAGTCCATTGGGATAGTCTAATTGTTATGCATTTGTTGAAAACTAGAAAGGCGAAAATTAAAATTTAACTAAATTGGAGGACTTTAAACTGAAAAGTAAAAAAGTTTTAGCATTGTTGTTTTCCGTAATCTTAACTGCAAGCCTTGCACTTCCTTTGTCTGCGGAAAGTTATATTGTAAATGAGGATGTATTATTATGCTGTGATTATCATGTAGATGATGATTTTAATAGTATTTCCCCAAGAATTGAACCTAGGTCTACCCGATGTACACATCATCCTTTAGCACATAGCTGGGGTTCGTGGAGTAGGTGGGAGCCTTGGGGTTCTGTTCAACATAGTGCCTTATGTGGGCAAAGACCTGGACATGCTGTTTGTAGTTCTCCTCAAATAAGATGGAGATTCTGCACGAGGTCAGGATGCTTCGGAGAGGAAATTGAAAGAATGGTAGTTATGGTTCCGTGTGTATGAAGTATAAAGTAAACTCATCTTCTGATAGTATTCTGGTGGTGTAATACATGAAAAAAGCAATTATAGCTATTTCCTCAATTATGTTGATTACCATTACTTTCTTTTTCATCTGGAATATAGTAATTACAGAAGATGAAAATTTGGAACGAATAAAAAGCGTAAGACATCCCTCAATGGTAAAATGGGGAATTATGGAGGGTGCAGGTATTACTTTATTTCATGATGAGGATTTTGATTGCAGCTATGCAGTAACTTGCATACCATTGCAAGAAAGTGATTTTATCCATGTAAATGTTGTAACAGAGGAAGAACTACATGACGTGATGGCAAGTATGCGAGAGTTTCTGCCTTTAGTGTGTGATGACTGTATTTATCGCCGCGCATACTTTCACATAGTCATACGTGCATACCGTGCCTTAGCAACAGAAAACTTATAAAGACCAAAGACTGTTTGACACAATATTTACATTGCAGAATATGTAGAGTTTTATGACAATCACACAGGGCTTGTTTGGTGGTAATTGAAATGAAGAAATATATTCCTAATGCTTTACTATGCCTTTTACCATTTATAGTACTGGGCATAGCTAATCGAATCACAGATATTCTCTATGGAGAACACATATTTAATGACAGAAATTTCATCCTGATTGTAGTTTCGTTTAATGTGCTATCCCTTATTGTAGCGATTAAACAATCAAAAAATGAATAGGCATTAAACTGTGCTTCAACAGTAGAAAACCTGTAATAAATATTATTAACTCACTTTTATTACTTTCTTAACAATACTAGGTGGTGTAGTGTATGAAGAAAATAATTATAGTTCTTACATCCACTGTGTTGCCTGTTACTACACTCGTGTTGATTGCAACTGCGTCCTTTTTCGTTTGGAGCTTTGTAACAGCTGAAGATGAAGTGTTGGCACGATTGAAAGGCGGAAGATGTTATTCACTATCTAAATGGGCAATTATGGAGGGCGAAAGAGGCGTATCAATATTTAACGATGAAGATTTTGATTGTAGTTATGCCGTGACCTGTGTGCCATTACAAGAGAGTGATTTTATTCATGGGTCTGTAGTAACAGAGGAAGCACTACAAAGGAGAATAGAAATATCTCGAAAGTCTATGCCTTTAGTATGTGATGTTTGCCTACACCGCCATGCGTATTTCCGCATTGTCATGCAAGCGTACCGCGCCCTCTCCGCAGAAAATTTATAAAGGTTAAACCCTCACAAACACATGTGAGGGTTTAGTTTTGCCTAAAGCTGATTTGCTTTATGGTTTCTGTAATGTATGATAAAATGCAACGCATAAAAAGTGAAGAAGCGAAGCAATTTGTTAATACTTGGAGGTGCATTGCTGTGGATAAAATCTCCAACATAAAGTATAAGGATTTATTTCTGACAATATTCAATATCGTTGAAGCCATGGAAGTTAGAACAATAGAGCAGACACCAACGGAGGTAATAAATAGTATACAAATAAAAACGATGTATCCAAAAACTAAAATATTTTTAACTGAAATGTTAAACTTAATATTATTGGGTTATAGTGATGAACTATTTGAATTTTTCTCTGAATTAAATTTTACTAAAATAGCAAGCACTATTTCAATTTCGGAAGAGATTGAAGAGATTGTTCTTGCAAAGTATTTAGTAAAATATTTTCGAGTGGGTAATAAAAATGAAATTTATCAATTGATGAATATTGTTGGTGGAAGTGAATTGTGTAATCAAACCATTCCCAGTTATAAAAAATGGATGAGTAGTAGTTTTTAATTAACTCATTAGAATTATTTTAAACCCTCACCATGTGAGGGTTTTTATTTGTCTAAACTTGTTTCGATTTGTTGATATTTCACAAAAACAAAGTGAATTATTTGTAGGTTCTTCCAATTGAAACTTGTCTCTAATATGTGATAAGCTTATTTAGTAAATGGTATTTATGGTTCTGTGAGTACGCAATAGAAAAACATATGTATACGCAATTCAGAATAGGCGGCTCTCCCCGCTTGTTTTCTATTTTACACCAAAACCGTACCCAAACGCAACGGAAACGCTAACCATAAAATCATATTTTTGCACCGCTTTTGTTTTCCCTTGCACCGCTTACGCATGGTATAACGTACCATTAAACGCCGGTATTCCCCGCAAACTCTAAACCCCCGCCGCCTGTATTTGTTTCTGCAAGCGGCGGTTTTCTTTCCCCCTTTTCCCACCAAAAATAAAGATATATACTACAATGCCGCCGCTATCCGTTCCCGGTCGGCTATGCTTTGATAAATTACAAGTGGTCGAGAGTGCCAAACATTGCTATAATCGCCGCTATGCGAAAATTGCACCTATTACCCCAAAATACACCGCTATAAACCCCCACCGGGAACACGCCCCAAACATCCCCCGGTGGATGACGCTATACACCGCGCCGGAATAATCCCGCCGCCGGTTGTTGCTTTCCGCATGGGTTACACCCTCGCCGCCGTTCGATATGCAAGCGGCGGTTTTCATTCCCGCCCTTTTTCCGCCAAATATTAAAACCATATACCGCCGCGCCGCTGTTATGTGTTGTACGTCTGTTATATTCCGATAATTGCACCCATTACCCCAAAATGCACTGCTATAAACCCCACCGGGAACACGCCCCAAACATCCTCCCGCATGGATGAGGAACACACGCCGGGAATAATCCCGCGCCGGTTGCTTCATATGCCCCACGTTTCACGCTGTACGCTGTTGTTACATTCTCACTCATAACAAAACCCATACGCCGGAATAATGCCGCTATACTCGTTATAGATACCCATACACGCCGCCCCGGTTCGCTCTCACGGTTGGGAAGTTCACCGCCCTTATTCCCGCCAAAAAAAAAGAAAATAAATATATCAGCTATGCCGCCGCTTTATATCGCTTCTATCATGCCGTATAACGCCCCTATGCGCGTTATATAACCATATTCACATATTCCCGGTTGCTTTGCTTATTTGCACCCATAAGACACGCGCCGCCGCTCTTTGAAGTTTCCGGCGCATACCCTTTAAGGCAGGGTAAAGAAATAAAAAATAAGATTTTATATTCTTTTACCCTGCCTATAAGGGTACACTTTCAAACTATCGCTTGCATACGGCTATTCTTTGCCTATTATAAGGCTTTGCATATCTTTTATGGGTTCTATCTCTATAACCGCAAAATAAAACGCTCTAAACGCTTTTTATAGGCTCTGTATGGTTTCTTTTTTGGCGGGTTTCTTTGCTTCTCCCCTTATGTGATAGTCAAGCCGGGTTATATCGTGCCAACTTCCACAATCTCCCACCTTAGTCCACCTATCCCATGTCTTTCCTCATAAAAGTTTTAGAAAATCATGGAGAGGAAAAGTAAACCCCCTGCCCGGTGTTGCTTCTTGTTTTATTTTGGGGGAAATAGGGGGGGGATTATTCGACACACCCCGGCTATATGAATGACACTCATGCCGCCGCCTTTTGTTTTGGTACGCCGCTGTCGCACAATGCCGCCGCATAGCTTCATATATGCGCGTGTTGGCGCGTTTACCGTTATCCGCATAATATTTACTACCCGCTTATATAATCGCTCTAAACGGCTTTATATTTCAATACCGCACATACCCCGGCGGCTACTTGCAAGCCCGGTGAGATTATCCCACCAAAAAATAAAAGAGAATACCCCGCGCCGGTTGCCGCCGCTTCATCATGTACGCATGAAAATGTACCACTTTTGCAAAACACATTTTTGCCATTTTGCAATTATGCGTTTTTATGGTGCATTTTCATTACACAAAAACGACATATCGCCGCCGCCCACTTTTAAGCGAACATCACAAACATAGATAAATACAGCGTTTCAAGATATGGTTGCATTGGAATTATAACGACATCCTAACCCTAAAACGCCTAAGTGCTGTTTTTGTGCATACAGAGTGCAAAATTAACGCACAAAGTGGAATTTTTAGCACCTAATCACACGGTTTTGCATATTGAATACTATTTTAATGCCTATTGTTGTACTTTTGATAATATTGCGCTTAATTGAATACATTTGTTTTTTGATTCACCGTCAAGAATGCCTATAAATGTATTTTTGAGTTTTTGCAAAATTCGTATTGCTTCCTTGTTCGGGTTGACATTGCCAACGATTTCTTCATGGGCAATGTCTATGATAATACCCCAAAAAATACTGTTTTTTGCTATATTTGATATTTTGGTTACTATTCCACTTGTGCAAAGTTCTTTATCGCAAGAATCATAATGGCTTAATTCATCTGCGTAATTAAGAGGGTTTGATAATACTCCCCAAAAAGAATTTGGTATGAATAGAAAGTTTTTATGCAAATATTGAATTAACATTAAAGATACTGCATAAAAGTATTTTTCATCATTCTCAAAATCTGCTTTTTTTATTTTGATGAATATAACAAATATTTTCAAAAAATCGTTAAATTTTTCTGTGCTTTCATTTCCAGCAAGTGTTAAAATACAGTTCAAGTCTAAAACAAGTTCATATGCTGTCTGTTTTATATTGCAATTGTTAGTTATTCCTGTATGAGCTATCTCATTACGCAACTTAGGAACATCAAACGCAAAGTGAGGGTATAAGATAAAATCTTGCATTTTATTATCTTGAAAAGCGGTTTGTGCTTTTTCTTTCAAAGTTCCAAAAGATTCCTTTTTACCTTTTTTCAACAACAACAATTCATAAAACATTCCTTCAATTTGGATAGCCGATATGGTAATAAACGCTAAATACTTTTTATTGCAAAACAAATCAAACATGGAATCAAATATTTCGCTTCTATTAGAGAAATGATAGTTAATTTTCACTTGATACTTAATAAAGTCAATCATAGAATCAACGTCCAAAAAGACTTTGTTGTAATATTCATCAACAGATTGTTTCTTCAGTTGAATGTGTTTATTGATATTTGGAATAAAATCTATAAATCGTACTCTTGGACTATGATAAAATTTTGTTGCTGTTGAAAAATCATAGTTAGGATTATAATACTCATTGTGGTAGTAATAATCATACATCGGATAATAAACCCATAATCCACCATCACCATTTTTGTTTATCAAGTTTACATTTTTATTCGTAATCACTGTTACAAATTCTACAAAGTTGTTAGAGATAAAATCAATGATTTCATCTTTGGCAGTGCTGTTAATTGTGCGAAAATGCAGTAATTTTTTATGGTCGTAATCTTTCGCAGTTTTCATCTTCGCGTTAATTTCTTTTATTCTGCAATTTATTTCTGAAAGATGTTTGCGAACAAGGATAGTTGTATATAAGTAATTGCGTAAAAACAATTCAGAATTTTTCACTTTTTCCAAGTCAACGCTCAAATTTTCAAACAAAAAATCCATAGTATCTATCTTTTTTGTTTTGGAATTTTCGGATGTAAACACATCCCAAAAAAGAGGTGGCATTTCGGCTTTTGTAGCCTTTGGATGCACCTCATTTGTATTAGTTTCATTTTCATGGATAATTTCATTCATTAACTTGCTTTCCTCCAAGATAATAAAGTGAAAAATTGAACATTTTGATATTCAATAAACCTATTAGACATTACTTTTACGCCTGTTGCAATCAGCACAAAGCATTTGACAATTTTCTGGTGTTGTTTTGCCGCCTTTGCTCCACGGCGTTATATGGTCTGCTTGCATTTCGTCAAACTTGAAATGCTCTTTGCATTTCGAGCAAACCCCTTTTTGCTTTTCATATGCCGCCCTTGCCATTTTGGGAGTAAAAGCGCGAATACTCAAATGCTTTTCATCACCATTCAACAAGTATTCATATATGCCGGAATTTTTTGTTACATCTTCATCTTCCATAAGTTCAGCTATGCGCGTTTCAAATTCTTTTGGGTCATATTTCCCAGTGCTATACTTATTGTGGAAAATCCCCCATTCAAGCCCTTTCATTTCTTTGCGATAATTTGGAAAAGTAGCTTTTACCCAACTCATTACAGCTTGGAAATAGAGCCACAATTCATTGCAATTCGTGTCGTGTTGGTGTGCCGCCATGTAATCTTCAATTTCTTTGCTATCACGCGCCGCAATCCATTTTATAGCGGTTTCAAGATAACTTTGCCGTATCGGTGAACCGTTCAAATAATCGCTTGCTATCGCATAAGCAGGGCAACCCGTTTTACTAAAGTATTTTTTTGATTCCGTTAGCCATTCACCTGTATAAATTGCATTGCGTAATTCTTGCGCGGTCAACTGTTCACCGGCAATATTTATAATTTTGAACCATTCTAATTTTTCTTTGTCTGTACCCTCGCAAATATAAATCATTAGCGGGTAATCCAAAATCTGTTGCCGCTCTGCTTGCGTAAGGTTATTAAATCCCATATGGTCTATGGTGTAAAAACCATTTACATACTGGCAAACGCTAATTGTGCGTTGCTGTCCGTCAAGAACTTCAAAATGTCCATCATCACACTTTACCCAATACATTACATTGAGTGGGTAATTTTTAATTACCGTGCGAATAACCTCGTCACGTTGTTTATCCTTGTAAATAAATTCACGCTGAAATGCAGGGCGAATGTTTAGTTTTCCGCTATATCCAACTACACCGTTTTCCGCGCTGTCAACAAAACCCTCGACAACTTCACGAATTGGTATTTCATGTAATTTAATTTTCATCTTCTCCCTGCTTTCTGCGAATTAAAATTCTTGCATATAGTTGTTTTCCATTTACAGCAGCTTTTGCATAGTCGTATTCATTACCAGAGCCACTATTTAATACACCAATTAGAGAAAATTGCTCCGGGTTATGCCTTGTCATAAATGTAATCGGCACACCAATAACGCCGTCATAGTCACATGGAATATCGGCAGTTTTGCTAACCTCTATTGCTTCATAATCATCATATTTCGGATAAATTTCAGGTGAGTATGTTCTAAAAAGCGTCATATCTTCGTGACGTTTTTCAAAATCAAGATTTGTAAACCAACAAATATTTCCCATTCTGCGCCATTTTTGCCCGGTTTCATCTATCTTGAAATCAGTAGACTTTTCCTCATATGTGTCCGGCACCTTAAACCAATAATGCCCGCTATTATTTCCAAGCCATACTTTATCAGTCATAAACAAGGGGAGAATTTCTTTGTATTTAACAGCGTTCAAGTTACCGATTATTAAAAAATTTTTATTATATTCCGTGAGTTGTGCCATATAATCACGGAATAGTGAAAACGGAGGGTTAGTAACAACTATATCCGCTTGTTTCAAAAGTTCTATACATTCCTTTGAGCGAAAATCTCCGTCACCCTGTAAGCGGGTAAGCGTGTTTTTTTCATTTCTCAAAAGATATTCCACATCCAAAAGGTCAACACGCCCATCCAAATTATAATCGTCAACTTCTGAAATAACGATTTTATGCGGGGTTTTTGTTGTTTTATCGTCTATTGGCTCATCATCAAAAAGAGTTAATTGAGTGCTTGCAATGGGAGAACCCATATAACACGTTGCTATTAACTTTTTAATTCCTAAAAAATTAAAATTTATAGCAAAATACTTAAAAAAATTACTCTCGTAAGGGTCATCACAATTGCACAACACAACCTTGCCTGTAAAGTGTGCTTTGTAATGCCTTAATTCGTTTTCTATGAGTGACAACTGCGTATAAAATTCATCTTGTTTATTTCTTGCTGAATCATTCAAATTTTTGTTTCCTGCCACGGCAATTATCCCCCTTTTACACTTCGTTTGTCATTTCAACTATATCTGAAATATCGCATTGTAACGCTATACATATTTTAGCAAGTGTTTCCATTGAAACAGGGTCATTCTTGCCTAACTTGGCAATTACATTAGTGCTAACCCCCGCTAATGGCTTTAAGTCTGTTTTTTTAATTCCCTTATCTATTAACAGTTTCCACAATTTGTTATAGCTGATTACCACGTTGCAAACCTCCCGCGACACATTACCGCCAGTCCTAAAATTATATTATCGCAAGCAAAATCAAAAGTCAAGCAAATATTTCCAAAGGGTGATTTTTAATTGATAATGTTTGATGTTTTCCGTCAAATTTTTACCTCATGCAATACACGGCATATCAGAGCGGAATATTGCCGCTATAACGCTTTATGTAAAGTGGGTACATTTTCGGTACGCTCTTTATAATCCCATGCACCGGGTATACACCATGTACAAGCATAAAAGGCACTTAGGTATTTTAGGGTTAGTACGCCGTTTGTATTCCCCTGTGGGTATGCCGTCAATCCCTGTATATATCACGTTTCTATATTGCAATGAAAAAGACAACGGCGTAAAATACCGTTCCCATGCTCTCAAAATGCACCATATACCCGCATAACTGCAAAAACATAAAACGCCGCTTGCAAAATGGGTACATTGCGAAAATTCAGCATATTTACAAACAACGAAAAAACAGCCTTGTAAAAATAGTGAAAACCCGGTACATTTCCCCTTGTACCATGCCCCCGCTTTCCCTCTCATTACCATAAAAAGGCACTTAGGCGTTTTAGGGTTAGTACGCCGTTTGTTTTCCCCGGTGGTTATGCCGTCAATCCCTGTATTTATTACATTTCTATAATGCAAAGAAAAAAGGAACGGCGTAAAATACCGTTCCCATGCTCTCAAAATTCCCCCAAAACCCGCATATCTGCAAATTTGCAAAGTAGCATTTGCAAAATGGGTACATTGCTTTACTTGTTCTTTTTGCTTGCGTGTTGTTGGCGTTCTATTGCGGCGGTCTATCCCCTAACAATGCCGGGTTTACTTTTATGTAGTCTGCCGGTCTGCCCCCGGTGGAATTTTTCTCTACTCGTAAATATCCCCTTTCCTCCAAAAAATTAAGTATCTCGTTTAATCGCTCCATTGTACGAAATTTTGACTTTGTGCCTTGCCACATCTTTTGTTTTGCTACTTGCCGCTGTCCGTATTTGGTTATACGCCGTAAAAGATAAATAGCGTCATTGTTGCGTTCATCCTCACCGGCAAATACCTTGTATGAATGTTCCGCCAAACATTCCGTAACTATTGCGGCGTTCCTTGCTGTTGCTTCGTTTATGGGTATCTTTGCGGGTTCTTGTTCATCCTCGTAACATTGGAACGCATGAAATAATCCCGCTATACGGATGAAAAGCCCGAACGCCTTGCCATTCCAAGATTTGGCTTTTTCTAAACCGTCCTCTATGCGTTTTTCGGAAATGTTAAAATATTCCTCTGCGTATTTTTTCGCTTCGTCTGACAAAATGAGTGTTTTTGTTTCATCCATTGCAATAATTTTTTCTAAGGTGTAGAAAATTACACTATCGTATTTTTTATGTATCGGTTGCGTGTCGCTTATGGCTTTGCGTGTTCCGGCTCTCGCGGCGGGATATGCAAATACAATACGCCCGGTTAATCCCTTGCCGGTGTTTTCATCATCCATAACAATTTTATGGATAACATAAGGCTGTACGCATATTGCCATAGAAATAGCAGGGGAATGTAATTCTTCGGGTTCGCGGCTTTTGCGGTGTACGCTTATATAATCGCCGCTATGCCCTTTCAAGTAAATTTCTATTTCATCCCCGCCGCTTTTGTATCTGCCTTTCATGTTACTAAAAACTCCCCCCTCACCACTCGCGATAAGTATACACTCTCCATTATCTGCCATAAGTGTTATTAAGGCTTCGGATGTGGTATCATCTGCCATAAGTGTAAGCGCGTGTTTAGGCTCAAAACTATCATAGGCTACTTGTGCTTTCATTAGTAAATCGTCTTTTTCCTTTGTGCCGTCTATTTTACTTTCGGCGCGGTTTAATGCCGCCCTTAGTGACTTATAATCCGCTTTACTTTGGGAAATTGCTACTTTGTTTTTGCTGTTGTATGTGTTTTGATAATTCAGAAACGGCGCAATTATAAACCGTATAACCTCGCTTTTTCTTTCTGCGGGTGGGCTTATTGCTACGGCGTATATTGATAATTGCTCTGTATTTTTGTTTACCCGTTTATGACTGCGAAAATGAATTTTTGCGTACCCGCAAACCCGCATAAATACTGGGTTTTTCGGTTGGGTATGTTTTTCTATCGGGTAGCTGTGTGTATAAAACATAAAGTAAATTCATCTTCTGATAGTATTCTGGTGGTGTAATGCATGAAAAAAACGATTATAGCTATTGTATCAATTATGCTGATTGCTACTACCATCTTTTTTGCCTGGAATATGATAACCGCAGAAGATGAAGATTTGGAGCGAGCAAAAAGCCGCAGACATCCCTCAATAGTAAAATGGGGCGTGATGGAAGGTGCGGGGGTTACTTTATTTCATGATGAAGATTTTGATTGCAGTTATGCAGTAACTTGCGTACCATTGCAAGAAAGTGATTTTATTCATGTAGATGTCGTCACAGAGGAAGAACTACATGACGTGATGACAAGTATGCGAGAGTTTCTGCCTTTAGTGTGTGATGACTGTATTTATCGCCGCGCGTACTTTCACATAGTCATACGTGCATACCGCGCCATTTCCGCAGAAAACTTATAAAGGTTTAGTTTTGCCTAAAGTTGATTTATGGTTTCTGTAATGTATGATAAAATGCAACACATACCTGTGAATAAAATTTTTGAGGAGGACATTGAATGAAAAAGTTATATGTTTTGCTAATATGCATTGCTTTATTTTCAATGGGTAGTACTTTAGTGGTTCGTACAAATGAACGCGAATATAATGATAGCTTGGATTATAGTTTTCAAAAAGATATGCTATTGGATAAGCTAGAACGCTTTATTGAAAACAATGACAGACACGATTATCCAGTGGTAATGGTTTTCACTTCTATCTATGATGATGGAAGTCGTGGAGAAACTCAACAATTTGAGATTTTTGAGAATTTTGCAAGGATTCAAGTTTTTTCAAATGAAGCTGTACCCATCGCCTCATTATCTATCAGTGCTGATGGAATCGTTAGCTTTGAACGATTTGATTATACTTCTTCAAGGAACAGTCAAGGATTTGTTAATGGGGTTATATCTCATATTGTTCATGGTGTATCAAGGCTTTTCGTTTTATAAAGAAAACCCCCATAGACTAAGGCTTAAAAACACCTTAGCTTATGGGGTTTAATGCTTTTTTTATAAGTTGCCTGCTGCATAATGATTAGGGTTATCTGTAAATTGTATGGTGTAGCGTTCTGTTTTGAAACGTAGAATCAACAAGTTTGGGTCATCTATACCCGTCCAATGCCCTGCGTCATCAAAGAACGGAAACCAGTTTTCTTTTTTTGTTTCCATGTCGGTGCAAGCTTCCACTGTACCTACAAGATTTATAGTGTAGGCGGTGGAATTGATACATACACAAGCCTTATTGTTCTTGGCAATTCGCGCTGCATAGGGTCTGTCCAATGCAGTGTTAAAGGTCAGCCACTTTATGCCATCAGCCTTTGTAATGTTAAATGTTGTTGCTGAAGGATATCCGTTTTCATCTATCAATGAAAGTGCGGCGTAACCTTCTAAACCTGGAGATTTGTACTCTGACATTGAGTTGATGACTTCACTTGCTCGGTTAACAACCTCTTGACTCATTTTTTAACAACCTTTCTGAGTTTTCTTATGAGTATACCATACAAATATGACAGCTATGTGTCATATATCACCAGCTTCATGAATGATATTCTATGCCATGGGGCGTTTTTTTCTTGCACAAAATACGGTGCGGCTGATATACTATTATGACATATTCTATATAAATTTGGAGGTAGTCTATGGCAGGTTACACACCGATGATGGAGCAGTATTTTAATATAAAATCCCAACACAAAGACGCTATTTTGTTGTTTCGTCTTGGAGATTTTTTTGAAATATTTTTTGAAGACGCAAAAATTGCCGCCAAGGAACTTGATATCGCACTGACTGGGCGGGATTGCGGGCAGGAAGAACGCGCCCCAATGTGTGGTGTGCCTGCACATGCTGTAGATGGATATATTGCACGGTTGGTGGAAAAAGGCTATCGTGTAGCAGTTTGTGACCAAGTGGAAGATGCAAAAGCCGCAAAACAAGCAAAAAGCATTGTCAAACGTGAAGTGGTGCGCGTCATTACCCCCGGCACAGTGACAGACACCAATGTCCTAGAGGAAGGACGGCATAACTATATTGTAGCGATACATAGTGATAAAAAGCGGCTTTCTGTTTCTGCGGCAGATATTAGCACAGGGCTTTTTATTGCCACGGAAATTCCTGACCGAAATGAACAAAAGCTCTTAGACGAACTTTCGCGCCTTGCCCCTGCGGAAGTGTTGCTTGCAGAGGATTTTCCATTGATTCGTGTCGTGGAAAATGTCATTGGTGTGCGGGCAACCCTTGTCCCTGCATGGACATTTCACCCTGCCAATGCATTTAAGTGCCTAACAGACCATTTTGGAACAATGCATTTAGAAGGCTTTGGGCTGGCAGAGCATAGGGCAGAAATTCCAGCGGCAGGTGCGCTTTTGGCATATCTTTCAGAAACGCAAAAAGGCGCGCTAACACAAATAACACGCCTTAAAACCTATGCCCACCAACAAAATATGCTTTTGGATATGTCCAGCCGCCGCAATTTGGAACTTACCACCACTGCCAGAGGAAATGGCAAAAAAGGTTCGTTATTGTGGGTTATTGACCATACGAAAACTGCCATGGGTGCGCGATTACTGCGCACATGGATAGACCACCCATTGCTATACACAGATGAAATCAATAAACGCTTAGACGCAGTAGAAGAATGGACACAAATGCCCATAGAACGGGCAGAACTTCGTGAGTATCTTCATGCAATCCATGATTTAGAGCGTATCATGGCGCGTATCTCTACTCGTTATGGCACAGCCCGAGACTTAGCCACTTTGCGCGGGAGTATTCAACTTCTGCCTGCCATTCAAAGGCTGGTGCAACATGTGAAAGCCCCTGTGAATAATGAAATTCGGCAAACTTATGATGACCTTTCTGATATTTATAAAAAAATCGAAAGCGTTTTGCAAGAAACACCCCCTGCCACAGTACGGGAAGGGGGCATGATTCGCGCTGGGGTGAATGGGGAACTTGATAAGTTACAGGATATTAAGCAAAATGCACAAGGCTACCTAGAAGCATTAGAAGTTCGGGAAAAACAGGAAACAGGCATAACCAATCTCAAGGTGCGCTTTAACCGCATTTTTGGATATTATATTGAAGTCACAGCATCACACCTGTCAAAAGTGCCAGACCACTATGTACGCCGTCAAACCCTAGCCAATTGCGAACGCTTTGTAACAGATGAACTAAAGCAGCTGGAAGAAACACTATTGGGGGCAGATGAAAAAATAATCACTTTAGAATTTGAATTGTTTGACGCATTGCGTCGGGAAATTGTTAGCGACATGGGCCGTATTCAATTTGCGTCTTATTTAATAGCCACCCTTGATACTTTACAGTCTATGGCAGAAGCCGCTGAACGTAACCGATATGTAAAACCCATCGTCAACAATGGTACAAGTATCAATATAAAAGAAGGCCGTCACCCTGTGGTAGAACGGCTTATGGGCGGCAATTTTGTCCCCAATGATACAGATATTACAAAATCTAGCCGTTTAGCCATTATTACTGGCCCAAATATGGCAGGGAAGTCCACATACATGCGCCAAGTGGCATTGATTGTGCTTATGGCGCAGATAGGTTCATTTGTGCCGGCAGAATGTGCTGAAATTGGTGTGGTTGACCGTATTTTCACTCGTGTGGGCGCGTCAGACGACCTTGCTACAGGGCAATCTACTTTCATGGTAGAAATGACAGAAGTGGCAAATATTTTAAACAATGCCACAGCAGATAGTCTCATTTTACTGGATGAAATAGGGCGTGGCACAAGTACATTTGATGGGTTGGCAATTGCATGGGCAGTGTTGGAACACATCGCAGGTAAAGTGTTGGCAAAAACCCTATTTGCCACCCACTACCATGAGTTAACCCAGTTGGAGGGGCAAATAGACGGTGTGGCAAACTACTGCTTTACCACCCAAACCCAAGGCGAAGATATTGTTTTCCTACGCAAACTGGTTCATGGTGAAGCGGGGCAAAGTTATGGTATCCATGTGGCAAGACTGGCAGGACTTCCTTCCACTGTGCTTTCTCATGCAACCTCCTTGCTTCATTCACTGAACGATTCCCCAAAAGCCCAAATCAGCCGTCCAACTGCCACACCTCCGTCAACAACAGAAATCAATCCTTTAGCCCATGCTTTGGCAGACATTGAAATAGAAAAACTTACACCAATAGAAGCATTGGTGGCCCTTGCGAAGCTTAAAGAACACGCCCTAACATAAAATCCTCAACTCACTAAAAGGTTTGTTAATTTTATGTCGTCCTGTAATTACATCAGTTTCAATGGCAATAAAGGAGTCCTTGCCCTTTAGATAATCTGCGAAGATTTCGGTGGTATTTTCTACTTGATACTCTTCGCTTTGCCTACATATAAATGTACCGCTGGGGATGATGCGCTTGTTTTCAACTTGCGCATCTTTTGGCACTTCTACAAAGGCATAGTACATTGTTCCCCCTGGTGTACTTTCGCGAAGACATCCGTATTCGCACATTTCATGAATTTCTATCATGCGAGACAATTCTGCAATTGCTTTTGATGCTTCAAGTTCTGTCACATCCGTAATAGATTGCCCGCAAGGGTGTACATAATATATTTTTTCTGGCATTTCGCGCATATAAATTTCACCCGGCTTGTGTAGTTCGGTTAAATCGATTTGTTGCTCTAGATAGTCTAATAGGTTTAATCCTTTTTTTAATGCTGTCATTTTCTTTTCAACTTCTTTTCTGCCAGCTTGAATGGTTTTGCGAAAATCCATTGTGCCGTCTGTTTCTATATATTTTGCAAATTCTGCAAGGGGAATGTCTAATTCTATACAAAACATGATGACCCCCACAATATTTGTTTGGTCAAGGGTATAATAACGATACTTGGAGTCAGGGTCGATGTACGCAGGGCGCAAAATGCCGATTTTTTCATAGTATCTTAAAGACTTTGCACTTGCTCCAGTCATTTTGGACATGTCGCCAATGGTTAAAAGTTTGCTTTTCTCAATCACTTTGACACTTCCTTTCAAAAATGTCTTGACATTGACATTAGGGTATAGTTTATAATCGCCTCTGTCAATTTAAAAATGTTGAAACACGTGAAGAAAGTTTTTGAATATTTAAAATGGAGGCTTTAATGAAGAAAGTTTTTGAATATATCAAGCCTTATACTTGGATGCTGGTGATAACCACTATTCTATTGGGCATTGAAGTGTATACCGCGCTAATCATCCCTGGCTTTATGGCGGATATTGTGAATTATGGTGTACTCAACGGGCATATTCCCACCATTTGGCGAAATGGCGCGTGGATGCTTGGCATTACCTTAGCCAGTATGGCACTGGCAATTTCATCTGGTTTTTTTACTGCAAGAATAACCGCAGGTGTGACCAATAGTATGAGGGAAGGTGTTTTTACAAAGGTTTTAAGTTTCTCTAGTGCAGAAGTTAATAAATTTTCCACATCATCCCTTATGACCCGCACCACCAATGATATTATGCAAGTGCAAAATGCACTGGCTATGGCGATACGATTATTTATTTATGCACCCATGCTGGGTATTGGTGGTATTATTCGGGCAGTAGAGCGCAATGTATCCCTAACATGGGTGGTTGCTGTTGCGACAATGATTATGGTTATTATTTTATTTTGTATATTCATTGTGGCACTGCCTAAGTATGCAATTTGGCAAGACCTTGTTGACCGTCTTAATCTTATATCCCGTGAAAATTTGACGGGTATGCTCATTTCAAGGGCATTTAGTACACAGAAGTTTGAAAAAAAGCGTTTTGAGGAAGCCAATCAAACTTTGGTGAAAACGGGTATATTTGTAGACCAATCTTTTGCATTTCTTATGCCCTCAATCATGCTGGTACTCAATCTCACGACTGCGCTGATTGTTTGGATTGGTGCGCGGGAAGCGTCTGCATTTCGTATAGATATTGGTGATATTTTTGCATTCTTGCAATATGGGATGATGATTATTTTTGCGTTTTTAATGGTGGCAATTATGTTTATTATGCTACCCCGTGCAATCATTAGCGCAAGGCGTATACAAGAGGTTTTAGACACTGAGGGCAGTATTCATTTTAAAGAGAACCCGACACCACTTCCCTCAGACTTTAAAGGTGAGCTGGCCTTTAGAAATGTAAATTTTCGCTATCCCGATGCCAGTGACACAGATGAAAATGTACTTGTTAATGTAAGCTTTACGGCAAAGCCCGGCACAACAACTGCCATTATTGGGGCAACAGGTGCTGGAAAATCGTCACTTTTTAAATTGATTTTACGTTTTTTTGATGTGACAGGGGGTGGGGTGTATCTTGATGGCATAGACATTCGTGACCTTCATAAAGAAGTATTGCATACACAAATCGGATATGTTCCCCAAAAAGCCCTTTTATTTAAAGGCACAATTGAATCAAACTTGATGTATGCAGACAGTAACGCGACAACAGAGCGGATTGAAGCGGCTGTAAAAATTTCACAGGCAGCAGGATTTATTGCAGGCAAGCCAGAAGGCTATGCTGCCAATGTGGCACAGGGCGGTACAAATTTTTCTGGCGGACAAAGACAGCGGTTGTCCATTGCCCGTGCCCTGGTAAAAAAAGCGCAGATTTATCTCTTTGACGATAGCTTTTCTGCGCTGGACATGAAAACAGATGCACAACTTCGGGCGGCGTTGAAGGAAAATATGGGCGATAAGACAATCATCGTCATTGCACAACGTGTGTCATCTATCATGGATGCCGACCAAATTGTGGTGCTTGACCATGGCACAGTCGTTGGTGCTGGCAAACATGGGGAGCTTTTAAAAAATTGTGCCGTGTATAAAGAAATTGCGGTTTCACAACTTTCAGAAGAGGAGGTGAATGCTGGTGTTTGAGGATGGCGAGAGTTTATCAAAAAAGGCGAATGACCCTAAGAAAACGATAAAGCAAATATTAGAGTTACTTTCTCCTTATAAAATTCCTCTTGTTTTTGTATTTATTTTGGCGGTGATGTCTACATCATTTTCAGTCATTGGCCCTAGGGTCATGGGGCGTGTCACCACTATTTTAGTGGACGGCGTTGTGGCACATGTGATGGGTACAGGACTTTTGACAGATTTTCGCCAAATGGGTTTTCTTACAGGGGTGTTGATTACCCTTTATATTGTATCTGCACTATGCGCCCTTGCACAGGAAAGTATCATGGTGCGCATTGCAAATAATGTCACTTATAAATTGCGGGAAAGTATTGCAGAAAAAATGCACAAACTACCCCTAAACTATTATGACACACGCACTCATGGGGAAATTCTTTCGCGCATTACAAACGATATTGATACCATGAACAATACGCTGGGTACAAGTTTGACCCAGTTGGTTAACTCGTCCAGTACTATTATTGGTGTACTCATCATGATGTTATCCATTAGTCCTCTTATGACGGCGGCCTCTTTGGTAGTCATTCCACTGTCTATGGGTATTATGATGGCAATTTTAAAGCGGTCGTATGTACATTTTGGGGCGCAGCAGGAAGCACTTGGCGTGGTGACAAGTATTGCAGAAGAAAGTTATAGCGGGCATGACATTGTGCGTGCCTACAATGGTGAAAAAGACGCGGCAGAAAAATTTAAAGAAGCCAATGACACTTTAAAAGCATCATCGTGGAAAGCAATTTTTATGACCAGCATTATTGAGCCTATTTTTGGGTTTGTAGGAAATATGGGATATGTTTTGGCATGTGTGCTTGGGGGCTGGCTAGTGGTACAAAGGGTTATTACCATTGGGGATGTTCAAGCCTTTATCCAATATATTCAAACATTCACCCAACCCCTTGGAGAACTTGGTGCGGCAAGTAATCAAATGCAGGGTACAATTGCTGCCGCTGAAAGGGTTTTTGAGTTTTTAAACGAGGAAGAAGAACCCCTTGATAAACCAACATCATTGCATAAGGAGAAATATGACGGACACGTTACTTTCAAAAATGTGCGCTTCGGATATAACCCTGATAAAATCATTATCAATGATTTTACACAAGCGGTTGAAGCAGGGCAAACCGTGGCAATCGTTGGCCCAACAGGCGCAGGCAAGACCACAATTGTAAAACTGCTGATGCGCTTTTACGAAATAAACAGCGGAAATATTTTAATAGACGGCATTGACGCAACGGATATGTCACGTAAGGAATTGCGGGATATTTTCGGAATGGTATTGCAAGATACATGGATTTATAATGCAACCATCATGGAAAATATCCGCTATGGCTCGCCACATGCCACAGATGAGGAAGTGATTTCCGCTTGCAAGGCTGCACATTGCCATAAGTTTATTAAAACCTTGCCTGGTGGATACAGTATGATGTTAAACGAAGAAGCATCAAATATTTCACAAGGGCAAAAACAGCTTTTTACCATTGCAAGAGTCATTTTGAAAAACCCTTCAATTTTGATTTTAGACGAAGCAACAAGTTCTATCGACACACGCACAGAAATTTTGATTCAGCAAACCATGCAGGAGATTATGCAAGGGCGCACCAGCTTTGTCATAGCCCATAGGCTGTCAACCATTAGAAACGCTGATGTCATTTTGGTTATGAAAGATGGTGACATTATTGAAACAGGCAACCATGATGCACTGGTTGCCCAAGGCGGATTCTATGCAGATTTGTACAATTCTCAATTTTCTGAGGGAGTTATAAATGAGGAGGAAATAGTATCATGAGTGAAGAAAATAAAAATGTAGAAAAAACGACAGAAGCCACAGCAGCGAATGAAAAGAAAAAAAGTGGAAAGATGAAGTATATCATCATTACACTACTCACCTTACTTTTGGGCGGTGGCGCAGCAGCAGGTATTTTCTTTGTGTGGAATAGCGCAGGATACCTGACAACGGATAATGCACGTGTCACCACAACGCGAATCTATATTGCGCCAAATATCCCTGGTACACTTGAGCGGTTCACCATCTATGAAGGACGCTATGTCGGTGAAAATGAAATTCTTGGCTGGGTAGAAAATGATTCGGCTATGCGCTCTCCTGTAGATGGATTGGTTGTGCATACGGATGCTGTACAAGGTCAAGCCGTATCCCCTATGCAACCCATTGCCGTGATTGCCGACATTGGCAACATTCACATTTCTGCCAACATTGAAGAAACCGATATAGGCAGGCTGGAAATTGGTCAACCTGCAATGGTTACTATAGACCCATTCGGCAATCAACAGTTTAATGGGTATATTGCAGAAATAGGCAGTATCACCGCTGCTGAACTTGCAGGTACCACAATGTTTTTTAACACAGGCGGTACGTTTGTAAGACCGACCCATTTGCTTCCCGTGCGGATAAACATTACAGATGATGTTAATTTGGATAATTTCATTGGTGTCAACGCCCGTGTGCGAATCCCTGTGCGATAAAAAATATAAAATCATAAAATTTCCTATTGCATGTAACGTAACGTCATACTTTATACTACGACTATATTCAAGCGCGCAACACCAAAGGAGTGTAGACATTGTGGAAAAGTTAATGACAGTAAGCGAAATTGCAAAAGAAGCTGGCGTGACTGTACGCACAGTACAATATTATGATAATGCAGGGATACTCAAACCTTCGTCTTACAGCGAAGGCGGTAATCGCCTATATACAAATAAAGAGTTAGTCCTTCTTCATCAAATAAAAGGACTGAAACAATTGGGGTTAACTCTAAGCGAAATAAAGCAAAGTATCGTCGCATTAGATGAACCTGAAAAAGTTTTAAGCCTATTAAAAGAGCAAAAAGCAATCATAGAAAAAAATATTCAAAATTTACAAAGCACCATATACGCCATTGATGTGTTAGAAATGGATGTAAAAAACAGCGATAGGGTAGATTTTGAAAAGTATGCAAAAATCCTTTCAATCACCAATGAGGATTGGAGCAATCTGTGGAATTTAAAAGTTATGAACCAAGATTTACAAAAACACATCTTAGATAGGTTTAATGCAGAAAATGCAATTGATTTTTATGAAAAGTTACTGAAAATATTTGACAATATCATTCAAGCAAAAAAGGATGGTGTTCAGCCAGACAGTATAGAAGGTGAAAAATTACTCAATCAATTTGCAACCTTGGTTGATGAGTTTTTAGATGGAAACAAAAGTCTGCTTCCCAGTCTCATTGACTTTGAGGGGAAGCTGGATAAATCATCTACAGGAGGATTTGCAGCTAAGTGGAATCAAGTTGCGTCATTTATAACCTCCGCCTCAAATGCACAAGCGGTGTGGAGGGGAGATAGTCAATGATTCATGTAAAAAATATAGAAAAAAGCTTTGGTGAGCAAAAAGTACTGTCAAGTGTTAGTTTTGAAGTCAAAGAGAAGGAAATCTTTGGGCTTCTTGGCCCATCTGGTTCAGGAAAGACCACGATTATCAATATTCTTACCAATCAAATAGAAGTAGATAGTGGTCATGCGCACGTGAATGCCACATCTTTTGAAACAGGGTTAATGCTAGACGAAGACGGACTATATCCAAGGCTAAGTTGTCAAGAAAATCTGGATGTTTTTAGCCGCATTTATAGTATCCCCTTAAATAAGTCCCTAGAAGCTTTAGATAATGTGGGACTAGGGGATTCTGCAAAAAAGCCCGTCACAGCACTTTCAAAAGGAATGCGTCAACGGCTGGCTATAGCAAGGGCAATTTTGCATTCCCCCAAAGTGTTATTTTTGGACGAACCCACCAGCGCACTTGACCCCAGAACCACTGAAGGGATACACGAACTCATACAGCAAATACGCGACAGAGGTGCAACAATATTTCTGACGACCCACAACATGGAAGAAGCTGTGAAACTTTGTGACCGTGTCGTACTCCTTCATAAAGGGCAAATAGTAGAGCAAGGTGAGCCTTTGGAGATATGTAATCGCCATGAATCTATGCGTACAGTGCCAGACCTTGGAAACGTTTTTATGAAAATGACAGGGGTGGACTTACATGACGAGTAGTATCAAGGCTATATTTATTAAGCAATTTAAAGATATAAGTAAAAACTCAGATATACTAAGCCAGTTTATTATATACCCTGTCATGGCATTTTTGATGACGCATGTGATAGACATTAGTATGCCTGGAATGTCTGATTCACTTTTCGTCACAATGTTTGCAGGTATGTTTGTGGGCATGGCATTTATTGGTGCTGTGGCGACTGCAATTGCTGAAGATATTGAAAAAAATTCCTTACGATTTTTGTTGATGGCGGGCGTTAAATCACATGAATATTTAATAGGCATAGGGGGCGTATTTCTAACCATTGGAGTCATTGGTAGTGTTGCATTTGCAGTCATGATACCAGACATGTCTATGGCTCAAACCCTAATGATGTTGCTTTCCATGGTGCTAGGTATATCAGCATCTATACTCATTGGTGCAATTATAGGCATGACTTCTAAAAATCAGCAAAGTGCAGTTGGAACAGGTGTGCTTGCAGGCATGATAATTAGTTTTGGCCCATTTATCGCAAACATGAGCCAAAATGATACATTGCAAAGCATGTTCAGGATTTTATACACAATGAACTTTGTAGATGAAAACGCAAATATTGCTGATGCCATACAAAGCTTTGGAATCATATTCGCAAATATTGTAGTGCTTGCGCTGATATTTACATGGGTATATGGAAAACGGGAATCATCAAAAAAAGGAGGATTTGTTATGAGTAAAAAGGCAGTTGTGATGATATTGGCGGCGGCACTTATCGGTGGGGCAGGTATAGGGGCATTTATGTGGCATAATGCAGGTTTTATAGCAACAGAAGATGCACATGTGGCAACAACGCTTATACCTGTGTCGGCAAATGGGGCTGGGATAATGGAGCGGTTTACAGTACAAGAAGGTCAACACGTGAATGCAGATGAGGTGCTGGGCTGGGTAGAAGGCGGTGAGGCTATGCGCGCACCACTGGATGGTTTAATCATGCAAACCAATGTGGTACAAGGTCAGCTTGTTTCATCTATGGAAACTGTAGCTGTAATATCTGATACAAGTAACATTCATATACGGGCAAATATAGAAGAAACGGATATTTTAAATGTACAAGTCGGACAGCGGGCTTATGTAACTATAGATACTTTTGGAAACCAAAGATTTGCGGGTTATGTTTCTAGTATTGGAAATGCCGCACTTCCAGATACTAGCCTTCATAACTCCCGCACAACACTTATGATTCCCATTGAAGTAAACCTTGTCGATGATGTTGATTTGGATAGGTTAATTGGTGTAAATGCACGTGTACGTATTCCGCTTCGCTCATAGGCTTTTCATTGAGATGTGTATAAGAAGATGTCAGTTGAAACTCAGTTGAAAAATGGAGGATATAATAAATGAAGAAGATTATTATTGCATTGTTTGCTTTAACAACTGTACTAAGCTTTACCGCTTGTCATTCTGCCGCAGATGATTTTCAGCCTACGGCACGACCTGTTGATGCCTTTACTGCGCCTGTGGCAGAAGTCATCACTGTACGCGGCATGGTAGAAAGTATTGAAAGCCGTAATGTTTACAGTACATTAGGGTTTATGATAGATGCTGTACTGGTGGAAGTTGGGGATGAAGTGGTTGCAGGGCAAACCCTAGCCATATTAGATACCCGTGACTTGGTGCTGACCATTGCACAGCAACGTGCCGCACTTGACCAAGCACGCCGCACCAGTGAAAATCAAGTCACCGAAACCCAAAGAATGCTTACAGACAGTCAACATGCCCTTAACACTGGCGGAAACGTACATGTGGTGGGTGCAGAAGCTCAAGCCCAAGCTGCCGCAATTCAAGTACAAATGTTAGAGCAAAGCTTATCCGACGCGCTGCGCGACCTTGAAGAAGGTACAGACCCGCATATTTTGTCTGCTGAAGCTACTCTGCGTCAAACAAGTATGGCACTGGTATCTGCAAGAACAGAACTTGCAAACATGGAAACGACCCACGCAAATATTCAAACACTGTATACCGCAGGTATCGTTTCACGGGATGAATTAAGACAATCTGAAACTGCACTTGCAAGTGTGCGCAGACTTTATGATGATTTACTCGTAAGCTATTATCAGGACGCGCGTTTAAACTTAGAAAATGCACAAGAATTTCAACGCCGAGGCATAGACCAGCTTCAAACATCATTAGAGGCGGCACAAACGTCCCATAGAAGTGCGCAGTCACTGGCGAATGCCACCCGCAACGCTGCCCGTCAAGAGCTTGACATGCTTCGCGGCACAGTTGAAACCGCAGAAATTTTGGCAAATCTTGAACACATGGAAATTGCGCTGGAAATGCTTGAAGTAAATCTTGAAGACAGTATAATAACCGCACCCATAAGCGGTACAGTAACAGCCGTCATTGCCCGTGAGGGGGCAGTGGGTATGGGTCTTATGTTTGTCATTGAAAATACAGATGATTTGCGTATCATCACCAGCTTTCGTGAGTATGACATCGCGCGTGTTCACCAAGGCATGACAGTTGAAATCACATCAACCGGTACAGGCAACACCATTCACACAGGTATCATTCATCGCATAAACCCTGCCGCAATTATTGGTTCCCCTGTGGTAGAATTTGAAGCGGAAGTTCGCGTAACTTCCCCTGATGAAGGGTTGCGCATAGGTATGAATGCAAGATTGGATATTGTTCCAGAAAATTAGGAGGGAAGTATCATGAAGCAGTTGAAAGCTTTAGTATGTACATTGTTAATCGTTGCAATAATGCCAATAGGTGTGTTTGCAGCCCAAGAAACCACCACAATTACCTTTGAAGAAGCCCTTGAAATGGCACTTGATGAAATGTTAGAGTTGCGCGACATGGACATTGCACTGCGCAACCTTCAAGAAACCCGCCGTGAAGCCAATGCACAAGTTAGAAGAATGGAAAATGGTGAGTTTCGCCGTGAACTATTACAAGACTTGCGCAGAGATTTAGTGGCATTAGAAAATGAAATAGGAAACTTGCAAATCATGCAACGGGGAATCGATGCAGGAATGCAAGGGATGCTTGGTGAACTTACAGGCAACCCTGCCGTAGATACTGAAATAATGAATGACATCATGAGCATGATGATGCAATCCGCAGGGCTTGACTTGGGCATTATTCAAATGCAAGCAGGGCGCGATGCAATTTCAGAGGGTATTCGCAACCTTGAAGATGATGATACATTTCGTGAAGCAACCCGCGAAGCCCGTCATGGCGTAAATCATCTTGACCGCATGTTGGAACAGCTTGAAATGGGGCAAGACCAAATTCGCCTTGCTTTAGAGTTTGGATTGCGCAGTATTCTTATTGTGGATATGGAACTGGCAATGTTCATTGAATATACGGAAGCAAACTTAGCCTTAGCCGAGCAACGGATAAATAATATGGCAACCCTTTATGAGCTGGGCATGGTAAGTTCTCGTGATATCACAACTGCGCAAAATGGCTTACAAACAGGACGTATGCACTTAGATGGAATGCGTCGTGACCAGCAAACATTACGCCAATCTATCAACAGTCTTTTAGGACAGCCACTAAACCAAGAAATCATCATCCAACTTGACATAGGTATCCCCCAGCTTCCAGCCAATTTTGCAGACCAAGCAGAAACAATGGCAACCACTGTTTTTAGTGTGGCAGTATTGGAAATGGCGTTAGATAATGCAGAAGATGCCAGATGGGCATATACTGGCAACAGGCGTGAGATAAGAATTACAGATGCCGACCGCCGCCGTGCCTATCCTACCACCAGCCGTACCCAAGGCAATACTATTAACCGCACAGAAGCTCAAGAAGCAGAAATTCTCCGCCTACGTAATCGCATTGAACTGCAAGAAAATGTAGAGCGTGCAGAAGTGGAATTAAGCCAAGCCATACGCAGTGTTGAGGCAGATATCATTCGTGCATATACAGAATTTACAGGGCTAGAAGCACAAATGGAAGGGCTTAACCGCAACCTAGTTATCGCCCGTGCAGAACTTGAAACCGTGCGTATAAATTACAACCTAGGACTTACAACCCAAATTGCACTAGATGAAGCTGAATTATCTATCTTGGAAATTGAACAAAGTATAACAAGACTGTATAATCAAATGTGGCAACTTGCATTTAGATTAGAAAATCCAGATTTATTATAGTCTTAAAAAAGCACCTAAAGTAAAGGTGCTTTTTTTGTACCCAATGGCTTACAAAATAGGGATGATGCTTTATGACATCATCCCTATTTTTTAGGCGTTAGGATTGGTTTTTTTGAGTTTTCCCAGAATATTCCGGGGGGGGGGGGGGGGGGGGGGGAAAAAATGATTTTTGTTTTCCTCTCACTCTAGACAGAAAAAAAAAGTCTCTGAGCTTCGCCCCCCTTCTCTTTTTTGTATTTTTTTTTTTTCACCTTCAGATGACATCC
>WRAH01000037.1 GCA_009780315.1 Defluviitaleaceae bacterium
AAAGTACCACGGAACAGAAGTGAAAACTGCCCCCAACGCCTGTTATGGCTGGAGCAGAATCCCGCATTTTTACAGGCCATTTTATGTATATCAATATGCCACAGGATTTGCGGCATCTATTGCCCTGTCAAAGAAAATTAGAGAAGAGGGCGCACCTGCTATCGAAAGATACCTTAATCTTTTAAAAAGCGGTTCAAAGGACTATTCCATCAACCTTCTAAAAGAAGCAGGTGTGGACATGACCACGCCTGCTCCCATCTTAGATGCTCTTCATATTTTTGATGGCTTGCTTGATAATTTAAGCTAATCAGGTTGAAGTTGCACTTATCTTTTCAGTAAAAGGGGCTGTTGCAAAATCGTGAAAACGGTTAGCAACAGCTCTTTTTCTTTTTTTAATTATAAGCGAATCAACTCTGCAATACTCATGGCAATGTTATCTAAAATATCAAAAAACTTATCATTAAGGTCATAATATTTGCCATTTGGTTTAGTCACTGGGTCATATGCTTCTATAGACTCACGGTCTTTACGCGCAACAACATAGGTTGTAACGGCGCGGGATTCTAGCATTTCACAAATTTGTGCTACAGATTTTCCGCTCATGGTGGGTACATGAGGCGGCGCGTCGGTTATCAAAATAAATATATTACGCGCCGCGCCATCATCTCGGTGGGAGTTTAACAACTCAATACCTGTTTCCAGCGCATCAAGGGATGACTCAGGAATATCTCCGCCATAAGTCCGCGGAATATTTTTAACTTGCTTTTGGAATTTTGGCACATCATCTGTGAAGTTGTAAACACTGGGTTTTTCTTTTTCATATAAATCACCATAACCAATTAAGCCCAGCTTATACATAGCGCCCTTACTTGCCAAAATATTTGAAAACTCTATCGCACGGTCTTTTACACCATTGATATACGTGTCCATGCTGCCTGTCGTGTCAATTAAGAAGACAACATTCACCTTGTCACTTCCGCCGCCATGAACTTCCCGCACTGGTGGTGCATGGGTCTGGGTACGGTCAAATTCAGCACGTTCAGAACGTCCTGTGGCAAGGTCTTTTAGATACACTTCAAAAATATTGTTTTCGTCAATAGAGTAAGTGATTTCTAATTGGGTCGTGCCTGTCAGCCCGCTAAGTGCCACTGTACCAATGTATTTGCGGGCATCTTCTTGCCCTTGCTCCCATTGGAAAACATCCACATTAACACGGCTTGCGCCAGACATAGACGCAAAATTGCTGTCAGAATATTTACTTGGAATAGGACTACCCATGGGTATAATTGGAATTGCCTTGCGCTCCATAGTCGCAATATTTGTAACCGCTTCTGTACCAAAAATTTGCCGTGTAATCTGTCCAACTTTTACATTGCTGTTTGGCAGGTGAATGAGATAATTATAAATACTTGCGCCCATTGCCACACTCTTTGCAGGGTCTGTGGCGCGATATGGCTCTTTGAGTAAACCAGCAACCATACGGCGTACCATGGGAATGAGTGTTGAACCGCCTACCAGCACAACTTTAGAAATTTCATCCGTTGCTGTGCCTGCACGCTTTAACGCTTCTTCAATTATATCACGGCTACGGTCTACATATTTGCGAATCATGGCTTCAAATTCTTCTCGGGTAATTTCAGCGTTAAGATTTTTAGGCACACCATCCACAATAACAAGGGGGTTTATACGCACAGATACCTTGTTTGTGCCAGAAAGCTTTTTCTTGGTTTGTTCCGCTTCCTGCTTTAGCTTTTGCATAACGCGCTTACGTTCTGCATTGTCTAAAGCATCTAAATCTACACCGCTTTCGTCTGTAAACTTCGCTTTCATCCAACGGACTAGCTCCGAATCAAAGTCATCACCACCAAGATTCATGTCTCCCACGTCAGAAAGTTCTTGGAAAATTTCCTGTCCGTTTTCATCCATGGACACACGAAGTACACAGGCATCAAAAGTTCCGCCCCCTAGGTCATATACCAGCAAAGTTTGTGCATAGCTTTGACGATAGCCATACTCAATGGCAGCAGCAAGGGGTTCACTCAAAAGATATACATTTTTAAAGCCTGCCAATAATCCTGCTTGTTGGGTTGCAAAGATTTGACGGTCATTAAAATATGCAGGATGGGTGATAACCACCTCGTCAAATTTTTCACCCGCTTGGTCTTCGGCTGATTTTTTAAGTTTGCGTAAAATCTCTGCGCTGACTTCCTCTGGGGATTTTTCTAGCCCGCCAATATTTATTTTTTCTCCGCCACCCATCATACGCTTGACAGAAATGACTGTGCTTTCAGGGTAGATGATTGCTGCCGCTTTGGCTTCTGACCCTACGTCAATCGTTCCATCTTCATGATAGCACACTACAGATGGCAAGATTTCATCTGCTCCATCAATTTTTACAACATCTAAGATGTCCTTCTTGTCATTGTAAATAATCGCCGCTGAATTTGTCGTGCCTAAGTCTATTCCTAAATAACCCATGCGTTGCCTCCTACAATTGTAAAAATTTTATATTTTTAAATCCATAACACATCAAATCTATATGGTGCAAAATCACGGTTTAATTCTATAAACACACTAACCCCTTGAAATGCATCTACAGTGCCTAACCCTACTGCCGGAGTAAACCCTCGCAAAAGAATAGTGCCATTATCCATTATATATTCAAAGGGGCTTAAACGGTTTGCAAATGGCGGTATTGCAACGATATAGTAGTTTTCAAAAAAATTTTCATCATTGGCTTCAAATCTTTCATGCATCCAATGACGGCGGTGTCCATTGTTTATCGTAATCAAAAATGCTTCAAGCTGGTCAACAGAATCAATGATAATCACCCGTTGCCTTTGAAGTTCTGACGGCCAAGTGGTATGAGGAATTAAATGTATCTGTTCCATAAAGTACTTATCCATAGGCATGTAAAATACGTCTGTATTGTCATCACTTAAAGGAATAAGATATACCCCATCACCGAACCTTTCAAGAAAGCGCAATACATGTACACTATCATCATGGGATATCTCCGTAGATATGGATACATACACCACCCCTGTTTCCTCACAAGGGAATGCGCCGCCAAAAAATTCTGGCAGTACATGGATATTTTCCGACGTAAGCCGTGGAAAGTTCATCAATAGAAAATTGGATATCTCACGCACAATCATCGTTGGGTTACGATTGAGCGGCTCATGTGAAGTGATTTGCCATGAAGATGTGCTGTTCATACTTTGAACCAGCGGAACCCAGTCATCTACAGGGGTGAGTACATTTTCTGCTGTACTTTGTGAGCGACCGCAAGCCCCAAGAAAAACAAAAATAATCAGCAGTAATGATGTTAAAAACTTTCTATGTTTCATACACAAGCCACCTTTTAGCCTAGCTCTGTCCGTTTAAACCTTTCTGGGTCGAAAGTTTCTTTATACCCACTGGACGGGAAGTCATTGCCAAAGCCCACATCTTCCACCATACCGCGAACCAGTCCGCCCTCTTCTTCCACCATTAAAGTAATACGAAGTTTTGTTTTACCGCTTGGGCGTTCCGGCAATCCTTTGATACTGACTTCGCCAATGAGCTTACATGCTTCATAGGGGTCATCTTGCTGTATGCGTTCTAAAATGCGTAAGTCAAGCCCTGTCATTTCCTCTGCGGTTGTGCCTGACAAAGTAAATACATGGCTTTTTTTAGCCAGTGCATAAGACGTACCACGGCGAATCATTGGGAAGAAAGATTTTTTGTTGCCGCTGGCAAGTTCTAACCCTATATCGTGAGAAACCGTCACTTCAAACTCTACAGAAATCTTTTCTGATTCCACATCAGGATGGGCAAGTAAACCCATTTTCATTGCGGCATAGTATGTTGCACCAAGGGAAATGTCCAGCGCAGGGCGTTCAGATGAATAAATTTTAGACTCATCGTTGAAAATATCCAAAAGCATTTCCCGCACCCATGGCATTTGCGCAGAGCCGCCTTCAAGCAGTACGCGGTCTATATCTTCAGGTGTCAGACTGCCTGTATATGTTTCACGCAGGGTTTTTAATACCAATTTGCGGGTTTTGTCAATGAAAGGTTTGATAAGTTCATGAAATTGCTCACGAGTCAATTGCTCCACAAAGGGCGGAATACAGAAAGTAAAGGGGATACGGAAGCTTTGCACGCCAGACAACCGCTCCTTGGTCTCACGGGCGCGGGTGACGAGTTCGACCTGATTTTCGATGGCGAGTTCGCTGGGCTCTTGCCCCGTTTTTTCCTTAATGAAATTGCCGCACGCTTCTATTAAGAAGGTATCCATATCATCTCCGCCATGGTGTGCTTCGCCGCCTTGGCTAATAACTTGCAATTTAATGCGGGTATCGTCACGCTCGGTAACATGGAAACATGTGATATCAAGGGTGCCGCCGCCAAAATCAAACACCATAATACGTTCACCTTCCAAAATGGTTTGACGGAAATTGTACGCCAGTGCGGCGGCATTGGGTTCTTTTATCAAGCAGATGAGTTTGTCAGAAAGCCCTGCAAGTTCACATGCCCGCATGGTTGCTTTTTGGGCGGCATCATCAAAATCATAGGGTACACTCACTACAAGCCCTGCAATTTCAGCTTTGGGGTTAAGATTTTGTGCATGGGCAACCAGTTCCTCTAAAATTTTTGCAGAAATTTCTTCAGGCAGATAATCCTTGCCATCCATATTCACAGTTTCATTTGTTCCCATGGCACGTTTGATTGAGCGCACTGTTGTTTCAGGGTATATTTTCATAGAGCGGTAGGCTTCTTCACCAATAACCCATTCTTCATCGTGTCCTTCATCCTTGCGGTATTGCACAACCGATGGCAACGGAATTTTTCCAAAGCCATTGCTTACATCAATGGCTTCTGGGCGGCTGTTGCTGGTATCCCAATAGCTTATGACAGAGTTTGTCGTTCCAAGGTCAATCCCTAAAATATACCAATCTTCAGGGCAAGTGCCTGTTTCTTCTATTTGCTTGCGGTAGTTTTCCCAAGTCATATGCAACGTCCTTTATACTAAATTCTTTTATGTGCATTACTTTACTTAGATTGTTCCCCGCAACTATGTACGGCAATCTTCAATCATTGTTTCTTTTCTAAGATTTTGTCCGCCTATATCATAACCTTTTTGCATAAAAAAATCCATCAGTGTTTTTGATGGATTTTTGGGCTAAAGATAATGCTATGCAAGCCATTCATGTATAAGGTTATTCAGTTGACTTTCAATCCCTTCAAAACTTTTATCTAAGTCAAGGGTTTTTACACTAATTTTATTTCCACTCATAACATAATGATTGTTTGGTGTAAGTGTCTCATCTGTTTTCGCATATAATAAAACACCGCTTACATTGCCCGAACGGTTGATATCTTTATTTTTAACATACGCAAAAATCTGATATAAATTTCCTGAATGAATTGAGTGACGATTGTAAAGCTTATGGGTTTGTAGAGTACTTCCATAATATTTTGTATCAATAATTAAAATTTTTTCATTATATTTGAGGGTTATATCTGTTTGCATGGTGGGTAATAAATCAATCACCCCATCATCTACAATCCAATCAATTCTGGAGGCAGAGGCATTATAGGCAGGATAATGTTTGCGATAATATGCAAGCACAAATTTTTCAAACAGCCGATGTAAATGTTCATCCTTGAATTGAGAAATTTTTTTTGAGCCTGCTTGTATTGTAGGTAATAATGCGTTCATTACAAGATAGCAAATATTGATTAGCATTTTGTAAGTGGCACTATGGCTATGATATTTAATCCCCGTCCATTGAATACTTGACGGGTGAAGCGTATCAATGGTGTGAAAATATAACATAACCTTTTTTAATGCCTTTTTATGCTCCAGCTTCACCTCATGAGAACGAATAAGCAACATAGCCGTCGTTTTTATAATTTGATTAGAATAAATATTTTCAGAAAATTCATCAAATTCACAAACAAGCTGTTTTTTATGAATCATACCTGTCTTTAGTGACTCTGATATATTGATTTTTCCATGGGGCGTACTCAAACTTTCTGTACAAGGGGTATATTCACGCCCAAGCCCTCGCTTGATTTGACTTGAGATACCTTTAGCCAGTATAGCGGCCAGTAAATCCTCTACATACTTAAAATCTTCAACAGCTATTTTTTTATAACTGTCTTTGCGTAAGACTTGAAACGTGTATGCAAGCATGTAGTAAATATTCTGAATTTTAATCATTCAACACACCACGCAATTTTTTTGTCCAGTCTTCAATTTTAGACTTTTCATCAAACCAATATTCATTGAGTAACGGTAGTATTTCAAAGTTGATAACCGACCCAAGCCAATGGTCTGTTATTTCATCGTCGATACAGAAATAACTATGTCCAATCATAAACCCATCACCAAGGGATTCATCTTTAGATATCTCTTCATTAAGTTCCTTAACGCGCTTGATTAAATGATTAAACTTGGAGTGATTATGCCCATCACAAAATGACTGGAAGCCAGAAGTATCAAAACCAGGTTCCATTTCATAAAAAGCAAACCTTCTACGTAAGGCATAGTCAATCATTGCAAGGCTACGGTCTGCGGTATTCATTAAGCCAATAATAAAAACATTTTTGGGCACAGCAAATAATTCATTTGAGTAAAGTAATCTAAGTTTTTCTCCTCGCTTATCATTTTCTATTAACATCAGCAGTTCACCAAATATCTTGCTTAAATTTCCTCTGTTGATTTCGTCAATGATAAAGAAATAATCCCGCTCTAAATCATCTTGTGCGTCTCTACAGAAGGTATAAAACGGGCCTTTGGCAAGTTCAAAACCATTTTCAGTTGGTCTAAATCCCCGAATAAAATCTTCATAACTGTAACTTTGATGAAATTGTACCATCATCACGCGATGGGTGTCTTTTTCGCCAATAATAGAATATGCCAACCGCTTGGCAGTAAAAGTCTTACCAACACCAGGCGCACCTTGCAGGATAAGGTTTTTCTTATTTTTTAAAAGACTTCTAAGGGTTTCATATTGTTCCGGCTCCATAAAAACTTCACTTAAAAAGTCTTCATCTGAATATGCTGGATATTCAATTTCATTCTCTTGTTCATCCGTATCAATGGTCATGTCATCTGCAACAAGCAATTCGAGCTTTTGGATATAATCTGTTTGGTTCGTAATATCTGTCAAAGTCTTTATTCCAGCTTGCCCCGGGTGCGTCCAATGACCATTATGTGTCCATTTTACATGGCGAATATGTTTATACTCACTGCGTTCTGGCATGAAGATATAATCAGATGTGACAATTCCGCGCCCAATAATTTGTTTGACACCTTTTTTGGCAAAAACTATATCACCATCTCGCATATCGTGAAAAAACTGCCACAGTGCTAATGAATCATTTTTGTATGTTTTCGTTTCGTCAAATAATGATTTCATTTTTTTACGGATATCTTCTCGGTTGGCGCAGTTTGATAAATCCCCTAAATCATCCCATCCTATGCCAATAATGCCTGATGAAAAAAATTCATCCCATTTTCTTGCACCTTCCCCAGGGGCATACAGCCAATAATGCTTCTCGTGCGTTTCACGTTCCTGTGATTCAATATCATGGGCATTTTCCCGCCGCTCTTTTAGGATTCCAACCCATTTTATAAATATGTCGCTTGCAAGCTTATGCGTCATGACCACATGATTGCCTTTTTCAGTAAGTATCCAACGTCCTCGGACTGACTTGTCTATATAACCTTCATAGGCAAGGTAATTCCTTGCCCAAGCAACCTCATTGTCAAATTTTTTATTCCCAAGTTTCCCACGGGTTTCATTGACAATATCATCAGATATGCCTAAGTCAGATATGATTTGTTTTCGAGCGTCTTCAGGAGAGGCAGAACCTCCAAGTTTTTTTAATGCTGAAATTAACGGCTCAAACCATTGAAGGAAACTTGCATTTGAGATTTTTTTTGCATCGTCTTTTATTAACGTTTCGAGAAAAGAAATGAAGAAAGGAAGTGCTGCACTGACTAATCCCTTTTTGAGATAAGATTCTGCCTTATAAAAAGGTTTTAGATTTTTGGCAGTCTTTAAAGGATTGCTTTCAAATGCACGTCGTAAATCTTCATGACTATTTTTCAACGCAAAAATATCTTTAGAGATTATCTCTTTATCACCATACCCAAAGTATTCTATCGTTCCTTTGATTGCATTTTTATATGAATTTGCTACAATTTTGGATACTTTACCTGATATATAATGCTCATATCCCTTTAATAATTCATTTTTACTCACGTATAGCCCTCCTTCATTTAGATTGTCATATTGTAGCACAATATTGGTGATTAGCGTTTACCAATATGTACAACTCCGTGTATAATATAGGATATAGACAAAGAATAAAAAAGGGGAAGTCGAATGATGAAGAAATCATATCCATTCTTTATGTTCACCAACTGCAAAGCAGAAAATGCCATCAACTTATATTTATCTATTTTTAAAGATGCAAAATTAGAAACCTTAGAAAGATGGCCCCAAGGAAATCCAGCTGCACCAGCAGGCACAGTTCAAAACGCGCTTCTTACACTTAAAAACGTAACCTATCGGTTTATGGATTCACAAGGACATGACCATAGTCTTACGCCATCAACTTCTATTTTTGTAGTTTGTGATGATGAAGCAGAACTGCGCAAGGCTTATGAAGAATTTATGAAATCTGGCGGACAGGAGCTAGTTCCTTTAGGCGAGTATCCATTCTCAAGGCTATTTGTTTGGCTACAAGATGAATATGGTCTGACTTGGCAACTTTCTCTTGAATAGGCTCTGAAAGCGGACAAGGGGTGTATTTTGACTTATAACAATATCCACGAAGGCATTTTTCGCTCACGTCCTAACCGATTTATAGCTCATGTTGAAATAGATGGTCGGATTGAGCCATGCCATGTTAAAAATACTGGCAGGTGTAAAGGGCTGCTTGTGCCAGGGACTAAAGTTTATCTTAATCAATCCGACAATCCAAACCGCACCACAAAGTATGATTTGGTTACAGTGCATAAAGGTGACATACTTATCAACATGGACAGCCAAGCCCCCAATCGTGTATTTAACGAATACTTGCAAACAGGAAAATATCTTAACAATATAACCTTTATAAAGCCTGAATTAAAGTACGGTAATTCTAGGTTTGATTTTTATGTTGAAACTACAGAACGTAAAATATTTATCGAAGTAAAGGGCGTAACTTTAGAATATGATGGCGTTGCCATGTTCCCAGATGCACCCACAGAACGTGGTGTAAAACATTTGAATGCGTTAGTGAAAAGTATCCAAGACGGTTATGAAGCCCATGTGGTGTTCATCATCAAAATGCAGGGAATTAACTACTTTACACCGAACTATGAAATTCATCAGGCATTTGGCGAAGCATTGGTTAATGCCCATAATGCAGGTGTTAAAATAAATGCGCTGGGTTGCAATGTAACGCCAAGCAGCTTAACCATTGTATATTCTGTACCTATAAAGTTGGACGCTTAAATATTGATAAATTAAATCTTTTGCCAATCATCTTGATGGTATCCACGGCTATTAACTCAATGCATGGCTAAACTCATCGGATACATTTAAAAGTGTAAGAACTTCCTGAAGATAAAATAACCCAACAAGAAAATTCCTTGTTGGGTTATTTTATAAGGTGGCTTGATTTTTTGAGCCACCTTAAATTTTTATGAGGGAGTAAATGCCTATGGAATATGCGTATGTCAGAGTTTCTACAAAAGAACAACAAGATCTTCGGCAATTTATAGCAATGGAAAGCAGGGGCATACCGTCAGAGCGGATTTTTTCAGAAAAACAAAGCGGTAAAGACACCAAACGCCCACAATTACAATCACTTATGGACACCGTGCAAAAAGGCGATACCGTTGTAGTGGAATCCATAAGCCGCTTCGCCCGAAACACAAGGGATTTATTAGGGCTTGTGGAAAAGCTAACCGCCAAAGGCGTGGAATTTGTTAGCTTGAAAGAACATATCGACACCACCACGCCGACAGGACGTTTCACCCTAACCGTATTCGCCGCAATCGCAGAACTTGAGCGAGAATGTACGCTAATACGGCAAGCAGAGGGCATAGCCGCCGCCAAAGCACAAGGAAAACACATGGGTCGCCCTCTAAAAAAGCCCCCTGAAAACTTCGCCATTGTGGTGAAAGATTGGGAGCGTGGCAAACTGCCTTTTGATGAAGTTTTGAAACAAACAGGGCTGAAAAGAGCCACGTTTTACAACCGTTTGAGGGAGTTAAGGGGTGGTAAGAAAAAGTAGTGATGTCTAACAAGGCAGGGCTTTTTGGACATCATTTTTTTGTTGCAATCCACTCAATTTTAATGAGTATATCACAAAAAAATGGTAAAATCAATCCAAAAATCGGGAGGATTTTGTACCGTTTCAATGAGATAACATCTTTCCAAAAAGCCCTGCCTTTATAGAAAATTCGCCTGTATTCTGCTTGTAAATTCAGTTGTGGGTTGTAATTCTTCAAACCCAACTATAGAAGGACAAGCTATGAGGCGGATAACGCATTTGGAATCGAAAAATAAATTTGTAAACCTATATCCACACTAAAACAAAAGGGAGCAATTAACTATGGGTAGAATGATTAGAAACATGAGGATTAGAGGAAAGCTTTTTTTAGGTTTTTTTCTCTTGTTGTCCGTTACAGCTTTTATCGCAATTTTTGGAGCAATTCAAATTTCTTATGTAAGTGGCGAGTACAACCATGTAATGAATTACCCAATTGTGCGCCGTAGTTTGTTGCGTGATATGGAAGTTGCCATGATGGATGCAAGACGTACAATGAATCGTGCGTCTATGCACGCCGCCGACATTTATGGCGATGGTTCTGATGAAGCCGCAAATGCTGAGTTTAGGAATATAGGTGTTACAAACCAAGAAAATATAATTATAGGGCTTAGGGCTCAACTCCTTGACGCTTTTGCAGAGTACAGAGCAAACTTAGCTGCCGATTATCGTGTTTCGCCCGAAATGAGAGCCGCACAAACACGCCGTCTTGATGGACTTGAAAATACGGCTATACATTACATTGATTACTATATATTAGACCGTATAATGAGTGCAGCAAGGGCTGGTGATACTGCCACCACCGTTACCGTGACAACTGCCGCAGGCGGCTCGGGTGGAGTAGTACCAGTTATCCTAAATTATTTTGACGAAATTCGCACAGCTATAAACGAATCTATGGCTGTTACCGAAGCAGAATTGCAAAACTCTTCTAATACAACATTCATGTCAATGATTATTCTTGCTATTGCTGGTGTGGTGCTTGGTATTGCTATTGCACTTATTATTTCCAGCTTAGTGACGAAGCCTATAAACGAAGTAGTGCAAATTATTGACAGCATATCGACTGGCAATTTGAATATTAACTTCAAATCCAACTTATCCAAAGATGAAACAGGCATTATGACCCAAAAGATTTATAATCTTGCGAACGTCGTAAAAAATATAGTAGATGATTTCACCACGGTGCATTACCAATATATAGAAGTCGGCAATATGAAATTCACACTTGACGACACAAAATACCAAAACTCATACAAGGAAATGGTTGAGCTTATGAACAAGTTACTTTCAACCATGACGACAAAAATATTAACTCTCGGTGATACAATGGAAAAACTAAGCGATGGTTATTTCAATGCAGAATTAGACCAAACGGTATGGGCAGGAGATTGGAAAGTTTTGCCGAATACCGCAAACAGCCTTGCTAAAAGTCTAAAATCTGTTGGTGGCGAAATTGGTTCTATGATTGAATCAATTTCGGAAAAAGGCGACCTTAGCTTCCTAATTGCTTCCGACAAATACAAAGGCGATTGGCGTAAGATTATGATTGGACTTAATGATATTGTCAAAGCCGTTGATGCACCGCTTAAAGTGATTGCGTTTGCGATTGATGAAATGAAGAGGGGTAATTTTGATTTAGCAGATATGAATAATAAACTTGTCGCAATGGAACTTAATGCAAATGTCGAAAATTACAGTGGTGTGTTTAGAGATATTCTAGGTAATTTTGTGGCAAGTATTGAGGAAATTGCTTCTTATATTGTTGAAATCTCGAACGACTTGAAAGCGATTGCGAGCGGCGACTTAACCACGGAAATTACACGAGAATTTGTGGGTAGTTTTGCGGATATAAAAGAATCCTTGAATAATATATCCGAAACACTTCACAAAACAATGTCGGAAATTTCATCTTCATCTGAACAAGTATTGTCGGGAGCAAAGCAAATTTCAATCAGCGCACAAGAGCTTGCAAATGGCGCACAAGAGCAAGCCAGCTCCGTTGAAGAACTTAACGCCACGATTGACATGATTAACCAACAAACACAGCAAAATGCCGAAAACGCAATGGAAGCAAGCGAAATTTCCAATAAATCTACAGCCAATGCACAAGAGGGTAATACCTCCATGAAGGAAATGCTGGCGGCAATGTCACAAATCAAGGAATCGTCAAGCGAAATTTCCAAGATTATAAAATCCATTCAAGACATCGCCTTCCAAACAAATTTACTTGCACTTAACGCCGCAGTAGAAGCCGCAAGAGCGGGTGAGCAAGGCAAAGGTTTTAGCGTGGTTGCAGATGAAGTACGTAGCCTTGCAGGGCGTAGCCAAGAATCCGCAACCGAAACAACAGGGCTTATTGAAACTTCAAATAGTCGTGTCGAAAGTGGGTCAAGCATTGCAGAAGCCACATCAAAATCTTTGGATATGATTGTGAAAAACGCCGCTGAAGTGTCAACACTGATAAGCAACATTTCAGTAGCTTCAAAAGAACAGGCAGAAGCAATCGCACAAATTAGTGTTGGGCTTTCGCAAATTTCAAGTGTAACGCAAAGCAATTCGGCAGTATCGGAAGAAACCGCCGCCGCATCAGAAGAGCTTAACGCGCAAGCTGAAATTTTACGACAGCTTGTAGCCTATTTCAAACTGTAAAGCTCAACTCCCGATGAAAGGGTAAGTGCGGCACAAAGGATCGCAGTACCAATTTTCTCTTTGCTTGTTTTGTTTGTCATTTTAATGACCGCCTTTTTATTTAGCAGTGGTAACTGCTTTATGATTATCATTATAAATGCCAAACCTTTGTTGAACCTTTGGTAAAAAACTTTTTTCTATGCCTCCAATAAGGTGCTGTTATCCGCTAATCTATAAGCCTAAAGCTATTAAAAGAAAGTTCCAATGACCTATCATCTCCAGAAATTTTATACCTTATCGTCATTTCAAATTAACCATCTATAACTGCGCCTCTTTAAATAGCTGTTTATAAGTATCTATGGTTGCCTTAAATCTAGCTTGACCATCTGAGAAAGACTTAAAATTCATTTGGTATACAGCTTCCTCGATATAATTCAATTCCTTTAGAGCCAGAGTAAGTCCTAAACTCATCAGGCAAATCCGAACTATATAACATTCCATAAGAAACAATTTTGTGTCTTCTGAGTTGTTAATGACAAAATCTGGCGTATAATTATCTAAGTATCGTCGATAGTTGCATATAAAGTCTGTAAGCGCATCAAAATAATCATTATTATCAGAGAAAAACAATCTGACGAACTCCATATCAATGTTGCTACTCTCCGATAATTTGCCTATATCATAAATCTTGTTCTGCATCTCAATAACCGCCTACCCCTACAATAAGTTTAGGAAAAAGGCACGGCAACCATGTCTTTTTCTATCTAGTTATATATCTTTTTTAAGGATAGCATAAAAAGCCTTCCATCATTAAGAACGTCATGATGGCATATTTTATTTTTTTAAGTCAAAATTTATTGCTTTATATATAAGTTTGATGCCTCCACCCTTGATGAAAACCGCTTTAAAGGAGCTTGCCTGAGTTAGCAGAAAAAAATAAAAGGCGAAATTTTGCCTTTTATTTAAAGTAATTCTTATTGAGTTGTTTTATCCTAACTTGTGGTTGTCACAGTTATGATCTTTTGAATTGGGTTAATTTATGCATACTCATTAGGACATAGCTTAAAGCCGATACTTGATGTAATGTGGCAGTGGGGTGAACGATATAAAGTAGAACATTAACAGGATTATTTTCTCATGCATTATCAGGAATCTTTCATCTCCAAAACCCCGATCACAGGATTGATCAAAATTAAGTTAATTAGCACGGCATAAAACACCGAAAGCCCCGCAACGGCCAAGTTTCGCATAAAAAGCTCCCAATTTTGCACATCGTCCATTATGTTTATTAAGCTAATCACAAAAAATAAAGCAGCACCACACCACACAGCATTGCGCATGAGTCTGTACAGCTTTATGGCCTTGACTCTGTTAGCCTCGGTGATTTGATATTTTTTTGATATTAGAGCCTTTAGCCCTGCAATCGAGGCTTCATACTCACCCGTGATTAAAATCATGGCAACGGCAACAATCAAAGGGCCGATTAGTGATGGTATGTCAAGAAAATATACGATAGAGCCGCTCTCAATAAAAATCATAAAACCAACCCACATCAGAAAAATTACGGCACTCAATAAAAATTTCATAATATCTCTCCCTTCGAGGGAAAACCCCTACTCGTAACACCTAGAAGCTGCATTAAGAGAAGATGACCTAAATGTAATCTTCTTAATGTTTAACTTATCTTTTAGCAATTCATAAAACATTTCGCAAAAGTTTTCGCAGGAAGAAACTTTTTTTGTTACGACCACTCGACATTCTGGATATGACCATACAAGCGGGTGGTCTAGCTTTTTTGGTGGGGTAGTATTCGGTGCGCCACTACGGATATCTGCTTTTTCATAACCCAATAGCACTAACTCAAGAAGAGGGTCTCCTTCTTGAAAAAGGGTGCCGTGATGAAAGTTGTCTGCAATATCCCAAGCTAATTTTTGAGCCTCTTTAATTGGATAAGCAAAACCTGTTTTCTCGTCTACTTCTCCACCTATTTCAATTTCAAGCAATCCAGAATGTCCATGTAAAAACTGCGCTTCTCCCGGATAGTGCATAAATCTATGGGCATACTGAAAATCTAGTCTTACGATGGCGGCTGCATAATTGCTTTCACATTTTGGCATAATACATTCTCCCTTTTCGTTTAAATTATATATGAAAAAAGCGATGGTGTGCAAACCATTATAGTTGCAACGCTTAATCATATTATATATATCTTCATTTACCATATGCATTCACGACATTAATTATAAAATATGAATTACATATCTTGATTAACTTGTTCTATAATATCGAGAAATACATCCACAATTTGAGGGTCAAAATGCTTGCCCTTTTCTTCCAATATAAATTCAAGTGCTTGCTCTAGTGAGAAAGCGTCCTTATAAACACGTTTGGATATAAGTGCATCATATACATCAACAATAGCCATGATGCGCCCTTGAAGTGGGATGCTATCTCCTTTTAAGCCGTAAGGATATCCTGATCCGTTCCATCGTTCATGATGGGCCTCTGCGAATATCTTTGAGTTTCTTAAAAACTCATTTTCACCGCTACGATCAATAATCTTTTGAATAATTTTTCCGCCAATTATCGTATGGGCTTTCATAATTTCCCATTCTTCTGGCGTAAGCTTACCAGGTTTATTCAAAATTGAATCGGGTGTATTTATCTTACCTACATCGTGCAAAAGCGAGCATTCTGCTATTAAGTCAAAATCCCATTCAGAAATCTGGTCATAGTAGACCCTGCTTATCAACATTTGTTTTAGTAAATCTTTGATAAGGCTGCTTGTGCGCCATAAATGATCTCCTGTTTCTTCATCCCGATTTTCAATCATATCTGCCAATACAAAAATAATATCCTGTTTGGCTTTATGAAGCTGTAATATGCGTTCGCGGAGCAGTTCACTTGCACCTATGTGATGATTTATGCGGTTAAGAAGAACAGCAGGGTTAAACGGTTTTGCTATGAAATCAGTAACCCCTAATTCTAAGGCTTCTATCTCTGTAGAGAAATCATCTTTAGCCGTAAGGAAGATAACGGGAATATCCTTGTACTTATGATTGTCTTTTAGGTGCTTCAATACATCAAAGCCATCCATGCCCAGCATTTCAATATCCAGAAGTATTAAATTCGGTTTTACCTTTTCCAAAAGGGCAATTGCTTCTTCACCTGTTGGTATAGTCTTAACGGCATAATGAGGATTTAATGCCTCTGCAATCATAGTTAAGTTATTGATGCTGTCATCAACAACAAAGATTACTTTTTTCAATTATTCTCGTCCCCTTTTGAGTTTCTTGAATATCTTTAAAACATCGACTGTTCTTGCAAGCTTTAGGCACTGGATATTAATGATGGCGCTTTTCATGGCGCGGATTTGGTTATTTGACGTGCTTTTTAATGCCACATACCCTTAGTTTCAGAAAAATTCACGCCTAACTATTTCACCGTTTTCAACTATTGCGACATGATTTAAGTTAAAATGCTCTCCTTCAACTCCGCGCTGTCCGTCTATAAGCACCTCAGTAAAAGGCATACTGCTCCTACAACAGCCAGTGGTCTTTCCGCATATAAGGCAGTTTCCGTTTATTGTTTGTTTGGGCATTTATATCCACCTTCTTTCTTAGAAATGAAATAAAGTGCCGGTGTCCCTATTTAGATATGAATATAGATAGCCCGGTTGGTACCATCCCACTCAACATCCGCACTAAGTATCTCTGCTACATATCTAATGGGTACAAAGGTACGGTCATTTACAATGACCGGTGCGCCCATACCATCCGGCAAAGCGACACCAATAGACAATGTGGTGTATTGATTGATAGTAATGGTACGGGTTGCTCCATTCCAGTCTACCGTTGCGCCCAGCGCTTCCGCAACTACGCGCAAAGGCATCATTGTGCGGTTATAGGCTGTGTCAATAAAAGGCGCTGCTTCTATTTGAACAGGCACACCGTTAATTGAATATGTGGTGCTGCCCACAACAAAACGCAATGTTACAGGGGAAGGGATGTGAGATTCCGGAGGCAGAATAGCAGGGCCGTATGGATCATAAGGAGGTTCCAAAGGAAAAATAGCAGGGCCGTATGGGTCATAAGGAGGTTCCAGAGGAAAAATAGCAGGGTCGTATGGATCATAAGGGGGTTCCAGGGGGAAAATAGCAGGGCCATATGGATCATAAGGGGATTCCAGAGGTAGTATTGCTACATCCGGCATGTGGGTATAGCTTTCCCGTTCATCAACGACAAACGGTCCTCTGGAAAAGCTTGTAAACTCAACAAGAACTTCAATGTTTATTGTTAAGCCCGGTGATAAATTAGGTATATTTACCGTAAACGAACGATTACCATTTAGTTCTCTGTTGAACCGTATGCCATTGATAGAGCCGGACGCAGATAGAGGGGATGCGTCACCTTGAGTATTCAAACTCACGTCTAAGCGTGCAGATGTAGAGTTGACCTCTGTTACCCTTATAATAACCTCTCCAGTAGCAACGTCACTAATAGCAGGGCCATATGGGTCGTAGCTTGCAGCAGTCACTGTATTAACAAAAGTTATAGGCGCAAGCAATGTTAAAACCATTAAAACAGATAGTAGCTTCAAAAAACGAGTTTTCATTAAAATTTCCTCCAAATTTTAGCTGATTTTGATTTTACGAAACAAACATAAAATCTCTTCCGAAAAGGATATATCCTTCTCTCCAAATATCAAAACGGTGAACCTCCGCGACAGCCATTACGTTTGCGGCTGCGATTCTCTTGATTGCCAACCAAAGCTGAATGCTGGGGTTTCATTAATCCAAGCCCGATTCGCTGGGATAGCGCGGATCCATACGAATTTCAAGTGCATTCACATACAAAGTGTAATCACTTGTGTTGGGCATACCATCTGTAAATACACTAATATCACTACCCGGTTCAAGGCTGTCTATGTCAAGATAGAATTGTGTATATTCATTGCTAAAGAGTACAACAATCACGTGTGGATCATCTTCATCTACAAGCATACGAAGACTGCCCCCCGTGGGGTACGCTGTAATCTCTACTACTGAACCGACAAACACGCTGGCAGATGCAGGAGGTAGCATTTGAAGCACGATAGCGGTCACTTCCTCTGGCATACTAACACCATAGTCAATACCTACATGATAATAAACCGCTATATGGTCACCTTCATTAACATCTGTAATGGCAAAGTCAGAGCGGGTTTCGGCATCTATTAGCACGGTAAGTCTTTCTGCTCCAAAATCAGTGCCCAGAACTTGTCTAAGTACAATCGTGTTAAGTCCATCGGTTATTGATACATCCTCTACTTCTCCACGGAACAATCCAGCATTTGTTGGTATTGACAATGGCTCGTCAGTATCGGCTGGAACTTCGATATCAACTATTGGTGTTGGGTCATCAACTGCTGGTTCTTCATTTTGATTGGAACAGGCAGCTAAGGACATCGCTATAGCCAAGATGAACAGCAATACAAAAAACTTTTTCATAGGAACTCTCCTTATTATTGTTTTATTTTATTAGTAGCTGGAATAGCCATGCAAATTTCTAATCTAATTAATTGTAGATAAAATACGTATGCATGAATCATTTACTAAGACATAACACACTCAAGGCGGCGCACGCCATAATATCCATAGTTGGATGAAACAATTTGCACTAGTCATGTCACGTCCTCACCTCCATATGTTGTATTGGTTAAGGTGTTAGCGTCACACCTTTTTTTTATGATAGCATAAATAATTTTTATTTATTAAGAACCTCATGATGGTATATTTTTTGATTTTTAATTCCGAAATTAAGTTATATACCCTTATGTTTTGAATCTCAAATCTTGATAAAGTACCCTAAAGTCGATGTAAGGGTTAATTTTTCTTCACGTAAATGGTAGTCATTACCTCAGCAATAAAAAGCAGATTTCAACTTTATGACGGGCATCTTTTATTGACATTTTTTTATATTTTTACACAAAAAAGAGCGGCTATCATTTCTGATAACTGCTCTTCTCATTGCTTATTGGGTCATTGCCTTAACTTACGCTGTCTTTTTCAAGTAAGCACTTTCCCATTCATGTCCAAAACTTACTTTAACAAGCCCATTGCTTTTATCTTTGTTACCGCATCTATTACATTTGACACTTCTAGCTTGCTATAAATTAGTTTAATGCGAGAGCGGAGAGTTGTCTGTTTTATTCCCAAGGCATTTGAAATTTCCTTATAGCTTTTACCCTGACAAAGCAAATATATTACCTCTGTTTGCTTATCTGTAAATTTAATAGTGTTCTTCTTTGGTTCATTTATCAGCTCCTCATTCATGCCATCTCTTGTTTCGAGATACAGCATCTTGATAAAGCTGATGAAACTTTTATCCCTATCCCCACGCAACTCAACACGTTTTTTCAGCTTATACAGCATACCGGTAAGGACAGCACTCTCATTTACAAACATTTGCACATATCCAAAAGGGTATGCTGCTAAAACAGCATTTTCCAGACACTCTAACGCTTCATTTTGGAATCTGCGTTTCTTTATCCAATAAGCAAGTGCTAACAATATTTGCGCCTCAATAATATCTAACGGCCGTTTAAAAGCATCTGCTATTTTCAAAACCTTCTTTAGCAAAATAATAGCAAAATCGTATTTACCAATAGCTATATAGGCTCTGCATGATGTAAAATCAGCATATATCCCATGTAAAGTAGAGTTACCAAAAGTTTGCATATCAAGCCAGTCTTTGGCGGCATTTATATTTCTGGCTGAAATCTCTCGTCGAACTTTGAAAGCGTTAAAATTATGGGATAAATGATATGACTTGGTTTCTTCAATCATCTGCGACATAGATTGCAACGCCTCTGCCGCTTCCTTTGAATATCCTTTATCAAGTGCATCCACCACACAAACCAATGTTGACATCGCACAAAAATTAACCTCTGCCAAAAAATGATTTCTCACCCCAGCATTTGCTCTTATAGAGTGTTCATAAGCTTTTTCCAAATGACCCTGTTCATATAATAATTCCGCCATTAAGATTTCGACTAATATAGGTGCTTCTTCACCAATCATCCAGCCAATACCCGATAATATCTCTTTGCAGTTTTCGACTACATCTCCAACAGTCACTTCCGAAAAGTCCCTAATGCCTCGATGGAGCATAGGCATGTGTAAAGATACAGTCCATATTGAGGGAGGAATCTTTAGGCTTATTATTTCAATTTCGTTCAATATCTGGCTTAACGATACACGAAAATCCCAAAAACGCATGTAAGGAAACAACGATAAATATTCGGGGTATTTTGATGCAATCTCATCATGTCTAGTGTAACTCTCATCCGTAATCAAAGCTGCATCTTCTGCGTGCCCTTCAATAAGCGCGAACAAAGACATTAAAAACAATATATATGGGTACTTTTGAGAGGCAATATGGACTTCAGGGTGTTTAATGATAGGCGAAAGTTTCATCACAACATAATTCCTGCGGTCAGTAATATACAGCAAATCAAAACATTTTACTATGCCTTCGTGGTTTTTGCATCTTATAAAGCAATCCACGGCACTATAAAAATCCATCTGAGACAAATGCCAATATCCTTCTTTTTCTATAAGGGAGTGTAAAAATTCTTCTCCGCGCTCCCCAGCCATTTGCATAAGAAACTGCTGAAATAAATGATGGTAGCGGTAAACTCCTTTTTGTAATTGTGTAATGAAAGCACCTTTTTGAACAAGCTCTTTGAGAAACTTATCACTATCAGCTATACCTGTTAATGCCTCGCACAAAGAAGGGGTAAGCTCACGCAAGTTTGATGTATGAGTCATAAAGCTGCGTGTTTTTTCATCCCATTTTTCCCATATGTTTGTCTGTATGAAGCCTTCCAAATAATTATATATTTGTTCAGACAATTCTCCATTGGATAATAAAAAAGCGTTAATCCCGATTGCCCAACCATGAGTCTGCCCGCTAATCTCCTCTGCTTGCTTATCTGTAATTTGACTGCCCCGCTTTTTGTAGAGTGCCATTATGTCCTTATTGCTAAATAGTAGCTTCTCTGCATTGATACGACCAACCTGACCTTTCAACCATAATTCAGAAAGGCCATAAGGTAAATCGTGGCGGCTAATCAAAACAATTTGAAAATTTTTTGGCAAACGCTTAATGAAAACAAGCAGAAGTCTCAAAACCGCATCATTATGAATAAGATGCAAGTCATCTATAACAAAAACCGACTGCTTTCTGCCTGAAAGGGCAGCGATAGCACGTAAAGAAAACTCTTCGGGGGCATTTTGGAAGGATTCATGAGAGACGATATCCATAAGGTTTTGGTTTTGGGGCTGGCAATCACCGAGCGTAGCACAAAATCGTTCGCAAAAATAGGAGAGATTGTTGTCATATTCATCTATATAGTAAAAGGCACTAGAACGGCTGTCTTTACTTAACCATTGCGTTACGGCTACCGTTTTGCCATAGCCCGCAGGCGCACTTACAACTACAACATGATTCCCTTTGAGTTTATTAAAAATACGGATAAGACCGTGCCTTTCTATCATAAGATTGCTAGTGACATTCATACAAATCCCTCGTTTAGTTTTATTTCCTTATGGTCGTAATCAAAAACTAACCCATTTAATTATATCATAAACAAAAAGTCAAATCTATGGTTTTATCTTACTCCTCCTAAAATGCTCTATCGGTTTACAATAGTTGCTGATTTACGGATATATCTTTTGCAATCGACATAACGAGCCATGACACAGTACATCTAAACCGAACAACCGCCTTACGGCGTAAAGCCAATCATAAAAGAAACGGCAAGCAATATATTTGTTGCACAAATACAGCTTATTGAGGGAAATCCCTCAAACTCCCTTTAGCAAAAATCGCCGTGAGGCGATTTTTGTTTTAAGCCGCTTTCGCGTCTGCTGGCACTCGTGCCGAGTGCTTAGGACATTAGAATGTGAAATCCTTGAAAATCAAAAACCCATAGGAAACTGCTTTCGGGTTGAATAGAGCAAGAAAACCCCATAAAATCATGTTGAAAAAATAATTTTTACCTGAAATAAAATAAAATATACCCTCTTGACGAGCTTGTGACCCCTAAGCATTTATGCTACAATGACTATTATATTTTATCAACAAAAAGAAGACTTTTATTTACGTGCTTCGATGAATACATCAGGCTGTCACGGAGGAATTTTATGAAAAAATATGTATTTCTTTTAACTTTAACAGTGGTTATGTTATTTGCTTTCACTTCTTGTGGTGGAAATGAATCTCAAACTACACAGCAACCAAACCCAAACCATACACTTGAATTTGAAGATAATCAAGTGGAACAGGGTGCTGTCCACAGTGACATCGGTACTCCTCATCAATTCGATGATTTAGGGTTCTCTTTTATACTCCCTTCTTCATGGGAGGGTAAATACAACATAAGCAGATATGATTTTGAGAATGATTATGGCATTGTAAGCTCTGTAAGAGTGCATCACACAGCTACACAAGATGAACTTGTTGAATTAGACTTTGCAGGAATGTTGTTTTGGATTAACAGATTCCCTAGTGTTGATGGTATGGAGAATGAACCAATTGGATTAATTTTGGCGCAAGCAGAAGGATACACATACGCAATAAATTACCCGCAAGATTCGGAACACGAATATTATTCCGTAAGCGTAGCCGCTGTGCAATTCAGAGAAATGATGGAATATTTAGAACCGATAAATGACAATTTTATTGTGAATAGCTTTAGTTTGCTTGAACCAGCCGAGCAGTCAGCACGGATGAATAATGAAGGTGTTTTCCGCCAATTTGACAATCTTGGATTTTCAATTGTGTTCCCTGCTTTTTGGGACAGCAAATATGGAGCAGTAGAGTTTTATGTTGAATATGACGGTGATATTGAGCATCGTGTAGAAATATACCATATAGCAACAAGGGAAGAACTTTATGCCCTTTATGGTTTTGGGTATGGCGGTAACATACTCACTTTCGGCAGAGCTGTTGGTGAGCATTATACTTATGATAATGCTCCTATTATGGCGGGAGGTACAATATTTTTGGCACAGACCGGAGGATATACTTACTTTGTTAATTTTCCAAGCGGTGTAGAGCATAATGAAGACCCTAACAGCGAAGCGGGTGCAGAATATCTTGAAATGGTAGGCCACTGGGAACCAAGCCATTGGGATTTTCTTATAAATAGCTTTCAGTTTATAGACGAATAGAGCAGGGGAAATTTTAAAAAATTAACGGAGGTTTTCACATGAAAAAATTTACAGTTATTTTAACCTTGACAATAGTTTTACTGCTTGCCCTTACCGCTTGTGGTGTCAATAATGATACATCAACAATCACAGATACAGAAATAGAACCATCCTATGAAACTACAGACCAAGAATATCCTCAAAATAACGAAAATAATAGCGAACCGGAAGAAACAACATCAGCGGAAAACAATATTGCAAACCCACCACCCATACCGCCAATAAACATACATATTGGCTTAGACGGCGCACCGATAGATAACCGTAATATCCACAGCTTTGTTCACATGGGATTTGAAAGTGAGTGGCATAATACTCTCGTATTTTGGACAAATGAGGTTGTGTATGACTTTTCCTTTGTAACTCTTTGGAGTGACACGTTTGTTGATGATGCCGGAAATTTAAATGTTGAGCTAACAGACGCGCCTTTTACTATACCAATATTCTCACCCGATGAAGCTTTTGTGCTTGATTTTGTTTTTGCACATTATTTATTCCCTCACGGCGGTATAGCGTTCACAGAAGCAAGCGGGCAAAGGCGGTTTTATTGGATATCAGAAAGTATGGCAGGCGACCCATACCCGCAATTTAACTTATTCCCCTTTGAGCCTGTAACAGGAGATGGCAATAACCGACAGGAGCAAAACCAGCACAACAACCCCTTTGCTGCGGCATTGCTTGAATACTTTGCAGTAGGAATGAGCCAAGAAGAAATGCAAGCCTACGAGGAGCTTAGGCAAGCATCTTGGACGGGCCCTATCACCAAAGCCATTTTGGTTGATATAGACGATGCGGGCACGCCGGGAATGTTAGCTTTTCGGCTCATCACACCTGACGGACACCCACATCCTATGCTCAGATTGTTTTCCCTATATAATGGCGCAGTATCCTACTTAGATGTTGGGGGCATATATGCCATAGATATGTATGTTACAGCAGACGGCCGTGTTATAGAGGCCATGCACCATTGGGGTTCTAGTTCATACACCTTGTTCGGAATTGAAAATGGCAGACTGGTAAGGACATTTGGCATACATATGATGCTAAATGAAGGTATTGACCATTTAGAAAGTGAATACAGCTATCTTGCAGGCGGTTTATGGGATAATGCCCAAAGCATAACAAAGGAAGAATTTGAAAATATACGCATAATGCATGGACTTGATAGCCTTATCCCTTGGAATGTCGAGCCTGATATTGGTCTAAGACATGACGAAACAGAAGCAATCTTAGCAATGACATTTGAATGAATAGCAGAAGGTGGGTTTTTTAATGAGAAAAGGCACATTTATTTTGGCGTTAACTTTAGTCGTGCTATTTACCTTTACAGCTTGCGGTAGCAGCAGCGAAGTGGAAGTACAGACATGCGAAGAAACACAGTCTGAACAAGGCGAATTTATTACTGTCCGCTTTTATTATCACAGCATGGAACTTGACCCCAACGTATATTCCTTACCGGAATCCTTTTTATATAAATCCGTGGACATTCCTGCCGCAAATTTTGAAGAAATATTTATTAGAGAGTTTTGGGAGCGTACAGGCATACCTATTATGGGCATATGGTTTAGGGATTGTGAATTTTATACCAATAGGCTAGTTGTTAATTTAGGTGAAGGGGCAGATTCTTTTTTTGACACACAGGGCAGTGCCGGAAGCCGTATATATCTCACGATACTTGACAAAACCCTGACAAACTTGGTGCAAGACGGCGCTTATGAAATACTTGTAAACTGGCAACGCGGAATAATGGGAAGTCATTTTAGCTTTAACAATATTGCTATAGTGGAAAATGTCGAAATTGTTGATATGATTTGGTATAACCTGCATCAACCTGATGATATAGCAACTTTACCTAATTCCAGCGACGGCACGATTTTTGTTAATGGCGTAGCACTTCCCGCCAGATTATTTACGGCGTATAGCCAAGTTTATCCGACCCACATACCGTTTTTGCGTGAAATAGTGGATATTTTTGGATGGGAAACTATTAACACAGGAAGTCAATCGGCAATACTTCGTGACGGAAAGAGCCTTGGTGAGATTACTTATGTGAACTACGAATATTTTATGTTTAATAACCTGCATAGGTTTGATGTGAATAGCTTAGGTATAAATGATGCTTTTATAAGTCTAAACAATAATTCATATCTGCCAATTTCATTATTCAAATATATGGGATATGAGGTTTACACTGCAAATAGAAATGTTTATATCAGCTGTGCAGAGACAAGCCCTCCGTATATGGCAACGCAAGAATCGGCAGGGGTCGCAGAACCCTCACATACATCTAACCCCTTTGCAGTAGCATTGTTAGAATATAATGCCGGGGGAGTAGATGCTACCGAATATAATGATATCTGGGGAAGGGATTGGTTAGGTTCCAGCACTAAAGCCATCACGGTGAATATAGACGATATGGGCACACAAGGCGTATTGGCTTGGCGAATTATTGCCCCTGATGGTTCTCCTGTTCCTGTTTTGAGATTATTCGGTTTACATGATGGCGTACTATCCTATTTGGATGTAGGGGGCGAATATGCCATTGAAATGCGCATCACCGAAGAAGGCCGTGTAGTAGAAGCCATGAACCATTGGGGCTCAAGGGCATACACTTTGTTTGGTATTGAGGGCGGCAGGTTGGTCAGAAGGTTTACGGCACATGTTTTGCTAAATTATGATATGGACGGCACACCCAACGAGTACAGCCTTCTTTCAGGCCAGCCTCATTTGTGGGAAAATTCCCAAAGCATTACCCAAAGTGAATTTGAAGATATACTTTTAAGATATAATCTTAATGACACAGCTTTTTGGACAGATTTTGCAGACGAAACAGAAGCTATCTTAGCCAAAATATTTGAGTAAACAACGCATGAGGGATTTCACTATGAAAACAGAAGCAAAAAACAGAGCTTTATGGGGATTAAGGGCTGCTTTGGCTCTATGGATTGCCTTTTTCCTCAGTAGATTTACTTTTTTCAGCCTCCATTATATGTCACAATGGCCTTTTGCATTATTTGTTTTCGGGTTGATTGTTATATTTACCTCCGCAATTTTAGACGGCCGCAAAGTGATGATTGCCACGCCTACCGGGTATACTGTTGGCTTTGCTTTGGGAATGTTATTCAATATTGACAGTCTTGACGCGGGTAGCGGGGCGTTAAATAACGCATGGAAAATATGGATAGGCACATATCTTGCTTTTATTGTCTTGGGTATCATTTGGGAGATTGTAACAAGGCTTATCAAAAAGTGTAAAACAAATAATAATCTTAGAAGAAGCATAAGAAAAGACACATTTATTTTGGCGTTAACTTTAGTCGTGCTATTTACCTTTACAGCTTGCGGTAGCAACAGCAACACAGAAGCACCAGCTGAAGAACAAGGCAATAACGATATTTCATCCGATATTGAAATAATAATAAACTCTTCATGGCAAGAAGCATATACAGAAATATTACGACTTTACGCAACAGGACAGCATTTAAACGAATGGGAAACAGGCTGGGAATTTACATTGCACGACATAAATCAAGACGGCATACCGGAATTATTTCTTGGGGCAAGGCAGATAAGCGGTCATATTGATTATCGTTATGTATACACCTTTTTGGGTGGTGAAGAAATA
>WRAH01000038.1 GCA_009780315.1 Defluviitaleaceae bacterium
GAAGCCGCACTATCATAGCCCGAACCTTCATACCTATGGTCACGAGTAATTAAACCATCACCATCAGATTCAAAGCTTTCTGTTTCCATTAAAGGGAATCGACCAGCTTCCTCCTCTAAGAACTGTTGAGGATTCATGTCCTCATCACTATCGCCTACACCAATTACTTCATTGATACTTTCATCATCAGTCTTTTCATTGCTGGTATTTTTGCCTGCGATAGAAGTGGCTTTTTGACTGGGTTTTTCTTCTTTTCCACCTCCTAGTTCTACAGTAGAATTGCCCGCAGAACTATTGCTAGTTTTTGAATCTTTGTCTTTGTTACCAGCTCTGCTTTTCGGCATTGTGTTTGAAGGGTCAGACTGAATTGGCGTATTTTCACCCTTTGGTTGGCTTGTACCACCAGCCTGTTTTGCTAATACACCAAGTTGTTCTAAAATCTCCTGTAATGCTGAATCTATACTTCCAGATGTACCATTTGGGCTACCACTTCCAGCAGAATTTTCATTCTCCCCCTCTTCATCGCCGTTATTCTCTCCATTATCCAAAGCCTGTTTAATAAAAAACCAAAGGTTAAGCATGATTTTATTTGCAGCATTATATCGCATATTGACATCTTCGCTGTATACAGCTTCATCAATGTAATCCGTACAACGATACAAGACCTCTGTATACTCATTTTCAAGTCTATCAGGGTTATTTATATCCCCGAATCTAGCATATTGAAGCACCAGAGAAAATGCAATTGACAGTGGCTTAATTTTCTCATCATCAATCTGCTCAGATAATGATTTCATTTCCTTCTTCAAAAGGGTTTGCATCAACTCAATCCCTGATTTATATAGTCCAGGAAATTTATGACACATGCGGCTTTCGATATAGACATCTTCAATAACATTTAGCAGAGAAGATGCTATAGTGATTATCAATTGTTTAGCACGTTCTATCATTTTACCCTTACCTTGAATATAGCTTTGTAATTCATCAAGGGTTTCTGCTTCAATCTCATCAATCACATCTGGGGCTTTAGGATAAAACTTACCAATTTTAAGTGCATCTGTGAACATACCTAAACCCTGAAAGTCTGTGAATAAAATGTGTCCAACCTCATGAGCCAAAATGCCTATAAGACTGAGCATTTTCAGCTCTCTTGTGGCAAGTTTTTTTGTCATTGGATTTCCGGCATTGATGTAGATTAGCTGATTATCAGTGAATGCAACATCTGCATTATCACTAGAGTCCCAATCCAAGTTGATTTTGATAGGTTTTTTATAACGATTACCGGTGGCATCTGCCATATCAGCTAGATATCCTTTAAACAGAGAGGATTTAAAAAATTGCTTGTTTGTAATTTTTGACTTGGTGTCATTTAATCTTCGTCTTAACTCTAAATGAGATATTCGCATGAATACACACGCTCCTTTTAATTTTTGTGAAAATAAAAACCACCAGCGATTGCATTTTTACAGCAATCAATCTGATGGTTTAAATGAGACTTCTAAACAAATCGACTATTCCTAAGACTCTATTATTCCTATTAAAACATCTAAAACCTCAAACAACTTCGCCTTGTAAACACCATATGTCACCATATTTCATTACCAACTGGCGGTCCCCAGTCTAACTCTTCACACAGTTCATAATGATGGTCAGGGAACATAGCAAAGCGTTCTTCAAGGCTTATCTTAGCCCGACGTTTTCTTGCATTCTTATCATTTAATATTAAGGTTTCTATAACATCTTTATCTTCTTTCTTTGGTTCAGAGGCTACATGAAAATTCATAAATTACCCACCCTTTCTATCTGAAAAATAAATAAAAATTACCAGTGAATTGCATATTTGCAATTCATTTTGATGTCTTGGTTATGATAAAGTTCTAATTGGAATAAATAAATCCTTCATCAAATAATTCAATTATTTCTCTCGGTGCAAAGGTAAACACGCCTGTTTCTCTGTCAGACAATGCACGGCACGTATCAGACTTATAAAATGCCTCAATTGCCACTTCATATGTCCAATTGTGCTTCTTTGCAAGCCCTTCAACTACCATTCTAACGAGGGATGTATCATCATTCATGGCTTACACCTCCTGATACAAATAACTTTCTATAAACTTCAATGCATCTAAGCCCCTTTGTGTGACAATGCAATACTGATTGTTAGGCTTAGAATATTGCAATTGTTCCAGAAAAAAAGATTTGCTATTTTGACTTATGCGACCTATTCCAAGTAAACGAACATAATCATTTACAACTGTAGCTACATCGTCATCTGCTATATTTCCATAGATTGCATCATGATTATGCAATACCTGCTTTCCTAAACGATTCTGTACAACAAAATCCAGCCATTGCTCAGTATATCCATCAAAGGATAAAATGTTTAAGTTGCTCTCATCTAATGCATAAACACTTACAATAGCTGTTTTTTTTGACATCCTGCCTTTACGCTTCGCCCATTTTTCCGCCTGCTCTTGCAAAGTGGTTACATAATAACCTTTGCCAAAGTCTAAGTTATGTCGGCTATAAGACAAATCCGGTTGGATTATCTCCATGTTTGAACCGTGGTAGACTATCATGGAATAATTACTCCATTTACATTAAAATATTCCTTCATTTCGGCTAATAGATATTCCATACCCAGTGAATGAGTGGTTTCATAGTTATCAATATAGATATCCCAAAGTCCACTACTTATCATAGTTTCATATGTGGTAGTTTTATCACCGCAAAAAAATGCTTTGGCGGCAACCTCAACAACCCATACCATATATTCCATTTTCTCAATAGTTAGTTTTTCTGTGGTTGTGGTTGCCATAAATATCACCCTTTTAAAGATAATATTCATTATACCACGTGCTTTATGGCGTATCAATTTATTCCCACACCCCTTCTCTTATTTTCTAGCTTATGAACCATATCCTGTAATATCTCAACCAATCTTAGGCAATACACAAGTATTCCTAATTTCCTCCCGATTCTCCGGGTCAGCAGAAACCGATGAGATTATCGTATATTCCGCCGATTCCTTCATAGAGTCAGTAATCATAAATGACTGAACCCAAGACACCAACTCCCGCATTCCACAAGCACCATCAGTTATCATGGTAGCCTGACAATGCTTTTGAATATCTTTGATAATGGATACCATCATTTCAAGTGCATCATCATCTTCACAACCTGTTAATGCCTTTGCTCGTGCTATCATGTCCTTTTCAGAAGGCTCATCCAAATCAAAGACCAAGTTCATCCTCGAAATCACAGATTGGTTCACATCACGGCATCCTGCGTAATCATGGTTTGTTGTTACCACAATCACGGTATCCGGGTGACGGTGGATGGTTTCCCTCGTTGGCAAGGTTATCTGTTTACAGTTGTCTAACAAAGCATTTAGACCCACCAGAACACCAGGATTAGCAATAACGCTCGGTTCTTGAAGTTCAATTAAATAACCATATTTAATAGCTTGCACCAGAGGCGTTTCCACATAACGAAACTTCTGGCTAGCAGTATCACTTGCTTCTGTGCTTTTATTTGCAGCCGATGCATTTAATATTTCAACTGCTTGCGACTTTATAACTTCGACAAGCTTTGCATACACAGCTTCCTCAGTGATATTTTCATCGTACATCCCTGTAAGTTTTTCATAAGCGGTAGCTGTATCCATCTGAATATCTTGGAACGTAGGAAGATTAGGCGTATGAAAATCAGGAATGTCATTTACGCTCCGACTCACTCCATTTTCACCTTCCATGCCCTCAATATCAGGTAATATTTGCCCCAAAAAGTCAAATATTTCTGAATTAGCTGAACATGTCAGACTTAGATAAGGTAGATTCATAGCGGCAGCCATTGCTCTAGCACTTTCTGTTTTGCCTACACCAGCTGGTCCACGGAGCATAAAGTTACGCATTGGCATGTTGCTTGATGATGTGGCTTTTGCATGTTTACATACTTTAATCACTTCACTAGGCACAACATACCATGATGCAATACTTGGAATTAAAGCTTGCGCTTGTGGTGAAAATACTCTTTCACTAAAAGCAAATTTTCCGGGCAATTCTTCATTAGAAAATGTTTTGCCTTTTGTTCTCTTATTTCCATTACCACCTGTAAGGATTTTAAACTCACCGATTAGCACTTCGTCAGGAGCATATTTTCCCTGGCGAAGATTCAAAGCAGTTAATGAGGGGATATTGAGAGATGTGGGAATAATATTCGGGATACTATCTTTACTACTACCTGCCGGCATCGAGACCCGTCTGTAAATATTATCACAGATAACAGCAGCGTTTTTTGACATTTCCTCACCTAATGTAGTCAAGTCTGTTGCTGACAGTAGTGCGTCAAGATCAAGATTATCAATTAAATTATCTGAGTATTGCATGAATTCATTATTAATAGATGAACCTAACCTCTTGTTTTCATACTTTTCATATTCACTGGCAAGTATCGCCATGAATAGGATCGTACCATCTTTGCCACCTTTTTTCTTTAAATTATAAACATTTGGTGTAGTATTATCACCATTAAAAATACCAGCACGAAAATCACCGCTTAATGTATTATACACAACAGCTTCTCTTGTGCCGTCAGTTGCGGTTCTTTCAATCATTATCTCCTGCCCACTGCCTTTTGTACCAATGGCAACATCGTTGAGTCCTTGTTGAGCATTGCGAAGGTTTATAAATGCTTTAAGGGTTGGACCATGTAATGTTGATGCTGCATTTGCTGGGCTAAAGGAAGAGCGAATGTCAGTTCTCCTACTCAGCACTTCTGCTGCATCAAATGGTACAGGCAAAGGCAGTGAAAATGTGTGGTTTCCGAATAATGGATTGCTCATGGTCATTCTCCATTCTAAATTATGTTTTTATTTTTCAGAAGATAATAAAAACCCCGATTTATGCATTTTACATAAGATTTCGGGGTTTTTACATTCTGTAAATTCTAGGAGTTGCTATAATTAAATAATTCGAAATCGGACTTGCCTATCGTGACAAAAACGCTCGAAAACGCTTATCTCGCGTTTTCGAGTGTCACTCTGTCAAGACCGTTTCTCATTGATTTCATTATAAATCAGTGATGAAGCCAATAACGATGGATTAAGCAACCATTTCTCGCAAGAGTCTTCATCTGGAAAATCCTCGGTCCAAGCTTCTCCAGTTGAGTTGTCAATGCCAATATAGGTGTCCGTTTTATTATCAAAGTAATAAAACAAGCCTATGGGTTCGCGAATTTCAATGATTTTTTCTAAATCATCTGAACAGGCAATTGAAACAATTTCATTGTCCATTTAATGCAATCCCCTTCCTTAGTCTTCTTTAAGAGGCTTATCATAATCTGACCACTTCAACGTAAGCGCACCTGCAATCGCATCTTCAATACGCAAAGCCATTTCTCCGGTGACACCAGTAATTTGTAATTGAAACAATACCTCACTAAGCCCCATGTACACATCATGGGCAGTACAGCTATTACCCATCACATAAGCTCTTGCAAAGCTTTCGCGTGCTGGGTCTGCATATTTCTTTGGGATGTGCAGTCTTTTTGCCACTGCGGCAAAGCAACCCTCCGGATGTCCTATTTCTACATCAAGAAGTACAGCAAGTTCTTTTAACTTGTCACGATACTGACCAAAAACTCCTTTGAGATTCTCAACAAAGTTCTCCATGGTTGCACCAGACTTATGTTCAAGTCTAATCGTACCACCAATAGGAAGCATGATGCTGTCTTTACCTACAACAAGTTTTGGCATGATATTTGCTCCGCTTATACCAACATCTGAGGATGTTATGCGAAGGGCTGGCTGTATACCATCACTATCAACGCCATGTCGTGCTAAAGCCAGTTTATAAGCATCTATTAGATGGCTTTCATCACCTAATACCCATTCACATGAGGTCATTGAATGCGTCCATGACCCTCCTGCAAAAATATTTTTAGGAAAACGTGATGAGATTTCATCCATAGCAGTTGTAAATAACTCTGGAATACTTAGTGGCACATAAAGGTTTGACATTACGGCAGAAACTTTACCATCTGCAATACGAATCTTTGTCGTTGCATTTGCAGGTGCAACATTTAGACATTCGTTTACAATATCCCTAAAGACTTGCCTTGTGACGTGATTTAAAGCAGTGCCGCTTATCCTTGCTCTATCCAGCAGTGTTGGTATTGCACAGTCACGCAATGGAATGGGTGATGTGTTAGGGTCAAACTGAGCACTATTAAATAGTAAACCAGTTGAGTTTTTATGAGCATCTTCGTCTACCTCAACAAGGAATGACCTTGGCTCAAGACCCGTTTTCCAATGTGCATTTTCTTCACGTTCGTCTAAAAATGCTATCATTACAGACGCGTCTGTGAAAGACTTTGCTACCCCATCATTGGCATAAGGGTTTTGCGCTTCATCTGCTGTGTCATTATCTACCAATCTCAATATAGGTGTTGAATTGTTAGCAATTTTAGGCTCATTGACAAGCCCGAACTTACTTGATTGAGATAGTGTCATTTGTTGCTGGTAGACCGCTAGACTGCCTTGAACGCCATAAGCTGTGTTTGACATAAGTTGTTCTCCTTTTCCTAGCCCTTTGGGCATAAAAAAAGAGAATGGATGCCGGCAGTATCTCCGCTGGGTCATGTCCATTCTCTTATATGTTTGAGCTTGATTAAAACTCTGGGTCTTTTAATAAAGATATTTGTTGATTTGTTAAACTGTTTTATGCGTAAACCCATAAGCAAGATGCTCAACAGTTATATCACAAGCATTTGGAAGTGCGACAAACCACTCCAATTGTTGGAGTAATGGTCTATTTGTATGGGTTATGCATCCCATAAGTCGAACAATTGTTGGAAAATCAACAACACACTTATTAGATGTTTTCCAATCATACCGTAACCACTTAGCAAAATCAGCAATAATTTGAGCATTCACTAATGTTGCTTCATTGGGTGAGACATAGATATGCAAATGTGCTACATCCGCGCTCTTGTCTTCCTCCAGCAGATTGATGTGAGCAGCAGCATACATCTGCCCATCAATCATCAAGTTTACTGTATCCTGTGGACTGTTGTTCATTCCGTTATAACGGTCAACAGTGAATACTAAGTGAACTTCTGGTGTTTTGATAGTTTCACCGCAGTGGATACAGTAATCCAAAACAGTTTCACACTCAACACATGCTGGGTTTTCCCCGCAATTTATACAAGTGTCTATCTCACTGAAACTACCTGTAAACTTATGAATGCTTAGACTCATGCGAGTACCTCCTTTAAGTTAACTTCTTTACCCAAAATATCAAGTCGTCTCACGAATTGAATGCAACTATGAATACTTTCACCCTTAGACGTGTACTCATAATCTTCATAATTCTCCCCAATTTTGTGAAATTGGTGTTCAGTGTGCGCCTTAAATTCTTCGATGTAGGCTATGTCTGGTTCAAAATCATACCATTTAACCCACTCCCAATAGATAGTTATAAAATCTTCATTTGCGAAGATTTTTGCTTCTTGGATTAAATCATATACATCTGGACGTTGTTCCTTACTTTTCTTTAACAACATATTAAAATCTGCGGTTTTAAGTGCTAAAGCTACATCACTTCTATAACCCATGCTTTTCTCCCTCTAGCCTCTCTAGGCAATAAAAAAGAGAACACTTCGCCTGCAATATAAATCATTGCCAGTCTAAGTCATTCTCTTATATGTTGGGGTATTTTTATCGGAAAATAAAAATTACCAGATAAAATGCTAAAGTTCCTTTATACCGATAGGCACAAGCATCTTCGCTATGTTTTAATCTGATAGGATAAAAATTCCGAAATAATATGAATATACACTAGCATAATGGATTGGTGTGCGTCAAGCATTGATTTCTAGAATACAATTTCTTGACATAATAAAAGCACAAGGAATATCTCCCTGCGCTTACGCATTTATACTACTTATTACTTCAAAATTTTCATTACTCGTCTTAGCTGGTCCAAAGTCAAATTGTTGTTTTTCAAAGCATTTCGTACACCTGTCATAAGCTGCTTCATTTCTTGTCTATCAAGTAAGTCTTGTTCAGTAAGATGTAACATATATCCTGACGGAAATCCTGACTCTTGCATCATATTATCCTTATAAAACCGATACTCACTGTAATTAACTTCGACTGTATAATATATGCGACCGACTTTTGTTATCACACCTTCTATGATTTTATCTTTACTCTTTGGTTGACCAAAGCCAACATACTCCATAAAAACCTTTTGTCCAATCTCTACTTTTATGATGCTTGACATAGTAAAATTCATCCTCTCATAGATAAAAAGGGCATCCATTGGATACCCTTCATACTTCATTCAACCTGCTTTATTCTGACAATTATGTGAGTCAAGAATAACTTGAGCTGCATTACGCAACTTTGGATTATCAACAGTCATCTTTGTAATATACCACTCGACTCCATATAATCCTTCTGCTTCAACTTCTCCCAAAGTTTTGCCCTTCTTCGTACCAAAAGGAATTTTAACACTTCTGGCCTGTTCAAGGGTCATGTCTATTCCACTAGTATTTTTTGGCTGGGATGCGGATTGACGGGGTGAAGAATTTAAGCTCTTCGGTTTGGGATTCTTTTCTGCCTCTGCGATTGCTTCAGCCATTTTCACATCAAGCAGCCCTCGTCCTTCCCTTACAACCTTTGGTGCAAATGTAACTTCCCAAACATTGATATATGCTACTACCTCTGCCAACAAGCAGTAAAAATCTTGGTCAGAGAGATTGACCATTACTTTGCGTTGACTTTTAAATGTACCGCTTTTGGCATAAGTGCTGCCATTTGCACCAGAAGCCTTTATTGCGCTTCCATTATCGACAGCAATTGTCCAAGGGTATTTCTTAACTTCTCCATCACCATCTGCTTGCTCTCGGGAAATTTTTAATAGACGCATAGATGCATAGCCTTGTTTATCAGCATTACCAAATATTTTACTGGATTGAAATATCTCTCCAGAAAGGCAGTGTAACATATAGCTTTCCATTTTAACAAAGATAAACCTAGCTTCGGAAGGTGAAATGTTAGCTTCTGCTCGTATATTGGATTCACCTTTACCACAGCTAAAGTCAGAAGCCAGTATACCTATAGTGGAATAAATTTTTCTCCCTTGTTCGCCTTTTTCGCCCTTGGAATGAAGATTGGCGTAATTGACAGCGGTTGCAATATTCATACGGTCGCTGAATGCCAAAAGCTTTTTGTTTGTTTTGTAGGTTGTGATTTCATTATTGATATATTCAACACCATTATTTGTATTTTGTTGCTTCATCAAAAATCCTCCTTTGAAATAAAAAAAGAATGGATTTCCTGCATGTTGCAGAATTTCCATTCTTTTAATTCAAATTATCTGGTAAATAACTTGCTTCTAAGCTAAAACACCACCCAGCTTTATTTCTTCAATAAGCTGTTGCAGATAATTATAACTTATATTGGCATCATCTGCCATCTCCCTTAAAACATCTAATGACTTGCCACGCTCAATTGCTTTACGCAACATCATCTCCATGCCTTTTTCAATACCAACTTCTTCACCCTCGGCATAACCTTCACTCCTGTATTTATCATAAACAGTCATGCGCTCTACCGCCTCCTTATCAGCTTTAAAGACACTATATCCCTTGTCAAAATATGCTTTGACTTTTCTTACAGATTCACTTTTTGGGTCAGATTCTTTGCCCAAAAAATATCTCGCAAGTTCTCCTGCTTCACAGCCCTCATTTGCTAGTTTTTGCAAACTTACAAACATTAGATTATCATTTGATGGATAACGTATGCCGCTTGCTTCATCTGTTAAGATATAGCTTGCAAATATTTTATCATGCAACAGTGAGGTTTTATCTTCTGCCATAATCCACATTTGAGTGACTGATTTGCCATTACATATGCCCAAGGCTTAGACCAAAGTATTCCTTTGCCCTAAGTTCAATTGGCGGTTTAGAAGATGCTTTGTTTTGCACTTCTACAAATGTAAGACCGTCTGTGCTATCAACTTTCAAATCTTGACGCTTTGGCTTATCTGTGATTTTTGTATAAAATCCATATTGGGTTGTGACCTTAATTTCACCTTCTACAGACTTTACTCTTGTTTCAGGCACAAATGATTTATACTTATTTATAAGTATATTGATTATAATGCGTAATGCTTCCCAACTTTCAGGATTATTGAATAAATAATTAAGAAAATAATCATTCATTGGATATATTTCCTTTGAAACATTATTTATTTCCAATACGCCCAGTGGGACTCGTTCGTGATTCTTCATATCGTATAGCTCCTTCAATATAGATTTATTTTACTATGCTTTTACATTCGTTTCAATATGGTTGTTTGAAAACCAAAAAGCAGCACTGGTTAGCACTGCTCCTTTCTGCCCATAATATTTATAATCTGTCAGCCATTATTCAGTCTCCTCTATGTTTTCATTATATCAAATAACATCCCGTCTTTTGGTCATGTAGTCTACAATCGTCCCAATACTCACCCCTTCAAGGGTATAGGATTGAAATTCACTGGACATTCGCCCTGAATGTAAATCAAATGGGTTATAATCATCTCCATCTGGAATAATTAAATTGTAGCGTACATTGACTCCATTTGCTCGGTTTTTCTGGTCGCATTCAGTAGCAATGACTATTGCACCATTTTTGAAGTGATGACAATACATCCTTAAAAAAGTTTTCCAGTCACGGCGGTTTACTTCCGCATAATTGCCACCCATTGCCCACTTCTTATATTTCTTTAAAAACTTTTCACGTTCTGCTTTATTTTTCATACGCTTACATTCCCTTTCATTTTTCTTCAATAAAATCATATCCAACTATCGCAATACAAGGTTTGAACTCATATCCAGGCATTATCTGCACAACATTTACATGGGTATAACTTTTGCCACTGATACGATGCTTGCGTTCACTTCTTGTGATTGCAAATTCACAACCCAAATGCTCATACGTCAGTACTATTTCATCCTTAACGACATCTGCCATAGCATACATCCAATTTTCCTTATAATCCTTATTGCCAAATGCTTCTTTTTCTGCCATCATCCAAGATTTCCACGCCTCATAAGACTTGAGATATTCATTGCTCTGCAAATACTCTTTAGCAATAATTGCAGCTTTTTCATCATAACTGATGAAGGTTTTTTTAGGATTACCGTTGCTTTCGGTGAAAATAGTATCGCCTTTGCCACTTACTCCAACAATTTCAAATACAACATCATCTCTCACACGAGTATCCGTTTCAAAATATTCAGGTGTTGATGTATACCATTCGCCTGTATCAAAGCGATTGTAATACCTTTTTTTATCAGCACCAACGGTTACAAATGTGATTGTGCAAAAACCTGATTTTTCTTGATAGAATTTCACTTTTATTGTTTTCATTAAAAAGCCTCCTTTTTTATTTTTAAGCCCATGAAATATAAAGTTCATCTTGCTCATCTCCCTGTAATTCCGAAAACAAGCCATTTTCAGCAAGCTTGTCAACAATGAACGCCCAAAGGCTTTTCTTTGGTAACTTCCCAAAATCAGCTACTTTATTAGGGATACCTTTGTTTTCCACATAGGTAGAGCCATCTTCTTTAATGGTAAGACACACTTCTCCTTTTGCATTAAGGTCATTGATAAGGTCACTTAATGTCCCAATAAGGACAATATTGAACCACTTTTCAATCCCTTCTTCATCTGTTGGTGCCTGTGCATCAGGAGCGTTATGCATTACTTCTTCACCAATGGCCGGTGCGTTTTCATTCTCATCTACTTCAACATCCGAACTTGCTGCCATTTCAAAATCTTCAACATTTGCTTTGAACAAAGTTAAACTTTTGATATTCCCGTTTTCTACAGTAAGACAAACATCTATATATTGACTTTGGCTATCACCATAAAAAATCTCTATACGTCCGATACCACCATGTTCAAGAAGATAAGATGGAGAGCATACCCAACGCCATTTAGCATCTGGAATTATAGTAGATACTCTATGACTTATTGTGTTTTGTAATAATTGATGAATTTTATCATTTTTTGCTGTTAATATATTTTCATTTTCTGCTACAATTACACTGACTTTTTGCTTTCGCTTAAAAAACCCAAATGGCATGAAATATCACGCTCCTTCTGTCCCCTATGTTCGGGCTGACTTAGCTTGTTAAGTTCAATCTTTCTGTCTTTCTATTCGTTTATAAGGACTGCTATTCTCCATACCTTGCATAAGTTGACGCATTTTTACCTCTTCATCATATGACATTTCATTTCCATCATCTGAAGGTGTCCCGAAAAGTTTATGCTTTTGGACAAAGGCATGAAAAAACGCCTTTTCCTCACGTTCATATAATTCTTTATAAAAACTAAACATAAAGTCTATTTCTAGCTTTTGTGCCATTGTGCAATCAAGACCTATTTCTCTTGGCGTTTTGCGTCCACCGCGTCGATATATATATGTTGTAAAATTGTTGCTGCCGATTACTTTAAACATTATTTGCAGTAAAAGTGATTTTTCGCGCGTACCCTTCCACTTAAAGCTATGGGTTTGCATGGTTTCATCTTCAAGGTCGGATTCACTAACGCCATGCAACTCCATTAACTCTTGAAATTTCCTCAAAGCTGCATCACGCTCATGTTTATTTGATGTTCCTTCTGCAAGAGCCTTTACTTTACGTAGTGTTGAATTGATATTTGCCATAAGATTCCCTCCATTGTGAATTTAGATTAGAAAGAAATAAGGAAGCAAGGTAATTTATCCCTTACTTCCTCATATAAATTTGCTGACGTATACCTAAAATGGCAATTCGTCATCATCTAAATTGATTTCGTCACCAGCTTCACCTACATTATTCGCTGTTTCTAGAATTTCCAGCTCTGGTGCTTCATCTGCATCATTTTTCTCTGATACGTTTCCCTTTGATGAACCAGGAACATATGCCCACCGTGCATTTGTAATAGTGAGGCTGTAACCTTTTGTTTTGTCTTTACGTTCAAATTCAGTTGTACCCAGTTCTCCTGTTACTTGTAATAGACTTCCTTTTTTTGTTTTTGCCTTTGATAGTCGTTGAGCATCACTTCCAAATGCTGTACACTCGAACCACAGAGTTTTAGATTTATCACCAAAACCTTGTGTGGTAGCAATGCTAAAGTTTACATAGGGCGTTCCACTTGAGCTGTGCTTTAGTTCAACATCCCGTCCTAGTCTTCCGATTGTTGTAATGACTGTCATAAAAATTCCCCCCTGCCTCATTGGGCATAAATGATTTATATAGGCTTTATTAGCCATAAAAAAAGCAGAGTAAGACCATTCATGTTGACTGGTTTAATCTGCTTGAATTGCCTGAATGTTTTTGATATACAAAAAAATCAGATTAAACACCAAGGACATAAATGTCCTCGCAACTGTTTAATCTGATTAGAAAATTAAAATCTGAAATAATATACGAAAATCCTACCACAATGTAAATTGCTTTGTCAAACGTGAAATCTCTATTTTACTATGCAGACTGCTTGGCAGCATTCAAACTTTCTTCAATTTCTATCTTGAGCGTTTTAAGAAATCCACTAATCAACTCAGTAGCGAGTTTCTTTGGGAAATCAACTGAAGCATTTACTCCTATTTCCGATTCCAAAACATTAAGCTTATTTTCTTTGGATGTAAAATATACTTTGGCATATGTCTTTAATGCCATTTTATACGCTTTTTCAAAAATAGGTTTATACATTGCATTATAAAAAATCTCAAGTTCATCACGATTAATGTCTTTTGCTGAACCTTTTACATGCATCCTTTCAAGTTCGTGAATTACTGCCACACCTAGCCTGACTTCTAAGGAACTTACAAATATGTTCATCTCTCCAGAAAGTGCATTCCAATGTTCGTCCGTATGAATGCCACTATATTTCTTTAAAAAATCGCTGGCTTTTTTGAAAGCAATAACATATTTGGATGTAAATTCAGCTTTTATTAAAGCATGGGTTGAGTTAATATCTGACATACTATTATCCTCCTAAATAAAAAGAGAATAGAACGCCTGCATTTGCAGAATTTCCATTCTCTTGATTTTGATTATACATAAATACTATAACTAAACAGCCACACTTCCACTAATATCATAAACTGCCTTTTGTTTTTGTTGCCATCGCCACAGAAAATAATCATCAATGCCCTTTAGGTCTTTATTCTCCCAAGTAACAGACTTCATTTCAATTCCATGAGTGATTGCCTTTTCCTTCAAGTTTTCCACTGCCTTTGCAACATGGAGATTTGTGTATTTGTCCATATCAAAAGCTTCAGCCAATACCTTGCACCCACCAGCCTCTTTAATGGATATCAGTACATTATCTAATGATGAACATGGTTGTCAAGGGGCGTTTCTATATTTCATATCATCAGACACCCTTAAACTGTAATTTTTAATTTTTTTGCACTTTAGGAAACAAAAACATTTATTTTGTAGCATTCACTGGGGTTGCATTCGACTCAACTTTAATGATTTAATAATTTTAATGTTTGTGGCGAAAAAAAATCTAAATCCTATGAAAATCACGGCTTGCCCTTTAACGGAGTTAGCGGTTAGCACAACAATCGTATGGTCATGAGTACGGCTAAAGTTAACAGCATGTCGGCATCCAACACATCGGCGGTAGTATATTAAGATACATAACCCTGCAACCATTGCCATCGGTGACGGTGTGGAAATGCTCCGCACGAAGGCGATGATGGATGAAATTATAGTGGGCATCGTGAATACTCACGAATCGAAAATAGAAATAAACCGCACCAGCTAATAGACGCAAAGCCATGTTTTTAAGCGAAAAGAGCAGTGGGGTTGGGGCTTGCCGATAGGGCGCTTTATTCGGAAAACCAATCCACCAATAATTTCAAATCTGTCATTTTTTATCGTGCGGTGGTTACAAATTAGATAATTATTCGCTTACAACATAGAACAAAGGGTACTCTATTTGAGGCTTTGAAAAAAGCGGATAAACGCTATTTCACTTTCATTATTCTGACTCGTCTAATATAAGCAAAATTTCTCTCAATTTTTCTGACTGTTGTTCACTTAATTCCAGTTTAGAAAGATGCGTCCTAATTAGCCGATCATCATCATCAAGACCGTGATAATCCTTGGGGAAATTTTCCATAAACTTATCAATATCAGATTCTTCAATGAGATACTCTAATATGTCAGCTTTTACCTTATCTGCCCCAGATTGCACATACTTCTTGTTTGGGTATGAATCCAATTTTTTTCTGAATGCTCTTAAATATTCCTTGTTTTGTTCTGATGTATAGCTAAAAGAAATAATTGTGTCAATCAAATCATCCTTATCGTAAATTTTGTTTTCGTACAAAACCTCAATAGACTTAACGCAATTTAGCTTTGAAATAATATAGAATATATCATCTTTAATTGCATCGTTTACATCAGCAAATTGCAACAATTCGTCAATATCGCTTTCACGAAAAAAATAACTGGCACGATAATGATAGGTGAATAATTGAAAATAGGAAATCTGAGTATTATCCCCTAATTTACGCAACATTTCAAAAATATCGACCTTTGTGTGAGTTGTAACCGTTTGCAATACGATTAAAATATCCTTTGCGAGTATATGATTATTTATCTCTAGGCACATGACTAAAGCATCCGAAAGCTGACCCTTTAAAACGTCATCAATTATATAAAAATCGTCTATACTATCTCCTCGTATGAGATTTTCAACGATTGTTTTTACAACGAAGAAATCTTTTGTATTTAATAACTCAATAATATTTTGAACAGCTATTTCGGTAAAAGAATAGCTGTTACTCCATATGTTCACGAATATATCTGCCCATAACATATTCTCCTCTGAAAATATATGTCCATTATTCTTTCTCGTTTCGTAGAGCCTGTAAATACTTGGCATAAACTTTTCATCAATATCTTTGTTGCAAATCTCCGAAAGCAAATCGTAAGCAGAAACATTGTCATCCTTCGCCTTTTCTGTAGCTTCTATAAACTTTACGATATGTGTCTCTATTGGCTTTGGACGCACCTTTTTCTCAAACCCAGTAATGGGGTCAGGAACTTTTCGTGTCTTGACTGTTCGCGTTCGTTTTACATCGGCAGGAATATTGTATGTTTGTATATCATAAATTCGCCTAACTAACTCATCAAATTTGGGATATCCTACAATTCCTGCACTAGAAAAATCAACATATTTTACCCCGGTTAAAACTTTAGGGAGGCCACATTCATCTCTCAATACGGGTATTACGTTTACACTATCTCTAAAAACATGGTCAAAATAAAGCTGAACTTCAATACCGACTCCACCAGTCCAACTGTTAGCTTTTTCTGTATAATTTTTTGTGATAATTGAAATTATTTTATCGCATGATAAAATTTCATTTACCATCATACGATTTAAATTGTTTTGACCAGAGTTTTCATCGAAAATAGCATCTACACCATACTCTCGTCTTAACTTACTGACTAGACCTGCAACCCAATCTTTATGTTTTTCGCTGTCCCATGAATATGAAATAAACACTTTTTTAATCTCATTTTCATTGTTACCATTGTTTGACTTAGCCACTGCAATCCCCTCCAAGTTCAACACAAATTGATGATTGACCACGTCTGTAAAATACCACATATCTACAGCAGTTTCAATCCTTAACGAACAATATGTCGAAAAAGCCAAGGAAAATCCCCTGCATTCCAAGTAAGTCCCTGTCGAATATTTCATAGACATTAAATATTCGTGAGGGGTTTATTTTGTTGCATAAACTTATTTTTCAATCAAAGTAGTTAAATTACATTTCCAGCAGCCTAAAACATTCATCTATTATTTGAATCAGGCATTGATTTTCTGTGTTTTGATGGACAATACTAAGAAACTTAATGAACCCCTTTTTTGATTTTTTATCTTTTTCTTTGTTCATTAATTCTGTAGCGTTTTTTTTCCAGTTGAATTTTAATGCTTCAATACTTTTATGCTCTGAGCATAGAACATCTATAATATTAGGATTAACTTTTAATAACATTCCAAGAAAATAGTGATATGTTTCATGATCAAATGCAGATAGTTTGTAAAAATCACTTTTTACTTCTTTCATACTACACTGAATTATTTTTGAGCAAAAATCAACATTTTGTTTATACAACTCACTTAATACGCTTGCTACATTCTCCCATGAATGATTCCACTTGAGACAACATACGCAATTTTTGTTAAATACATACTCTGCTGTCTGAATTGACAAATATAATAAAGGCACTGTTACTTCTTTGATGGAATCTCTATTTTTGTAAATCCAATTATCTATGGTATCAGGGTTTGAATCGTAAAGCATAAATAGTAGATTTTCAAATTCACGGCTTTGCTCTTCCCACATGTCTTGAGTATTTTTTTCAATCAATGAAAAATCTAATAAAGGGACTACGCCTTCAACCATCTTGTGATTGTATCGAGACAATAGTGACCAAAACTGATAAAGTTTATCCCACTCGCGAGGAGTCCCGTTCTCAATGTATTTAGATAACATATCCGATGTAATACACTTTGAAAAAGCATCAGCAGCATTTTTTTGAGATTTTGTAGGGGGCATCCTTACAAACAATTCACGACCAAATATATACATAAAAAACTGTATATCCATCTGCTCCACAGCTCTCCCAAAGTTACTTAAGAAAAATTTTTTTAATACTGGTAGGAAGGTATTGTACGCTTCAAAGGCAAAGGGTTCATCAATACAATGCAAGCTACACAGCATTTCAAATGCACCATAAAGTTGCTCTAACTCTACCGAGAGCAACGCTTGACTGATCTCTCGCCTAGGCATGAAATCTATGATTTCCTTCAGAGTCGCTTTGGTGCAATAACATATTAAACGGTTAAGGAACGAAGCCCAACCATAAAGAGCATCGCTAGAGATATTTTTTATCTTATTCATTATTACGTCTATGTTGAGAGTGCTGACGAAGGCTTTTTTTTGCTCATTGGATTCATTTATCATAGCATTAATGATTTGAGAATACGCATAAGCTGTCGTTGAATCTACATCCTCAATCCACAATTTCAAAACATGTGAATTTTCTACAATATCTAGTAGTCTATATTTTTTATGGAGTATACCTTCCATTACATAAGCAGCCTGCATACGATTTTCAGATGTTCCCTGTGTCATACATCTTTCTAGTAGTCTATTTGCAAAATCATCCGTTAAGAGATTACTCGAAAATTGATAATATATGGCATGAGTAAAAATTGAATTATATAACCATACAGATCCCATCAAAGGATTGCTTTCATCCAAAATTTCTTTTTGTACAACTGAGATAAAAATAGACATTTCATTTTTCGACGCTGTCTCAATAAATCTAACAAAAATAAGATACGCCATTTGGATATGGATGGCTCTAATTTCATCTATACTTATTATCTTGTGATTCTCAGATAAAAATGATAGATTGTTATCACACCATTCAACCGAACGTTCAAATTCCCTTGACATAGAGTATATCCATTCCAAGGCAACTGGTTTATCCAATGACAAAATTTGCTTGAGCGATATTAAGGTTAACAAAATATCTGCCCTGTCATTTTCTTTTGCAGAGTCAAATAAATATGATGAATTTCCCCACCCACCTCGTAATGAATAATTAAATAACCAAGGTGTTCTCTCTCTTTTTGCGACTTTGAGTGCAAACTCAAAAGATGTATATCCAACCATGTCACCGATATGTCTGCCGCTCTTTTTATTAAGCTCTATTATAAGACTAATGATTTCATGCTTATGAATTAAGTAATGGTTGTAAATTGTATCAACTGCTTGCTTATTCAGCAAAACAACAGTATCCTCACTTGACTTGAGTGATTTTGTTTGAGTCACTATAAGTTTGATATCTTTATTTGTTTCGCATATGAGCTTATTTATTAATTCATGAGAAATATATTGTGCATCATCTATAATAAAAAGTGCCCTTTCAGAATCCACATTAAGGTGCATGTTGTTGTTATGTTCATAGGGTAGTCTGAAAACACTCCAACCGTCCATGTAATAGTCATGAGCAAGTTGATATGCCGTAATTGATTTTCCGCATCCTGCTTCACCAGTAATGAATACATAGTGTGCGCTATCTAATTTCTCCTTGGCAATTTTTATTTGAGGTATCCTTGGACAAGAGTTTATGCTTGAAGGAAGTAATCTGTAACCTGCTATAGCATGTTCTAAACCTATTTGGTTATCATACGATATTGGCATCCAAGAACAATCACCATTGGTTGATAATATTGATGATACTAATTTGGGGCTGACATCTCCAGTAATAGAAATGTTATTTTGAACTACACTAGCCGCATGTTCAATATATTGACTTTGCGCTCCTGCGGAAATGATTTTATGTTCTTGTGGCACGTAATCTCTCCCCTCTCAAGTGAAGTAGATGAATCCTACTGTTGAAACATCATGTAAATCCACTGGGCAATTTGATGATGATTCGCTGCTACATAGGTTATAATCGGAGTAGTGATTGTTATAGCATTGGCATAATCATTAAATAATTCCCGAAAACGCCCCCACCCCTGTTCACAGGTTTCTGTTTTTGCTAAATTTAATTCATTCTCGATTTTTGAAAAATCGGAATCATTTAACTCCTTAGATTCCTTTGATTTAAGAAAACTTTCCATGAAACACAAGAATTCATTCCATTGGTCTTTGGAAACATCTTTTGGGATTTCTAATTTATCTTCAGATAAATAATTGTTTTGGTTTACAGTACCGGCCGATTCTATATATTGAGAATTTCTTCCTAGCACTATGATTCTGCTCATAATCGTATAGCCCCTTTCATTTTTTTATTATGTTTGTTCAGAACAACAACTACATTGTACTTGCTTTTATGCTGTTTGTCATCGTTTCCGTTACTTGCAAGCAGGGGGAGGTGCGTGCATTTTTGACAAAATGCCCATGCCCCTCCCATGCTTGCTGGTGGCAAAGCCCCCAGACCCCCGGCGAGGTCGCTGATGCGCCTCGCCTCTAAGCCGCCCTTGGCGTCTGCTGTTGACGGCATAACCGCCTAAAACCTTACCAGCAGAACAAAAAATATTATCGTGCATCACGCTCGTGGGATGGAGTTTCCTGTTTCAGCTCGCCTAAGAAAATATCCACGTTGCGTTTCGCAGTTACCAATGCAATCATCTCTTCACGCTCTGCCTTGTAGCCCGATCGTAACTTGCCACGCTCAGATTCCAGTATGGCATATTCCTGCTGAAGTGTTTTTATGCTTGGCAGTTTCTTATCCTTGCTAAAGCCCTGTTGGTCAAAATATTTCTTTGCAGCATTGCATTTGATAATGGTAGCTTCGTTCTCTACATAAAACTTTTCCGCAGTAGTCTGACCGCCTACAAGTTTTGAAAGGGTAGAGGGGTTCGAATCTCTAAGACGATTGTACTCTTTGAGAATATCATTGGTCTTGATGTATACACCTATCTGTTTCTGTAGTTCAGATATTTCTTTCTTCCTAGTTTCGATGTCAGCCATACGTCCAGAGCGATTATGGAAAACTTCCGATGCAGCATTGGCTTTCTCAGAAAGAACATCATAATTATCTAACCCACGCTCTTGTAAATATACAAGTGTCTTAGCAGCCTCTTTTAAGTTTCGGAGAGCTGCCCATTTCTCAAAACCAGCCCCATACCCTTCTTGGATTTTCGCTTGGATGTCTATAAGTAGATTGGGTTTCTGTATTTTTGATGTTGCAGACACGACAGGTTTTGCCTTTATTACAATAACGCGCCTGCCAGATAGTCTTTTTAATAAAACATCCTCTATATAATCATCCCCAAGGGAGCTACAGCGAATAAATCTCTTACCGTTAGGAAGTTTGAATGCAAGGTGCTTGCCACGTTTCACATCACAGCCTGCTTTTTTCATAGCCATAATAAAGTCTTCAAAAGATACTCCCTGCACCAAATGGGTATCAATTATGCCCCGAAGGATATCTCGTGCAGAGGCTCTCTTTTCATTGTTAAGATACTCTTCACGGTTATAACCTTTGGGCAGGCTTGGATTTTCTATAACAGACAGTCCATGTTCCAAACATATCTGGTCACTTAATCTTCGTAGTGCAAAAGCAGAGCCTTTGAAATCTTGAAATTTTCTATCGCAGTCAATATTAACGCTGTTATAAATTATGTGAACATGTGGGCTGTTGGTATTTGTATGTGCTGCTATTATAAACTGATGCTTGCCCCTCGTCCATCGCATGGCTAATTCTTTTCCAAGCTCTAAAGCCTTTTCTGCCGTAACTTCTTCTGGCTTAAAACTCATACGAATGTGATATGCAATGACATCATTTTTACCTTGATCACGCCCAGTTTTTTGTGCATACAATCTTTTTGATAATAAAAACTCAACCTGTGCTGTTTCAGGGAAGCACTCGTAAGAATCTATAAACTCACCATCATCAGTTTTATCAGCGTCTAAAGTATAGTCAGCACTCTTACCGAGTGCCGATGCTATACTTCTGCCATTGGACTTATGCAAGGCTTTAATCCAAGTAGTGGCCATTATACTACCTCTATAACTTTTGCAAGTGAGTTTATAATTTTATTTTGCTGTTGCCAGACTTCATCCAACCGATTTTTAATAGCAGTCATATCATCAGCGTAAACTGCACCGATAGTATTTGCATGACGAGCAATCTGGTTAACATTATTGCTGACGGTACGGAGTAGCCGAGAGCATTCGTTTATTTCAGACATATCAAGATTTATGACATATCCGTTTAATGCCATCTTCAAAAGATAGGCACGCAGGTTGCGAATACCTAGGTCATCCATACGTTGGCGCACTAACTGCTGTTCCTCTTCTGTGACCCTAAAGCCCATATTAATTTTACGCTTCAAGTTTTGCATGTCTTTCCTCCTTATGGTCTTGGATAAAACAAAGCGACCCATGATTTTGTTATGCCCCCTGTCAAGTGGACAATAAAAAACCGAAAGCCGCTGTATGTGAGTCATGTGAAGGAAAGCAGGAAGATTTTTTTGGTGTATTTCAAAAAAAATACTCTGCGTCCTTGACA
>WRAH01000039.1 GCA_009780315.1 Defluviitaleaceae bacterium
ATCACCAGCAGTGCGTGAAAATTCAGAAGCCACACGGCGTAGTTCTCTGGCTTGTTCTCTAAGCTCCTGTGCTTGGGCGCGGGCTTGGGCAGTGGCAGGATGGTCTGTGACCCATTCTGTTACTGTGTCTTGATAAGACCGCTCATTGCCTTCATCATCCCTGTACTCTCTCCATACAATATGGGAGATGGCTTTCTGAATCGGCAGTCTGGCTTCGATACGCTCTGCTTCTGCAATAAGTTCATCAGCCCGAAGCTTAAACCGTGCAGAAGCGTCAAGGAGTTCATTGATTTGCTCTCTTAGGGCAGATTCACTTCTTGCCCTTACTTCTTCTGCCTGTCCTTCATTCCATACAAACTCTATAGGAAATGTTCCTTCCTCATCCCCTATCATGGCTAGTTCTCCGCCAAACTGCATGGTTTGTCTTCTTAAAGTGTCTGAAATAGATTCAAATGTGGCTAAATCGTTTTTTAAGTTGCTGGTGATTTCTGTGATTCTAGGCACGGCTTGGGGTAGTTTAAAGATGGTTTGGGTCATGGTTTCTATACTGGTGGCAGTACTGTATACAAGATGACCCACCTTGTCACATAAACGGCTGATTTTGTATGCCAAGTCATAATACATCTGTTGATTAGAAACAATGTTGCCAGAATGCCCGTGACCCGTACTAAAATGACCAGACATGGCATCCACTGCTTCATAGGGTAATCGAATGAGCCTAGGTTCTTGTACCCCAACGGCAGGGGATTGACTAATGATGTCCCTTGCAAGGGCATGGGCTTCTTCTATACGTTTTAAGTATGTGTAGGCTGGTCTGCCTATAAATCCGTCTGGCATTATCTTTCACCTGTTCTTTCTGTTATTTTGATTCTATGGCGAGTTTGATAAAAATGTTTTAATGTACCTGGTGCTATCGCTGTTCTTTTTTCATTTTCTATCATAGATTCGATAGGGGTAATATTGGTGTTGCCGTCCTCAATGTCTAGGTTCAGCTACCTCCTTAATCAATGTGAAAGTTATCCAATTATCGTCAATAGAAACATTGCGTACACAGATTGGATTCTTGTAGAGGTTTGTTTTAATTTAGTATAATCTAACTTTTGAAAGTGTCAACAGATTTTGTCAAAAAATAATTACACCATCTGAAAACACAAATAAGCCATTTTGTTTTAAAAGCTAAAACAAAATGGCTTATTATCAATAGTATTAAGGGGCTTCTATTTTTTTTAATTCACTTACTAGCAAGATGTAAAATCATTTCAGGGATTTTATCCAGCGGCAGTTCGTGGTCTACTGCGCCAAGGGCTTTAGCCGCTTTTGGCATTCCATATACAACGCATGTGGCTTCATCTTGTCCAATGGTTTTGCAACCTGCATTTTTCATACGAAGCAGCCCTTTTGCGCCATCATTGCCCATGCCTGTAAGAATGACACCCACAGCATCACCCTTGACAACATCTGCAATCGATTCAAATAAAATATCTGCCGCAGGCATGACCCCATGAATACGATTGCCTATATAGCATTCTACTGCAAGTTTCCCCTGTTGGCGAATAATGCGCATGTGCTTGTCAGCAGGGGCAATGAGTACCCGCCCACGCATTAAAAAATCACCCGACTGGGCTTCACGAATATCCTGCCTGTAAATAGCATTAAGCCTGTCTGCAAAAAGCTTTGTAAAACCGCTGGGCATATGTTGGACAATCACCATAGGCGGCACGTCTGGCGGCAAGGTTTTTAAAAGAAGTTCTAATGCGTTTGTGCCCCCTGTAGAAGAGCCTACGGCGATTATTTTTTGTTTACTGTTTGGGTCTATCATTTTCACCCAATCCCTCATAGATGGAGGACGCTGACGTTTAACTAGCCCGTCCATTTGGCTTTCTAGTGTTGAACAAAATCTAAGTGCTGTGACATTGGTAAAAACAGCAGGCTTTTGTAAAAACTCTTCCTTGCCGCTTTTGGGTACAGATAAATAAGAACCACTGGCAAGTGATGTAAAGATGATGTAAAGCATATGCCGTGATTGTAATTGCTGCATCCAAAATCGGTCAAGCTTAAATTCGTCTAAATCCCACAATAAAATGTTAATGCCGTTGCGGTCAATTTTATTTTCTGCTTCTATAGGGCGCGTGACGGTTAAAATCGTATCAACTAAAGGCCGCCTCGCCAAAGACGTTTTAACGCGGTTTATTAACTCCAAATCTTTGACAGCCAGTATCAACCGTACTTTATTCATAATCCATGCTCCCCCAAATAGATGCGATAACGCCTATGCCTTCAGAAATTTTTTCTTCAGGCATATTTGCAAAACTTATGCGAAAAGACGAATCATATCCACCTGTAAAAATTTTTCCTGGAGTAACAAGTATTTTGCGATGAAGAAACTTACCCGAAAAATCTTGAAAGATATGAGGGGTAATCCAAAAACTTAAACCCCCATCGGGTATTATATATGAAGCAAATGGTGAAAGATACGTTTCTACTGCCAATTGCATCTTGTGATATCTTCGCAAATACTGCTTTCGTAAAAAAAGCAAATGTTCAGCAAAACCGCCGCTTCGTATATACCAGTCAAACCCCCGCTGTATGTAGCCTGGTGCTTGCTCTGCATCACTAAAACGGCTTGAAAGTGCTGTGGGAAAACACATAAAGCTTGGCATTCCCGATGATAAAACCTTGTCAAAACTTTTGACATAAATCACACGGTCGTTATTATCCCTTGCTTTTAAAGGAAATGGCCGTGTATCAAGTGTGCCATAATACAGGTCACTTAAATGGTCTGCCTCAAGTACATATGCGTTTAAAACCTCTGCCAACCCTAAAACAATCTCTTGGACTTTATCATTATAACACATTCCAGTAGGGTTCTGGTATGTTGGCGTTAAAAAAAATAATTTTGGTTGATATTTTTTTGCCAAGTCCTCAAATCTACATAAATCAAGCGTGCCGTTGACGATAGGCACTTCAATAATCCGCGCCCCATAAGATGTGAAAATGGCCCTTGCTTCTTGAGAAGATGGAGATTCTACTAAAACCGTATCCCCATGGTTTATTATGGCTTCTGCTGTCATTTCAACTCCTTGATACATGGTATTTAAAATTTGAATATTTTGTGGGCTGGCTGAAACATGTGCAGTTTTTAAAAATTCGCACAATGATTCTTTAAGGGATTCACAACCTCCCCAACAAGGACGGTCGAATGCTTTTGCCCCATCCCGCATGAGTACTGTGTCAAAAGCGTGACGCAACTTATCTGTAGGAAAATATGCTGTGTCAGGGGTCATGTCATTAAAGTTGTGGGTGATTTGTAGTTGTGGTTTGACCTCATCTATTGGTTTTGATATTTTTGCCGCAAATGTTCCACTGCCGCGAATCGCATACACCACCCGTTTTTGCTCTAAAAATTTATATGCGGCAACAATGGTGGTATTGTTTATCTGTAATTGCTTTGATAAAGCACGGATGGTTGGCAGTTTGCAAGCAGGCGGAATTTCCCCGGAAATGATTTTTTCTGCAATGGTATCAGCAAGTTGCCGATATAAGGGGACTTCGCTATATTTATCAAGCTTAAACATCAGCATAAAATACTTGGTTGATTACATTTGGAAGGGCTTGGGTATCTGGCATAAACCAAGATACACCATCAATATATTGTCCAGTCCCAGGCATGACAAAGGCAGAAATCCCCTCTCTATTGATACTTCCAAGGTATGGCAGATATCGCACAAAATCTAACCCTACATTTGTACGCACATCTGTTAACACAATATTTGCAAGGGTTAGTGGGTCATTCATAAGGGCTTCGCGGGTTAATATTTGTTTGATGAGTTGTGACATAAACTCCATGTGCGTATGGTTTCGCCCTAAGTCTCCCATGGGAAAAGAGCGGAAGCGCACAACATGTTCAGCCATTGCGCCGTCAAACAACTGGGTTCCTGCTGGAATATTGATGGAAAGATTTTGATAAGGGTCATCATACACCATGGGGTGAGGAATATGCATTTCTACCCCACCAATGGCATCAACAATTTTTTTAAATGCTGAAAGCTCTACTTCTATATAGTAATCAAATTCTACCCCAAGCATTTCACCAAGCTGGGCTTGCAAATAATTTACACCCCGCTCACGCCCGCCAAAGGCTCTGACTGCATTGATTTTCACTGGTGAGGGCATACGGATTCCATCTGTGCGCATTTGTTCTTTACGGTGACGGGGAATCTCCGTATACATATCCCGCGGAATGGACATCAAGTGAATATTGCCTGTGTCACGGTAGAAAGTTCCTGCCATCAGTGCGTCGGTAAGCAAGTGATTGTCTAATCCAATCATTAAAAAATTGGTGCGCATAGGCGGGTTGACCAAGTTTCCCCCATCTGTATCTATTGGGCGGTTTATTCCAGTCATATCCATTTGGTCAAAATACAGTGTGTCGCCAGAAATTTCTGTTGACCCAATGGAAAGCCATGTATCTGGGTAGTTTTCATACCTTTCAGCATCACGTGCCAATAAAGTGACAACTGTTGCAACAGAAGTCATAAGGGATAAACAAGCAATTGCCCCTGCAATCAAAAAGGATTTTTTTATATTCAAGGGAACATCATCTCCTGTAAAATGGTGGTAATTAGTATATATTGAAATATTCTAAGAATCAAGATTGACAAAGACATTGACTAAGCATAAGATTGAAAAAAAGAGGTGGAGACATGAAATTTTTAGGTATTACAATAGATTTGAAAAATATTCCCACTTATGATTCAGGCTTTATTCCCATGGGGCGGTTTAATCATGAATTTTTAAAACAAGCCAAAAAGCCGATTGCCATTTGTGTAGAGCGGGACGGGGGCTTACGCACAGTGCAAGATACATGGATTACAGGCACAAACCATGAAGCAGACAAATATTTTGTTGAACGTGCTGTAAAGTTTTTGCTGTGGGCCCGCGGCGGTTATAAAGTAACCATTTGCGGAGATGATGATATTGCCGCACATATAGAAAAAGCATTTTCAAAAAGCGGGCAATATGCCTTTGACAATGGTTTTATGTCAAAAGTATATGAAAAGCCATTTGAAGTATTGTCCCTGCCTTTTAGTGAAAAGCCCCTTGAAAATGAGCAATCTAAGCCAGTTGGCGGAAAGCGTGATGGCTGCCGTATCGGTTTTGACGCAGGCGGAAGTGATAGGAAAGTTTCTGCCGTCATTGACGGTGAAGCGATTTTTAGTGAGGAAGTTGTCTGGCACCCTAAAATTAACCCTGACCCCAATTATCACTTTGAAGGTATTGTTTCTGCTTTAAAAACTGCCGCATCCAAACTGCCTCGTGTAGATTCCATTGGTGTAAGTTCTGCGGGTATTTATATCAATAACCGCACCATGGCAGCATCCTTATTTTTAAAAGTTCCCCAAAATGCATTTGACGCACAAGTCAAAGATATTTACATTCGTGCGGCTAAGGAAATAGGCGATGTGCCCCTCACCGTTGTAAATGATGGTGATGTGACTGCTTTAGCTGGTGCAATGGAATTTGGGGAAAATAATGTGCTGGGCATTGCCATGGGAACAAGTGAAGCAGGGGGATATATTGACGAAAACGGCAATATAAAAGGCTGGCTAAATGAACTTGCCTTTTGTCCTGTTGATGCCGCCCCTTACGCAATGATTGATGAATGGGCAGGGGACAGAGGTTGTGGCGTAAAATATTTCTCCCAAGACGGTGTAATAAAACTGGCGCAAAAAGCGGGCTTGCCAATCCCTGAAACATTGTCCCCTGGTGAAAAGTTAAAAATGATTCAAGAGATGATGAGTGATTCATCACAAGCTGAAATCGTAAGGGATATTTTTCGCTCAATTGGCTGTTACCTTGGGCATACACTGCCCTATTATTGGGATTCATACAAGTTCAAACATGTGTTGCTTCTGGGACGTGTCATGAGTGGTGAAGGCGGCAATCTTATTTTGGAAACCGCAAAAAAGGTCATATCCGAAGAATACCCCAAATACAGCTTTAACATGCATACACCTGACGAAAAAGCCAGAAGAGTTGGACAAAGTGTGGCCGCTGCCAGTTTGTAAAGGAGTGAAATTTTTATGAAGAAATATGCAATTGTAGGCACAGGCTCACGGGCTGCCATGTTTTATGATGCCATTGCTACAACATATAAAAATACATGTACTATCGTTGGACTTTGTGACCAAAGTGAAACCCGTATGCACTATACCCATAGGCAAATCACAAAACATGGACATGCAGACATTCCAATGTATGGTTACTTGGACTTTGAAAAAATGATTGACGAGACAAAGCCGGACTTTGTCATTGTCACCTCAACCGACCGCACCCATCATGACTATATTGTGCGGGCAATGGAAAAAGGCTGTGATGTGATTACAGAAAAGCCTATGACCATTGACGAAAAAAAGACCAAGCACATTGTGGATGCAATCAAGCGCACAGGGCGTGATTTGCGCGTCACATTCAACTATCGTTACGCACCGAATAATACAAAAATCCGTGAGTTAATCATGGATGGTGTCATTGGCGATGTTTTTAGCGTTCATTTTGAATGGCTTTTGGATACATCCCATGGTGCGGATTATTACCGCCGTTGGCACCGCAACAAGCATAATAGCGGCGGGCTTCTGGTGCATAAGTCCACCCATCATTTTGACTTGGTTAACTTTTGGTTAGGCGCAGAGCCTGAAAATGTTTTTGCTTTTGGTGACTTAAACTTTTACGGACGGCATAATGCAGAAAAACGCGGCATGACAGCATTTACACCTCGTTCTCATAAAAGCCCAATCAAAGACGACCCCTTTGCAATTGATATGGAGAAGAATCCTACCCTAAAAGGACTATACCTTGACGCAGAAAAAGACAGTGGTTATATTCGTGACAGAAGCGTATTTTCTGACGATATCAGCATTGAAGACACCATGGGCGTGCTTGTGAAATACAACACCAATGCAATTTTAACCTACTCCCTTAACAGTTACATGCCATGGGAGGGCTTTAGTGTTAATTTGAATGGCTCAAAAGGGCGCATAGAGTATAAAGTCGTGGAAAAATCTTATATCAATGCTGGCGGCAATCGCAATGACGAAGGTGCATTAAAGACTAAAAATATCATGGTATACCCAATGTTTGACGCACCCTATGCTGTGGAAGTGGAAACAAAAGCAGGGGGACATGGGGGTGGGGACATTGTCATGCTTGAAGATATTTTTGGAGATAATCCTGCCCCTGATAAGTTTAAGCGTGCCGCAGGTGTAAAAGACGGGGTGATGTCTATTATGACAGGTATCTGTGCAAACAAGGCAATTGCCAGCGGTATACCCCAAAACATAAATCTGGAAGCCTATTTTTTGACAAATTCTTAGAAACCATGTATAATGCGAAAGTTGTAGACAACTACACACACGGGCAGGGTGTAAGCCCGTGGAGGAAATTATCCCAAGGAGGTGCCTGAATGGCAGTTATATCCATGAAACAACTCTTGGAAGCTGGCGTACACTTTGGTCATCAAACCAGACGCTGGAATCCAAAAATGGCAGAGTATATCTTTGCAGAGCGTAACGGTATTTACATTGTAGACTTGCAAAAAACCGTACGCAAAATTGACGAAGCCTATCGTGCAGTCAGTGAAATTATTGCAGATGGCGGGGAGATTCTTTTTGTTGGTACAAAAAAACAAGCCCAAGAATCCATCAAAGAAGAGGCAATTCGTTGCGGCATGTACTATGTCAACGAACGTTGGCTAGGCGGAATGCTAACCAACTTTAAAACCATGCAGCTTCGCGTAAAACGCCTAAAAGACCTTGAAAAAATGCAAGAAGACGGACGTATGGCGTTGCTTCCAAAAAAAGAAGTGGCAAAGCTTGAGCATGAAATGGAAAAACTACAGCGCAATCTAGGGGGCGTAAAAGAAATGAAGCGCGTACCTGACGTGCTGTTTATTGTAGACTCCCGTAAAGAGCGCATTGCAATTCAAGAAGCCCAAACACTAGGTATTCCAATTGTGGCTATTGTAGATACAAACTGCGACCCAGACGAAGTTGACCACGTGATTCCTGGTAATGATGATGCGATTCGTGCAATTAAACTCATTGCAGGTAAACTTGCTGACGCTGTTTTGGAAGCCAAACAAGGTGAACAAGACACAGAGGAAGTTTCTGGAGAAGCCGCCCCAGTTGAAGCTGGAATTGAAGAAAAAATTAACGAGGAGTTTTAATATGCAAATCACCGCAGCAATGGTAAAAGAGTTAAGAGAAATGACTGGCGCGGGCATGTCTGCTTGTAAAAACGCCCTTGTAGAAGCCAATGGTGATGTAAAACGTGCTTCTGAAATTTTGCGTGAAAAAGGGCTTGCTGCCGCCGCAAAAAAAGCTGGACGTATAGCCGCAGAAGGTCTTGTGGCTACAGCAATCACCCCTGACCGCAAAAATGGTGCAATGGTTGAAGTCAGCAGTGAAACAGACTTTGTGGCTAAAAATGAAGATTTTGTAGCATTTGTAAAGCAAGCCGCAGAGCAAGTGTTAAATTCAAAAGCAGAAAGTCCCGAAGCATTGCTTACAGAAAAATGGGCAGCAGACCCATCTCAAACCGTTGGGGATATGTTTACCCAAAAAGTAGCCATTATTGGTGAAAATATCGGTCTTCGCCGTTTTGCACGTTACAATGCAGGTGAAGGTGAAGCCGTTGTAGAGTATATTCATGGCGGCGGGCGTATTGGTGCTTTGATTAAAATTTCTTCTGCAAATATTACTGATGAAGTGCTTGAAGCCGGGCGCAACGTGTGTATGCAAATTGCTTCTATGTCACCACAGTTTCTTTCTGCTGATGATGTGCCTGAAGATTTCAAAAAAAGCGAAACAGAGCTACTCACCAGAACGGCGCTTAAAGAAAACGAAGAATCTGAAAAGCCAAAACCAGCAAACATTATTGAAGGCATGGTCAAAGGTCGTCTTGCCAAGCACTTTAAAGAAATTTGCTTGCTTGACCAAGAGTATGTAAAAGATGGACAATTTACTGTAGGTGCTTATCTTAAATCTGTAAGTGCAGACCTTAAAATTGAATCTTTCACCCGCTTTGAAAAAGGCGAAGGTGTTGAGAAAAAAGAAGTAGATTTTGCCGCAGAAGTGGCAGAAGCTATGAATGGCTAAACATGAATTAAATTAAAATTTGAGGAGCTGTCGAATACGGCAGCTCCTTTTTTACATATCAAGGTTATGGAGGGATACTTAAATGATTGATTTTATTGAAATTTTTTTACTTGCAGGTGTTGTTGGTGTAATGATTTTACTTGTTGTGGTTATCATTATGATGATTATGAATGCAAAAAAGACCGAAAATTTTTTGCACAAAATCCGAGAAGACTTATTCTCACACATTACAAGTGATAATAGATTTTTGCGTGAGGAAATTGACGGACGGCTTGACCGTGTGCGGGATAGCCTAATGCAAACCTTCAATAGTGGGCGCGAGTCTAATACAAAGGCTATCTCTGGGCTTTCCACTGACATGCAAGAGGGCTTGCACAGCTTTTTACGGCATACTTCGGATGGGCTTGAGGCTATTCGTACAAGTGTGGATAATAAACTCACAGGCATTCAAACCTCTAATGAAAAGAAGCTGGATGAAATGCGTCATGTAGTCAATGAAAAGCTAGAGAAAACATTGGAAACACGGTTACAAAAGTCTTTTGAAATTGTTAGTCATCAACTGGAAAGTGTTAATCAAGGGTTAGGTGAAATGAAAACCGTTGCCCAATCTGTAGGTTCTTTAAATAGAATTTTAGCAGGGTCAAAATCCCGAGGGATTTTAGGCGAGGTTCAACTGGGGCAAATTATTGAGGATATGCTTCCCAGTCATTTATATGATAAAGAGGTTTCTACTAAAATCGGTTCTTCTGCAAGGGTAGAATATGCTGTAAAACTCCCTGGTACAGAATTTGGCGGACATGTATATTTACCTGTTGATTCAAAATTCCCTCTCGAACCCTATGAGCGGCTTTTAGACAGTTATGAAACTGGAAATGCAGAGGAAGTGGAAGTTGCCCGCAAAGCATTACTTGCCCGTATCCGCACTTTTGCCAAGGATATTCGTGACAAATATATTTCTCCGCCAGAGACTACAAACTTTGCTGTCATGTTTCTTCCTACAGAAGGGCTTTATGCAGAAATTGCCCGCGAAGCCGCTTTTTTTGAAGAGTTACGCCAAAACAATATCGTGATAACAGGGCCGACTACTTTTTCTGCTATGTTAAATTCTTTACAGCTGGGCTTTAAAACTTTGCAAATTCAAAAAAGTGCGGCGGATATTGAAAAAACCCTAGGCGCAGTTAAAAAAGAATTTGGCAAATTTGAAGACATACTCAAAAAAACCCATCAGCATATAACCAAAGCAGGGACAGAAATTGAAAATCTTATGGGTACACGCACCAATGTCATCAACCGCAGTTTACGGGATGTTCAAATCTATACAGGTGAGGAAAATTTATTGGGCATCAAAGATGATTCGTATGATATGTGATAATACATGGAGAAAATGCAAACTATAATCATATTATGAGGTGAGAACATGGTTAACGCTGTCACGCTAAAGAATTTCAGAGGCTTTACAAATATCACAGTGCCATTGTCCAAAGTCACTTTATTAACAGGCACAAATGGAGTAGGCAAAACCAGCGTGTTAGAAGGGCTTTACTGCCTATTTTCTGAAACCCAGCTAGATGTACTTCCCCTAACACGGTATGAACGCACCCAAGGTGCAGGTGTTGCCCATCCAAATGGCGTGCCAACACCTGTAGGCTATCCTGCATATGATTATAAACGCTTTTGGGAAGAGTTGCCCATGGTTAGTCAAGAGCCAAGCATTGTTTCAGCTCAAAAAAGCGACAATACTGGTTGGCAGTGGCAGTATAGTAAGGCTAGTATTAACGAACTTGACCCACAGATGATAACAGCTGCAAATATTAGAGGTCTAATGATTGACTCTATGACAGATATCGCACTTTTTGAGTGGCAGGAAGAAAGTAGTGATAATCAAATAGTAAGCAAGAAAGCGCAAATTTTAAATCCAAATGGAGGGTTATACTTAGTGCCTTCAAAAAATCAAGCCTTTAGTGCCTGTGCTTATTTGGACTTTGCCCTGATGCAAGCTGCCCCAAAAGGATTGTCATATCAAATGTCAAAGCGTCTTACAGAAGCTTTAAAGTTAATCAACCCCCGTGTGACAGATATAAGAATAACCAGCCGTGAAAATGGATTAAGTGCCGTGCTTGATAATGAAAGAGAATTTTCTCTTGGGACACTTGGCAACGGTGTTGTCACTTGGATAAGTACCTTAATTGCCATGATTGAAATATCTGAGCAATTTAAAGCTTCCGAAGCATTGAATATGCCTATCATTATCTTAATTGATGAAATTGGTGCAGGCATACATTATAGTGTGACCCGTGAAATGTGGAATTATCTATCAACTTTTGCGTCCAACATTCCAAATATTCAAATCATTGCAACCACCCACAGTGATGATTGTGTGAGGGCATTTTGCAATATTTTTGAACACAGCGGTGACGATGCCAGTCTTGTCCGCCTGCATAGACGGATGGATAATGAAATCATCCCTACCCAGTATAATGCTTCTCTATTTCCAACAGTCATGGGTGAAGGCTGGGAGGTTAGGGGATGATAGGCGCGTCTAAATATGAATGGCTTATTGTGGTGGAAGGCTCAACAGATAAGCGTATTTATGAACAGTATTTAAGCGCGGTAAGTCCTGCATTATCCTTTAAAGTGATTCAAATGAGTGGAAAGCGGCGTGTACTCAATATGCATGAATGGTCGCCGTCAGATAAAATTTTACTGGATACGAATATTGGAAGAAATGATTTTAAAGGTATCATTCTCATCATAGATACAGACAGCAGTAATAAAGCACCTTTTAGAGACTATTACCGTGGCGATTATGCCTACATAGGTGATAAAGTTGCACCGATGTTGGATAATTCAGGGTCTTTTTGGGAGTTGGATATTTTACAAGGCATTGTTCCACTGCCAATCAGAGGGGTGAATGTTCCATTATTTGATAGTGGTTGTTTAGAATCAGATTTTCTTAATGGGTATGGATTTCCCATAAATGAACAACCTGAATATAGTGCGTTTGTTGATATTATCAAAAAGGCAACACAATCCTGGTCGATTGCTTCTAAGTCAAATGGAAGACCATGGTATGAAGATAATGAGAAAGCAAAGATGGATAAGTTTATGTATGCGGCTTTACAAGAGGGCTTTACTGTTTCAGGTAAAAAGCCAATACCCCCACAAGAGCCGGAAATAATAAAAAATATAAGATTAGCAATGAATGGAGTGTTGTAAATGGATACAGCAAAGTATTGGATTAAGAAGTTATTTTTTATTGTACTGGCCATTAACTTGATTGCCGTGGGGGTCAATATGTTTCTTGGACCTCATAATATAGCGGCAGGTGGGCTTACAGGACTTGCGGTTATTTTAGAAGCCTACATGGGTTTTGACCGTGCAATTACTGTGTGGATTGGCAATGGCATTGTGGTGTTGCTTGCCCTTGCTTTCCTTGGCAAGGAAGTATTTTTTAACACAGTCATTGGGGCAGGACTTTTACCTGTGTTTATTGGGCTTATTCCCCAGTATACGCTGGTTGAAGATAGGATGCTTTCTATGATAATTGGAAGCGCGCTTTTTGGCATTGCAGTGTCTATGCTTTATTATCACAAAGCAAGTAGTGGGGGAACGGCTGTTCCGCCGCTGATTATGAAAAAATATTTTGGCATTAGTCCCTCTATTGGTCTGTTTATTGCTGATGGTGTAGTGGTTACACTTTGTCTATTGGTTTTTGATGTGGATACGTTCTTTTTTGCAATTTTATCTATATTCATCACCATGATTGTTATGAACTATATTGAAAACGGAACAAATAAAGTGAAACGTGTGCATATTATCAGCAAACATCATGAGGCAATTGCGAAGGATATTATGGATGAAATTAAACGGGGCGTAACTATAATTTCTGCAAAAGGTGCGTATGAGAAAACAGAACTGCCTATGCTGATGGTGACAATTGACAAAGGTAGTTATCGGTCACTTATTGAAATTATTGACAGGCATGATAAAGAAGCCTTTTGCGTCACAGATGTGGTGTCTAATGTGCATGGCAAAGGATTTACTTTTGAAACAGGCTCAGTTTAATACAATAAAACAGGATGATGACTTTACAATTTTGTAACCTTTAGTACAATTCGGTCTTTTCTTGTATTTCCCTCGACTGAATCTATGAAGACTCGCCCAAGCCCGCGCACGGTTATTGCGTCGCCCGTGGCTATGATGTGGGTCTTTTTTGTTGGTTTCCAATTGACAAAAACCTTGTCACTGTCAATGAGGGCAGACGCTTTTCCTCGGGAAATATTAAAGGCTGCGCCAAGTACCGCGTCAAGCCGCATAGACGGCACGGTAATTCTGCACTGGATACCTGTAGATTCTGTTCCTAGGATGGTTTGGTTTGTATCAGCTTTTACAGAAACACGCCCAACTTGGGTAAGATACTCACAAATAAATATCACGATATCATTGGATGTATAAAGTATTGCGCCTGATTCACCCAGCAGAATGTCGCCTATTTTACCACGGTCTAACCCCAACCCAAGTATTGCACCCAAATAATCTCGGTGGGTGGGTGCTTTAGAGAATTTTTCATTGTAAGTGATGGCAATAGGGGTGATTGGGAATGTTGAATCTTCAAGAAATTCAGGTATGAACCCAATCATTTTACGTTCGGCGTTTTCATGTCCCCCTTGGGCTTTAGGCAATATCTCTGCATGTTTTTCCAATAGGGTTAAAAATGCTGCGCAACGTGCAGGGTCTAGAAAGTCTGAAAATGTAGGTTGGTGCTTTTTTTGTGCAGCTGTTAGGCGGTCTAATAGTTTAGCAAATTGTAATTTATCTTCGGCTTCTTTAAAAGGATTGAACATAGTCTTTTGCCTCTTTCAAATATGTGGTATTATAATAAAAATTTTTGACAAATTCTAAGGTTATGCCCATTATAAAATGACTGTGAAGCAGTCGTGAAAGGACATTATATATGGAAAAAGATATCAATGCATTACGCCATACGGCGGCGCATGTTTTGGCTCACGCAGTAAAAAGGCTGTATCCTGATGTGAAGTTAGCCATTGGACCTTCTATTGCAGACGGATTTTATTATGACTTTGAAACGTCAAAACCATTTACACCTCAAGACCTAGATGATATTGAAAAGGAAATGAAGAGAATCGTCAAGGAAAATTTGCCCCTGGAAAAATTTACACTGCCGCGGGATGAAGCGTTTGCCTATGTAGATAAGCAAGGCGAACCATATAAACGTGAACTTTTGGAAGGGCTCACCGAAGAAGCGTCATTTTACAAACAAGGTGAATTTGTTGACCTTTGTGCAGGTCCACACATGCCCCGTACTGGGAACGCTAAAGCATTTAAACTCACATCTGTAGCTGGTGCATATTGGCGTGGTGATGAAAAAAAACCAATGCTTTCCAGAATTTATGGCACTGCATTTTTTACAAAAGCAGAACTGGAAGCCTATTTAGAACGTGTAGAAGAAGCAAAAAAGCGCGACCATAATAAAATTGGACGTGAATTAGAATATTTTACAACAGTAGATTATATTGGACAAGGCTTGCCCATTCTTATGCCAAAAGGTGCGAAAGTGATACAGCTTTTGCAACGCTTTGTAGAGGATGAAGAAGCGCGCCGTGGGTATCAGCTTACCAAAACGCCATTTATGGCAAAACGCGACCTTTATAAAATTTCTAGCCACTGGGAGCATTATCGTGATGGAATGTTCCTTTTAGGCGATGAAGGAAAGGCAGATGATGAGGCAGTAGACATGCTGGCATTGCGTCCTATGACATGCCCATTTCAATTTCAAGTGTACTTGAGCAAGACGCGCAGTTATCGTGACTTACCCATGCGCCTTAACGAAACAGCGACATTGTTCCGCAATGAAGCGTCTGGGGAAATGCATGGTCTTATTCGTATACGTCAGTTTACACTTTCCGAAGGACATATTGCCTGTACTCCTGACCAAGTTGAAGATGAATTTAAAGGTTGTATTGACCTAGCCCAATTTTTCTTGGAAAAACTCGGGTTATTAGAAGATGTAAGCTTCCGCTTTTCAAAATGGGATGAAAACAACAAAAATAAGTACATTGGCGATGCCAATGAGTGGGAACATGTACAGGGCTTTATGAAGAAAATTTTAGATAATTCGGGCATTGACTATGTAGAAGCTGACGGCGAAGCCGCTTTCTATGGGCCTAAGCTTGATATTCAAATTAAAAATGTGCATGGTAAAGAAGATACCCTCATTACCGTGCAAATAGATTTTCAACTTGCAGAGCGTTTTGGCATGGAATATGTAGATACGGACGGCATGAAGAAGTATCCATATATTATTCATCGCTCGTCTATTGGTTGTTATGAACGCACCTTGGCTTTGTTGATTGAAAAGTATGCAGGCGCAATGCCTTTCTGGCTTGCACCTGTGCAAATGATTGTACTGCCAATTTCGGAAAAACATCATGATGTTGCAAAAAAAGTGCTGGCAGACATTGTGGGTGCAGGGCTTCGTGCAGAAATTGATTGCCGTAACGAGAAAATCGGCTATAAAATTCGTGAAGCGCAATTACAAAAAGTACCCATCATGTTGATGATTGGCGACAAAGAAATTGAAGAAAATAAAGTAGCTGTACGCAGCCGTGCAAATGGTGATGAAGGGCAGCAAGTGCTGGCAGACTTACTTGTAAAATGGAAAGCAGAGGCACAAGCTTGATAGCACTGCCTGAAATTTTTGTTGAGAGAATGAAAGGATTGCTAAATGGGTCAGATTTTCACGCATTTATCCAGTCCTATATTGAGCCTTCCTTGCGTGGATTACGCTGGAATTTACTAAAAACCACCCCATCAGGGGGTGGTGATGTGATTCCATGGTGCAAAAGTGGCTTTATCTTTCCATCTGATACCCGCCCTGCAAAAAGTATTTCATATCATGCAGGGCTATTTTACATCCAAGAACCAAGTGCCATGTGTCCAGCAGAAGTTTTGAAACCAAAGCCCGGTGATAGAGTATTAGATATTTGTGCCGCGCCTGGTGGCAAAAGTGTGCAAATAGCAGGACATTTACAGGGAGAAGGGGTACTCATTTCCAATGATGCCAGTGCCTCACGAAGCCGCGCTCTTGTAAAAAATCTGGAACGTGCAGGGGTGACAAATGCTATTGTTACCACCGAACTTCCAAAAAAACTGGCAGAGCGATTCCCTGAATATTTCGACTGTATTTTAGTTGACGCGCCATGTTCTGGCGAAGGCATGTTTCGCCGTGACGAGGATTTAGTCAAGGCATATACAGCCAATAAACCCGAAGCCTGCGTTTTAATGCAACGTGAAATTTTATACTTTGCCGCAATGATGTTGAAATCAGGCGGGCGGTTAGTCTATTCAACTTGTACATTTAACACCATGGAAAACGAAGATGTGATGATTGATTTTTTAGATAAACATGATGATTTTGAACTCATTTCCATCAACCATGATGAACTGGGTATCAAAGCGGGGTTAAATGGATTAAACAGCGTCGGCAGAATTTGGCCTCACCACGCCAGCGGGGAAGGACATTTTGTTGCCCTGTTACAGAAAAAAGGAACAACATCCATTGAGCCGCATGTACATCTGTCAACGAGCCCTCAAGTACCCCAAGGATTTTTTGATTTTTGCCGAGATTTTTTGCAATATGATTTTCCTCGTGAAAAATTAGTGCTTCATGGCACAAATGTATATCTTCAACCTGAAAAAATAGACTTGCGCGGGCTTCGTATTGCCAGAAGCGGTTGGCATTTGGGCGAATGTGCAAAAGGGCGGTTTATTCCAAGCCAAGCACTGGCTATGGGTCTTCGTAAGGCAGAAGCAAAATTCACTATCAATTTATCTCATGAAGACGCAATTCGTTATCTTCGGGGTGAATCCTTGGCATTTTCCAGCCACACTGATAAAAGCAAGTCATGGGTATTGGTTTGTTACAATGATTTTCCTTTAGGGTGGGCTAAACTTGTCCAAGGCAGATTAAAAAATAATCTTCCTACAGGCTGGGTGACTTCCCTATAAGCTCAAGTATAAAAACTGCTTTACCGATATATGTATCGAAGGATTCAAAATTTTAGCATGGACGCAAAATATTTGGAGGAAGTTTCATGCAAGTCACAAACAACATACCACCTATCCCCCAAAGTTTGATGGATACAAACAATGCACAAGCAGATGAGGTTGGTATAGCCCAAAATTTTACGGAAGCTGTAGATGCGTTTCGTTCAAGGCAGTTTCGTGGCAATGGATTGACGGAGGAAGAGATTTTAGAAAGAATGATGGCGTTTAGGGAGAAATATGCCCCTGAAGAACCTGCAACAGAGCAAGAACTCGCAGAATTTGCAGAAAGACTTGCAGAGTACTATCAGCATCTTAGGGAAATCGGCAAAGAATCCCAAGAAGAACTCATGTTTGCAAGACTTACAGATGATGAAGATACGATTGCAGGGTTTTTCCGTTCCCGAATGTTGGTTAATCCTGAGTTGCAACGTCAGCTTCAAAGTTAAAGCGATTAAAAATTGATTGAAAATCTACCTAAAATTTAGGTAGATTTTTTTGTGTGTAAAGGTTATTATAATGGAATTAGGCATATTCGATTTTTCGCGGGCGTATAGTGAATAAAGCGTGTTGAAGGAGTACGAATATGGAACTGGGATTTAGCACAAAGCAAATCAAACATCTAGCGGTGGGATTGTTAATTGCCTTTGCTATCACCTGCATTGTATTTTTGTCTTATGCGATGCTTATTACTTACACAAACATGAGTGAGCGTAACTTATCTATTGTTGTTGCGGTGACAACATTGTTATCCGTCATGGTGGCAGGTTTTGACGCTGCAAAAGGCGCAGCAAGCCGCGGTTGGTTATGGGGCATGGGTGCAGGGCTTATATATGTACTCATTTTGGCAGCCATCATGGTTGTAATTCTGCCCACTTTTGCAGTGGATGTACGTACATTTACAGTCGTCATTTTGGGTATTGCAGGCGGCGGACTTGGTGGAATATTGGGGATAAATTTAAAAAAGTAGGGTTTATATATGACAATTTTTCAAGCAATTATTTTAGGTATCATTCAAGGCATTGCAGAATTTCTGCCTATCTCCTCTTCAGGACATTTAATACTTTTTCAAGCGGTTTTTGATATGAGCCATTTGGAAAATGCCTTTACATTCGACATTGTGGTTCACGCAGGTACACTGGTGGCAATCATGGCGGTGTTTTGGCAGGATATTTGGAATATTTTAAAAAATCCATTTTCCAAAATGACAGGGCTTTTAATTGTAGGCTCTGTTCCCGTGGCGGTGGTGGGCTTCTTCTTTCGGGGTGTTATTGAAAACTTCCGCGGCGGGCTTTGGCTTGCCATTGCTTTCACAATCACAGGATGTTTGCTGATATTTGCCGATAAATTTACCGCTGGCAAAAAAGAAGCACGTGATATGACCTATATTGATGCAATCATTGTAGGTTGTATGCAAGCCCTTGCGCTTCCCCCAGGCATTTCACGTTCTGGAACGACTATCGCTGGTGGATTGGCGCGTGGGTTAAGCCGTGAAACGGCGGCGCGGTTCTCATTTTTGCTGGCGGCAATTTCTATTGCAGGGGTAAGCGGGCTGGAAACAATTTTAGTATTCACAGGGGAAACACCTAACGGGTATACTGTGGGTATGGGTGCCATGATTGCAGGATTTATTGCATCAGCCATTGTTGGTTATGCTGCCATTAAACTTTTATTAAAAATTGTAAAAGCCGCAAAGCTTCGCTATTTTTCCTATTATGTATGGGCTTTGGCAGCCTTTATTCTACTGGATTTATTGATTTTTAATTTATTGGGGTGGTAAAGTGACACGAATGTACGACTTACGCCAGAAGGAAATTGTAAATATAAATGACGGCGCAAGGTTCGGTTTTGTGAGCGACCTTGACCTTGATACAACAGAAGGCAGAATATTGGCACTCATTGTTCCTGGCCCTGGGCGGGTACTTGGCGTTTTTGGACGCGACCAAGAGTATAGAATCCCATGGAAACGGGTACACAAAATTGGTGAAGATATTATTTTAGTAGACTGTGAAACGTCAAAGGTGCTTGTAGAACATGAAGAATAATCAAGCAAAGCCCTTGAAAATCCTATGAATTTTCAAGGGCTTTTTTTTAATAGGTCATATATTTAAGTCCCGTTCGTTTAAGGAGTACAAGATGATTTCTAAAAAAGATGTACAAGCATTTGGGGAAAAGCACCGTATATTGCGGCAAGACAATGCGTTTATATATATTCTTCCCCATCCTAAATTAAGAGCGCATATTGCAGTGTATACTATTTCCTTTCCTACAAGCGCATTTATATCTGATAAAACGACCATACTGCCATATGGAAATGCTGGGCTTGTTGTTGAATATAGTCGCAAGAACTTAACCGCCCATTTGTATGGCGCGGCGACTAAGCCTTGTTTAATTTATACGCCATCTGAAATGATAGTCACCGTAGATTTTAAACCAGCAGGATTGTATTTACTTTTAAGCGTTAATCAAAATGAGTTGACGGATAAAATATTATCATTTGAGGAAGTCAGTTCTGCACTAAACAAGCGAATTTTTGAAATGATTGAAAAGGCGAATTGTATTGCTGAGTTAGTGGCTGACCTTGACACATTATTCCTTGAAAATATGCATGGAAGTTATCCGACTCAATTAAATATGGCAATAAATCATGTCATGGATTATTCTGGAATGATTACTGTAAAGAAATTGGCAAATGATATTCATTATAGCGAACGCCACCTAAGCAGAATATTCCAGCAATATGTTGGTACAGGTGTAAAAACCTTTGCAAGATTGGTTCGCATGAACGCCGCATGTCTTATGCTGCAAAATTTTGAAAATAGTATTGAAGTGGTTTCTGAATTAGCAGGCTTTCAAGACCCATCTCACTTTGTTAGAGATTTTGAATTGCTCAGTGGCATAAGCCCTAAGACGTACCGTGCGAACATGTCCGATTTTCACAATGAAATTGCTACGTCTTTACCTTACAATTAAATTGTTCAAAAATACAAAAGCAAAGTAAATCATAAAAAAAGGAGCTTAAACGATGCTTAAAATGGAAACAAAAGAATTTAACCAGATACGTCAATGGATGTATCGTAATGCACGCAACATTGAATTGGCACTATGGCAATACGAATTTGAAAACGGCAGTGAGGAAACTGTTTTGGATGCACTGTCATTCTATCAAAACGAAGATGGCGGCTTTGGCAATGCCCTTGAGCCAGACAGTTTGAATCCAAATTCCACACCGTACACAACAAATCATGCAATCAACATACTCAATTCAATTGGGTTTAAAGATGCCAAACACCCAATGATTCGTGGAATCCTTCGCTTTTTGGACAGTGGGGCGTATTTTTCGGAAAATGGTTGGCAATTTACTATTCCTACAAATAATGAATATCCCCATGCAATATGGTGGACTTATATACCAAATGATGCAACTGATGAATTTGGTCTGACCGCAGAGCTTGTCAGCTTTATTTTGTGTGTGGCTGAAAAGGATTCCCCACTGTATAAAAAGGCTATCACTTTAGTTGAAAAGCTCATTGAAATACCAAGAAAGTCAACAGAGCATGATGATTCAGGCGGCAATGTTCAAGGGATTTGTAAACTTGCAGAAACATTGCAGAACCTTGACTTGTTGGACAAGCTAAATGCAGAATTTTTACCAGAAGCTGCACAAAAAATGTTATCCCATTCCATCGTTACAGACAGCGCAAAGTGGCTTGAATACGGAGGGAATCCCCACTACTATATCCGTACACCAGATAGTATTTACTACAAGGACTATCAAGGGGCGGTTCAGCAAGAATTAGATTATTTAATTCAAACACGCCCGAAACATGACGTTTGGGGAATCACATGGACTTGGTTTGAAAATACTGAAAAATATGCTAAAGCCTTTGCTATAAGTGAAAATTGCTGGAAAGGCTTTCATTGTATATGGAAAATGTGTTTCTTAAAAAACTTTGACAGACTAATTTTGGAGGGTTCACATGATTGAATCATTAAAGGCACTTTTGGCAGACTGGAAAGAGACGAGGGGCATTACGTTAAAATTCTTAAATGAATTAAGTGATGAAGACCTTGACAGAAAATTTCCCAGAAAGAAACTAAACACCATAAGATTACATGTTTACGAATTGACACTGGGGCAAAGGGGTTATGTAGACGCGTTGACGACAAAAGCGGTGGTTTTTGGAGATGAGTATGACAACTATATAAACTTGCCAGCACAAACCCTGATAGAAACCATGGCGGAACTTGACGCTAAACTTGAAAAATCATTAGAGCTTATGAATGGCACTGAAAGTATTGAATTTTTTGGTGAACAAATCAATGTACATCAACTGATTTCAATGATGACAGGGCATGAGCAAATGCACATTGGTCAAATTGTTGCGTTTTGCTATGCAACAGGGATAGAAATTCCTAAAAACATTGTTGAACACATGAACCTTGAGGGCTAATTCTCCAAAATAAAACAAACACCCCCTGATATCACTTTAGTGTACTTCACCAAGGATAATTGTCAGAGGGTGTTTGTTTTTTAGAGACAAAGCAAAATTTTGGTTGCATTTTCTTGACGAATCAAGTAGAATGTTCTTACTTCTATTTTTTGAATAGGGGAGTAGTGACTATGTGGTGTGCAACCTCCACATAGCGAACGCAAGGACGAGATTGGCTCACCTTACGCACACGGAATTTCACCGCCACTACAGGCACAGTTTATCATTTTTCCACCCACATTTCAATGGGGGCAGGATTTTTGAATGTTGTATTTTGGCATATGGTGTATGTTATTTTTTGATATTTTAAAATTTCCAAGGCGCGTAAGGTGATGGCAAAGTTTTTTTTAACTCCCTTTTAAATTTCTTTGCCCTCTCCTTGCGTGTC
>WRAH01000040.1 GCA_009780315.1 Defluviitaleaceae bacterium
AATGCGTTTTTCAGAGAGGAGGAAGCATATGAGTTCACAAAAGAAATTATCAATTGCAGATTTTCTTCCGGAAGTGCCGCAGGAATATATCAATTTTGTATCGCAAGCCCACGAGCTTTTGACCAAAAATGGCTACAAATCGAAAGTTCAATTAAGGCGGCACGGGTTGTCTGCCCAATACAATTCGCCAAACCAAAAGGGGTTTAATGCACTCCAATTTATCGTTCGTGGTAATGAGCTGCTTATATATCTGTACAATATATTTTTCTATGATTTTAATGGATTTTTAGAAAATTTGCCACAAGCCGTTATAAAAGATTATGATGGATACAGAAATTGTACTGACACTTGCGACCCCGTTTGTGAAGAAGGCAAGAGGAATTATTACGCAATCAACGGCAAGCAATATCGCAAATGCGCATGTGGGCGACGGCTTTTTACAGTCGATGAGGAAATTGCCTCTGGGGTTTTATCTGTTTTGCAAAAAGTTACCTAATAAACACACCTAATAAGCATTTTCTTCAGAAACCAAAACCTTTACACGATATTTATACAATCGTGTAAAGGTTTTGGTTTCGTGTTCATGTGCCGTACAAAGGGTACAAATGAAGGCAAGATATTTTGTAGATGCATCGTTTTTTAGTGCATATTTTTGTGAAAGCCACATTCTAACAACGACGAAAACCCCAGAATATATGCTATTTAAGGCTTCTATATAATTGTATCAAGATTAACGTCAATACGGGGCTGTCTCGCTAACATAAAAAAGCGAGACAGCCCCGTATTGTCAATTGCCATATTCAGTATTGATAGGTTCTTTTGATTTAAAATATTCACGAAACCTCAATTCAATATCCATTCCATAACTGGGTAAAGTGTCTCTTCTGCGAATCCACTCTTCTACAAGCTGACGTTCATGTTCTGTCAGTGTTAGTGGGTCAGGGAAGTTTTGCGGCCAATCATATTGGGGTTTGAAGAGGGATGGTTCGTGCGTATTGTCATGTTTTTCTATGATAACGATGGTTCCTGCTGCCATGTCGCCAAGGCGTTTATGTTTTTTTGAAAAAAGCATGGTAAACAACCCTACATACATCATATCAATGGATGAGCGGATTAACCCGCGTACTAAGGATTGGGTAAAATCAATAGGCTGTCCATTGTCACGGATAACACGTAAACCAAAAATGCGCTTGCCTATACTTTGCCCATTCATTGTCATTTCACAAATAATGAAATATCCAAAGAAAATTATAAAGCCAACCACCAAAATAAAACCCAATGCCGCACCATCAAGGGTGTCTGTAACTTGCCAAACCACTAAAAAGACAAGCAAAATCGCCATTACTTGCAGTGTAAAATCAATGATAAATGCTGCAAGTCGTGAAGCCGCACCTGCAAGGCGGTATTCAACTTCAATATTTGATGGGGTGATTATGGTAATCGATTGCATCGCATACACATCCTTTATTTGCGCAATTGCATATATCTGTTGACTGCCGCCGTTGCAAAGTTTTCAGCAGTGCTTTCTACATTTGGGATACCCATTCCAGTGAGTGTGAGAAAAATATCCTTCCGTTCACTTTGAAATTCCTTTGCTGTGTCACGTAAAACACGGTCATATTCTTTATACACAGGCTGTTCTGCCAGTGCGTCCAGTCCTTCGTTCCGCATGAAAACAACCACTGGAAGATGCCGCCGCTTGAGTATAGCCATGTGGGCGATTAAATCCTGTGCTTCTTCCAATATTTCAAAGTCTGTAAAAATGAAGACAAGGCTTCGCCGTTTTTGCTTTTCACAAAGGGTACGAAACGCCCCTTCGTAATCAGCCGTCCCACGGTTATCTGCCACATGATAGAGGGCTTCCATCATTTGATTGCGATGACCTGCCCCTTGCCCTGGTGCAATATGTGTACGCACTTCTGAATCATAAACCAACAATCCCGCCTTATCGCCCTGTTGGTTAACAATGTCACTCAGAATCAAAGCGGCATTGATGGCATAATCCAGTTTTTTAAAGCCGTTGACTGAATAACTCATAGGTCGCCCAATGTCTAGCAAAATATATACGGGTTGATTGCGTTCAATTTGATATTGATTGACAATCAGCCGATTTTCCCGCGCACTGGCTTGCCAGTTAATTTTCCGATAATCGTCACCTTCTACATAAGTCCGTAAACTTTCAAACTCCGCACCAAGCCCATAGTGCCGAATATTTTTGTCACCAATGGGAAGTAAACGGTTTTTTTGTACCATTAGACGAAACTTGCTTAAATCTTTTATATTTGGATAGACTTTAAATTCAATCGGACGAAAATATGAGGCATGTTTTACACAAAGCCCTAAAATGCCGTGCCAGCGCAAGGTAATTTTTCCAAAATAAAAACTGCCGCGCTTGGTAGGATGTGTTGTATACTTAAAAGCTTGCTCTGTCTTGGGATATATCCTGTGACTTATAATGCCTTTGAATACAATAAAGTGACGATTTAATTCATCACGTCCTTGAATAAAAAGCGTGTGTTGTGAGTGGTTCTGTACAAAAAACATCACATCGTTTTCTGCTTTAAAATACAAAGTATCGTCATCGGCACGGCGTACATCAAGAGATTTACTGCTGGGCGTTAAGATAATATCCAGCACAAGAAGCCCCAGCAACAACCCATTCCAAAAGAGGAACGCAAGCCCATGAAGTCCAATAGGCAATGCCGCAAGGGTAAATAATCCGCCAAATGCGGTAAATAATACAAAGTTTTTTGTAACGCTCATGACGTTGACTACCTCGGTGCTTTAACTTGTGAAAGTATGGTTTCAATGACTTGGTCTGCCGTAACGCCTTCGATTTCTGCCTCGGGTCTAATCAAGATTCTATGGCGCAGAATCGGAAGGGCTAAGGTGTGAATATCATCAGGAATCACATAATCGCGCCCCTGTATGGCGGCATAAGCTTTACCTGCAAGCAATAATGCCACACTGCCCCGTGGGCTTGCACCAAATTGCACTGCACCAACGCGGCGAGTAGTTTCAACAAGGCTTACAATGTAGTTGAAAACGCCGTCTTCTACAGTCACAGCTTTTATTTCCTTCTTTGCCGCGGCAATATCGTGAGCAGAGCAAATAGGCTGTAAATCTTCTGTCAGAGAAATAACAGGGGGTTTTAATTCATCAAAACTGCTGATACTTGAAGGGGTATGACTGTCAGAGGCATGATATGCCTGTAGCATTTGTTTTTCAGCGGCTACACCAGGGTAGGTGACTATAATTTTCATCATAAAGCGGTCAGTTAATGCTTCGGGCAGAGGATACGTTCCTTCATATTCAATAGGATTTTGGGTTGCCATCACAAAAAAAGGTTCATCCATTTTGTGGGTTTGCCCGTCAATTGTGATTGCACGCTCTTCCATGACCTCCAACAAAGCAGATTGGGTTTTAGGGGGTGTACGGTTTATTTCATCTGCAAGGAATAGCTGTGTAAATAATGGGCCTTTACGCAGTTCAAATGCACTAGACTGTTGGTTAAATACCTTTGTACCCAAAATATCCGATGGCATTAAATCAGACGTAAACTGCACGCGCTTGCATTCCACACTAAGCAACTGGGACAATGAGCGCGCCCAAAGGGTTTTTGCAAGCCCCGGTACGCCTTCGATTAACACATGTCCACCTGCAAACATTGCGGTTATTGCAAGCTCTGTTAAATTTTCTTGATTCAATACACGGTTATTTATTTTTTCTTTTATTCCATCAGCAATAGTTTTTAACATTATGCTTATCTCCTTTTGCCTGTTTTCATATACAGCCGCGCCAATGCGCGTACATATTCATTTTCTTCACGTTCAACCGCTTCATAATAAGGCATAGGTTTACCAAATCTCTTGCCTAAGTGCCATACAAGCATTATCGATGCGAATAGTATTTGCAATAAAAGCAACCGAATAATCAGCGGAAGAGAACCAATGAAATTAGGCTCTAAATAAAACCCATGATAATATTCTGCAAAAATGATTCTATCCGCATTCCAGCGATACAATGTGGCATGAATGAGCCGTCCAGATTCAGGATTATTCATTAAGGGCTGATTCGTCAGCGAAAAAGAACCCCCTGTAAGCACCTCTCCATATCCAAGTTGATACAGCCTAAAGCCACCAATACTTTGCCATGGTGTATCAATCAAATGTTCAATATCAGTCACAGGCCAATTTTGCAAAAAGATTAGCCGTCCGCCCCTTTCGACCCATTCAAGCATTTCTGTAAGCATTGCATTGGTTAGAGGGATAGCTGGTTGAATGATTAAAAAAACATCATTGGTGGAAGCTCGTGTATCTAAGGGATTCCGTTCTATACTCACAGGATAGTTCATATGTTGCAGTGTATCAAATAATAAACTTACACCATCATCAGCCGTATTTCCGACAGTATATGCCGCACCGTCCCCACGCCCAAGGAAAAGCATGACTAAAATTGCAGCCACTACAATCAGCATCAGAGGAATCCAACGTTTATTGTTCATGTTGTTCACTCCTTACCAGCGTATCCACCGCAGAAATGAACCCTTGGAAAACATCATCACTCACATGTTTATGCCCAAACCACGAGCGATGAAAAACATCTGCAACTTGAGAAAAAGGTGAGACGAACTTCACCGCAGAATCCTTTATTTGCCGTAAAATAATCGCATTGGTAGCAGACGGCTCTATACGAATAATCTGCCGTTCATTCAGGGAAAGCAATACTGCAATATATCTGTACCTTATAGCAAACCGTCTATTTTCTGACTTTTCACTTAATTCCATTAAGTCTGCAACAGTATATTTTTTATTTGTAAGCTCTTCAAAAATATCCTGCAAATCATATGCTTCAATAATACGCGAACGGAATAAACTGCGTAATAACACGAACCCTGTCACAAGCACAATAATACCGCCAATAACTACAAATACTGTAGCCACTGCCCCAGTGTTTATATCAGGCGTATCAGGAAAAGCAAAATCAAATTGGTCAAAAAACCATAAAATAAGCCTATCAAGCCATTCTAAAAAAATTTGCTGAATACTCATGTTGCGCCCTGTTAATCTGTCATAACGGGATGTTTGTAAAACTTCGTACAATGCTTCATCAAAACTCATAGTTTCACCTGTACATATTTGGGTAGTGCTGTTTTTTCAATGGCAATTTCAATATCTAAGCCATCTTTTTTTATACGCTGATTAAAATAAATCATAGTTTGAAAAATTCCATCCAAAGGCATAATTAAAAAATTGGCGGCAATAGAAACAATTGAGCCAAAAAATCCAAACAAAGCAAGCAAAATAGCCGCTGTAGTCCCTATCGAACCAGCAAAAAAGAATGAAAACTGTTGAACAATAGCAAATACACCTTGAATAGACATTACAGTTGTAAAAATTACAGCAATCCATAGGATACGAATGCCTAAAATCCGCCAAAATTCATCTCTAATCAACCCAAATGCCCGTGAAACAGCAGAGAAAAAATACTTGTCTTCAAAAATTGCAACGGCAGTGGTGACGGCAAAAATATTAGTAAAAACCGCAAATCCTACCACAGTCAATAGCACAAACAAAACAAGTGAAACAACAGGCAAAACATTTCCATAACCTACAAGGAAAAGCATATCCCACACAGGAAAAAGCAAAACTGCCAGCCCGCCAACCACCAGTATAAAAGGAATAATCAACAAAAACTGTGCTAAAAGTGCAGTAAAAACTCTCAAAGCCATCTTTGGCATTTCAGCATAAGGTAGTTTAATATAATGCCCATAAAATGCTTGTTTCGCCAAAATCATATGCCCGCTATTAGACACCGCTGTCCATAGCAGCAACAGAGGTGATAATACAAGGACTACAATAATAGGTAGTATAATCAATACAGCTTCATCTATAGCTATAGCACCAAGAAAAGTCGCTGTCGAGAATATAATAATAAAAGCCAGAACAAACCCAAAAATCATCATGCCTATAAATGATATAACACCCATAATAGCGGCAAAAGCCAACTGCTTTCCAAATGATTTTTTATAAACATCTATCGTTCTGTCAAAAAGTTCAGCGGCATTCATTGGGGCAAATTCTTTTAGCATACAAGCATCCTTTCAATCTTATAAAAAATATGTATTTGGGAGAGTGGTTGCATAAAGCAATACACTCCCCAAAGTGGGTTTATTCTATAATTTGGTGCGTTGTATAAAGCTTGTATGCAGTAACTTATGAGCCTTTGTGCCGCCGGGTTTATCAAGAAATTCATCGTAAAGTGCTTTGATTTCCTTATTCTCGTGGGCTAGACGCACTGGTTTATCTGCACCTTCTGCGTGAAGTGCCTTTCCGCGGGCTTCTACAACAGCTGGGTCATTGCCATAGAATGGCTGTCCGCCGCCGCCAACACAACCACCAGGACATGCCATAATTTCAATGGCATGATATTCAGATTTTCCGTCGCGGATATTTTCAAGTAAAGTGCGGGCATGACCAAGCCCATGGGCAATACCTATTTTAATATCTGTATCGCCAACTTTTACAACACCTTCACGAATGCCGTCAAAACCACGCAATTGGGTAAAGTCAATATCCTTTGGGTTTTCTCCTGTAAGCATATATGCCGCTGTGCGGGCTGTGGCTTCAATGACTCCGCCTGTTGTACCAAAAATAACGCCGGATGTTGATTCGCCCATAAACTTGTCAAAATCTTCATCAGGAAGCACATTGAAATTGATACCGGCTTCACGAATCATGGAAGCAAGTTCACGGGTGGTAAGCACATAGTCAACATCGGAATATCCGTCATTTGACAACTCGTCCCGTGCAGCTTCATATTTTTTAGCAAGACAAGGCATGATGGATACAATCACCATTTTTGCAGGGTCAACCTTTAGTTTTTCAGCCAAATAGGTTTTTGCAAGTACACCAAGCATTTGATGGGGCGATTTACATGTGGAAGGTACATCTAAAAGGGTAGGGAATTGATGTTCAATAAATTTTACCCATGCAGGGCAACAGCTTGTAAGCATTGGAAGTTTTCCGCCATTTTTAATACGGTCAAGCAGTTCATTGGCTTCTTCCATAACCGTAACGTCTGCGCCAAAACTTGTATCATACACTTTATCAAAGCCGATACGGCGAAGGCTTGAAACCATTTTGCCTGTCACACGGCTGCCTATAGGCATTTTAAATTCTTCACCAAGGGCTACACGAATGGCAGGCGCAACTTGTACGACAACCACTTTTTCAGGGTTGTTCAGTTCTTTCCAAACATCGCCAATGTGACTGGCTTGGGTGAGTGCGCCTGTTGGGCAAACGGAAACACATTGTCCGCAGAATGTGCATGAAGTATCTGCAATTGGATAGTCAAATGCAGTGCTTACCACCGCTTCAAGTGAACGGTTTACACCAGAATATACACCAACCGTTTGCACCTCGTTGCACATGGTTTCACAACGGCGGCACATGACACATTTTTCACGGTCACGAATCATAGAATTGCTGGAAGTATCCTTTGTGTAGCTTGGCATTTTCCCCTTATATTTGTCTTCACGAATATTCAAGTCTGCTGCAAGGTCTTGAAGTTCGCAATTTTTATTACGTTCGCAAGTTAAGCAATCTTTTGGATGGTTGGACAAGAAAAGTTCTGCAACAGTGCGGCGGGCATTGATTGCCTTTGTGGTATTGGTGCGGATTTTCATACCGTCCCATACTTTTGTTGTACAGGCAGGCATAAGATTCATTCGCCCTTCTACTTCAACCATGCAAATTCTGCAAGTACCCACTTGGTTGACCATTTTTATGCTTTTCATATCCAAGTGACATAGGGTTGGAATATTTACGCCGTTTTCTTTAGCTACTTCTAATACAGTCATGTTGTCTTTGACTTCTACTTCTATATTATTTAAAAATATCTTCATCATGTCGCGCCTCCTATTCCGTTATAATTGCATCTTTGGGGCATTTATCCACACATGCACCGCACTTTATGCAACGCTCTTGGTCTATTTCGTGGATAACTTTACGTTCGCCAATGATACAGTCTACCGGACAAACCCGCTTACATAGGGTACAGGCAATACATTTTTCCGGCACGATGACATATTTAACCAGGTCTTTACATTTACCAGAAGGGCAACGCTTTTCATGCACATGGGCTAAATACTCGTCCATGAAGTTATCAAGGGTGGATAGTACAGGGTTCGGCGCAGAGTTGCCAAGCCCGCAAAGCGATGTTGCCTTAATGGTTTCACCAAGATTACGAAGCTCTGTAATGTCATCTTCAGTGCCGTGTCCTTTTGTAATGCGCTCTAAAATTTCATACATGCGGGTGTTACCAACGCGGCATGGTGTACATTTTCCGCAAGATTCTTCTACTGTAAATTCAAGATAGAATTTTGCAATGTCCACCATACAATCGGTTTCGTCCATAACAATCATTCCGCCGGAACCCATCATAGAGCCTGCTTTTTGTAGGTTTTCAAAGGTAACTTGAGTATCTAAGCCTTTTTCACTGATACATCCACCAGAAGGCCCGCCTGTTTGAATGGCTTTAAACTTTTTACCACCGCGGATTCCGCCGCCAATTTTGTAAACAACATCACGCAAAGTGATACCCATAGGCACTTCTACAAGCCCAACATTGTTAATTTTTCCAGCCAATGCAAATACTTTTGTGCCAGAATTATTTTCTGCACCAAAGGATTTAAACCAATCCGCACCTTTAAGCAGAATTTGTGGAATGTTTACAAGGGTTTCAACATTGTTGATAATGGTAGGCTTACCCCAAAGTCCAACAGCGGCTGGGAATGGCGGCTTAATACGCGGTTCGCCCCGCTGTCCTTCAACGGAGTTCAGCAAAGCCGTTTCTTCACCGCAAACAAATGCGCCTGCGCCAAGGTCTATGGTGATATCAAAATTAAAATCTGTACCAAAAATATTTTTGCCAAGCAAACCATATTCACGGGCTTGGGCACAAGCAATTTTAAAGCGGTTGATAGCCAGCGGATATTCAGCCCGTACATAGACAACGCCTTCATCTGCCCCAATGGCATATGCGCAAATGGCCATGGCTTCAATGACTGCATGGGGGTCTCCTTCAAGAATAGACCTGTCCATAAATGCGCCTGGGTCGCCTTCGTCGGCATTGCATACAACATATTTTTTATCGCTTTGCACATTATAAGCGGCTTCCCACTTGATTCCGCTGGGGAAACCTGCACCGCCGCGTCCGCGGATTCCGCTGTCTTTCACAATATCAATGACATCTTTGGGTTTTTGCTCGGTTACAGCAACAGCCAGTGCCTTATAGCCATCGACTCCAAAGTAGTCTGTAATTTTTTCAGGGTCTACCACACCACAGTGCATGAGTGCAAGACGGGCTTGACTTGCATAAAATGGCATATCTCTATGATGGGTATACCTTACAGATGTTTCAGGGTCTTTAAATAAAAGACGCTCAACAGGTTTGCCTTTGAGTAGGTGGCTTTCTACAATTTCTTCCATATCTTTCGCTTCTACACGAACATAAAAAGTATTGTCTGGATAGACCTTTACAATGGGGCCTTGTTCACAAAAGCCAAAACATCCTACTTTTAAAATGGTAACTTCATCAGTCATACCATGATTTTCAAGACTTTTTACAAGGGCAGTTTCCACGTCTAAGCAACCAGAGGAAATACAACCCGTACCACCGCAAATAAGTATCTGTAGTCTTGTTGGGTTCATATTATTGCACCTCCGTTTTCAGCGCAGCGACAAGTGCTTTCGCTTTTGCAGAATCTACTTTGTTGTGTATCACAGGCTCTTTACCAGGTATTTTGATTTCAACTACAGGGGAATTACTGCGGTCTATACAATCTACTGCAATAACAGACACATTTTCTAGTTTTGCAAGATTCACTTCATCAAAAAAAGTTTTGAGCGTATCACGTGCGCCTGTTTTTAGGCCAGTTTCACCAATGCCTACGTTAATTTCTGTACGTGTTTCAAAATTGTCAGAAACCAGACGCATAATGACTTCGTCTCTGTACTTATCTCTTAGGGCTTGCAAATCTTCACGAGATTTTATTTTCATGCGGATTCTCCTTCCCCTGCGATAAAATCTTCGATGACACCTTCAACATCTTTGTCTTCGATACGGCCATACACTTTGCCGTTCACAATAACAACTGGTGCAAGTCCGCAGGCTCCTACACAACGCAGTGCGTCAATCGAGTACATTCCGTCTTCGGAAGTTGTCCCCGCTTTTACACCCAAGTCCTTTTCAAACTTTGCTAAAACTTTGTCTGCACCACGTACAAAGCAAGGTGTACCCATGCACACGCTGATTTTGTACTTTCCTTTCTTTGTCATAGTAAAGAAAGAGTAAAATGTGACTACCCCATAAATTTTACTTGCTGGGATGTCGAGTTTTTGGGCGATGTGGTTTTGCACTTCAATAGGCAAATACTCAAAAATCCGCTGGGCTTCATGAAGTACAGGAATTAACGCGCCCTGCTTTGAATGCAAGCCGTCAATATACTCATCCAGCTTGGCAAACAATGCCGTGTCGATGTTCGTTTGCGCCATGATGAATCTTCCCTTTCTTAAAGTAAGATAGCAATTTCACCCTTGATTTTATCATATTGTGAAATATTAGCAAGGAAAAGTCATATATATTTGTGAAAACTTAATCAAGATTGATGATAATATGCCATACCAAGCTGTGTACGGTTGCTAACTTCTAACTTTTCCATAATCACTACAATGTTATTTCTTATGGTTCCCTCGCTTAGGAACAGCTCTTTTGCAATGTCTTTATTTGCCAAACCCTGTGCAACCAGCCTTGCAATGTCTCTTTCCCGCGGTGTTAAGGTTTCCAAGGCAGGGTTTTCTGTTGGGGTTAGTTTTTTTAATACATCTGCACCCAAAACCCCTACACCATCCATCATGACGCGAAGTTTTCCTGCAATGTCGGAAATTTTATTGGTTTTAATTAAGTATCCATTGGCACCGGCGGCAAGGGCTTGCTGGATATTTGGACGGTCATCAAAGGTGGTAAGCATCATAATGCGTACTTCTGGGTGACGGCTTTTGATTATCCTTGTGGCGGCAATGCCATCCATCCCCGGCATTCTTATATCCATGAGTACAGCATGGGGGGTAGAATTTTTGCACATTTCTACGGCACTTGCGCCGTCTTCTGCACAGCCTATAACCTCTATATCTTCTTGGCGATTTAAGCTTATTTCAAGGCTTTGCCGAATAAGAGGGTCGTCATCTACAATGAGTAGTTTCATATGAGAACATCTCCTTTAATTGGAATAACACAAATGATACGAAAAATTTTATTGGAATCTACGGCTAAACTTCCCCCAACAGATGTAGCGCGTTGCCTAAGATTGCGCAAACCTTTTCCTGCGGGTTTAGTATGGTTTGATAAAACGCCGTCATTTTCTATCAACAGCCTTACAATGTGGGGTGTTGTATCAAGGTTAACCTTTACATAGGTCGCATGGGCATGGCGGGTGGTGTTGGTTAATGCTTCATTTAAACAGGCTTCCAATACACCCCATACATGAACAGGCACGTTTGAAGTGTCACCAAAAACTTTAAAGCTTACGCCATCCCTTGGGAAGCGTTCGCAAATTTCCCGCAGAGCGTCTACACTAAGCATGGCAACAGGTGCGAGATTGTGGACAGCTTCACGAATTTTATTGACCCCTTTATCTAAACGGTCTAATGCGGCATCATATAAACCTAACACATCATCAGGGGCATTTAAAATTTCCCGTGCGGTTTGCAGCGACATATACGCGGCAACAATTTCATGCCCTGCATTATCATGAATTTCCCGGGCAATACGCGCCCGTTCACTCACTACACTCATTTGTTCAATTTTAGCCGTGGCGGCAAGCAGTTCCCCTTGCAAAGTTTCTAGTTCATAATATTTTCCCGCCTCTGTGTCACGCTTTTCTAATCCGCGTTCCCGTTCTTTCTCCCAAAAGCCTAGAAAAAGCCCCCCAAGTCCTGCCAGCAAAGCTAAGCTCGCTATATAAATATCAAAAAAAATAAGCACAAGAATCACCATAAAATAGAACCTATAATACATCCCCGAAAACATTACAATCAACAATGCCCAAGGAGAAATAAATACACACAACAAACCATCTGCAATGACAGTCCACTTTAAAGAAGGAATCCGCAGTCGTAAAAGAAATGTGCAAATCATAAACAACATAAGGAAAAAGCCCGTAATTTGTCCGCTTATAATCCAGCGGACAGATAACAGGCTAAATCCCAAAATCATACATACAATATAACAGTTTCTAGGCAGTAGCAAATTAAATCAACCTACGCTTTCCGCCAAACAAAATATAAGCAACCGCGAATAAAAACATTGCCAAAAGTGATATCCAATACATGTGTGTAAAACCGTAATCAATAAGGGTTTGAATTGCCCGTGAAGCCCAATGGGCTGGGAACAACGCACCAAGGTAAAACAGCGGCGCAGGCAATAAATGCAATGGAATAAAGAATCCGCATATGGTAGAAATCAGTGTCATCACTACAGAAAAAGCGGCTGTGCTGGATTCCTTGCTTTTAAACAAACTGCTCCAAACAAATGAAATCCCAATGGATGTCACCGCTAAAAAAGCATAACATACAGCCAGCCCAATGGCAAAGAATAATTCCCAGCCATGTAGCCCAATGCCTAAAATTCCAATGACAGCAGATAACCCAATCATGGGAATTGCCGCGCCCAATAGATTTTGAAAGAGATAATCACCCATGGTCACAGGCCCTGAAAGAATGCGCAGAAGCACACCTTCCATTCTGTCATTCTGAATCCCTTTAGCCATAAAGAAGCCGCCGAACATAATTGCCATGGCAATAAGGAATAATCCCTGCTCGCCCAAACCTTCTCCCCTCATCACTATCATCAGTGCCAAAGGCAAAGCCAAGTTGAGAACCAAAGCAACAGGGCTAAAAAATCCACGTTTTAAAGCATATTTAAAAATGGTCAAAAGGGTCGCCTCCTTGCTATAACAAGGGTTACAATACCAAGTAAAAAGGTCATGCCTATTAAAATACCAATGGCTATAAGGGAATCATTCATACGATATCCTGCAATGGTGTTTATAGGGTCATAAACACCCACTGCGCGAAAAGCTACACCTGTAGGGATTATATTTTCTCTAATAAATTGCGGTACAGGAATGTTTATAAGAAATCCCCCAACCATGGCAGACATAGTAAAGGAAATTGCCATAACAATGCCATCAATCGCGCCCTTTGACTTGGCAAAAAATGAAATAATGATACCAATAAATTGTGACATAAGTGCAATAAGAAAAACTGCAACAACAACGATAGCTATATTGCCTAAGAAAATGTTAAAGGCAAAGAAACTAACACCTAAAATCAATGCAGCCGTGGTGAGTGAAAAAATCATGCTTGCTGCAATTGCACCAAAAACATAGGTACTCATTGGAACAGGGGCAGCCATCAACCGCCAGCGTCTATCTTGCCTTAAATCTACAAAGATAGACTGTCCGGCATATACCCCGCTCATTAACTGGAACATAAACAGAATCATCATCGTTATTGCCGTAGCCGCTAAATTATAGCTATTGTACATATTGTCTGCGCCAGCTTCATTTGCAATATTATCAAATACTAATATATTGATGAAAATAATGCCGGCAGGAAGCAAAGTCATGAGTGCAACTTCTAATGGATTTGTAAAAAACCGCTTGAGATAATGTTTGGTTGTTATCAAAAAATTCATTATTGTCCGCTCCCTTCATCACGAAGTGTTTTGCCTGTAAGGGTAAGGAAAACATCTTCGAGGTTTGGCTTATCAGAAGAAATATTAGCCACACCCCCATGACGCATAGCAATTTCCATAATACGGTTAAGATTGCCGCTGCCTGTTGTGGAGATGATAACATATTCATTTCCAATCATTGTAACACTTTTTACCCCTGAAATTGCGCGGATATCTTCTGCCAACGCTTCTGAAGGCATAGCGGCAATCAGCCTGATAGTGTCCTCATGTTGAATACGTCCAACCAGTTCATCAATGGTTCCGCCAGCGATAACCCGCCCTGCGTCCATGATGGCAATATTATTGCAAATTGCCTGTACTTCCTCCATGTAGTGGGATGTGTAGATAACAGTTGTGCCTTCGGACGCAATCTTTTTTACAGCTTCTAAAATATGATTACGTGATTGGGGGTCTATGCCCACAGTTGGTTCATCCATGATGAGAAGTTTTGGGCGATGTACCAATGCACACCCAATATTAAGCCTGCTTTTCATTCCGCCGGAATATTTGTCTGGTTTCTTTTTAGCATGTTCTGTAAGTTCTACAAACTCTAAAACCCGCTTAACATTTTCCATCAATTGTGAGCCGCGAAGCCCGTATAAACTGCCGAAATACTTTAAATTATCCTGTGCAGAAAGGTCACTAAATACGGTTAGCTCTTGTGTGACAATGCCCATGTCCTGCTTGATATCCACATTATTGATACTTTGTCTCTTGCCAAACACATTGATATCACCACGGTCAACATCTATAAGCCCGCATAAGGCACGTATTGCCGTGGTTTTACCTGCACCGTTTGGCCCAAGTAACCCTAAAATTTCCCCCTCTTTAATATCTAAGTCTAAATGGTCAAGTGCCATAAAATCTCCGTAACGCTTTACCACATTTTTCATTGTTGCTATCATAAAAATCCACTCCTTATAGTTTGTTTGAAATCCATTAAAATCGCTTTCTGTATAATCTGTATAATTAGTATGCACCAATTATGCCAGAAGGCGATAGGGTAGGGTAGTTACATTTGTAACGATTATATTCAAACATTATCTTGATTTTTTACAATACTTATGGTATTCTCAAAAAAAGTAGTCATGAAAGGTGGTGGTAGGTATGCAACATTCTCTTTTGGCATTTTTTAAAGTCCAAAATTTTTCATTTGAAGCAGTGACACCAAGGGGGGAGTCTGCCCATTTTTGGGAAAATAATTGTTTTGAATGCCTATCACCCAGGATATATGAGCGAACCATTTGCTTATAAAAAGCGACGGTTTCATTTCGCTTCTTTATGCCCTGTCCCTGTGCAGCCGAAACAATCTGCACAGGGTATTTTTATGTCTAAATATAAAGGAGAATTTAATAATGATTGATATATCAGTACACGAGCTGAATAAATACTATGGTTCAAACCATGTGATTAAAGGTGTTTCTTTTGAAATTTATAGCGGTGAAAAAGTTGGATTACTTGGCAAAAATGGCTCTGGCAAAACTACACTGTTTAAAGTCATCACGGAAGATGAACCTTACGAAAGCGGAACAGTGACAAAAGCTTCTGGCAAAAAGATTGAAGTCCTCGCACAAATGCCTGTGTTTAATGAAGAGGATACTGTATATGATATTTTGCGTTCATCCTTTGTGGAAATCAATGAAGTGTATGAAGCCATGAAAAAAATTGAAGGTGACGAAAACCCAAAAGTTTTAGACCGCTATGGAAGATTGATGGAAGCGTATGAGCGTCTTGGTGGATATGAGGTAGAGTATAGAATCGAAAAAATTTGCAATGGAATGAATATTGGGGAGGACATGAGGCATAGTTTATTTAGCCTATTAAGCGGTGGTGAAAAAACCCGTGTAAACTTAGCCCGCATTCTTTTGCGTGACTGTGACATTCTGCTTTTGGACGAACCAACAAACCATCTTGATTTAGCGTCCCTTCAATGGCTTGAAAAATTTTTGCGGGAATTTTCGGGTACTGCCCTTATTATTTCCCATGACAGAGTTTTTCTTGATAATGTGATAACACGAGTCATAGATATTGATGATGGCAAGGCACATTTTTACGGCGGAAATTTCTCGTGGTATGCTGAAGAAAAGCGGCGCAGATTTATAAAACAATCAGAGTTGTACGAACGCCAGCAAAAGGAGATTAAAAGAATTGAGGATAGGGCAAAATGGTTTGTTGAAAATAATCGCTTTACAAGAAAGCATCATGCCATTCTATCTCGTATTGACCACATGGATATGATAGAGAAGCCCAATGCAACAAGGAAAATAACAGAGGAATTTAACAGTGGAGGTCATGCCGCAAAAGAAGCCGTATCCATTGATTCAGTATGTAAAGCCTATGGTGATAATGTACTGCTTAACCATGTAAGCCTAATGATTAACAGAGGGGACAGCATTGCTTTAATTGGCGAAAATGGCTGTGGAAAAACCACCCTTTTAAAAATGATACTGGGCGAAGAACCTAGCGACAGCGGCGTTATTAAAGTGAGTAGCAATATAAAAATCGCCTATATGTCTCAAATCATCACATTTGATGATGAAAATGCAACAGTGCTTGAAACTTTCCGCAATGATACAGGTCTTGATGAAGCAAAATCCCGAAGCATTCTGGTGAGTTTTAACTTTAGGGCTACAGATGTTATTAAAAAAGTTTGCACCCTTTCTGGCGGGGAAAAAAGCCGCCTAAAAATAGCATTGCTCATGCAAAACAAAGTAAATTTTTTGATACTTGACGAGCCAACAAACCATCTTGATATTGACTCTAGAGAATGGATTGAAAATGCTGTGGATGATTGGGATTGTACCATGCTGTTTATATCCCATGACCGATATTTTTTAAACAAATTTGCATCAAAAATATGGCACATGAAAAATGGAGAAATTACAGAATTTCACGGCAGTTTTGATGACTATATCATTAAATAATTCAAAATCGGACTTGCCTATCGTGACAATAACACTCGAAAACGCTTATCTCGCGTTTTCGAGTGTCACTCTGTCAAGACCGTTTCTCATTGATTTCATTATATCAGTTGAGAATGATAAATCTCTTGATAAACTTTGCAATTTGCCATAAGTTCCCCATGATTGCCAAAGCCAGCAACTTGTCCATCATTCATAACCAATACGTAATTTAAGTGCATAACAGAGGCAATACGTTGGGTAATCATCACACAGGTTGTGGTGGATACACTGCGGATTGCCTTCATGATTGCCGCCTCTGTTTCCGCGTCAACTGCGCTGACACAATCATCTAAAATTAAAATAGGGGCTTTACGGATAAGTGCCCGTGCAATGCCTATACGCTGTTTTTGCCCGCCGGAAAGATTTACACCTTTTTGTCCAATGACAGTTTCGTATCCCTCTGTAAGCCCTGCAATAAAATCATGAATGCACGCGGCTTTTGCTGCCGTTTCAAGTTCGTCTTGGGTGGCAGCGGGTTTACCCATGCGGATATTATCCCCAATAGTCCCTTGAAATAGGGTGTTCTGTTGGGATACATAAGCAATATTTTTACGCAATGCTTCTGTTGATATGTTTGCAATATCAACGCCGCCTATAAAAATTTTACCTTGAGTTGGAGCATAAAAATTCGGCATTAACTGTACAAGGGTGGTTTTTCCAGCCCCTGTAGAGCCAATAATACCCAGTGTTTCGCCATCAGGTAAGTCAAATGAAATATTTTTTAAAACATCTACGTCATTAGGGTATTTAAAATACACATTTTTAAACCCAATGGCGTAATTTTTTTCAAACATGTCTGCATCAGCAGACCCTTCGCCCAAGTCCTTCTCATCTAAAACTTCACCGATTCTTTCCGCAGAAGCCTTGGCACGGATAAACATTTGGTAAACGGCAAAAATAAAGCCTAATGCCATGGAAATTTGCATCATATAATTTAAAAAAGCCACAATTTCCCCCACGTGCATTTGGGTATTTGCAACCCAATCCCGTGCAAGCCAAAGGGTTAAAACCAGCCCCATATTGACAGCAAATGAAACGATAGGAAAAAAGATACCGATAGTGCGCTGTGCCTTTGTTGAAATATCAGCAAGTTCAGCATTTGTATGGTCAAAGCGGGCGACTTCTTGGTCAAAAGTGTTGTATGCCTTCACTACACGTACACCAGAAAGATATTCACGAATAACGGCGTTGTTTTTATCCAAAGCTTTTTGCATTCTAGCAAATAGGGGGAAACCTACTTTCATCCCTACAACCATAAGCACAGCAATGATAGGCACAACAAGCAATAAAATCATAGCCAAGCGCACGTTAAGCAAAACAGTCATGATGATTGCGCCCACTAATAAAGCTGGCGCACGCACAAAAATGCGCATGAGACTGTTTGTAAAGTTAACAAGCTGTGCCGTGTCATTGGTCATGCGGGTAATCAGCCCTGCCGTGTCTCTTTTGGCAAGGGCGGCAAAGGAAAATTGATTGATGCGCGAAAACAAGTCCAAACGCAAATCTGCACCAAATTGCTGTGAAACTTTGCTGGAAATCACACAGCGCACCACAGTAAACCCTGCGCCAATTACCGTGACAAAAAGCATTAACCCGCCAAGTTGCAAGACCACATTCAAGTCACCAGCCATGACACCTTGGTCAATCATGGTAGATACAATCATGGGTTGTAATAAATCTGTCACCACACTTAGAATAAGAAAAGTTAATGCAATCATAATCTGCTTTTGATATCTTCGCCAATATGGTAGTATATGTAGCAATTCGCTCACCCATTTCTAAGACTCATTCTACCACAAAAGGAAGATGTATATGAATATCTTTGAAATCATTGGCCCAATCATGATTGGCCCATCCAGTTCTCATACAGCAGGGGCAGTGCGTATGGGACGTGTCGCGTGGAAAATCCTTGGGGAGAAAGCCATTAAAGCAGACATTGGACTGGTTGGTTCTTTTGCAATGACATATAAAGGGCATGGTACAGACAAGGCGTTAATTGCGGGGATTCTTGGCATGAAACCTGATGATGCCCGTATTCCCAAAAGCCTAGACATTGCAAAAGAAATGGGATTACAATATGAATTTTCTCAAGCAAAAATCCCCAATGCCCACCCCAACACTGCAATGATTGAGTTAACAGGCGAAAAAGGGGCGCGGTGTGACGTTGAAGGGGTGTCTGTAGGCGGGGGAAATATTTTAATTACCAAGTTAAATGGTATGAAATCCACTTTTACAGGCTCTGCCCCTACTTTGGTTATTGCCCACCAAGACCGCTCGGGTGTGGTTGCCGCGGTTACGGGAATGCTCTCCCACTTTGGTATCAATATAGGAAGCCTAAGACTTTCACGTATTCAAAAAAACAAACCTGCAATCATGACGATTGAACTGGATACCAATATCGAAAAGCCTGTCGTGCAAGTGTTGAGACAAATCAAGGATGTTGTGAGTGTCATTTATATGCAACCGGGAAGTTAATGGAGGATATGACATGTTAAATTATCAATCAGTCGCGGAGATAGTGGAACTTGCAAAGGATGGAAAGTTATCGGATGTGGTGCTTGCCGACCAGTCTGCATATATGGAAATTCCTGAATCAGAAATTTTAGAGCGTATGAAAAATACCCTAGATGTTATGCGAAATTCTGCCGAAGAAGGATTAAAGGCGGGGCTTCGTTCTGTCAGTGACCTTTCTGGTGGTGACGGACACAGAATGTATCAATTTGCGTCAAAAGCAATGCCTTTAAGCGGCTTATTTGCTGCCAAAGCAACGGCACTTGCTATAGGCATTCAAGAGTACAATGCCGCCATGGGTAAAATCGTAGCTGCCCCCACAGCTGGTTCATGCGGAATCTTGCCTGCGGGGGTACTCACCATGATGGAAGAACGTGGTGCTTCCGAAGAATCCGCCATCAAAGCCTTGATTACCGCAGGTGCAATAGGTATGGTTATTGCAACCAATGCAACAGTATCAGGGGCGGCAGGCGGTTGCCAAGCAGAATGTGGTTCTGCGGCAGCAATGACTGGGGCGGCACTTGTGGAAATGATGGGTGGAACGGCTCAAATGTCTGCCCATGCGGCGGCTATTGCATTGCAAAATCAAATGGGGCTGGTTTGTGACCCAGTGGCAGGGTTGGTAGAAGTGCCGTGTATTTTACGGAATGGCGGGGGGATTTCCATTGCCATCAACGCGGCTGACCTTGCAATGGCTGGTGTGGAAAGCGTTATACCCATAGATGAAGTGATTATTGCCATGGGTGAAGTGGGCAAGGCCATTCCAGAAAGTTTGCGCGAAACATCTTTAGGCGGGTTAGCCGCCACCCCAACAGGTATTGCAATAAAAGAAAGATTATTTGGTGATAATCAAGGGTAGGGGATGTAAAACTAAAAAAGGGCTGAACACAGTTTATTGTGTTCAGCCTTTTTTAGGGTAGTCTATTGACGTATGATTTCAATGTCATAACCGTCTGGGTCGGTAATAAAGTAATAAGATGGGGGACTGCCCGGCAGCCCGTACAGGTCTGTTACTTCATATTCGGTTGCTTTATGTTTTTCATGAAGCCCCTCAAGGTCAGTTGTGCCCAGCGCAATGTGGCTGTATCCTGTGCCAAGTTCATAAGCAGGGTGTCCATAATTATAGGTCAACTCAAGTTCATGTTCACTGTCTGGCAATTTTAAAAATACAAGGGCAAACTTATCTTCAGGAAAATCTTTACGACGGCTTTCTGCAAAGCCTAAAGTGTCTTGATAAAATTTAAGGGATGCGTCTAAATCTTTTACCCGATAGCTGGTGTGTAGCATTTTCATTATAGTTCTACTTTCCAAAGCCCATGCAAGTTGCAGTATTCATAGACAGCAACAGGCTTTTCATTGGCTGCAAAACAAAACTCAGCTTCAGGGGAATCACCCACCGCAAGTTTAACAATTTGCCCGCCGCGGTTTGTTTCAACATAGATAAAATCAATATAATGTGCTTCTTCCATGGGGTGAAGTACACTGCCCACTTTTACGCTTAATCCGTTTTCAGTTTGTTTTACATCAGGCAAGTGTTTTTCTGTACTTGCTTCTACTGTGTTGGCTTCAAGTTGAATCATTTGGCTACCACAACATGATAAAGGCGTACCCTTATCTGTCACCATACGTACAATGTTGCCACACCTGTTACAAAAATGAAACTTTGTCATTTCTACGTCCTCCACTCTTTTCTTACTAGTATAAAATGGATTTTATCACAAAAGACAACCAGATACAATCTCATATTTAAGCATTCATTATGTTTTTTTGATTTAAAAACATTCAGTTTAAATCTTATTATAAAGAAGTAAATATACTGTTATCCACCTGTAGCAGTCTTATGTCCATCTGTATATACTTAG
>WRAH01000041.1 GCA_009780315.1 Defluviitaleaceae bacterium
AAAATGTAAATGTAAGGCAGTAAGCTGGATAACAAAAATCGAATGGTCTCTGGGCTGGATATGCTGGAGACCATTTTTTTTGACAAGAAGGATATGCAAGTGTAAAATTATATATAGTTACCTAATGAAATTTCTTCCGTTGTGGGTGTGGCGTAGAACGGGATGATTCAAAGTAATGCCAGCGGTGTTCCGCATTTGCAAAGAACAAGGGTTGATCCACAAGTAGCTGTGCATTTAGCGCAATGGCTATCTCCTAAGTTTGCAGTTCTTGTTACGCAGTGGGTTATGGATTGGTTAAATGGAAATATATCTAAAGGGAATACTACGCTTTACCATTTACAGCGTTACTTTGAAGATAAGTCTAATGTTCCATATGGATACTTATATATGTTAAATAAAACATATATAATGCTTATTGGACCGCTCGAACAATTAGGGTATCAAGTAAGCGATAAGCAAATTTCAAATATTTCATTTAGATTAATATTTTGCAAATGTTTAAGAAATTTTAGACATGATGTTAATAACTTTTCATAGTACCCACATAAATATGGGGATGGGAGTATTGTAAATGCAAGAGCATATCCAAATGAACTTTTATCAAAATATCAATAATTTCCAGAAAAAGATTGGCTAAAAAATATTTTGTTAAGAGAACTAAGGATGCTTTGTCATATTTACAACAGATAATGAACCTTCCAAATTTATGTGCGGTAATGGAGTACATTAATGAGCCATTATCTGAAAACAACAAGAACCTGTTAAAAGCTATAGAAAACAAATAATGCGATGTAAACAGACAAGGATAACCCTAGCCTGTTTTTGGCAGTATAAATAATTTTCTGTAAAATCAAATTTTCCATGATAATGACATATAAAGTGTATCATGATAGCGAAGTCAGAGGAAGGAGGAAGATTTTTTGGGGTGATTTTCCCGAAAAATACTCTCCTATCTTGACTTCGGGTGCAGTCAAAAAAATAGATATGTGGCTTTAGATTCGACCCTCGAAGGCTATAGACTGTTAATGCCGAGTCGATCTGTCAATAAATCACCGAAACAAATGTCACGAAATGGCGCGTTCCAAAAGCAGGGAGCAAAAGAAAAACCAGTTGCGTACACGTAACTGGCAAGACAGGGCGATAACGCCCTGTGATTATCAACAAAGAAGAGGATTAGAAGTCAGAATCGGCAATATCGCGCTTACTCTTTAGATAACGCATTCTAGCAGTATGGCGAGCATCATCATCTTCAGCATTGATGATTTGCAAATAAGCTTCACGAAGTTCCATACTTTGCTATTTTTTCAAGAAAGCGAATAAAACAGTATCAAAATCATGTTGGAACTCCAAGCCATAATCAGAAGTATCGAATTTCTTCATGACATCAATGGCTTGCCGAAGAAGGAGTTCGGGAATTTTAACATTTTCATCATGACTGGCCTCCAATGAGTTCTTGCTCGACAACAGATTTACCCATGTGGTCATCAAGGATAGATTTGCGGTTTTGCGCACCATAGATGAGAGATTCTGTGTAGGCTTTGTTTATAAGGCGTGGAATGCCGCCTGAAAACTTGAATACTTCATCAATAGCAGCTTCGGTAAACATTTCTCTATCGGCACCGGAAAAGGTGAGATGGAAGATATATATTCATTAGTTTTGGAGCGGTCAAGTCTGATAACAACGCAAAAGATATCAATTCTTTGGCGGATAGCGGCGTAAGATTGAAGTTTAAGTTTATTCCAAAGTTCAGATTGCCCGCTGAGAATCAAGGCCATAGGGTTTTCAGGATCCATTTTGAAGTTAAGAAGGAATCTGATTTCTTCCAACATTTCTTTGCTCAAAAGATGAGCCTCATCAACGATTGTAACAGGAAAAGTACCGTTTAAACCCTTCATTATTTCCTCTATTCCGCCGATCTGAGGCGGCACAAATAATTAATGAAAGGGGAGCAAACTGCAATCAAATATGGTAAGATAATTATTGAAACAGCGGTAAACAGCAAAGCACGTGGAGGTAAGTGGCGTAAGCCACAACCCGCATTATTATATGTGTAGCAGCCTATCCAAGCACAAATAATTGGGACATAGAGACCGTACACTTATCTTTGAAAAATAAAGTCATAAGTTTTAGCTATAGGCGGCAGTCACTGCCGCTGTTTCTATTTCTAAAGTAAAGGGGTTAATCTTAATGAAGATTGTATACCCCGTATGCTGTGGTGTGGATGTTCACAAAAATATAATTGTGGCAACCATTGCAATTACAGACAAAAGCAATATCACGCAGTACGTTGTGGAGTCCTTTTCTACAATAAACACTGACCTTATCCGCTTTCGCACATGGTTGTTAAGTTATCAGTATTTTAACGTGTGTATGGAATCTACAGGCAAGTACTGAATTCCTGTGTTTAACATTCTTGAAGAAGCAAGCATCAAAGTTTTGCTTACCTACCCCAAATATGTGAGGGCTATCAAAGGCAAGAAAACAGAGCTGATTTTAGAATCCATACATGGCTTCCGCATTGAATCAGACCAATGCTTCAAAATGAAGGAAGCGGGCAGCACACATGGACTATTTGGAGCAAGCAATCTTGCACACAGAGGCAGAAATGTATACTCGTATTCAACCTCATTATCACTTTATAGAGCACATCAGCAACCAACTACCTAGAATTTCTCAATTATCTGCCGTACTTATCATCTCTGAAATCGGTGTTGATATGTCTGTTTTTGAATCAGACATACATCTTTCATTGTGAGCAGAACTTACTCCTGCCCACAATGAAAGTGCTGGCAAAAAAAATCTGTTCGTATTTCAAAGGCTGGACGATTCCTAAAACCGCTTCTTGTTCAATGTGTGCTTGCAGCTATTAAAAGCACTAAAGTTCCTTACTTCGCTATCAAGTATCTAAAAATCAAGAAACGTCGTGAGCATAAAAAGGCTATTATTGCCATTGCTTGCATGATGCTTACTTGCACTTACCACATGATTCAAACAGGCGAAGTCTTTAACCCTTCGGATTATGATAATTTTGATAAACCTGTGACACGCAAAGTTGTGCTTAATGATGAAAATGCTATTGCTTTTCTTGCTACACAGGGTTATGACGTTTCTTCTATTACCAAAATCACTGGGTAATTTCTCTTTCGGCTACATTGGGTAGCTTTTTTGTATGAAAATTTATACCTCGGTGCTTTCACACTTAGACTTCCTTGTGGAGTTGCCGCCGTGCATCATTACGAAAGTACTTAGCCTCGAACCCCAACTGTTTCAACAGGTTTTTGTAAAAAATGCGCGGCGTAAGTTTTGAATCAGAAAGATATAATGAAAGACATTTATCGTCCTGTGTTTCATCCACAAAACGGCGAAGTGTGGTAGTTTTGCCGCAACCGCTATCTCCAACCACAACAGCAAAAGTTGTTTTTTCGCTGTATACTTCAGCCTCTCAATAAGTTCCTCGGAATCATTTCATTTGTAAAGGCTCTTTGAAGGAATAGCCCTTGAGAATGGTGTATTGGTGAAGTTATAAAAGAATTCATACATTGTCCTCACCCCCTGTTTGTAAATCTAAGGATTTATTGATTTGCGAATAACTAATAGCGCGGGTTTGCGGAAGTTTCAGCTTTTCATAAAGTTTTTGTTTTTCGTCCAAAAGGCGAGATGTTTCAGGTTTAATCTCAGCCATAAAATTAGGCAACTTTGGACGTACCCCGGCATAAGCACCGATCTGATAGACAACTCATTTATACGGAAGGGCGTATTCATGCCGCTATCTTCAACGGAAAGAGGACTAATGTCAGCAGTGTCATATGCTATCTCAACCATACGCCCTATATAACCAAGCCCAACCTCATATTTCTTGCCCTTGAAGCGGATATAACCTAGACTTGTCCACTTTTCGTTTTTCTGAGTGCAGAAACGCCTTTGCAACATCTTTCACAGAAGCGAACCTAAGTGGTGTTTTGGCTAATTGATATACCAATCAGGCGTAGAGTTTATGCCTGATTGCTCTCTGTTGTGATAGCACTCCGCTAACCAAACATCAAAAAGACTGTTCATTTCTGAAAGACTTTGTGGCTTTTTAAGTGTAGCTTCTGCCAAAAACGAATCAAGAGTTCGATTGAACCGCTCTATTTTGCCCTTTGCTTCGGGGCTATATGGTGCAGTAAAGATTAACTTAATGTCTAAGATGGCGCAGGCTCTTTCCATCCATTTGTTGTGGAACTGTGTGCCGTTATCGAAATACAGGCGTTTAGGCAATCCATTTTTGCCGATATCCTTACGCAAAGAATTTCTGGTCGAAGTCATGATAGAACTCGCCGTGAATAATGTAACGTATTGCATCGTCAATGAATCCTAAAAAGTACAACTCTTTGGAGTTAATGTACCCACAGTGCTTGATGTCAGCTTGCCACATATCGTTACGTTCAGCCCTTACAAACCGTCTGGCGGTGCCTGATTGTTGATACAGTTTCATTTGTGTTTTTGCATACCCTGCTTCGCGCAGTCTGTCTTGCACAGTTGCGCGTTTAAGAAAACCCTTTGGGGCTTTGCCTTCCACTTCTAATATTTCGATGATTTGCGGAGTGCTTCGTGTTGGAACTTCCCTCCGTAGAAGTATGGCTTCTTTTATCAGTTCTTCGGGTATCTTTTTCCTTGATAGCAATGAATTAGATTGATATTTAAGCCCATCTATGCCCTTTTCGGCATAGAAATCAAGTCAGCGGTCGAGGGTTCTTCTGCTTACCCCTGCCAAACCACAGGCTTCACTTTTTAGAAACCCAATTTTGCCTTTGTCGGCGTTATCTTCTATAGCCAACAATATTGGGCTTATGATTTTGTATCGTTCTAAGGCGACAACCTCGACTGGTTGCAAGCTTTGCTTGCTGCTCGCTGCTCGCCCCTGCCTAGGCATTTTTAACCTTTTCCATACCGTAGTTTCCTTTCTTTGCAGAGAACTTTTGCTACGATATGATTTTACCGCGCCAGCTATTCGCGGCGCGAAGCCGAACAGGTACAAAGTTGTCAAGCGAAAATCCAATTGTTTGAGTTGGCTACCGCCCGCACCATTTCCCTAAACGCGAGTGGCTTGCCAAAACTCACACCATACTTTGCTGTAAGGATTAGAATTACACTTAAAAAGTACGATTTTACCGCTTCCCACCATGCTTTTATTCGCCGTATTGTATCTGGCGGACATGACACTGTTGGGTTTGATGTTGTCGCTATATTTTCAATAACATCCGCACCATATCTCTTGAATGGTACTATACAATCAGGTAGTTTGTGATGGATTTGTTCACATTTTTCGCAGTATAAATGTTGCATTATCAACACATGTCTATTTATATCACTTTCCCCTCGCCACCATACCCACTCTCTTGATGCTCTAACCTTCAGCAGTTCTTGACAGGTTGGACAGTGGATTTCTTCCTTGATTTGGACGTAAAAAATCCGCCCTTTTTCTTCAAGGCGGTAACTATCTTTTATCTTAACTATCATCGCGCCCCTCCACTTCTTGGACGCATTATATCATCGGCTTCTTCGCGCTATTTTTTGGCAGTATCCTCGGCGGTTTGTTAGACATTTCAATTTGGCGGAAACAATGCTATTTTTGTCGTATCTTAGATGCTCGTCCATTTCTGCTTTTAGCATTTGTTCTATTGTTCCTGCGAACAGTTGTTTCAGTTTCTCTTGGATATCTCCTGTGCTTTGACAGTCTGACATCAGCAACTCAACTAATTCCATTTCTTTCTCTGTTAAAATGTTTCTTGATGTTCTCATAAAATTAATTTCTATTTTTCACCATTATAATTATTTATATTTACATGGAAAAATATTCAACCTCCATTTACGGTGTGTTAATTATACTATGTCTGTACTTTCACCAGAGATTAAGTCAAGTTATAATGATAAAAAAATGGCTACATTGTGCCAATATTCATATTGACTTCCATTTTCATCCTTGCAAGCCAAGCAAACTGACGCTCTAGCTTTCCACGTTCCGATACCGCTATCTGTGCATATGATCTTAGGTACTTGTTTTAATCCTGTGTGCTGGATTGTGCCTGTAACACAACAAGGTATTTCATAAAATCAGCTTTTACTCTACCCCACACACTCCGCATTAGCGGCATGTGCATTATTTCTACACATTCGACATTTAGACCCGTACCTTCGCAAGTTTGTCAGCGTTTTGACACACTATTCTCACCATAAACATTTTTTAGACCCCCAGCTTATAGAACACACCATCTACTTCTGGACAGCTTTCGTCAGCAATCATAAAGATTCTGTACGGTGTCTCTCAGCCGACTTTACCGAGCTTCGCATAAAAACAGTTTCCCGTTTATGCACGTCGGAGTATCGGGGAGGGCATTTCAGGGCGTTGCCCCATCATTCCACCCTTCAAGGTATCAGTTCTCCTAATTTCAGAGCTGTCATTATTACTTACAATTCTGCGATTAGTGCCATAACTTTTCACTATGGAACGTGTCACATTGATTTTGTCATACAAGCAAAAAGTATTAAAATCTACAATGATTTCTGGGCTTTGGGTTGATTATAGCCTAAATATCTTTATTTAAGGCGTTAACACAACATTTGCCCATTCTCCGTATGGGAGGATGGATTTACAATTCTCTGTTTGATGCTCCGTTGTTTTTCAGAGTGATGACTTCTGTTTTCTTTTCCATTGCATTCATTTCCTATCTCACTTCCAGTTTTTATTTGCCTTCATCAGCTTTTTTATGATTAAATTGGCATATCTCACATTTTATTGTTTATTATCAAGTTTCGAAACTTAGTGGATTGATTGGATGGTTTGTTTTTCACTTAGAAAAGAATGATGGCTAGTTTTTAAGTTGCCATTAACACTTTTCGCTTTATTGTTATTTCTATTGTGATTAACCATCAGTTTTTCGATAGGATTTTAGTGTAGATACAAATTTGGCACGCCAATACTTTGTATAAATATCATTTTAAGACGTGTTCCCACTATTTCAATGCACCACTTTTTGATCAATTTTTCACCGCTCTGCGTCGTCAAGGTCTCCTATATTGAAAAAAATGACTTGAAAATCGTCACATTTTTATAGTAGAAACACTCCCTCGATTGCATTATTTACACTCACGATTCTCTTCAACACTAAGGACAGGGAGACTTATAAAAAACATCATGATATGTGCATTTTCAAATAAGCGCTGACACTAGTTGTATTCATTATTCTTGTGATAGGTTTAATAGTTTTCTTCGTACATAAATAGCATATGTATTCATCATTTCTAAATACTTCATAATAATTTACCGGGGGAATTTCATCACATTGAAATACGCTGAAAGATGTTAATGGCATATGAAGCCCTTTACCTTCCCACTTTATTCGACTTTCTTTTTTTATCCAAACTTCGTAAAATCGCCATGCCATTGTCGCTTTGTCGGCATTTTTAATGTATAAAACTTCGTCTGCCATAAAAAAACGCTCAGCTATTTTTATGTCAAAAGATTTGTTAATTTCTATGTCTATCCCAACTGGTTCGTCAGAAACAGCACAGGCTACATAATTTTCAGCGTGTGAAATGTTAAAATGAATGGAGGCATCAGAGACAAGGTGGGGTTTTCCATATTTGTTATTATCGAAGTTCAATTGGTTATTTTTGAATCCAGTGATACGGCAAATTTCATTACGTGCTAGAATATCTCCGAGTAAGCAATTTCTTGCATCTTTATAAAAATGAAACTTATTTATCTTTTCTTGTCTATCTTCAGCCACGAACGGAAGTAAAGCATCAAAATCAGACTGTTTGAGTTCGGGATTAATCTCAAGAATGGATACTTCCAGCATACTAAAATAAACCTCCATATCGAAAAGTGCGCCAACTAGCTCTATATCAACTTAGAGGCTACGCAATAATCTAAAAATTGAATCAACAAAATCTTCAATGACATATAAAGTTCATATAACCTTGTTATTATTGAATTTATTGTGCTGGCTACATTGCAATATTTTGGAATGTAGGCGCGCTCCGTAGTATATGTAGTTGACGTTACGTACACCACTCATTTTTAACAAGTACAAGATTTTATAAACTGTGTAGCAAAATCTTGTACTTGAATTATGAGCCGAACATGTACAAGTCAGTAATGTTTTGCATATGTTTGAAGATCATTATATGATGATTTTTTCAAGGTTTAACGATACTGCATATGATTTATTTCTTAGTATGCTACCCTAGCTCCGTCTCTCAGACCATCCTGCCCTGCATCCCTAATTACTAAATCACCAAAATTCAAACCAGATTCTATAATGATTTCTGTTCTTAGGGCATTTCCAAGCTGAACTGGCGTTGCCAGTACCCTTCCATTATCTACAATATACAGCATGCTTTGACCATTTTTAAAAAAAACAGCTGTTCTTGGCACGACTATGCGGTCTTGTGATGAGTACGTAGTAAATCTCACGCTTACATCAAATCCACTTCTAAAAGAGCTGTCTTCCACATCAGGCTTTATTAAAACCGCCACTCTGCGTTCTTCAACGCCCAATACTGATATCCTCGATTCGGCGCTAACTCCTATTGAATAGATAACTCCAGTATAATAAGCAACGTCCGTTCTGTGATTAAACATTAAGTCAACACTATCACCTACCTGAATTGCATTGATATCAGCCGTTGAAACAAATACTTCTATTAGGTCATCTTCTTCAACCATTATTTCTGCAACTGGCAACAATGTGTTTAATACATTAGTAGAGTCTATGTTTAAACGCACTATAATTCCATCAACTGGACTTACAATGGTTCTTTCATCAATCCTTCTTTCCAGATTTGCAATAGTGCGTTCTCCACCTTCAATAAGACTATTATAGTACTGTATCATTGTACTAATATGGTCACTTGCAATGTCATTGTTTATGCCGCTAATTTGTGCTAAAACAGAAGAGCGCAGTGATTCAAAGTACTGGCTCTGATCTATAATCAGAGTTTCATTCCTTATAATTTCAAGTCTTTGTATGTTTTCATAAAAGGCTGCTTCGTTAACTTCAAGTATTCGTATGGCATTTTGAAGTTCCACTCCAGAAATAATTCCAGCATCATATAGTGTCTGTGCCCTTGTTAATTCCTCTTCAGCAGCCTGCACATCGTTACGGCTTTGCTCAATATGAATATACTGCAATCTTAAACTTTCTTCCTTGGCTTGCTGTTGATTCGCTTGGCTTATTAAGGCAATTTGCTCTTGCGCATTAATCGCATTTAATTCCCCTTGCATACTATTCCTATCTGCAATTTGACCTTCTCTTGTGCGCGCCGCCTCCGCACTAAGGTTGTCAATCTGTATAAGATGAATTAAGTTGTTAATTCTTATTTGCTCAATCTCATGAAATAAATCGCTAGAGTCAACGACTGCTAACACATCTCCTCGTGCGACTGCTTGCCCTTCTTGTGCATTTACATATAGCAACATACCACCATCTAGCGAATATACAGAATGATTATTGCTTCTTACAAAACCCTGCTCTTCAAAATAAAGTACAGCTGTATTGGGCTCTATATAAAGAACACTTACTGTCATGGGTCGCAATGTAGAAAAAACGACTACCCCTATTATCACCGCAACAATAATCCCTGCCAACACATATTTCACTTTCTTTTTCATAACATCCTCCCTTGTCAATTTAAATAACTATGTTTATAGTGTTTCAATGAGTTTATACTAGCAATCAAGTTTATATTGATTACTTAAATTTACAAAACAATCTGATCGGGGTCTACTGGATTGCTGTTTTCTTCAATCTTTTCAATTAGCCCATCACGTATATAAAAAGTCCTATCCGCGATGGCACTAAAAGATGTATTATGTGTAACTACAACTACTGTTTTCTTATACTCACTATTAAAATCCTTCAATAAACGAAGAACCTGTGTACCTGTGGTAGAATCTAATGCACCTGTAGGTTCGTCACAAAGGAGCAAACTAGGATTTTTCACTAATGCTCTAGCAATCGCTATACGCTGCTGTTGCCCCCCAGACAGTTGATAAGGAAAATTCCTTGCTCGATCTGTCATTCCTATTCTTTCTAGCAAAACGTCCACATCAAGTGGTTTTTTTGAGAGATTTGATACAATTTCGATATTTTCCCTAGCAGTAAGGTTTTGAATAAGGTTGTAAAATTGAAAAACAAAACCTATCGCATCTCGTCGATATATAGTCAACTCCTTATCATCGACAGCACCAATGTTTTTATTTTGATAAATAATTTCACCTTTTGTAGGATTGTCTATACCTCCAACAAGGTTAAGCATCGTGCTTTTACCAGAGCCGCTAGGCCCTAAAATAACAACAAATTCCCCCTCATAGAAGTTAAATGAAACTCCACGCAAAGCGGGGATGACAACTTCTCCTATTTGGTATATTTTGCTTAGATTGCATACAGCTAGAATTTCATTCATTCTAATTCGTCTCCTTTAGCACATCTATTAGTTCAAAGTATTTAATCTTCCTTTTTATCATTATGCAAGATGTGAAGACAGCCAAGGCACAAAAAATAAATGAAAGCACAATTGACTGAATAGTAATACTGAGGTTAAAAATCATTAATTCTTGGTTAAATAAGCTAGCAAATACAGGTGCCGAAAAGTAGGATATAACTGTCCCGATTACACTTCCAACTATTAGCATTACAATGTACTCAAATGAATTAATTTCAGAAACGTCGTTTATATTAAGACCAAGTATCCGCAATGTAGCGTATTCACGTTTTTTTTCCCCTAATGCGACATTGGCCGTGTTATAGATTATCGCGAAACATATAATAACTGAAACTATAGCTAATATATTTAGTATATCAAGTGTGGCTTGTGCATTTTCCATCTCCATTTCTAAGGCGTGAGCATTGAGATTAAAACTAGATACATTGCCGGCCATAATAAGTTCATCTCTAACTTGGTATAACATATCGGTTTCTACATTAACTAATAGTAAATTAGAAACAATTTCGCTCCCAAACAAGGAGCTAAGTGTTGATATCTCCATATATGCACCAATTCCCATGCTCTCATCAATAATGCTTGATACTTCTAAAAGCACATCCTCTCTTAAAAAAAGACTTTGCATTGTTACCTGTTCACCAACTGACACACCTAGTGTATCCGCAAAAAAACGTGCCAACATCAATCCATCACTTGGCACTTGATGATGGTACCCATCTATGTCTATTATATTAAATAAGTATACATCCTCATCTAAACCATAAATAGTTAAGGCTTTCTCAGCACCCATATGCCTCAATGTTGCTGGTATTGCCAAAATAGCATCAGCATTCAAAACACCATTGATACTGTTTATTTCATTAGTAGCAATATTACGAGGCACAAAATCATTTAGACTAACTGACGCGTCACCCGTTTCAATTATAGTAAATCTACGATAGGTCAGTTCCGAGAAATAGCCACTTAATGATATCAGTAAACTAATAAATGCAAAGGCAAAAGCAATGCTTAAAATAGTCGTCGCAGTTCTCTTTGGGCTACGAATCATTGATCTTATTCCCAGTCTACCACCAGTATCAAGGAAAATACGAGAAAAAAAGCCGTTAAACGAAAAATTGATTTGTTTTTTTGGAATTTGTAACGATGAACGCATTGCTTCTACAGGTCGAAGAGCAATGTCTTTTCTCGCGCCCATTACAGCCGAAAATATACACGTCCCCATTGCTATTAAGAAGGCATATAGACATACATATATGTCTATGGAAAAAGGCAACGAATCCATTGTTAAAAATCCTATAAGCATATTGTAATAAATGCTCCCAATAATCCATCCAATGGGCATCGCAGCAGCAGTCCCTATGATTGCGACAACAGCACCCTGCAAAATGTATCCGCTTAATACTAGACCATTCGAAAATCCAATAGCTTTTAGCGTACCTATTTCTGTCCGCTCCATTTCAACTAATCTTTTGAGCGTTACGTACAGGATGGATACTGCAATACTAATGAATAAAATTGGTATTATAGTTGCCATCATAGCTGTAGTGTCTGAATTACTGTCTAAAATTAATTGAACATTATGGTTTGACCGATCAAAAAGGCTAATTAAGCCATATAATCTTATTCTTTCGTCCAGCAAAGGCCGTACGCAATAAAAAGCATACCCCTCTTCCAATATCATACTAATTTCTGTGACCATACCGGGCAGACCGGAAGCATTTTCCACAACAGACACATTAACAAACCCAATAGTATTTGTTACATCGTCCGTAAGCGCTCCACCCTCAGGCAATACTATGATAAACTCTGGACTGGTAACATAACCACGAACATAAAAAGTTTGATACTGCATGTCAATAAGTAAACGTATACTGTCTCCAATACTTAAGTTGTGCAACTCATAAAAGGCTTTGCCCAGCCATATATGGTTGTCGGCCTCTAAAGGTTCGCCATAAAAGTTATATATATTAATATCTCTTCCATGCGAGCTACTCACACCCACCAGTCTTATGTTTACCCAGTCGTCTATCTCCTGCATTCGAGCATTAACAGTATATTCAAGTGTCCCTTGCGCCTGAGATACACCGGGAATACGCGTCAAATCTGCAACTCTAGCCTGTGGCATTGCAACCACAGTTGCAAATACATCCGCAAAGTTTGTTTGACTTTGATATCTGTCAATTGTTTCATTAAATAAAATTGCTGTGCTAAGCAAACCAATAAACACGCTTAGTCCAATAGTAAGTACAAGTACGCCCGATAAGTACATTTCTATGTTTCTTAAAATAGAGCGTATACTCCTAAACATAATATTTTTTAACAAAAGTATCCTCTTCCCGTCAAGTGATTTTTTACCAATCCATGGATATGATCACACGAAAAATCATATAGTTTTTCTTGAAAAGATCGGTTTGTTTAAAGCATATATTACCACACTCAAAAGCAAACATACAAGTATTTGTGATATCGGATTTTGGTGAAAGATAATTATATCAAAAAACAAAACTATAACTTCTCGTAATGAAGTAATGGGTATAAAAACGCTTAGAAAAGCTATAAGCAAAATATCTACTATCCATCCATACCATTTGCCTTGTAAAGACGCCAAGGTATGAATAACTATAACCAGCAAAAGCAAGAATGCAAACTGTTGAAAAAAAGCGATTAGCCATCCATTTTCAATCCATCCAAACCAGTACAATACATTAAGAGACCAGCCTCCAAATCTTAATAAGACAAAATTCTCATAAGTATAATATAAAACTATACTTGCGAATGACACAGCAAAAGTCATAATGATATAAGTCACTGCACAGCCTATAAAAAAATCTTTGCGTGTATATCCAAGGTTAATAATCTTTCGGAAATTAAATACTGGTATAAAAACTGCGCTCAAAATTACTAATAGATAAAGAATATTACCAGTTCCCATAAATCCATCAGTTAGTCCCGTATTTCTTCCGGTAGATTCTATGATTATCAAAGCTCCGTCATGAATTAAGACGCAAATAAACGCAATAGCTGTAATGAAAATAGGTAATTTTATGTTACGAGCGTTAGTTTTTGCTACCATAAGCGGTTTATTCAACATTTTATTTCCCTCCAATCTATTCAATAAAGAGATCTTATAAACTTAAACAGTCAATTGTCACACGATGATGATGTGGAACGCCCATATCATCATTAACATGCGCAATCATAACATTTCCCACTGTTACCTTTCTAAAATAGTTTAAATCATCTAAATTAATGACAGCATATCACTTTATGGGTGTCTTGATAAGGTATATGCTTTTTAATATATTTCATACATCCCTGCTTCCATAAATATTTTGCCTTTGTCAATATAATCAAACATAAAGATAAGCACAAAAGATGTTTTCGTCATTTGTTACAGTAATGTAACTGTAGGATTTTGAAGCGCTTGATGCGATGGTTCACATGTTCAACGCGGATTCTATAATCATCAATTTACAAGCTAAATCATCTTTGATAATCGGTAGGTTTGCCGACTTTAGGCTTTTTGCGAGATGTCAGAGAGTTGATAGGCAGAACCTTAAACATTAATAGACAAGATATCTTTTCAAAATGAATATTGCCATTTCTTCATAAACAGATATAATTTCGCTGTTTTCTCCGCTTATTACAAGATGATCTTTTATAATGTATTATTTTTTTTATCCAAATATGAATTATTTTGCTTGTGTCTTGTCCCCCCCCCTGTTCCGCGCTAAGTTACATCGATTATTACAATAGAAACGCTATTGTTTTCCTTCATTAACTTTGCGTTTTGACGATAGGGAGAATGCTCTATCTTTTGCTAACGTCTACCCTACCCATTCTACTGTCAACTCTCTGTTTATGAATACCATATATTAAAACCAAGATTTTCCACGGTTCTATAATCGTTATAATATTCAATCATTATCATTAACACATCAAGGATGCTCAACTTCCGTTCTCCCCCGCCTTTTACGTATTTCATTTGTATATGTTTTTCAATATCTCAAGCATTATACCAACGTATTACAATTTACTACACTCTCCCTTTTTATCATTATGCTTGTGGAGAACACAGAATATCACTTTTCGAGCTTAGTTTTATATTTTTATTTCTTATGATTTCAAATCTTCTTAATCAACAAATTGAAAAACTTAAAACATATATATTGAAAAACACAATTTAATATGTTAGTGTTTATTAGTTAGGCACAAACGTTGTTAAGCCCTATATTTATACCTATAATGTAAGTCCACAGTTAAAATAAAAAGAAAAATGTGCAACGTACAAATAATAGTTTTTCGCCTGAATTTACAGATGAAAAGCGTATAACATTAACACTATGAGGATCTGCAAACAAAATTGCCTCATCTTATATAACGCATCCGATGGATTCAATACCAATAATATTAACCAAACAAGATCTCAATAATTGAACAAAAGTCGTTCTCTAAATATGGATAAGAATTATTGTGATTCTGAAAACTATGTGATTTTATGGGGTGAGGCTTCATGTTTTAGAGCGAAGTGAGTATAGTTGTTGCGAAAATTCGCCAGCCTATAGAATCTTTTTTAATTGAATTAATGAACTAGCTCAAGTATAATTCGCTCAACCAATAGGCTTATTTCTTTTATTTTTACTCATATTTCTCTGGCTTATTTGGTTACTTCAGATTTGATTTTTGTTTGAGTTTAACAATTGATTCGCATTTATAAGAATGAGGGATAAATAAGGAGGTATAAGTATGAATATAAACGAATTAACCTTAGAAATACTTAAAAAAAATAAAGATCATAGCCTTTCATCTGAGATAATATCTAAACAAATTGGGATAGACCAAGACGTAGCACAGGAAACGATCAAAAATTTCAAAAAAGACGAGCATCATTTATGTCAGGATAGCAACACATTATCTCTTCAGAATATGATGCCCTATTTGATTCAAAAAAGTTTTACAGATAAGATATATATTTATTCATTATTAGAGTCTACAAATAATACGGCAAAGGAAATGGCAATTGCTGGAGCAGAACATGGGACTGTTATAATAGCTGACCATCAAACAGCTGGAAGAGGAAGATATGAGCGCAAATTTCATTCACCTCCATCGCACGGAATTTACATGAGTATAATAATACATCCAACACAATTTGGACTAAATACTCAAAGTCTAGCCACTCATTTTACAGCAGTGTCTGTTTGTGAAGCAATTGAAGCTGTTACAGATAAAAAGCCAAAAATAAAATGGGTAAACGATATTTTTATTGGCGATAAAAAGATATGTGGCATTCTCATAGAAGCTTCAATAGATTTTGATAGTAAAAATACCAAATGGATGGTAATTGGGATAGGTATAAACTTCAGTACACCTTCAATCTCTTTTCCTAGAGAGATAAAGGAAATTGCAGGGGCTATTTTTTGTACCAGCAAACCATATACAACACGAAATCAATTAATAAGTGAAATTATCAATCGTATAATGTCTTATGAAAACAAATCTGACAAGGATATATTAATTGAATATAAGAAACGCATGATAATGCTTGGAGAAGATATAATAGTAACTGGAAGCAATCAATCGTATAACGCAATAGCTTTAGATATTGATGAGGAAGGGCGACTAATAGTACAAAATGAAACAGACGAAATTATTACGCTTTCTTCAGGTGAGATAAAAGTGCGTAGAAAGAATAAAGGTAAAGTTATCCCACTACAGCTTCTATAAAGTCGGGAAGCTTTTTGCAAGAGTGAATCTTATGCTCTTGCAAAAAGCAGACAATACGATAATTCTGATAATTGCCGATGGAATAAACGGGAGCACTGTTATAACAAAAGCGGCATTTAAGCTACTAGATACAATAAAACTAAAATAAAACATACCTATAAAGAAGTTTAAAAGTGTGCCCATTATAAGTCCAGCAATAAGTAAAAATATACTACGACTGGCGGCTCCCATGCCAGCAAGAAAAGCCATGATAGGAAAAGAAAGAATGAATCCCCCGGTGGGACCGAAAATAACCCCTAAACCTCCTGTAGCATTGGCGAATACAGGAAGACCAATAGCTCCAAGCAAGATGTATGTAAAAGCAGATAATCCCCCTTTTTTCATACCAAGCACCATTCCTGCAAGAGAGACAGCCCAAGTTTGCATTGTCATTGGAACGCCACCTGGCATTGGTATTGCAAGTTGAGCGCACATGATCATAACTGCCGTAAAAACGCCTATATAACAAATCTCATTTGTCGATAATTTTCTTGTTCGCATATAATAATCCTCCATATCAACTATGTATTTTAATAGTTTGTTTAGTGATAAACTACAGCTAACTACGCTCATAGTTAATTGCCTTTACAGGCAATTAACCATTACTTAAATATTCCCATCCTCCGAAAGCGTCTATAACGATTCTCTGTCAATTCATCATGGTTTAAAGTGTTATTCTTGGCTATCACATTTAAAAGCTCTTGCTTGACATTAGTGAATATCTGATCGTTTTCAGGTATGATTTTTTCAATTATATTAAAATTGTACAAATCTACGGCAGTTAGTTTTAAACATTCGCTTGCTTCATTGGCTCGACTTACGTCTTTCCATAAGATACTAGCACATCCTTCTGGTGATATAACCGAATACACCGCATTTTCCATCATCCACACTTCATCTGCAATGGCTAACGCTAATGCGCCGCCACTTCCACCCTCACCTATAATTATAGAAACGATAGGTGTTTTTAAGGTCATCATTTCCATCAAATTTTCAGCAATTGCTTGCCCCTGACCTCGTTCTTCGGCACCAATGCCACAATATGCGCCAGGAGTATCAACAAAGCAAATTATTGGTCGGTGAAACTTTTCTGCAAGTTTCATTTGTCGCAAGGCCTTGCGATATCCTTCAGGATGAGCTGACCCAAAATTGCGCATACTCCGTTCTTTTATACCATGCCCCTTTTCTATACCTATTACCGTAACAGGCATGCTGTTTAATAAAGCAATACCAGCTATAACAGACTTATCATCACCAAAACGTCTGTCTCCATGCATCTCTGTGAAAGCAGTAAAAATTGATTCTATATAATCAATAGATGTGGAGCGGTCATTTGCACGAGTTTTACACACGCGTTCATATGCTGTCATACATTAACTCCTTCCTATAACTATGAAGTAATAAAGCCTTTGCGATATATTTTTTCTGCGCCTTTCGCTCAACTATATCATCAACAAAGCCTTTTTCAAGTATAAAATCTGATTGTTGGAAGCCCTCAGGAAGTCGATTTCTGGTGGTCTGCTCTATAACACGTGGTCCAGCAAACCCTATTAATGCAAATGGTTCTGCAAGGATGATGTCTGCTCCCATCGCAAAGCTTGCCGTTACACCACCAGTGGTAGGGTTGGTTAATATGCATAGATACAAATGACCCGCGTCACTATGACGCTTAACAGCACCACTAATTTTAGCCATTTGCATTAAAGATAATATACCTTCTTGCATTCGAGCACCGCCAGAAACTGTAAACCCAACGACAGGAAGCTCATTTTCTAGGGCATGCTCAAAAAGGTCTGTAATTTTTTCACCAACTACAATTCCCATACTTCCCAGCATAAAGTTAGGTTCCATAACAAATATGGCTACTTTAAAACCCTTTATTGTACACAGACCACAAACTACTGCTTCTTCTTCCTGGCTAGCCTTCCTAGCATTTTCCAATTTCGTGCAATAATCAGGAAAGTCTAGTATATTAGCGGATACAATATTAGAATTGAGTTCGACAAAACTATCTTTATCACAGATACTTTCAATTCGTTGCCGGGCAGGTTGTTTAAAATGGTATCCACAGTAAAAGCATACACCTAAAGAGCCTATTATTTTGCTGTCCTCTAATTTAGCGCTGCATTTAATGCATTGGGTTAGAGATATAGTTGTATCCTTTTTTGCATCAAAAACAGTATTTTTAGATAAATTATTATTTTTTTTGAATTGTATCAATTCCCATTTCCCCTTTTCATTATTTCTTCCATGATTGCAGTAGTGTATGTTCCATTTGAAAAATCTTCAAAATCCATTATGCTCATTTGCAATTCTACGTTATTGTCAACACCTTCGATAACAAGTTCTGACAAAGCGGCTTTCATTTTTCTTATAGCGTTATCACGCGAATTTGGAGAAGCTACAATTAGTTTCCCTATCATTGAGTCGTAAAATGGTGGGATAAAATAGCCATTATATATGGCTGAATCAAATCTAACCGAAGGTCCCCCTGGAGCATGAAACATTTTAACTTTTCCACTTGAGGGTCTAAACTCTTTGTTTTCAGCATTAATTCGACATTCTATGGCGTAGCCTTTTAAATCAATATCCTCCTGTTTAAACTCCAGAGGCATATTTGCAGCTATGCGGATTTGCCATTTTACCAAATCAATGCCTGTTACAAATTCAGTGACAGGATGTTCGACTTGAAGGCGTGTGTTCATTTCCATGAAGTAAAACTCATCACTTTTTTGATTGTACAAATACTCAATTGTACCCGCACCCTGATATTCTACAGCTTTAGTGGCTTTGATAGACATTTCAATAAAACGTTGGCGCAATGTATCATCTACAACTGGGGAGGGGCTTTCTTCTACCAACTTTTGATTACGACGTTGCATGGAGCAGTCGCGCTCCCCTAAACAGACTACATTGCCAAAATTATCGGCAAGGATTTGGGTTTCTATGTGTTTAACATCAGTCAAATATTTTTCCATATAAACGGAACCATCATCAAAGGCAGCAAGAGCTTCTTGGATTGCTAATTGGTACTGCACTGCTAACTCGTCGGCTGACTTAATTAGTCTTATGCCTCGCCCGCCTCCTCCTGCACGTGCCTTTATCAATATAGGATAACCGATTATTTCAGCTTCGCTTATTGCGTGTTCTACACTCTCTAGCAGCTCACAACCTGGAATAATTGGTACACCTGCAGCATGCATAGTTTTACGTGCTATATCTTTGTCACCCATTTGAGCAATTACATAACCTTTCGGACCAATAAAAACTAAGTTGTTTTCGCTACATAAATCAGAAAATCTTGGGTTTTCTGATAAAAATCCATACCCTGGATGAATCGCTTCTGCTTTAAATTTTTGAGCAGCCATTACAATATTTTCCGCACACAAGTAACTATCGCGAGATGTAGCCTTGCCTATGCAACAACATTCTTCAGCCAGGCTAACATGAAGAGCATCTTTATCTGCCTCTGAATATACAGCTACGGTAGAAATACCCATCTCTTTACAAGCGCGAATAACGCGCACAGCAATTTCACCACGATTAGCTATTGAAATTTTAGAAAACATATAGTCAAATCCCTTCTGACACTAATGCAAATGAAATATCAGCAGAACAACATAACTCATCATTTATATAACCTGCACTTTTTACAAAATAAAACATGCCTTTTTGCCTGACAAGTTCACTTTTAATGATAATGCAATCCCCAGGTATTACTTTTTTTTTAAATTTTACATTATTCATTCCTGTGAAGTATGGAGTATAATTTAAAATAGTATCATTTTTTTCTATTAACAAGCATGAAGCTTGCGCCATAATTTCACACTGTATCACTCCAGGAACTATAGGATTGCCTGGATAATGTCCTTGCAAAAAAAACTCGTCACCGCGTATAATATATTCACAAATGGATACACCATCAACCAGTTTACCTGAATCCAACAGAAGCATAGGCGGACGATGAGGCAATATTTGCATTAGCTCATTTTTTGTCAATTTAAATCATTCCTTAAAGTATTCTTTAGAATTGTTATAGGTGTTTTTTGTATGAACATATACAATTATTTCACTACTTTGCGAAATCTTTAATTCTTTCGTTGGTAAAAACCAAGTTTAGTTTATTTCAAAAAAGTTAACATGCTCATTCCACGTTACAGTCATCAATTATTGCTTTTAATTTATTTCCAATTTAAACATTAACTGGTTAAATTCCACAATGTCTCCGTTTTTTACACAAATATCAACGATTTTGCCATCATATTCTGCGCATATTTCGTTCATCAACTTCATAGCCTCTAATATACACAACACATCACCTTTTTTTACATTATCTCCAATTTTTATAAAAGGGCTGACTTCTGGTGATGATGAAGAATAGAAAATACCTACAATTGGAGATTTAATGTCTATACTATTTTTATTTGTATCAGAAATCACAGATACCGTTTCTGTGATTGGCAAATTAGTAATATTAACATCACTAATTTGGGGTTTTATATTTCCTGCTTCATTTGTATAAAAGGCATCCAGCCTCTCCAAGAACACTTCAGATCCCTTCTTATCATGTTCAGCAATTTTAATTTTGCTGAGATTATAAGTATTCATTATTTGTGCAATTTCTTTAATATAAGTTGAATTTTTCACATCAATTTTCATATTTGTCTCCATTCCGCCGCCTCCGTTGGCGGCACAAATAATTTATGAAAGCGATACAGGCCGCAATCAGTTGTGTTAAAATAGTGATTGAAACAGCGGTAAACATCAAAGCACGTGG
>WRAH01000042.1 GCA_009780315.1 Defluviitaleaceae bacterium
GGATGTGTAGGTGACGTGAGACGCTACCTTGCATTCGCCATGTGGCTCTTGATACCACATGGTCGCTACGTGCCTAAGCATTATAACATTGTCTTACAAAAGAAGCAAACATTGTTTTGACTTCCTCGTCAAAAAACTACAAAACCCCCTGAATATCCTCAAAAGCAAATGGGATATCAGGGGGTTTTGTGATGTCTTATACTAAAACTTCACCAACAATCATATCTCGCCCGCGCAGGTAATCTGTTGCGGGCATTCTTTTTGCCCCTTGTGCCTGTAATTCGGTTATCCATGCAGTGCCATTGCCTGTTTGCACCAAAATGCCAATGGCAGGGTCTATTCTTATAATTGTACCTGGTGTAAATCTTTTGGAGTATCTGGTTCTTGCCTTGACTGCCCATATTTTTAATGGCATTCCCATGTATGTGGTGTAACAGCCTGGCCATGGGTTTAATGCACGGCATTGGTTGATAATTTTTTTCATAGGGTCTTGCCAGTTTATATGCCCATCTGCCTTTGTAATTAAAGGGGCGTAGGATTCCCTGCCCGTGCCTTGAGGAAAACGGACGGAGCGCACTCTGCCCCGAAAATCTATCCAAAGTTGCGACAGTGCAAACAATGTGGCTTCACCGCTTAAATGTGCTAATTTATCATGCACCGTGGTAAAGCAGTCTTCTTCGGATAAAGGTAAGGTTTTTTTGAGTATCATGTCACCTGTATCTAATCCTGTATCCATGTATATCATGGTGATGCCTGTCTTTCTATCGCCGTTTAATAAAGCCGCTTGGATAGGGGATGCCCCGCGGTATTTAGGCAGTAAAGACGCGTGTGCATTGATACAACCAAAGGGCGGTATCTTGAGTATGCCCTTGGGCAAGAGCAAACCATATGCAACCACTACAAAAATATCCGCATCAAAGGCTTTCAATTGTTCGCGGATTTCTTGTGATTTTTCTAACTTAAATGTTTCGGGTTGCAGTACAGGTATACCATGTTCTTGGGCCTTCATTTTTACAGGGCTTGCCTGTAACTTGTGTCCGCGCCCTGCGGGGCGGTCAGGTTGTGTGCAGACGGCTACCACCTCATGTTCGGGGCTTTCAATCAGTGCTGTCAAAGTGGGTACTGCAAAGGCAGGTGTCCCCATGAATAGGATTTTCATATGTTAGTACCGCCCTTCTTATATTCTATTTGCGGCTCTTTTACGGCGTTCGTGACGTTCCTTGCGCTCCCGCTTACGGCGGCGCATTTGTTGCTCTGTGATGACTTGTATATTCGTGGCTTTTTCTAAAAACATTACCCCATCTAGGTGGTCTATTTCATGGCAAAAGACGGATGCCATAAAATCGTCAACAGTGTGTGTGACTGTTTCACCATGGCGGTTTAGGGCTTGCACGGTGATTTTAAATGGACGGTCTATATCACCACAACGCCCGGGGGCAGACAGACAGGCTTCATTACATACTTGGTTGCCTTCGGTTTCAATAATTTCAGGGTTGATTAACTCATACAAATCTTCTTCGTGTTCAATAACCACCACACGTTTTAGTGCGCCAACTTGGGGGGCGGCTAAACCAACGCCGTCTTGTGCGCGCATAGTTTCTAACATGTCATCAAGCAGGGTGAAGATTGAATCATTTATTTCTTTAACAGGTTTTGATTTTTTCGACAGAATTTCGTCGCCTTCTTTACGGATTGTTCTGATTGCCATTTTAAAATGTTCCTTTCATGTTTACTCCATCTTTACTCCATCATTCTTGGGTTTAGAGTTAAATGGGTTTGCATATTTTTTAGCGGGTCATTTTCACGAAGCTTTTTTATACAATAGAGTACAAATGCCACAAGAGGTGCTTCTTCTTGGCTTTTGACCAACAGTTTCCAGCGAAATTGTTTTTTTATCATGGATACAAACGCAGGGGAAATGCCGATGATTTCAAAGCGGTTTTTGCCATCACGTTTATTGCAGTATTCCATAATGGCGCAAAGTTTTCTTAATGCATTGATGACTTCAATTTCTTTTAGCCCTGTAAACATAATTGAAAACACATGGGAAAATGGCGGATAAATCATGGCTTTGCGCAAGGATATTTCATGGGCATAAAATTTTTCATAGTTGTTTTCTTTGGAAAACTCGATTGCGTAATGATGGGGGCTGTATGTTTGAATAAACACCCGTCCTGGGTCGGCTGCCCGCCCTGCCCGTCCTGCGACTTGGGTAAGCAACTGGAATGTGTATTCCCCTGCACGGAAATCACCCGTATACAGAGCCATATCTGCCGCAACAACACCAACCATAGTGACCTTTGGAAAATCCAAGCCTTTTGCAACCATTTGTGTGCCAATGAGTACTTGTGCGTCCCCTTTACGGAACGCGTTTAGAATCTTCTCATGCCCATGTTTGCCCTTGGTGGTGTCCATGTCCATTCGTAAAGTTTTTACATTTGGGAATAAATTTTTAACTTCTTCTTCAACTTTTTGTGTGCCTGTGCCGTGACGGCGCAAATGTTCGGAACTGCAAGCAGGACAATGGGTGGGTAAGGGCAGCCCTTTGCCGCAATAGTGGCATAATAGGCGGTGTGTATCCGCGTGATATGTATGATTTACGCGGCAGTGGTCACAAGTCAACACATGCCCGCACCATTTACATGACACGAAGGATGAATGTCCCCTGCGGTTTAAAAAAAGTATGGCTTGTTGTCCGTCAGCAAGGGTTGCCGCTAGTGCATCATGAAATGCTGTTGCAAACATAGAGATATTGCCCCGCGCCATTTCTTGCCGCATGTCAATGACTGTAACATCAGGCAAGGTTTTGTTGACGCGCTGGGTGAGTTTTATCAAAGTATACTGGGAGTTTTCAGCGGCATGATAGGATTCCAGCCCTGGTGTTGCCGAGCCAAGAATCACCAAGCCGCCTGTAATTTCCATACGCTTGATGGCAACCTCTCGCGTGTCATACTTAGGGGACGTTTCAGAATGATAGGTATGCTCATGCTCTTCGTCAATGACGATAAGCCCCAAGTTTTCAAAAGGTGCAAACACGGCAGAACGAGGCCCAATGATAAGACTCACCGCACCATGAAGGGCAGATTGCCATATTTGAAAACGCTCTCCCGGGGTTAATCTGCTGTGTGTGACAGCGACAGCCTCACCAAAACGTGCAGTAAATAGATTCACCATTTGTGGTGTCAGTGCAATTTCAGGCACAAGTAAAATGGCCTGTCTGCCCCTTGCAAGTGTTTCTGCAATGGCGTGAAGGTACACTTCCGTTTTTCCGCTTCCTGTGACACCATGTAGCAAAATGGGCGGATTATTGGCACTGTCAAGGCTTTGGGTGATTTGATTCACAGCATGTTGCTGTTCAAGGGTCAAAATAATTTTAGGCATATCTTTTGTAGTTTTTGTCACTTTTTTGGCTCTTGTGGTGGGGAATTTTCCATTAGATTTCGCGCTGGGTGCAACACACCGCACACAAGCGGCAAGAGTTGTGTAGTATTTTTCTTTCATCCAACGTGCAAGTTTTAAAGTGTCAGGTCTGAGTACTGGAAAATCATCACAAGTACTGCGGATTTCCTTCACTTGCTCAATAGAAATATTGTCTGGCGGTGTATTGGTTAATTCAATGACATATCCGATTTTAAGCACGCCACCCTTGCCAAAGGGTACATACACGCGCATTCCAATATGCAGTGTATGACAAAGTGCTTGGGGAATAGCATAGTGAAATAAACGGTCAACATCACCATGCAACACATCAACACAAACCAATGCATATTTTTGATGATTAGTCGTCAAAAGGTTCCTCTGAGTCAAGCAGTGGTTCATCACTGTCTTCATATATGGCGAAATCTTCATCTTTTTCAAGTTCCTCGCCTAAATCGTCAGATGAATACGCACTGGTTGGGAAAATTTCATCATTGTCATCATCGTCAATGCTGTATCTGTCGGGTTTATAATCTTGTTTTAAATCTTCCCGCAGGTCATCTTTAGATAAAGTCGGCAAGCCACGGTAGCGATACTGGTCTTTAATCATGCGCTCATAACTACCGTCTAATAAATCTGCTTGTACACGAACACGTAATTTGCCTTCGCTCATTTCTTTCACTGCGATACTGACTGCACGGTCACTTGGCGCATAGGTGAGTGCATTTGCACCGTCTGTAAGCTGGCGCGCACGTTTTGCCGCGGCAAGTACAACCGTATAACGGCTGGTCACACGATTGTCAAGATTGTCGCTTTGTTTGATGACATCCATAAGTTCTGAATAAGATGGTCTTAGCATTTTTTTACTCCTGTTCTTAATTTGAAAATTTTTGAATTTCTTTTTGGCAACGTTTTGGTTTGAGCCGCTCTGCCAAAACAATCGCATCAATTTTTTCAAGGGCAGTGGCAATACTATCATTGATGACCAAATAGTGATATTGGTCAATGGTTGACACTTCTTCCATGGCTTTTTTCAGTCTTGCATCAATGGTGACGAGGTCTTCTGTACCGCGCCCGCGCAGGCGGCTTTCCAATTCATCAATGGTGGGCGGCAGAAGAAATATAAGCACAGCTTGTGGGAACTTTTCCCGCACTTGCAATGCACCATATACTTCTATTTCTAACACAACGACTTTGCCGTTGGCGATTTGTTCCTCAACATAACCTCGTGGTGTGCCATAGTAATTGTTGACATAAACAGCATGTTCTAAAAGGGCGTTTTCCGCTCTCATTTTATGAAAGTTCTCTTCAGATGTGAAAAAATAATCACGCCCATGAACTTCTCCGACTCTTGGCTGGCGTGTAGTGACTGAAATAGACAATGCATAACCCTTTTCAGGGTCAAGTTCTCTCACAACCGTACCTTTTCCTGACCCAGAAGGCCCAGATATTATAACCAGTAATCCGTCCATTCTAATATTATGCTTCGGAGGTATCGGTCGATGGATTGCCTGAGTCAATTCTTGCGGCAATGGTTTCTGGTTGAAGCGCAGAGAGGATAAGATGTCCGCTGTCTGCATAAATGACAGCACGGGTTTTCCGCCCTTGGGTGGCATCAATAAGCACTTGTTTTTCTTTTGCTTCACCAACACTACGCTTTACAGGCAGAGAATCATTGCCAACAATGGCTACAATACGCCCCGCAGGTACAGTATTGCCAAATCCTACGTTAATTAGTTTAAAAGCTCCGGTCATTTTAGATACACTCCTTTTATTCAATATTTTGTACTTGTTCACGGATTTTTTCTATGAGGCTTTTAAGTTCTACCACAGATTTTGTGAGTTGAATGTCAGCAGATTTTGAACCAATGGTGTTGGCTTCTCTATTCATTTCCTGTACTAAAAAATCCATTTTGCGTCCAATGGCATGTCCTTCTTCTAATATGGTTGTAAATTGCTCTAAATGGCTTTCCATCCGCGCAAGTTCCTCACCAATATCACTTTTGTCAGCAATCAGCGCAAGTTCTGTCAATAACCGTCCGTCATCAGTGTTTCCACCGAATTTTGCCATAAGCTCGTTTATTCGGTCTTTTAGGCGGTTGGATTGTTCGGCAATATGTTTTGGCAAGCGTTTGCGGATGTCTTCCACAATTTCAGAAATTCTGACATGGTGATTTTGCATGTCCTTGACCAATGCCGCGCCTTCGGTTTCACGCATGCCGTTAAATTGTTCTAAAGCAAGGTCTAAGGCTTCTGATAAGTTTTCCCAAATTTCGTTCCTTGCCGCTTCGGAACTGAGTGCAGACTCATATCTGTCAAATACAATAATTTCAGGTACTTTTGCCATCAGTTCCAGTGCAGTGCCTGTTGGCAATTCACCTAAGCGGTACCGTTTGTTTAGGCGGCTTAATGCGTCCATGTACGCGTCGGCGTGAAGTTCGTTTACATGGACTGTCATGTCGTCATGGGTATAGCTTTCAAAGTTTACCCACACGTCCACTTTGCCCCGTGCAATATCTTTTGCCAAACGGTTACGAATACGGTCTTCAAAGGGATTTAAAAATCGGGGTGCTTTAATGGAAAAATCACTAAAACGATGATTTACCGATTTCATTTCAATTTTAAAACGGCGGCTGTGCAGAAAGCACTCGCCTCTGCCAAAACCTGTCATACTACGCGCCAAAGCGTATCAACTCCTACATAAATTTAGTGGGGATTCTACCCCAAAGCCCCCTCATGACCTATTATCGTATCTGCTTTTACGCCTTTTTTCCGGCGCATAACGATTATAGTTACGGGCACGGCGGCTTACTTTTACAGCCACTGTCAGCCCAAAAATACCAAAAGCTATTCCAATAAATCCAAACCAATAAGGCAAAGCTTGTGATGTGAAAATATTGCCAAAAACTCTAGCCAAATGATAATCCATGTCACTATCAAAAGTACGTTCATAAACTGCCCGCCCTGCCAAAACAGGGGCTTCAAATAGCAAGTTCCCTTCTGCAAAGTAGGCAATACTGCCCACAACTGCGCCATCTTCAATGGGTGCGCGGAGTGTTGGATAGGGTGCGTCTTCAACCAACAATAATGAATCAAATGTAATCGTGCTGGTCACATGCTCATGTTCCCAGTGACTAAGCAAAGATGTATGTCCTGTACTTGAAATGATGTCTAACATGTATGCATCACCAAGCCGCGGGTTCTCAATGGGTACGGTGGATAGTAATTGTTCATCGTACATTATTTCTCTAAAACTGAAATTGTGAAAGCCAAAATCTATTAACTGTCTGGTATCCTGCCAGCGTTCAATATCATTTCCGCCCATGACGACGGAAACAAGGGACAATCCATTATGATAAGCTACCGCCGCAAAACAATGCCCTGCCGCATTTGTAAAACCTGTGCGTGCCCCCATGATATACGGGTGTCCATGGATATTTCCCGGGAGCATTAAATTCGTGTTCACTAGGGAATAATGCCGCCCTTGTCCATCTGGATGAAACCGCCCTTCAAGCCCATCACCTTCAAAAATCTGCATTCCTGCCATGGTTGCCAGTGCTTCATTTTGCATAAAAGCCCGTGTAATTAACGCCATGTCATAAGGAGTGGAAAAATGCTGTTCACTATGCAGTCCATAAGGGTTATTGAAATTGGAATTGTTTGCATCAATACTGCGTGCTTGCGCCATCAAAAGTGCGGAAAACGCGCGCTTTGTCGTATCATCGTATTGAATATTTTGATTGCCTTCTTGCTGACGAATAACATTTACTGCTAAAATACGCCCTGCTTCATTGCTGGAACGAATAATCAATGCTTTCAGCAACATCCGCACGGTAATGGCTTCACCTTCAACATGCAATCCAATTGCAAACCCAGCTGGCATGTTGCGAATTTCTGGCCCAACAATAATGATGTCATCTAAATGTAAATATTCCATGACAACCAAGGCTGTAAGCATTTTTGACATGCTGGCGGGATACATCCGTTCATGTTCGTTGCGGGCGTACAATACCCGTCCAGTACTTTCTTCCATTAAAACAAAGGCAGGAGAATCTATAGGTAAAGGGGCGGCATTCACCACCATAGTTGACATTATCATCAACACAGAAACTAAAATTGCAAAAACTCTACGCACTACGCAAATTACCTCATAATCTTTCTTCTTGGAAATCGTCATTTAAGTATAACAAAATCTATAGGGAATGCAAGAAAAGAATGCAAGAAAAAAGCACCTTAGTTCATCATAATCAAGGTGCTTTAAATCATTGGCTATGCATACTTATAAACTTTTTTCATTTTCCAGAAGAAAAATATTGTCATGATAATGCCTAAGACTTCTGCTGTTGGTATGGCTGCCCACACACCATAGAGTCCAAAAAAGTGTGGAAGGGTTAAAAAGGCAATGGAAATAAAAATCAGCGTCCTAAAGAATGAAAGGACAGATGATACAATTCCATTGTTTAGTGCAGTAAAAAACATAGAGCTAAAGGCGTTAAAGCTCATGAGGATGAAACTTGCCGCAATAAACAAAAAGCCTGTGCGTGCCATGTTGTGAATGGGTGTATCTATGGGAACGTCATAAATGCTGATGAGTACATCCACAGACAAGACTGCCAACACAACAGATATAACGGAAATGACACCAATCAAGCGTAAACTATTAACATAAACTTTTTTTAGATTGTCTGTATCATTTTTACCAAAGTTATAACTGATGATTGGCATAACACCCGACGCATAGCCAATAAATAATGAAGAGAAAATGCCCATGCCTGCAAACATGATACCTGCCGCGGCAACTGCTTCATGACCTTCTAAATCTAGCAAAATATTGTTCATTAAAATAGAAGTAATGCTAATTGAAATCATTGTAACCATTTCAGACGCGCCATTGATACAGGTTCTGCCTAATGCGTGTAAATCTAATCGGGGACGTACAAAATGCAAGCTTCCTTTACGGTTAAATATGAAAAACGTAAGCCCAACAATTGCAGACAATGAATATCCAATACTTGTGGCAAAGGCGGCACCTTGTAATCCCATATCCATGACATAAATAAACAAAAAGTTTAACCCTGCACTTGTAGACCCACCCAAAAATGCAGTGATTGCACTATAATGCGCCTTGCCTGCGGTAATTAAAAACTGTTGAAAAACCATGCCCAGTACAATAAGAGGCAAGAAGTATAAAAGTGGCAACATGTAACTGAGTGCCATCTGATGAATATACTCGTCTGTACCCAAAATACTGAGTATAAAATCGGGGAATATAATGCCAATGGCGGCAATAGATGTGGCTAAAAGAAATGATATTAATGTAATAAGACTGAAATTTTCTTTTGCTTCTTGTGCTTTTCCCTCACCGATTTTTTTTGCGATAAGGGCGTTTCCTCCAACACCCAGCATGAAACCGATTGCCATGACAAAACCTAAAAACGGGAACACAATACTCACTGGAGCAAGGGCATTTGGGTCAATAAGCCGTGATACAAAAATGCCGTCAACTATCCCAAATGTACTCATAATAAGAATGGACATAATCGTAGGCAGTGAGAATTTTAAAAGATGTGTCCATGTTGGTATTTTGGCGATACTTTCATTGGCTGTGGGTGTGTTTTCATCGTGCATACACATGACTCTCCTCAAAATGTGATGAGTGGGAAGCATACTGTATCACTAAGATTTTGTCAACTAATAGAATAAAACTTTGCCTTTCTACACTATCTATGATATAATCATTGTCTTGACAAATTTATAAACAGAAAGGATGGTGAAATAATGAAAGCGGCTATCCATCCGAAATACTTTGATGCGCAAGTACGATGCAACTGCGGCAATGAGTTTGTAACAGGCTCTACGAAAGAAAGCATCCACGTTGAAGTATGTTCTAAATGCCATCCTTTTTACACGGGTTCCCAAAAGCTTATGATTGAAGCTGGCGGGCGTGTAGAACGCTTTAAAAAGAAATATCAAAGAGATTAGTTATAAAAATTTTTGCAGAACAGGGAAACCTGTTCTTTTTTACAATGACATTTGTACAAGGTGGGGGTGTTGACCATGGCTGACAGGGCGAAAATAAGGATGAGGCTAGACGATGTTTACATTGGCATGACGCTGGCAGAAGCCGTGTACATCACTCTCGGTGGCAACAATATGATGGTTGCCCGCAAAGATGCAATTGTAGACGCTGTAACAATGAGTCAGTTGAAAAAGTTTGAGGTTGCATGGGTATATACCTATGCGACCTATGGGTCAAGTGCAAGTGCCGCCCCAGTGCCTGACGAGGATTTGAATGAAAAACCTACGGTTAAGCCGTGGACAACCCCCGGCATGATTAAACCTGCGCTGGAGAAAGATGTATGTACGGCAGCATTAGATTCCATCCGCGACTTATTTACTGCTTTACAATCCACAGGTGAAGATGTGAATTTAAAAACGACCTATTCAACTGTAAGCAATTTTAATCAAGCACTCTATCGTCTTGTACCTGAAGTTTTACGGCATTCTTCAGACCTTCACATTCAAAATCTTAAAGTGATTGAAGACCTGCCATATCATCATTCATTAAGTGTGGCTATATTATCTATTGCTACAGGCAGGGTTTTAGGTTTTGACGTTGCACGGTTATTAAAGTTGGCACGCTGTGCCATTCTGCATGATGTGGGCAAACCCTATGTTCCCCTAAGTATCACAGGCAAAAAGGGAAAACTTAGCCCAGAAGAATATGCAATAATGAAGGAACATCCAGTCATCGGTGCATTGAATCTAAAACGCAAGGGCTTTGGTGATTTGGAACTGTGGAATGGTATCATGTTTCACCATGAAAAAGTGGATGGAAGCGGGTATCCGAAAGGGCTTACAGATAAGGAAATTCCCATTTTTAGCAAAATAATTGCGGTGGCAGACACTTATGAAGCCATTACATCACACCGCCCTTACCGCCCTCCAATGAATCCTGCCGATGCCTTTGACTTAGTGAGCAGTGAAGTTGGTAAATCTTTTGACTTTGACATTGTTGAAGCATTTTCAAAACATTTAACTTTTTACCCTGTAGGCAGTGCTGTAGGACTTTCTGACGGGCGTGTTGGTGTGGTAGTAAACTGTGATAATGTTCGTCGCCCTACAATAGAAATACTGTCTACAGATGAAATGGTAGACCTTGCAGATATCAAAAATTTAAGCCTTGCTATTACAGACATAATATCTGCTTCTTAAAAGTAAAGACCTCCTATCGCAGTGACTGCGGCAAGAGGTCTTTTTTTATCATTCGATACTTAGATAGCGTGGTGGGTAAATACTGCAATAGAGCAGGTTGGAATAACGCAAACTGCGCCAAGGGGATTTCCGCCCCAGAATCCGCCGCATCCGCAACCACAATCATTTTGGATACCCATTGGGGTCATGCAGTCGGTACATGCACTGCCTACTGGGCAAGATGGTGGTGCGCCAATGTCGGCAAGAAGCCGTACACAGTTGCAATCTACAGACAATAATACGCCTGTAAAGCCACTGCCTGAAAGTCCGCCACTTGTGGTGAAAATTGTGACAGTTTGACCGATATGTCTCACCATACTGTCAACTAGACATCTTAAATGTTCTGACATGATATAAGCCTCCTAAAAAAAATCCTAGAATTTTTCGAGTTTGTACACTCTTGATGACATCTTATGGAGGCATGACTGAAATGGTGCATCATTATTTTTAAGATTTTACAATAAAATATTATTCCTTGGGTTTCATTGTGGGGAAGAAAATAACATCCCTTATTGAAGTTGAATTTGTTAAAAGCATAATCAGGCGGTCAATGCCCATACCCAGCCCACCTGTAGGCGGTAGACCATACTCCACTGCGGTTAGAAAATCCTCGTCTGAGGGCGCGGCTTCTTCGTCTCCGGCTTTGCGCATGGCTTCTTGGTGCATAAAGCGAGCGCGCTGGTCAATGGGGTCATTAAGCTCTGAAAAAGCGTTGGCAAATTCACGTCCTACAATGAATAACTCAAAACGCTCTGTATATTCAGAATTTCCAGGAATCCGCTTTGCAAGGGGTGAAATTTCCACAGGGTAATCCAATAAAAATGTTGGTTGAATGAGATGTTCTTCGGCAAATGCGTCAAAAAACGCCGCAAGAATATCACCCTTGCCGTGGCGTTGTTCAAAGTGAACATTATGCTGTTTTGCTATCGCACGGGCTTCTTCAAGGGTTTCAATTTTGTCAAAATCAACATGGGCATATTGACGCACTGCCTCAACCATGGTTAACCTTGCGAAAGGTTTTGAAAGGTCTATCGTATGTTCCCCATAGGTAATCACTGCTTTACCTTGAACTTCCATGGCGGCATAACGAATCAGTGATTCAGTCAGTTCCATCATACCATGATAGTCTGTATAGGCTTCATAAAGTTCTAGCATTGTAAACTCTGGATTATGCTTTACACTCATGCCCTCATTGCGGAAGCAACGCCCCAGTTCATAAACACGCTCTAATCCGCCAACAATCAAGCGTTTTAATGGAAGTTCCAGCGCGATACGCAAGTACATATCTATATCCAGTGTATTGTGGTGTGTCATGAACGGGCGGGCAGTTGTGCCGCCTGCAATGGTTTGCAAAACAGGCGTATCTACTTCAAGATAGCCGCGTCCGTCTAAGAATGAACGAATGGCTTTCATGATGGCGGTACGCTTAATAAATGTATCTTTAATTTCAGGATTAACAATAAGGTCTACATAACGTCTGCGGTATCTGGCTTCTGTATCTTTTAACCCATGATATTTTTCAGGCAAAACATGTAAGCTTTTAGACAACAGCGTAATTTCAGCCGCTCTGACGGAGATTTCATCTTTTTGTGTTTTAAAAACTTCGCCAGTGATACCTACAATATCGCCAATATCATATTGCTTAAAATCAGAGTAAGCATTATCACCAATATTTTTCCCGCTGATGTAGGACTGAATGCGCCCATTACGGTCTTGTATGTCTATAAATGACGCTTTTCCCATAATACGCTTGGACATGACACGCCCTGCAATACCTACGGTTTTACCTTCAAATTCGGCAAACTTTTCTTGAATGTCATTGCTATGGGCAGTGACTTTATATGTCATTTGTACAAATGGGTCTTTACCTTCTGCTTGCAAGGTTTCAAGTTTCTCCCGTCTGATTCTAAACTGCTCGTATTCTTCTTGAGGGGTTGATGGGGTTAAATTTGTGTTTTCTTCCATTTTCAGCTCCTGAATGTTTATACAATGTCTAAAATTTTGTATTGAAATTGTTTGTTATTTGGTGCATCTACAGTAATAGTGTCGCCAAGTTTCCGTGAAAGTAGTGCCACACCTAGTGGTGATTCATTGGAAATACGCCCTGCCAGTGGGTCGGATTCTGTTGAACCAACGATTAAATACTCTACCTCTTCATCAAACTCAATATCCAATACTTTCACTTTACTGCCAATGCTGATACTATCTGCGTCAAGCTCATCTTCGTCAATAACATCTGCATTACGAAGCATTTTTTCAATCACTGTGATACGGTTTTCAATTTCTGCTTGCTCTTCTTTTGCGGCATCATATTCTGCATTTTCAGAAAGGTCACCTTGGGCGCGGGCTTCCTTTATTTTGCCTGCAACATCTTTACGGCGTACCACTTTCAAATGCTGTAGCTCTTCTTCAAGCTTTTTTAAGCCTTCAAATGTCAAAACGGTCTTTTTGTCTGCCATTATAAAATACACTCCTTAAATAGAAATAAAGCAGGCTAATAGGCCCGCTGAAATTATAAAGTCTGTTCTACATGTGAAAATTATACAGTTTTTCTAAGGAAAAGTCAATGAAAAGTCACATTAGGCAGTTTTACTGCCTCTGCTTGCAAAGTCATCATTATAATAATATTATGTAATCTGATAAAGTCTAAGACAGTGAGGCACTTGATTATGAAAGCATTTGGCGTATTGTAATTGCTTTTGAAGAGGTGTAAAACATGATTGATGATAAAAAAGTCCCGGAAATAAGGTTCATAGGATTTGCAGAGCCGTGGAAAATGTGTACATTAGGCGAACTTGGAAATGTGATGATGAACCGCCGAATATTTAGAAATCAGACAACAGAGTTTGGTGATATTCCTTTTTATAAAATTGGTACATTCGGAAGCAGAGCAGATGCATTTATTTCAAAGGAACTCTTTAATGAATATAAGTCAAAATATCCATATCCTAAAATTGGTGATTTATTGATTTCCGCAGCAGGAAGTATTGGCAAAGTTGTTGAATATAAAGGTGAGGATGCATATTTTCAAGACTCAAATATCGTTTGGTTAAGCCATGATAAGCAGATTATAAGCTCCTTTTTAAAACAATTTTATACTGTTGCAAAGTGGGACGTGTTAGAAGGTAGCACACTTAAAAGGCTTTATAACAAAGACATTTTGGAAATGATAATCCATTTACCTGCAATAGATGAGCAAACTATCATTGGTAGCTTTCTTCGCGTTCTTGATGAGACTATTATCCTTAAAAGACAGCAATACGAACAAACGGCAAACATCAAAAAATCCATGCTTGAAAAAATGTTTCCCACAAAAGGTGCAGATATGCCAGAAATTCGCTTTGATGGATTCGCTGAACCATGGAAAAAACGAAAACTGGGAGAACATACAAAGTTAATCACTAAAGGAACGACACCAAAAGATAAATCTGGTCATGGCAACATTAACTTTATTAAAGTTGAAAACATTATAAATGGACAAATCATCCCTGTTTCCCGCATTACTGTAGACGAACATGAAAATTATTTGAGCCGCTCTAAACTAGAAGAAAATGATATATTGTTTTCGATTGCAGGCACATTAGGACGCACAGCATTGGTTTGCAAATCCATACTTCCGGCAAATACAAATCAAGCACTTGCCATAATCCGCGGCTATGATTTTGATATACAGTTCTTACTTGTGTCACTTAACGGCAGTATGGTTGTTGAGTACTTACAACGGAATCCAGTGGTAGGTGCGCAACCAAACCTTTCCCTTGCTCAAATTGGTGATTTAACGATTTGGACACCTAGTAAAACCGAGCAAATCGCCATAGGAAACTTTTTCCTTAATCTTGATGCATTGATAGAAACCCAAAGGCAAGCACTCGAAAAACTCCAAAATATCAAAAATGCTTGCCTTAGCAAATTGTTCGTATAGAAATCTACGAATATTTTATAAGCACTATAATCTATCCGATATTGGAAAATCCTTAAAAAAACCGCGTATCCAATCATCCCAAGCAATATCTATTGACTTGTCTAGTGCAAATTCTTTTTGAGAAGAAGCTGTGGTAAATGTAAGCTCGTCATTTTCGTAAACGAGGTTTAAAAAAAGCGCAGCAGCATTTGTATGTAACGTTTCTGCATTTGCACGGGAAAATACAATTTTCATGTGTTTTGGCTTGGCAGATAATTTTAAAATTTCAAAAATCATTGGACGCAGTTCACCCCATGTGGTGGGTGGGTTTGCTTCAATGGAAATATGCGTTGCAGCAGATATCTCTACTGTACGCACTTCAAATGCATCAAGTATTTCTTCACGCACCATTTTTCCCATAAAGTTTTTTACTGCCGACTTATCCATTGCTAATGCTAACATTTCATCACCTTCAATGATTTTATCATAGATTTGCGTTATAATAAACAAAAAATAGGAGGTATCTGCATGAATAATCCACTACTCTATCCGTATCCTTCATCACGCACTGCTCATTATGCCCGCAAAGGCATGGTTGCCACGTCACAGCCTTTGGCGGCACAGGCGGGTTTGCAAATTTTGCAAAAAGGCGGTAATGCCATTGATGCAGCCATTGCCACTGCGGCTTGTTTAACCGTTGTTGAACCCACATCTAATGGTATAGGCGGTGATGCATTTGCCATCGTATGGGCAAAAGGGGAGCTTCACGGGCTAAATGCGTCTGGACGCTCACCAAAAAATATCTCTATAGAAAAAGTAAAAGCTTTAGGGCATGAAGCCATGCCAAAACTAGGATTTACACCAGTCACCGTCCCAGGCGCACCTGCCGCATGGGCAGAATTGTCAAAAAGATTCGGCAAGCTTAGTTTAGCCGAATGTTTAGCTCCCGCCATAGAATATGCTAGAAATGGTTATCCCATATCTCCTACAGCAGGCAAGTTTTGGGAGCGTGGGATGGCTTCATATAAAAAAGCTTTTGGTGACCGTGAAGTTTTCAAACCCTTTTTTGAAACTTTTGCACCAAATGGCAATGCGCCAAAAATAGGTGAGTTATGGCAATCAGAAGGTCATGCATCCACTTTAGAAGAAATCGCTGAAACGAACGCAGAGAGTTTTTACAAAGGTCGTCTAGCCCAAGCAATTTCTGATTTTTCTGCAAAACACGATGGCTTTATCACTGCCGAAGACTTATCCGAATATGCACCCGAATATGTAAAACCAATATCTGCGAATTATCGTGGTTATGACGTATGGGAAATTCCGCCGAATGGACAAGGCTTAGTGGCACTGATTGGGCTGAACATTTTAAAAGGATACGAATTTACTACACGTGACTGTGTTGAAACTTATCATAAGCAATTTGAAGCGATTAAACTAGCCTTTGCCGTTGGTAAGGAAACGATTACTGACCCTGAATTTATGAACATAAAAACAGAAACACTCTTATCCGACAGTTTTGCAGAATTTTTGCGCAAAAAAATAACACCTGTTGCTGCCTTGCCACAAGCATATCTACCACCCAAAAGTGGAACAGTATATCTTGCCGCCGCAGACGATGAAGGCAATATGATAAGTTTCATTCAAAGCAATTACATGGGCTTTGGCTCGGGCATTGTCATTCCCAATACAGGAATCTCTTTGCAAAATCGTGGTGCAGATTTTAGTTTAGACCCCAACCATGCCAATGCATTGGCTGGCGGTAAGCGCACCTATCACACAATAATCCCTGGATTTTTAACAAAAGCAGGTATTCCCATTGGCCCATTTGGAATCATGGGTGGCTATATGCAACCCCAAGCCCATGTACAGGTGTTAATGAACATAATCGACTTCGGTTTAAATCCTCAAGCTGCCCTTGATGCGCCCCGCTGGCAATGGCTAAACGACAAAAAATTTGAAGTAGAACGTGGATTTCCCGCTTACATTGTAGAATCGTTAACGCATAAAGGTCATAGTATAACCATGCCGATAGAAAGCGGAAGTTTTGGGCGAGGACAGATTATTTTCCGAAACCCGGAAAACGGCGTGCTAGTAGGGGGAACAGAACACCGTACCGATGGTACAATTGCCAGCTGGTAAATTTACTGTGAAAAATATTCGTGATGAAATGTCTCAAACCGTCGTGAAATATTTGCAAAAGTAGAAGACCCACCAACCGGCCCTTGATATAGATTTGATAAAATCACCAGAATATATGGCGAATCGGCATAAACAATAGCCATTTCATGAAAAGATGGTTGCGCCCAGCCATATTTACTGGCAACAGGATAATTTGCTTGTACAAGTGTCATATTGGTGTTTAGTAAGTCTGAACGGAAAAGTTCAGTATATGCACCATCTGACTCTAAGTAGGCATGAACAGCGTGCATCCACAATCCTGCATCTCGGGCTGTTACATTCGCTCCTGTCAAATTTCGTACAAGACTTTCATCCACACCTATTTCCCTTACAAATTCCAAGAAGCCAGTCAATCCATATTCTCGTACCAGTATCCGAAACGCCACATTGTCACTATACCGAATGGAATAATACAAAAGCTGGCGTGTCGTAAACTGCGTACCAAAACTATATCGTGTTCTCATTCGCCCTGTGCCTTCACGATAATCGCTTGGATTAAAGGTGTGGATGCGGTCTAAATCCAGCAATCCCCGTTCTGCCAAAACATAAAGATAGAGCGCGTGTTGGATTTTATTAAGTGATGCGGAAGTAAATACCCTATCCGCATTGTACATATAAGTAAACCCAGACTCAATATCCATATAAAACACTGCAACAGAGTTACCAAACCGTTGCAAATGTTCATCAAGGCTTGATGTTGGTGGTCTAAATGCTAAATCAACCCACAAAGCCCCTGTCCACATGTCAACTAACCGCCACGACCCTTGTGCGTCCAAAATCGTGACTACTTGGGGCGAAATAGTTGCAACACTTTCTCTGTCATTTATTTGATAGTACATTCCTGTTTCACGAGGAACAAAAACTCTGTTGCCTGCTAAGTACACCCAGCCCAAGTTATTGTCAAGTAAAACGCGTCCCCACCCATCTTCTGTTCTCTCAAGTATGTCTACGTATTGAGGTTCAAAAGTCTCCAAAATCTCTGCCATAAAAGAGGGTGTTTCATAAACAAAAAATATGAGTGGAATAAAGTGTAAGGAAGCGTCTTCTATAATATCTTCGGCTTCTTTCGCAGAAACAGTATCATCTGGGATATAAGTAATGACTTCTGATGTAGGCATTTCAACTTCAATAGCGTGGACAAGTTGTTGTTCCGTAAAATCAAAACGCTCAACCCCATCCGCACCTATAAAGAGAATGCCCATCAAAAACGATAGAAATAAAAATCTTTTAAAAATATCCATTTACATTCACCCTAGGACAGTTTTCGACAAGTATATCATAAACTTAGACAAATAAAAACAACGTTCCATAAAATACATGTAACGTTGTCAATGATAATTTTGTTCAAAATCTTTTTTCTCTTAAAGAAATTCCAATTGACAAAAAAATTTTTTTACATTATTATGTTACTCATAATCTGCATGTGAGGTGTAAGAGGCATGGAACTAGATATTATATACAACCAAGATTGCATATTGGGTATGAAGGAAAAAATAGCAGACGAAGTTATTGATTTAATTATCGCAGACCCTCCTTATTTTAAAGTCGTTGGCGAAAAATGGGACTATAAATGGCGTGTGGAAGACGATTATCTAGAATGGTCAAAGGAATGGATTTTTGAAGCCGTGCGAACATTAAGAAAGGGCGGAAGTTTTTATCTTTTCGGATATTTTAGAATGCTATCCAAACTTTTATCTATTTTGGAAGCCGCGGGATTATCGTTAAGACAGCAAATAATCATTGACAAAGGAATAAAAGCTGTTTCGGGTAGGGCAACCAAGAATTACAAAATGTTCCCAAATGTCACAGAAAGTGTTTTATTTCTTTACAAAGACCCTAAACCTTTTGTGCGTTCACTATTAAAAGACAGGCAGAAAAAAAAAGGCATGAAGGCGAAAGAAATCAATGAGCGATTGGGCGTTAAATCAAACGGCGGCGGAATGTGGAGTATTTACACAGGCGATAATATTTGTGAACAACTGCCAACCAAAGAATACTGGGGAAAATTAGAGCAAATTCTCGACTATAAATATCCCTACGAAGAAATTTCAATCACATACAATCCGCAGGTTGGGTTTACAGATGTTTGGAATGATATTGATTTTTATGAAGAAAAAAACCGTTGTCATCCCACGCAAAAGCCGCAAAAACTAATTAGGCGGCTAATACAGGCAAGTAGTAATTCAAACGATATTGTGTTAGACCCGTTTATGGGGAGCGGTTCTACAGCAATCGCTTGCACAGATGAAAACCGACAATTTATTGGTTTTGAAATTGACCCTGATTATCATTTATCTTCAATTGAACGGTTGCGACATTTTTCGGAACTGCAACAAATGAAAACAAGTATGTAATCCCAATGATTACATACTTGTTTTTTTATTTTCATTCAAAATCGCTAAAATATCTTTTTATTTCATCTGGAATATGCTTCTCTCTGCTTTTGATTAGCGGCAGATAAATATTAGACGCGAGCGTATTGCATACTTGAAGGGAAGGAATGTCGTACAATCTCCTATTTTTATCAAAAAAATTTATGAGTTCATTTTTACTGAGGTTTTTAGAAAGTTTTACGTTAAATAATGAATCTATGCTTTTTTGCAAAGCTTCTTTCGTCAAGGTCGTTGCGCGGCTAAACTCACGTAATGAAGAAAACTCATCAATGTATGTGTTGCCAAGTGTCGGAAAAATTATGGTTTCAATTTTGTTGTCATGCCTTATTTTTGAACGATAAATCAGTTCGGGGCATGTTAAATAAAATTTTAATGAATGTGGCCACATATTAAATGGTGCTTTTGAAACTGATGATGCACGGATATTTAAGAAATAATCAATCATACAATACGCAAAGCCTTCGCTTTTCGAGTTTACTTTCCATATTGAAGCGATAATATTATTGTTTTCTGTATCATGTATTTTTTCAAATTCAAAAAGCACAAAATAATAAAATTTCGGAATTAAGATTTTTGCAAACTCATCATCATTGCGAATACTGATTAACCATTTTGAATCATCTTTACGCTCAATTTCATTTGAGTTACATACTGCACACACTGTTTCCAAAGAGGAAACAATATTTCTGCAATTTTTACACGCGCCAAGTTGGTCAACCCGGTAGCATGTCTTTATTTCGGCGTGTTCAGTGGGTGAAAGTATTAAATCATATCCTCTTGCGCCCGATTTTCCGCCGCGAAAACCCGTAACAACACTTACCAAGTGCTGACCGATATATCCCATTCGGGCTTGCGGTGTTTGATGGGTTATATTCGACCAGAAATTAACCCCACGCCGCAAATTTATGTATAGCTCTTCTATTAGCTTTTCAGAAGTCTCAATTGTCCCAAGTTCATATTGCTCACCCATAATACTTTAACTCCTTAAAAAAATCATTCCATGTGAGTTCAAGTGCCGAAATAATTTTATCCAATGATTTTAAAGATATATTTCTTGCGCCACTTTCAACACCCGCCAAAAAAGTGCGGTCAATGCCTGCTCTTAAAGCCAATTTTTCTTGGCTCAAATTTAATTGCAGTCGAACTTCTTTTATTCTACTTCCAACTGCATTTGTAATCATATCAACCACCTACCCATTTACTATAAATATCTTATTACATGGCATATAAGTCAACGGGATATGAGTAACAATGAAGTTTCATGATACAAAGTGAACATTCAATCAAGTATTAAGCCAATATTTGATTGTCGCTAAAAAGGTTTTTTTGACAATGCATGTCAAAAAAAAACCAAAATGGATTACTCTCGTCCAAAAACGAACACGAAGGATGCCCTGTTTTGGGGCATCCTTTGCCCTGGTGATATACTAAAAAAGTGGACACGGAATAAAAAAAGCAATAGTATAAAAGAAGACAAGAGAGGAGTTGAATTTTATGACCACAGTAACGCCAAAATATGTTGGAGATTTCAAGAAATCAATAGTGAGCCTTCATCAGAGTGGTAAAAGCCTAAGTGAACTATCCCGTGAATATGGCGCATCGGTAAGTA
>WRAH01000043.1 GCA_009780315.1 Defluviitaleaceae bacterium
ATTAAACCAATGTGAAAGCCATGTAGACTTTATGATTGGTTCACCCTGTTTACAAGTCACAGGCAAAACCCATGACGGGCAACAGGTTCAAGTCTTCACCAATGGTGAGTGGGCGATTTAATCGCTTATACACCAACTAAAAAAAGACAGTCTTAAATATTTAAGACTGTCTCTTTTTTTATAAATTAGTTACGGACCCAAACGTTAGGTGTGCGTCCTTCACCCACCACTTCGCGATTACTGCCAGAGCCTGTGGTGGCTTCAACAAAGAAGGTATTATTGCCTGTAGATGCGTTGTTGTGAACCCTTACTCTAATACGCCATTCACGCCTTCCGCCGCCTAAGTTCCAATCACTCATACGTTGTGACTGGGCTACGTTTGACCCTACAAACTCTACATTATCTACATTGCCGTTTGTAATAACGTATACAATAAACTCTCTTTCAGAGTTGCTTCCGCTTCTGCGCGGTTCTTGGTCGTCACGTACACGAATCTCCTCGATTCTGCCCCAGTCACCCCATGATGAGTTAAAGTGCCAGTTATTATTATTGTTGTTATTATTTCCACTACCGCCGCCGTCACCCCAGTGGGTGGTGCCCCAGCTTCTAATGGTTAGAATATCATCAACACCAACATGATTACGGTTACTGCTTGCACGTACTTCCATTGGTAATGACGCATTGTCAATGGTTTCAACCCATTCACGAATGTTGCCTGATGTGCGGTCAAGTCTTAGGTGTACTGTTCTTGTACCCATGACAACCCAAACACTTTCAGTGTCGCGGGTGGTGGTTACACGTACAGTTGCACTGTCGCTGTTGCCAATTCTATTTGCGCGGGCATCATGAATGTTTACACTTTGACCGCGTACAGTAATGGCTTCTTGACGTTGTACTGCGCCTGTGGCAACGCGGGTGGTATTTGCAAAAATGGTTATAGTTCCAGAGCGGGATGGGTGTATTTCAACTTCCCATGTGCGTGTGGTGGTGGTATTGGGGGCAACACTGCGTGCATTGGCTTCCCAACCGTCCACGTCACGAATCCACACTGCGCCCACATGTTCATTTGTGGTGACACGAATGGTTTGACGGCCACCTGCTGGTACTTCCCGCGGTGTGATAACCGCGCCGCGAATTTCAGGGTCGGTTGGGGGTACAAAGGGGTGTGCTAGGGTTAAATGGAGGTTTTGTAAAGCCGCACCAGTATAATGGAATGTGCGGTTTGAGCCTACTTGAACTTGCTGAACAGCCCATGTACGCGGGCGGAAATCTATCGTCCATGTACGGTATCTAAGATTTTGCTCAATCATTGTACCACGTACATAATTGTTATCGTCAAAACGAACCCATGTGTAATTGGCTTCTGGGCCTGTATTAAATGTAAGTCTTACTTGCCCATGGGCAATGGCAGGGGTTTCTCGCAGGTTGGCAATGCCAACAGCCCCTATATTATCAACATTTCCCGTTGCTGGTGGAAGGGGAATGACAGGGTTTGTTGTATTGGTATTGGTTGCTGTATTTGCGCCTGTGACTGTAATAGGCACGCTCATGCTGGCTGCGCCTGCTTCCACATTTGCAGAATTGGCAAAAACATTTACAGTGCCTGAAGCAGTAGGGCTAACGGTAATTTGCCAGTTGTGATTGCCAGCTGTGTCTGTGTTAATACGCGTGCCTTGGGCTCTTGTTCCGCTAATGGTAGCAAAAACAAATTGAGTTTGTGCCGTGGTGCGCACAGAAAATGTAATACTTTGCCCTTGTTGAACCGTTGTACGGTCCATTGTAAGGCTAGTAATCGCTGGTGCTGAAAAGGCGGTTGCGGGAAATGCTAAAGCAAGCAGAAACGCCCCCACTATCGCCGCAACGAAGTTGCGCGTAAGATTTTTATACAACGATATCATCTCCTTTTACTTATTACTGATTATCATATCATAAAATCTTAGACAAAAACATGTCAGATGTTTTACACTTCTGCTTATATATGATATTATTTCCATGGGAGGTGAGTCTCGTGGCTTACAAAATAACAGACGCATGTATTAGCTGTGGTGCTTGTGTTTCCGAATGTCCAACAAATTGTATTTCGGAAGGCGACCCGATTTATGTAATCAAGGCAGAAGATTGCATTGATTGTGAAGCTTGCGCAGGAGTATGTCCTGTAAACGCTTGCGAACCAGCATAAATTGAAAACATAAAAGCGTTGTCCTTTGGCTGACAATGCTTTTTTTTATGTTTTTCTAGGGTGGAAGACTTGAAAGCTTTTTTGCCGTATATTACAATGGTACAAACGCTACAGATACGTGGGGGTGGCACCCATAGATGCGGATGACGCATAAAAACAGCAGAACGTGTCCATCAAAAATAATCTATTGAGGTGGAGACATGGAATCAAAAATAATGCTTTACGATGCCGAAGGAAAAAAAGTAGGCGAAACATTCATGCGCAGGGCGCGTCAACTGGTCAAACAACAGCGCGCCACATGGATGACAGATGACCACAGCGCAATTCAGTTTGTGGCAGATACAGAAGATTTTGATGAACTGACAGAAGAGGAAATAAAACACACAGAAGAAAAACAAGATGACGCACTGCTCATGTACATCGCCAAGCAAAATGTAGCCGAAAAACGGCAGTTTAAATGTCATCTTATAGCGTACATTATTGCATGGCCTCTTTTGGCAATTTTGTACTTCGGCATAATGGAACCGGCACTTGGCATGGGAATGAATGCACTGCCCCATTGGGAGATTCAAAATTTAAGACGCACGGTAAACGATGTTCCCAATCAATGGCAAAGTGCTAACCTTGAAGTCCATGTGCTTGAAGCAGAGTGGCGGAATGATGCGTCATTTACTATTGAAGCATGGCATGATAGTGCGCTGTGGACAATTCAGCGTATCGAGCGTCGCACCATTCCTGTTTTATGGTTTATTATGATGGGTGCATTGTTTTTGTGGGGCGGCTGGATTCTGTCTAAAGTCCCCAAATACATGAGACAACTTCAAGAGCGAATATTTAAGTTTAGACGCAAAACCAGACCTGACCCAGTGGAAATCGAGTATCAAAGGCTAAGAAATCGCTTTACAGAATAACCTATAAAAATCGTACCCCTGACCATAAGGGGTACGATTTTTTTTGCTTGTCACGCTTTTCCTAGGACTGCATATATTGTTGACATGCTTAGAACTTTATTCTTGGGAGATGAGAGGCTATGCGACAATACCGAATTTGTGGGAGAAATCCGATAGAGGGTGAGCTTTGTGTCAGCGGTGCAAAGAACGCCGTTTTACCAATTCTGGCTGCTTTGTGCCTAAACGAAAGGGAAGTGACAATTCACAATTGCCCGCGCATTGCCGACACCTTTGTTTCAATAGAAATTTTAAAAGGGATTGGTTGCAAAGTAAACTTTGTGGGAAACACGTTGCAAGTCGATACTTCCGGAAAACTGAATTGCGATATTCATGACGATAATGCCGCAAAAATGCGCTCGTCTATTTTATTTATGGGGGCTTTGCTTGCCCGCAGCGGATGTGTAAATTTGGCACTGCCTGGGGGATGTAAGCTTGGCGCACGGGCTATTGACATGCACATTGATGGACTGCGTGCCATGGGTGCAACCATAAAAATTGAAGGCAACAGACTGTATTGTGAAGCCCCTGAATTAAAGGGTGCAAAATTTAAAATGCACACCGTCAGTGTAGGCACAACAGAAAATCTGATGATTGCCGCTGTCAAGGCCAAAGGCGAAACCATTTTAGAAAATGCTGCCCAAGAGCCTGAAATTGTAGACCTTGCCAATTTTTTAAATAATCAAGGTGCAGATATCCGCGGCGCAGGCAAATCTACTATTGTAATCCATGGTGTAAATAAATTGCGCGCTGGTACTTCACACAAAATCATGCCAGACCGTATTGTCGCAGGGACATATTTGGTTGCCGCCGCAATGACAGCAGGAGAAGTAAAATTGCTGGGTGCAAACCCATGGGATATGATTCCAATTACCTCCTATTTAAAGGAAACCGGCTGTAGGATTCTCACCACATCGTCAACCATTGCTTTAAAGGCTCCAAAGCGTTTGCTTTCTTTACCCAGTCTCACCACCGAGGCGCACCCAGGCTTCCCAACAGATATGCAAGCCCAATTTGTAGCTGCCCTTTCCATTGCCAACGGAAAAAGTACCGTGCGCGAAACAATATTTGAACGCCGTTTCAGCCATGCGGAAGAATTGCGAAAAATGGGTGCAGACATTGCACTAACAGACAATAACCGTGTGTTTACAATCAATGGCAAAAAATTGCTTCATGGTGCGCCTGTTCATGCCCATGATTTGCGGTGTGGTGCGGCTTTGATTCTAGCCGCTTTGGCTGCTGAAGGTGAAACAGTTGTCACAGGCGCAGAATACGTACAACGGGGATACGAACACATTGAAAAAGACCTAAGCACCCTGGGTGCAGATATTCACTTAGAATCCCCAGTAGCAGACATGCAAATGGCTGTATAAGTCTAATATAAAATAGCCCGCAACCTTTTTAGATTGCGGGCTGATGTGGTTGTTAAAGTTATTTCATTGCTCTTTGGGCTGGTGCGTAGTGACGGTTTTGCGTTTCATTTGTATCACTTTCGCTATTGTTATAACCATTATCATAATCATCATAATCGGAATCATCAAAAACCATTACTGTACTGGGTTTAGCTTCTGGTTTTGCAGGTTCTGGAACTGGTGTTTCTGTTGGGGCTTCTTCTTTATTTTTGCGAAAAAATGCAAGGTTTTCATCTTCTGTTACAGCTACAGTAACAGATTCAGCAGTTAGTGGTGCTGTTGAAATGCCGGCACGGTTTGTTGCACGGCGTGCGGCACGGTTTTGGTATGGTGTTGTTGATGTGGTTGCATTACGGTTTAGGTTCATGCCATAACGTCCAGCATTTGAACGGGTATTCACTTGTGGTGCAGTGGCTGCTGGTGTTTGTGCAATAGCTTGTGGTGCTGTCGTAACGGGTGCAGGTGTTGTTGTAATGTTTGTATTGTGCGTATTTTGAACATTTTGATTTGTAGACCTTGTGGCATGTGTATTCACATGTGTATTTACGTTTTCATTCGCTCTTGCATGAGCTCTGGTGTTCGCTCTTGTATTTACTCTGGTATTCGCACTTTCATTGGCTCTGGCATTTACATTTGTATTGGCTCTGGTGTTTACGCGAGCATTATCCCTCGTGTTTAGTTCATTACCTCTTGTATTGATTCTTGTACTATTTTGTATAGTGCGGTTTGTTTCTGCCGCATTTCTGTGACTTCCATAGCGGAATGTATTGCCTACCACTCCATCAGTCACTTCACGGGCTGTGTTGGTAATACCTCTTGTTACACGATTAACACCACGGGTTACACTATTGTGTTCCATACCTCTATGATATCCCCTGTGTCGGTTGTTTGCTCTGTGGCGAGTGACAGTCCCATTATTATCTGCACGCCAAACGCCTGGGCGGTCATAGCTATCTGTTCTATGATGCACTGCATCGGCTACTCTTTGCCCATTTCTATTGCCTTGGTTTCTTTCCGGCATATTGCTGGAACAACCTGTGACTGCAATCATACCACCCACAACACCAACAACTATAATACGTCTCCAGTTCATATATATTTCCTCCCCAAAATTATAAAAAAAACTATAATTGCAATGGCGAGATTTCTCTCACACTTGCGATTATAGTTTGAGCAGATTATATTTTTAAATACTGTACTACCATTGCCACAAATCCAAAAAATTTACATAGTGAATAAAACTTGTCCTATAGTTTTTGTTCCATGAATATTGATTCCCAGCGGACGCAAGCGGTTTACAATCGCGTCAATGACTAAAACTTCACTGCTGTAGTGGGTAATATCCAAAATATTCAGCCCTAAGTCTTTGGCTTCTTGGGCAGAATGATAACGAAAGTCACCTGTAATATAAACATCACATTTTTTGTCAACTGCGGCGCGAACATATCGTCCGCCAGAGCCATCTCCTCCACATAATCCCACAGTTTTTATGATGTGATGGGGATTGCCTGAAAAACGAATTTCAGGTAAGTTTAAAACATTTTTTACATAATCAATAAAATCATGAAGGGTGACTTCCTGTGATAACTCACCCACGCGTCCAATGCCTACGCCCCATTCTTCCTCCACAAGGGGTGAAGTATTTTGTAAATTTAATTTTTCTGCCAGACAATCATTTACTCCGCCTATTGCTTTGTCTAGGTTTGTATGGGCAGCATAGCAACCAATGCCATGCTTTATTAAGGTAAGTATTTTTCGCCCCAATATATCAGCAGCAGATATATTTTTGACAGGATTGTAGATGAGTGGATGGTGGCTAATGATGAAATCAAACTCCCCGTCCACCGCTTCAGATATGACGGCTTCTGTCACATCTAGGGCAACTAAGATTTTTTTTGCGGGGGCATGACAATCACCTATTAAAAGCCCGCAATTATCCCATTCTTCTGCCAAAGATAGTGGTGCCCACTTTTCCATTGCTTCTATTATATTGTTTACAGTACACATGTCTCTAACGCTTCCTTTAACCATTGTAATTGTTTTTCTGCTTCCTGCTTTGGGGCGGCATTGTGAATAGAATGTATGTATCGTTCTATTTTGCCTCGCCTTTGCTGTAAGTAATCATGCCAATGTTTACTGTCTGCATTTCCAAGGAAATATTTTTTGTCAGACCATGGAATGATGGTATCCGCTTTTTTAGCACAAATGATGACATAAAACCTGTCGGCTTCCCGCACTAATTTTTCACATAAAATGTCGTAATGGTGTGCATGTAAATGACGGCGCAATGCTTCCAAATCATGTTGGGGTTGTAAAATTAAGCGGGCATTTTTTATCTTGTCATCATTTAAAATACCCATAATACGCATTCCGCCCATGCCTGTAATCACAATACAGTCAGCTTCCCCAGAAGCGATGGATTGTAAGCCGTCTCCAAGCCGAGTTTCAACTTTTTCAATAAATCCCGCTTCACGAATATTAAAATCTGCAATTTTAAGGGGACCGGCGTTGATGTCACTGGCTATGGCTGTTTCACATTTTCCTGCACGGCAGGCTTCAATAGGCAAATAGGCATGGTCTGTGCCAATGTCTGCTAAAACACGCCCTTCAACCAAATCCAACACAGCAAGTAATCTAGGGGAAAGCATTAGTCTAAATAATCCTTGAGCTTTTTACTGCGGCTTGGGTGACGCAGTTTGCGTAAAGCCTTGGCTTCAATTTGACGGATTCTTTCACGGGTTACATTAAACTCTTTGCCCACTTCTTCAAGTGTTCTTGCACGTCCGTCATCTAGCCCAAAGCGTAGGCGCAAAACTTTTTCTTCACGGTCGGTTAGGGTGTCTAGGACATCGGTTAACTGTTCTTTTAATAGTGCAAATGCTGCCGCCTCAGCAGGGGCAGGGATATCATCATCTGGAATAAAATCCCCTAAATGACTATCTTCCTCTTCACCAATGGGTGTTTCCAAGGAAACAGGTTCTTGACCGATTTTTAGAATTTCCCGTACTTTTTCCACAGGCATTTGCATTTCCTTTGCCAGCTCGTCTGGTGTAGGGTCGCGTCCTAGCTCTTGCAAAAGCTGACGGGATACACGAATGAGTTTGTTAATGGTTTCAACCATGTGTACAGGAATACGAATGGTACGCGCTTGGTCAGCAATGGCGCGGGTGATGGCTTGACGAATCCACCAAGTGGCATAGGTGCTGAATTTATAGCCCTTTTTATAGTCAAATTTTTCTACAGCTTTAATTAGACCCAGATTGCCTTCTTGAATTAAATCCAAAAACAGCATTCCGCGTCCTACATATCGCTTGGCAATGGACACAACAAGCCGAAGGTTCGCTTCCGCAAGCCGTTGCTTTGCTTCTTCATCGCCGTTTTCCATCCGCCTGGCAAGGGTGACTTCTTCATCACCTGTCAGCAATGGCACTTTGCCGATTTCTTTCAGGTACATCCGCACGTGGTCGTCAATGTTAATTGCACCTTCCACTGCGGCAAAGTCGATTTCTTTTTCTTTGTCGATGTCAAGGTCTGCATCCATGTTGGACGCAAGGTCTATCCCTTGAGATTCAAACCATTCATAAACCTTTTCAATCTGGTCTGGGTCAAGGTCAACATCACCAATAAAGTCCATAATGTCTTTATGATCCAATGTGTTTTTGTTCTTTTTTGCAAGAGCCACAAGCTCTTGAAGCCGATTCATTAACAACGGATCTTCGAAGGATTTCAAAGAAAACCATTCCTCTCGTGTCGCTATTATTTTAACCATCACGCATGGTTATATTCAGTGTCGCAGCATTTTTTTTCTCAAAATGCAGTTTATTTACTGCATTTAGGTCAATTTTTTGCATTTTTGCTTGAGTCTCTATCTGATTATCAAGCCATGCAAGCTTAATTTTCTTCACCATGTCAGTCATGGCACGTTCCATATCAGCAATGCTTGTATAGTCTGTTGCATCAATAAATACTTCACCAACAGTTTGCTGTTCCTCTGGGGAATCCAGTAAATCCATAATATCCCCAGGTGAAAGTTTTGTGTCTCTTGAGGCATTTTCAAAAGCAATAGTCAACAATCTTGGATAAATGTCTCCGCTCATGGTCTGAGGTAAGATATGCTGGCTTTTTTCTAAAGCACGTGCCGCAGGAGGAGATGTTAAGACTAAATGCAACAACTCCTTTTGTGCTTTAATCAGTCCGTAATCTGCGCGATTAGCGCGTGAACGCATGACCCGTGGTGTGATTGTGACTCGCTCTGGCGTGCCTTGCTGTTTGTTTATTTCAGAAAGAATAGCGGCTGGAGAAATGGCTGCCGCCTTAGCCACTTGGGCAACATAGGCATCCATTTCTATTGCACTGGGAAGGGTAGCTAAGATTTTTGCGGCTTCTTGGGTAAAGCCTACACGTCCGTCTGTGGTGGAAAGGTCATGTTTTTCTTTTTCCAAGTCTATTTGAAAGGCTATATGGTTTTTTGCCTTTTGCAAAATATTTGCAAATTTTCTTGAGCCAAATTGAGTTAAAAATTCATCAGGGTCTTTTGCGTCAGGAATATCAAGGATTTTTACCTTTATCCCACCTTTGATAAGCACAGGAATTGCCCGTAAAGCGGCGCGTATTCCTGCATCATCGCTATCCATAAGCAATGTAACAGATGTACAATTTGCTCCGCGCAATTGCCGCACATGAGCGTCGTTTAGTGCCGTGCCAAGTACACCCACGGTGTTGATAAACCCGTGTTGATGCATGGCGATAACATCCATATACCCTTCCACCACAATAAGCTCTTTTTCGCGGGCTTTTCGTGCTAGATTTAACCCGTAGAGCTGTTCACTTTTTTTAAAAAGTGCAGTTTCGGGTGTATTTACGTATTTTGCCTCTTGCTTGTCCTCATTATGAAGTATGCGCCCGCCGAACCCTACAACGCGGCTTTGCTGGTCGATAATTGGAAACATCAACCGACTGCGAAAACGGTCATAAAATCTTGTGTCACTTTTCCGACTTTGAAGGGCAAGCCCTGCCGCAACCATATCTTCCCGTGACGCATCATCTAAATAGGTTAGCAAACCATCCCAAATTGGCGGAGACAATCCAATGCCAAACCGTTTTATCAAATTTTGATGAACACCTCGGGCTTCTAAGTAATCTCGGGCTTCTTTTGCGTCTGAATTTTCTGAATTTAGGTAATCATAATAATATCTTGCAGCACGTTTATTCAATTCTGCCCCTATCTTACGAAGATTTGAAGTTTTTTGTGCTTCATAACCTGTTCCCTTTTCAGGCAGACGAAAATGTACCCTGTCTGCTAAAAGCTTCAACGCTTCGGGAAAGTCCATATTTTCCATCTGCATGATAAAACGCACTACATCCCCGCTTGCCCCGCAACCAAAACAGTAGAAAATCTGCTTGTCTCGATTAACAGAAAATGACGGCGTTTTTTCGCTGTGAAAGGGACATAAGCCAAAGTGATTATTTGCCTTTTGCGTAAGCTTCACATACCCTGCAACAACATCTACAACATCATTTAATCCACGTACTTCTGAAACAATTTCATGTGGATAGAACACAAATTTCACCCCCACATAGTTATAATTCGACCCTTGAGCGCAAAATCCTTCAAAGTCAATAGGAATTTGTTTAAGAATTTGTTAAGGAATATTTCTGGACTTTTGCTGGGCAAGTGTGGTAAAGTGCAAATATAACATCCGTAACCCGCAACGTCGCGAGGAAGCGGAGTCAGGCTTTGCCTGATGTAGCGGCGGGGGAGTGGGGGCAACCCCACTTATTATGGAGGTATGAAGTTATGGTAAACCAGCAAAAAATCATAACCATGACAAAGCTGGCACTTTATGACAAGCACGAAGGCGCATCAGACCGTGCCGCCAATGATTACTTCCGTCACGACTATATTTACAGGAAAAACCTTGGCACACGGCTTTCTGTTGGTTTTGGCGGTATGATTATCCTAGCTATCTATTGGCTTAGGATTATTTTCATTGAAGGCGTGGATGTTTTTGAACTCTATATCCAACACCACGTTTTTCAATCGGTTATGTTTATTTTGGCACTGATGGCAGTGTATTCCCTTATCGGTACGATTCAAGGCACACGGGAATATTATTTAGTACAAAAGCGTTTAGAACGGTATCAAGGCATGATGCGCTTTTTAGAGCGGATAGATGAGCGGGGAAGAATTAGGGTAGAGGATAGACCAAAAGCCAGAGCGGCTTCACCTCCTGAAACCCGCCCGCCGGAGCGGGAACGTTCTGCACCGCCTGTAACGCGCCGTCCCGCACCATCACAACATGCCGCACCTCCCCAACGCCGCCCCGGTGTAGCTTCCCAATCACGACCCATGGTAGACGACAGAACGCGTCCAATCGTACGCCCAGGCAGACGACCCGAGGATGCACCCCTTATGAGGCTTAGAAGACAGGATGAGAAATAGATGGAGCAAGTGTTATTAGCACGTGAGGTCATTGTAAAGTTTTTCAAGCGTTTTGAAGTGTTTATTCTCCCATTGCTCAAATTTGCTTTGGGCTATTTTGTATTTTCACGGATACATTCGATTGGACATGTCAATGCCTTGGTTGAACCTTTTACGGCAGTACTTTCACCAAGTTTACTTAATATATTGTTTGCACTATTATTTACAATCATGCCAATGGGTATGAGTTGGATGCTGATAATTTTAACAATTACAGTACAGTTTTCTGCCAACTTAGAACTTGCCATTGCCATTTTTGTTTTTACGATGTTTATTTATCTTTTTTATGCCAGAATGTCACCGCGGGAATCTATTTTGATTTTGATTACGATTTTAGCATTCCACTTTAATATCCCATATATTGTACCCATTATCGTGGGATTATACTTCCCCATTACAGCGGCTATTCCTGTGACTTTGGGTGTGTTTATTAACGCGCAAATCCCTATTGCTTTTGGGTTGATGTCCCCTGCGGCGGCTGTGTCTGGAGGCGATATGGAACTGACAGAGCTTTTGACCGAATTGCCGGGCCGCTTTTCAGAAGTTTACGCTGCATTGATGTCTGGGTTAACCGTGACACAAGAGTGGTTGTTTACATCTGTTATTTTTGCAATGGTTATTGTACTTGTTCATTTTGTAAGCCGTCAGGCAATTGACTATGCAAAAGAAATTTCAATAGCCCTTGGCTGTGTTATGACAATTTTTGGTTTCATCGTTGCGGTACTTGTGACAGATGACCAAATTTCTATTGGGCTTATGATTTTTGGTACGCTAATTTGCGGAGTTATTGCGGCAATCGTGCGGTTCTTTGATGGAGTGTTAGACTATCAACGTGCAGAAGCTGTCCAATTTGAAGATGACAATAACTACTACCATGTGCGTATTGTTCCTAAAGTGATTATGACCAAATCTCAGCGGGTAGTGAAGCGTATTCGCCCGCAACCCGAAACAGAAAATCATGGTTCAGAGGACTAGATATAAATGTTTTCTTCTTTCTTTAGTCTAATCATTGATATTTTTAACATCCCCGTGCTTCACATGCCTCGCTTTTCTTTGGTGCATGTGTTGGATGTTTTTATTGTTGCGGTTATTTTGTATATGATTTTTAGATGGATAAGGCGTACCCAAGCATGGGTTTTACTGCGGGGTATCGCCATCATTTTATTTGTAGCTATTTTGGCAGAAATTTTTGACTTATTTACTGTGCGGTGGATTGTAGAAAATGCAATCAGTATGGGGCTTGTTGTGGTTGTCATCCTGTTTCAGCCAGAACTAAGAAAAGCTTTGGAGCAAATAGGGCGCGGGCAATACCTTATGAATTTTAAAGTGGACAGTGACGAAAAAGTGCATACATCGGCACACACAGTAGATGAAATTATTAAAGCTGCCAATATCATGTCAAAAGTGCCTACAGGGGCTTTGATTGTGCTGGAACAAGAAGTTGATTTAAGCGAACATGAAAGTTCGGGTGTTTCTTTAGATGCCCAAGTGAGTGTACAGCTTTTAACTAATATTTTTGAAAAAAACACACCCTTGCATGATGGTGCGGTGATTATCCGTTCAAATCGTGTGAGTGCCGCCATGTGTATTTTACCCTTGACTTCCGAAGCATTGGAGTCTTCGGTTGGAACACGTCACAGAGCCGCTGTGGGAATCACAGAAGCTTCTGACGCACGTGTCCTTGTTGTTTCTGAAGAAACGGGGACGATTTCTGTTGTGGTTGACGGCAAAATTTCTCGTGGCATTTCTGAAGCAAAAATGAGAGAAATGCTAACCTATGGCGAACCTACAAAGGCAAGATTTACGTTATTTAAGGGTAGGGGGAAGAAAAAGCATGGCTAGAATAAGGCAATTTTTTTCCTGGTTATTTTCCGATATTCATTGGAAAATTCTTTCGCTGCTTGTGGCTTTGGTCTTATGGTTTGTTGGCATGAATATTAGCGACCCTTATCAAAATATTCACGTTACACCGCGCTTACAATTGGATAATATAGAGATTCTAAGCCACGAAAGAATTATGGTGATTAACGAGTATGCCTTGCGTGAAATGAATATCCAAGTGGTTGTGCGCGGGCTTCGCAGTGACATTGATAGGCTTAGAGGGGCAACACCTGCACAGCTTGCTCAAATTTTAGAAGTGAGTATAGACTTCCGTACAGTGGACTTTGATGAGGTTCATGAAACAGAAGGGATACTCACTTTGCCTCTTCGTGTCAGTAGCAATTTTCTTGCGGCTGGATTTGAACATGTTTCAATTAACCCGCCTGAAATTGAAGTACAACTGGATGCAATTTCTATGGAAAATCAACAGGTTGTCATAGTGAAGCAGGGTACAACATCTTTAAATTTTGAGGTTCAGCCAATTAGTCTTGCAAATTCCCGTGCCACGATGACCGGTCCTCGTTCGATTTTGGAAACAGTGGATTCTATCCGTGCCCATGTGGATGTTACAGGTATTCATGGTGAAGAAGATGTGCCTGTTCAGCTTAGAGTTTTTGATATTTATGAGAACGATATTACCAACCAAATTCGTTTGAGTGTGACAGAAACGACTGCCACTGTGCGGGTTTGGCCTATGCATCAAATGGATATTCGGGTGCGTGGTGTAGGGTCACTTGCTTCAGGCACTGCCGTCGCAAGAGTAGAGACTATACCAACAGTTGCGCGTGTTGTAGGGACTGAGGATATGCTCTATCAACATGAATATATATTAGTAGAAGTAGACTGGGCTGGTGCGTCAGAAGATACAGTATTTCGCGTGGATTTAACGGATTCTCTTCCATATGGTTTATATTTATATGGAGATGATTCGCCTGAAATTGATATTTATGTAACAATTGAGCCTATAGACACCAGAACATTCAATATCCCAAGGGGGGAAGTGCGTACTTGGGGTGCTACAGCACTTCATGAAATTATAGGACAAGGAAGCCAAATTTTAGTTTCAGTCAGTGGCCCGCGTTCTGTAATTTCTAACATGACCGCGGCAAATGTTGGGCTGGGGCTTGATTTGAGAGGCTTGCCTATTGGCATACACACTGTTCCGCTTTTAGTGACTTTGCCATCAGATGTATGGTTAACAACGGTTGCACCAGTGATGATGGTGCAAATCCATGCGCCTGCTGTGCCTAGTGCAGATGATGATTATGATGATATCCCTGAACCTACTCCGCCCCCAAGCTGGTTGCCGGAATATCCAGATGAATCAGATGAAGTTCCCATTATTGATGATGAAAACTATCCTGTTTACTTAGATGAAGATAGTGAAGGTGAACTACAGGATGAGGATGATGACGTGTGATAGACAGAGACAGATTACTTGAACTTACAAAGCCAGGGCGGTATGCCGGTGGTGAAGTACATGCAGTCAATAAAAATATTAGCGCAGATATGACCCGTTTTGCTTTTTGCTTTCCTGATGTATATGAAATGGGTATGAGCCATTTAGGCTTACAGATTTTATACTTCTTCATGAATAGACGTGAAGATGTTTTTTGCGAACGGGCTTTTATGCCATGGCTGGATATGATTGATTTTTTAAAGCGTGAAAAGGAACTGCTTTTTGCACTAGAGTCTGGTGATAGTTTAAATCAGTTTGATTTTTTAGGGTTCACCCTTCAATATGAAATGTCTTATACAAATATTTTAGCCATGTTGGACTTGGCAGGAATCCCATTGCGGGCAAAAGACAGAGATGATTCACACCCGATAATTTGTGCAGGTGGCCCGTGTGCCACCAATCCAGAGCCTATGGCGGATTTTATAGATTTTTTCTATATAGGTGATGGGGAAGCCAGTTTAGACACTGTGCTGAATCGCTATCATGAGCATAAAAAAAATGGTAGTGACAAAGCCACGTTTTTAAAAGATATTTTAGACATACCGGGAATATACGTGCCTGCATGGTATGATGTTGCCTATAATGAAGATGGCACACTAGCAAATTTTACGCCTCAATTTCCTGCACCTGCAATAGTAAAACGTGCTTTTTTACCTCATCTTGACTTTTATCCAGATAAGTTGATTACCCCAATTATTGAAACTGTCCACAATCGTGGGGTATTGGAAATTGCACGTGGGTGCAAACGTGGGTGCCGCTTTTGTCAAGCAGGTTTTATTTATAGACCTGTACGAGAACGTGGTGTAAATGAACTTTTAGCCCAAGCAGAAATGTTAATCACAGCCACGGGACATGAAGAAATTTCATTATTATCACTGAGCGCGTGTGACCACAGCCATTTTGAGGAATTAGTGGACAAGCTACTTGAATTAACAGAAAAAAGACGTGTAAATATTTCTCTTCCATCAACAAGGCTTGATGCCATTGCTTCTTTGGCAAAAGTCCAAGCGGTTCGCAAATCATCATTAACCGTTGCGCCAGAAGCAGGAAGCCAAAGAATGCGCGATGGGATAAACAAAAACTTGACTGAAGAAGAAATTTTAGAGGGATGTTTTAAAGCATTTCAGGCAGGGTTTGACAAAATAAAACTTTATTTCATGGCAGGGTTGCCTAATGAAAATATGGATGATTTACTGGCAGTACCAGACCTGTGTGACAAAATTGTAAGTGTTTATTATCAGTTGTCATATGAGGAGCGTAAGCGTCCAGTAAGTGTAAGTGTTAGCACGTCATGTTTTGTACCCAAGCCCTTTACGCCATTTCAATGGGCAGCACAAGATGACCCAGATGAATTTATAAAAAAACAGCAAGAGGTAAAAAGCCGTATAAATAAAAAGCGAATTACTTATCGCTATCATGATGCAAAAACGGCGCAAATTGAGGGCGTACTTGCCCGTGGTGACAGAAGACTTGGCACGGTCATAGAAACTGCTTACAAATTAGGCGCGATTTATGACGGTTGGAGTGAACACTTTAAATATGAAACTTGGCTTGAAGCATTTAAAGCAGCAAAGCTAGACCCTGCATTTTATGCCAACCGCGAACGAACGGCAGATGAATGTCTGCCATGGGACTTTATTGAAATGGGTGTAACCAAAGCATTTCTTCGCCGTGAATGGGAGAAGTCTCAAATAGGGGCGTTAACACCTGATTGTGGTCAAAAATGTTCAGATTGTGGAATTAAGGGCTGTCATATAAGGGGTTGAATTGTGTTTTTATAAGTTGTTGGCACGAAACAAATTAGGGAATGGAGAACAAAATGTTTGATGTGGTGAAATTCTTAAAAAATCGAAGGCAATATTTTCCATTTATATTTTTGGCACTTTTTATTTTTGTTTTCCATTTTATTGCTACTGATAAATTTAGTGATGATATTATTTTTATGGAAACAAACCCATTGCAAGACGGTTTAATCCCCTTAATTACTGATATTTATAATAATTGGACATCAAGATTGTTTATTTATCCAACTATGGTTGCTTTAAGTAATGCCCCCATTTTTATATGGCGCGTTCTTGAATTAGCGGCATTGCTTCTTTTAGCGGTTAGTATTTCTAAACTGGTAATACATGAGGAAAAATATAGCAGTAACTGTTTTTTAGTTGGCTTCATGTTGTTATATCCGTATTGGCATATGGCTACAGCTGGTTGGATTGCCACAACCACTAATTTCACTTTTCCTTTAGCACTTGGAACATTTGCTTTGCTTACGTTAAAACGCATACGAGAAGGAGTAAATATTTCAATTCCACGTTATATTTTTTATATAATTGCAATATTGTATTCAACAGACGCAGAACAGGGTGTAATGATATTGTTTGTTGTATTTACTACATTGACCGCATTACAATTATATAACAAAAGCGTATTCCCCCTTAAATATAAAATAACACTTTATTGTAGTTTGCTTTATTCGGTTGCGCGTTTAGTTTTCACATTAACTACGCCGGGAAACAGCGTTCGCGCTCTCGCTGGACATTGGCAAGTGCCTGAATTTGCAGAATACTCTCTGTTTCAGCGTATCCTTTTAGGGTTTGAACTCACAGCTATGCACTATACTACATTTACAATTATGCTTTTTCCATTATTTTCTTTGTTTTTAATAATAATAGTATGGCATAAACACAGGGTTATTCATAAACGTATTATTGCCGCAATTCCCTTTGTTATCTCTGTATTTTTAAGTGCTTTAACTGCCATAAATGCTGTGCAATTTGCGAGGGCTAATCTAGCGTATATGGACGGTCAGTTTTTGAATACATTTATAATGATAACGATACCTAATTGGACGGGTAGTAATTTTATATTCCTGCTATTTTTTATTTGCTTATTTTATACTTTGTATTTGTCATGTTCAAATTTTAAGGAAAGTTGTTTTGTTATAGGGGTTATGTTACTAGGGGTTTTATCACAATTGGTTTTGGGTTTATCTCCCTCCCTGTACGGTTCAGCTTTTCGCACATTTATATACGCATCATTTGCTATGATAGCATGTGCAACATATTTATATGATAGAGGTGCTAGTGCGTATATTGGAAAATTGACAAAAGTTTTTATTATGATTGCATGTATGGTTAATATAATTATTACATTTGCCATTAGCATTGTCAGAATGGGCGGCGTGCTATGATGGTTGCGTTGCCGTCTTTCTTTATGTGAATAAAATAAAAATATGTGCATAGCGGTACATAACCACCGCATAACGGGTACATTTACCGTTGAATTTGGGCGCGTGTTTGGTGTATGATAGAATTAACCAGACGGACACGCTTTTTTTCTTTAATGTGTTTCTTATGTTTAGCGAAGGTAATTTTGCTCCAAATAATAATATAACCCGCGAACAAATGGCAGTCATGCTGCACCGTTATGCAGAAATGCGAGACGTAGCCTTACCCCAAGGCGCAGGGGTTAGCTTTATTGACCAAGCAAGTATATCGCCTTGGGCATCTGATGCTGTTGCTGTTATCCAGCGTGCTGGTATAGTGCAAGGGCGTGACGACGGCAGATTTGACCCTCAAGCCACAGCCACCAGAGCAGAAGTAGCGGCAATATTCGCAAGATTTTTGCCCATAGCTATGAATTGATAATCATGTTCGTTCAGCTATAATAAAATAACGGTGAACCTATCAAAAGGCTCGCCGTTATTTTATTGTATCACATCTTAAAAACTACATATCTAAAGACAAATCCAGTATATCTCCAAAGTTTTCATTGTACTCTGATTTCATAGATTCAAAACCCATTTCAAGATACTCGTCAAAAATATAGGCGTACAGCAAAGCTTTTTTATACAGTGCCTTACCTTCTTCTTGCCCTAATTTAAGCAAACTAAATGCTTTGTAGCGCAGGATACGAATGTAGTATTCTGTATGACGGCTTCCGTTGTATAGTTTTATGGCTTTATCTGCCCAAGCAATACAATCTTCATACATCCCATATTCCTTAAAGGCAAGACACAGCCCTGTTGCAACGATAAAATAGTGAAAACTAAAACTAAGGTTAGTGTCATTCATACTGTTTTTGTTGTTTTTTTCCAGAGAGTGTAAAACAAGCTTTTTAAGCGCTATACATTGCTCATATGCTTCAATGTCGTAATAAACTGTAGCTAAAGCGTTAATTGCCATCTGTTCTTCATAGGTGAGTATATATTTGTGGGCGTTTTCCAATTTAAAGTGAGGACGGTTTATTTTTAATCTTTCCATGCTGGCTTCAATCGCAAGCTGGGGGTTACTATATTTGCCTTGGTTGTATAAATTTGCTTTTAGCCCTAAAAGTGCCCTTCGTCCTTCACCTGTTGAAAATCTTTTATCCTTCTCCATGTTGTCATGTTCAACTTTTAAGCCGTCCCAATCAAGTGTAAGTATGAGATTATCAAGTTTCTTGACTTGCCGCTGAATAAATACATCATCTGCGCTTGCCATATCGTTGAAATAATGGTTTGGGTCAACACCAAGCTTATGCATGATAAGCTTAAAAGTAAACCAATCAGGCTTACGGTTGCCTTTTTCAATGGCAGAAATGGTCTGTCTTGAGCAAATGCCCTCTGCAAGTTGGGCTTGGGTTAATCCTTTTGCTTTTCGCATTTCACAAATCAATGCACTTACATTAAACAATGCCATAACATCTCTCCAAACGATATTTTTTTTATGCTACAAAATTGTGACATATGGATACTATACTGCAAAAATAGACAAAATCAAAGCTTTTAAAAAAATGCTACAAAATCGTGACTTTACTTTTGAAGTTGGGGAATTATAATTACAGATAGGTCATGGAAGTACTGAATCTTAAAAAACTGGAGGGAAATAAGTGTGAAAGCCTCACGTGAAAAATCTGCATACAAAAAAAGCTACCCAAAGTAGCACAAAAAACAAGTTATCCAGCGATTTTGGTAATGGAAGAAACGTCATAGCCCTGGGCGGCAAGAAACGCAATGGCACTTTCGTCAGTCATTTCAACGTTGCGAATCACTGGTTTATCAAAAACATCATAATCCGAAGGGTTAAA
>WRAH01000044.1 GCA_009780315.1 Defluviitaleaceae bacterium
CCATATCAAAACCTTGCCCCCATTGAAATGAAAGCAAAATAATGATAAACTTACCGCGTAGTGGCGGTGAAATTCCGTGGATGTGTAGGTGACGTACTCTGCTACCTTGCATTCGCCATGTGGCTCTTGATACCACATGGTCGCTACGTGCTTAAGTATTATAACATTGTCTTACAAAAGAAGCAAACATTGTTTTGACTTTCTCGTCAAAAAACCACAAAACCCTCTGATTATCCCCAAAAGCAAATGGGATATCAGGGGGTTTTGTGGTCTTTATTAAAAAATTATCGTTGACCTATAATAAAAGTGGTAATATCCTCATTGGACAAACCGATATCAAGGCGACCACATTTTTCTAAGCTGTCAGGTAAAATTTTACGGTTAGGCTTGCGTTTAATCGGGAGCAAGCGAATAATATCGTCAATAAGTGATTCGTCACGTACTTCAAACCCAAGCCATTTACCGTCATGGTATGTGTGGGTTTCATCATAAAGTTTGCACACGGCTTCGCTAAAGTTTTCCCGTTGTGCTTCAAATTGTTCCCGCTCTTTTTTGCCCAGCACAACACAGGCTATAAAGTACCCTTCACGAATACACAGTGTAGTCAGTGTTTTGCCGCCACGCTTAAACAGTAAGTTGTTGCGGTGTTTGTGGGTGGGTTTGCCTTCCGCCCACAGTTCGTCCATGATGTAGAAAAAACGAATATGCCCAGTCAGCTTTTCCCATGCAACACTTGCGCTGCCCAACATGGCTTTGACTTCTGCGTAAGGTTTTGTTGGTCTATCCATGGCTCAATCTTCCTTCACTGGAATCCATAATTCACAAACGCCGTTTTCGTCAAAGGATTCAAAGTTAATCGGATAATTCATGTCCATATCCGCACCTAGAGAGGATAGCCCTGTTGCAAAAAATTTATGCCATGTGGCTAATATAGGTTCGCCCTCTGGCACTGTCGCCACAGCAAATTTTGCCCCAGGTACTTCCACACAAGTTGCACCTTCGGTAACAGGGGTTTGACTTGGTGCCTCAACACCCAAATGATAAATCATGATATTTTCACTTTCATTTTTCATCCAAGCAACGAAATATAAATGGTCTGAAATAGACCGTAGCTTGTCTTCATATTGGGCCCGAAGTGTTGCACAGTCTTTTTCAAGGGATTCCTCGCGGGTTTCCATCCCATAGCCAGAAACATAGAATGTAGTTCTTTTTTCAAATCTTAGGTTCATCATAAAAACTCCTTTTTTATAGTGAATCAATACATAAGCCATTATATAAGTTGACGCACGGTCAATGTCAAGGGGCAGATAAAAAAATAGAAGTGAAGGGGTTTATTCACCCATCCACTTCTACAGATTTTTATGATTCTATTGCTCTAGCCCAATGGCTTCGCCTGTTTCTGCTGACTTAAACACGGCTTCAATGACAGCCAGTACACGGCGTACTTCGGGAATTTTTACTTTTAACTCTGCGCCGTCATAAATGGCATCTCTCACATTGATGAAAAACTCTGCCCATTCTGCTTTTACTTCTGGCAGAGGGCTTTGCTTGATGGCATCGGGTGACATGGGGGCAAACTGTCTTGTTGGCCCAGATGAAGTGTATGCAATTTGTGGGGGCAGTTTTTCTAAAAGTTCATTGGTGGTGTAAATTGAGCCTTCGCAGTCAAAGTTTTTTACAACCATTGTACCTTTGTCTCCTGCAACTATCCAGCGTGGAGACTCTGCCAGCATATACGTTGAAAGCTCCATGTGTGCGGTAATGCCATTGTCCATTTTCATGAGGATTTTAAAATAATCGTCTACATCATCATGCAGTACATATTTTAAGTCTGCCCACAACATTTTAATTTTTGCATTGGGCATCATAAACAAAATCTGGTCAATAAAGTGAACACCCCAGTCATACATCATGCCGCCGCCATGCTCTTTAATCAAGTGCCAGTCATGCATATGTCCATTGCCAGAATGCAAGCGTGACTCTATGGCAAAAATATTGCCTACAGTGCCATTGTCAAAAGCATGTTTTGCCGTTAGCATGTCTTTGTCCCAGCGGCGGTTTTGATGTACGGTAAAAACAACACCAGCCTCTTTACAAGCCTTGTCCATCTCATCAAGTTCTGCAACAGTTAAGGCAGATGGTTTTTCATCAATAACATGCTTGCCTGCCTTTGCGGCTTTAATGCACATTTCCTTGTGCAAATGGTTTGGCACAGACAAAATAACGGTGTTTACATTGGGGTCTGCCAGAAGCTCGTCAACAGTGTCGTAACCGATTAGCCCTGCATTGCGGGCATTTTGTACACGGGTTGGCTCGGTATCGGTTGCGGCAACTATGTTTACAGCAGATGATGGTAAAAATCTAGCATAAAGACTGCCCATGCCGCCATATCCGATAATTCCAAGCTGAATCCTTTTCTCCATTAAGGTAACACGTCCTTTTCATAAACTTGTCTTATATGTATTGTACATCAAGAATATGAAATATTCCACGATTTTATGAATGCTGGTAAGACAAACGCGCCGCGGCACGTTTTCTTTATTGACTGGCTAATTTAGCCATGATAATATTGGTTGTAAATAATATAATCCACATATAAGGAGCGTTTAAGTATGAAACTTGGCGTGTTTACTGTTTTACTTTCTGGCCGTCCTGTGGCAGAAGCATTTGAATATCTTAGCAAACTAGGTGTGCAATCTGTGGAAATTGGCACGGGTGGTTATCCTGGCACAGCCCATCTTGACCCTGTGAAGGCACTTGCAGACCCTTCAATCATTGATGAACTCAAAAGCATTTTAGACAAAAATAAACTCACCATCAGCGCATTAAGCTGTCATGGCAACCCAGTACATCCGAATAAAGCAATTGCAGAACGTGACCATGAAGCTTTTGTGAACACCTGTAAATTGGCACAAAAACTTGGGGTAGATACGGTGATTTCATTCAGCGGTTGCCCTGGTGACTACCCTGGTGCAAAACTGCCAAACTGGGTCACTTGCGCATGGCCGCCAGATTTTCAAGAGGTATTAAAATTTCAATGGGATGAAGTGCTTATTCCCTATTGGAAAAATGCCGCCGCCATTGCCACAGAATACGGCGTGAAAAAAATCGCTTTAGAAATGCACCCTGGCTTTTGCGTATATAATCCAGCCACTTTGCTAAAATTGCGTGAAGCCGTTGGTTCAATCATAGGCGCAAACTTCGACCCCAGCCATTTATACTGGCAAGGTATCAAACCTATTGAAGCCATTAAAGCTTTAAAAGGTGCGGTTTATCACTTCCACGCAAAAGATACAAATATTGATGAAGCCAACACCGCCGTCAATGGGGTGTTAGACACGGGCAGTTTAGGCGGACTTATTGACCGCAGTTGGATTTTTAGAACCGTTGGTTATGGTCACGGACAAAGCGAGTGGAACGACATGATTTCCATGCTTAGAATGACTGGCTATGACGGTGCAATTAGTATCGAACACGAAGATGGGTTAATGTCTATTGAAGAAGGACTTGAAAAAGCCATTGCATTTTTAAAACCCATTCTTATGTATGAAGCCCCTGCGGAGATGTGGTGGGTGTAAGTCAAAATTTAAAAATAAAAAAATAAGAGCCAAACTTGCGCTCTTATTTTTTTTATAGGCTATACGCCCCAAGATGCATTTGCCGCGCTTTCATAGGCTTCTTTGGGTATCAGTGGTTGAGAAAGTAAATCGCGGGTTTCTTTTTTCATGCCGCCATTGGCATATTCACTGCCCGCTTGGCGCATGGTGTTTAAGTAACCTTCAACCAATGCATTCAGCCCCATATCATCTGCCATGTCTGCCGCTTCAAACAAACCGCCTTGCCCGCAGAAAATTGTAAAGTCTTCATGATTTGCACCTTTTCCGCCATGCTCCAGCATTTTTATGACGCTGTCGTAGTTGCCTTCAGCCGTCCAAAACCCACAGGTTGAAATAAAGAAATGACGTTGTTTAGATAAATCATGACGCAAAGGATGTTCACCTGTAGCAGATGATTCGTCCATAAAGGGCAGGGCTATAGGCAGCCGTCTGTCCATAAAGCATTTCATTTGTCCCGGGAAACTGCAACTGTACAAAGGGAATGACCATATTATAATATCTGCTTCAATGAGTTTGGGCAAAATATCTGTCATATCATCATTGATGACGCATTTGCCTGGGGTTTTTGTCCAGCATGAGTAGCAACCTGTACAGCCCCGTACATTTAACTTTGAAATATCAATAATTTCTGTATCTGTCCACTGAGTACCTTCTAAAAATGCGCGGGTTAATTTCATAGTACTGCTTCGTTCACTTCTTGGTGAACCATTTAATGCAATAACTTTCATTTTATTTCCTCCTTTAATTTTTTAAACCATTCAATGTCAAACTTGATACTGTCTATGCCATATTGCAAGGTTTTTCTTTGAAAAAACAAGATGTTATCTGCTTTTTCACTAACATCGGAAAAGTATTCTGGTTCACTTTTCCACGATTCAAAGACTTGGGTAGAAGCTGCTTCAGCCTCTTGGGAATGTGCTTGTGTATGAACATCCATCAATGAAACCAATGTTTTTTCCAAGCCTTTAATCATCTCATCTATCATCGGTTCAAATTGTGCAGAGGGTAACATGCCCATAAACAGTAACTTGCCAAGTTCTGTATTGGTTGCACCAGAAAAATTTGCTGGTACATGAAGCCATTTTGTAAATTCTGCTTTACCTTTTTCTGTGATGGCGTATTGCTTTTTATTCACACTTCTTTCTACATATTCTGTTACGGTAATCATTTCCCCTTTCAACAGTTTTTTTATGGCAAACTGTATTGCGCCCATGCTGTCACTATAGATATTTCTATAGTTTGCTTTAATGACCGCCTTCATTTCATAAACCGTTAGCTTTTTCATCATTAACAGCCCTAAAATTAACTTATCCATAGGCTCTCCTTTCTTATGTGTCTAATAGTAACATGTCCATTAGAAAATGTCAACGCTTCATTCTATAAAAAAAGACTGTTCAAGTTGAACAGTCTTTTTTTCTTATATCAATATTATGCTGATTCGTATGCTTTTATCTTTTTGGTAATTTTCACGGTCAAGGGCAATACAATCCACTCATATCCCCATTTTAAACATACAACAACAAGTATTGCGCCGGGCAGTTCGTTCCAAGGGATAATCAATGCAAAAGCAATGAGATAAAATATGCAAGTATCCAATATATGCCCAACAATTGAGGATGCCATGGCTCGAAATTTAAAACCATCCATATTGGCGTGTTTTTCTTTTAAACGGCTGAATACTTTGTCATTGGCAAATTTGCCAATTGTAAAAGCGACAAGGCTTGCTAATACAATCCGCCATGTTCCGCCTACTGCTGCCACAAAATACGTACTGTCATACCAGTCAGGCTGGGGTAAAATAATACTTAGCTGAATCAGCCCTGCCATCAGTGCATTTAGTGCCAAACTAAGCCATGCGGCACGGCGCGCCCAACGGTATCCATAGACTTCAGACAGTACCGATGCCAAGATGTAGGTAATTGGAAAGGTTAAAATACCTGCACTTGTTGTCCACCGCACAAATACCAGCATGTGACTAGCCAAAATATTGGCAATAAGCAGACTTGCCGCGTAAATGGCGACAATGTACACGAGCAATGGTTTCGGTTTGACCGCTTCTGGGTTTCGGTTATCCATTGTTTCAACTCCTTGTGATATTCAATTTTAGACATATTATAACATATTACGAGAGGGTTGTCATTATTCTGCCAGTGCTGAAATTTGTGTGCTTAATCGCATGAGTGTATTTCTATAAAAGGCGTACATGGCTGTGCCGTTTTGCCACTTCCACATATCGGTATCCAGCTGGTTTTTGCGGACGGCGATTGTACCTTGCCATTTTTTTAAGCTGATTGTGAGTTTATCTTCATGCCAAGTCTCTTCGTGAAACTTGGCTTTATTTTTTAGTATGGCTTGTTGGGCAGAGGTGAGGGTTTTATAGTGGTTAAACATGGCGAACTCTGGATAATCTGCTTGTTCAATTAAATTGACAAAGGGTTGCCATGGGTCTTCTTCCAACTCCTTTTCATAAATGTAGTATGCGCCGCGCTTTACGATAGCCTCGCAGGTGAGAATACGAAGGAACGCTTCGGTTAAGTCTTTTTCACGGTCATTTTCAGATAGTAGGGATTGTAAGCGGTTTAAGATGGTATCCAGTTCGGCATACTTTATATTTTCGGCTTGGATTCGCTCAATAAGGTGCGGACAGCGGATGAACGTTTCTGCTGACTGGGTGAGTGTTGTGTCTATTGGGGTTAAGCCGTTTTCTTTTAAAGCGGTGAGTTCCTCCAATAAGTTGTACAGGGTTTTTAGGTCGGCTTTTATGTCAAAATTATATTTTGTGGTGTCAAAGTTTTCTGTTTTTATACAGGTGAATCTTTCACCGCGGGCTTTTATACTGCCACAATGTAATCCGTCTTGGAAAACTTGACGGGCATTGTCGTTTAGAGCTTTTTGGCGTGGATTTGTAAAGGTGTCGCCCCATAATTCTTCTGGGATAGGTGAGGGTAGATTCACCCAATTTTCACGGTCATTCATGACCAAGTGCCGTCCTACGCCTTCTTTGGTATGGATGGTGCGCTCGTAAAGCTCTTCGTACACACGAATGGGCGTGTATGCGAAAAGGGGAATACCGTTTTGCGTATTGAGCCAGAAAATACGGTCGGTAATATTGCTTTTGCGAATGTTAAAGCGCAAGTTTGCAAGGGCGTGTTGCTGATATGCTTCTATGCCGCGCAAAATATCTGGACAGTTGGCTGGGACACTCACGACCCCATAGCTTGGAAAGTTAAACATACCTGATGTATTGTCTAGGTTAAAAATGGGCTTTGCATCACGATAGAGACGGGGGGCTATTTCTTCCTCAATGACACTTTCTATACTTCGTTCGCCATTGTATCGGCTGTGGATGTATTCGGACATGGAGCGGGCTAGTAAACTGCTGAATTGATTATAAATAAAATCTGATATTGCTTGGGAAATATTGAGCTGACTGTCATTGAGCCAGCGGGCAGATTCCTCTAGCAGAGCCTTTGAAAATTCCCGAACAAGTGCGTCTGCACCTGTTTCTGATATTGCTTTGTCAATTTCAGGGGCGGTATCTTCCACAGCAATCACATCCCATTGGTACGACTTTGTGGAGTCTAGGGGTGTTGATGAGGTAATGAATCCTGCATTTGCGTGCAGGATTTTTTTGATTTCTCCTAAAATCTCTGTGTACACGGCATAAATTTTATCGTTTTCTTGCTCTAGTGCCGTTCGGATATCTTTATAAACATCAATAAGGCGGGTAAAACAGTCTCGCTGTAGGCGGGTTTGGTACACGGCAATTTTTGCTTCAATATAGGCATTTTTCTTTGCTTCGCGGGATAAAATGAATGCTTTGCGCGCTTCTTCCAAGCGGGTTTCTGCGACAATTTCCAGTGCGTCAAGTTCTTCTGTTCCTTGGGCAATTTTTTCTTTTAAATGCTGTTGACAGGTATCAATACGCGCCAAAATACAAGGGCTACGGTCGCTGGAAATAAGTTTTGATGTAAAAAATGGCCCTTGCTTTGGGTTTAAAAATGCTTGCTTGAGTTCTTTTTTTGCAGAATCTATAGTGCTAGATGTTAATAATTTGGATTCGGAAAGTTCACGTTTTGCGTTTGTATACTGTTCAGATAATTTTTCATCAATATTCACACGGCGGGTTTTGATGACATTGGCGTAACTAAAATAGTCTGTCTCTGCATAATCCAGCTTTATTGGCGGCAAACGCCGCGCCAATTCCGTGCCAAGCATACCTATTTCCAACCCCGCGGAATTGGCATACTGTTGCAAGTCATGGTCGTCAGGCATGGCTTCAAACATTTGTGACATTTCACGGAATAGGCTGTGGGCAAGGTAGGCGTTTATTCCTTCTGTTGGCAATGCCGCCGCCGATGCGCCGATTATATTGTAGACAAAGTTTGAAGCTTGGGGGATTCCATGAGGCAAATTGCTTTTCATTGTACCTATGTTTGATAGCAGGTTGCTGTAATAGTCTTGGATGGCAAATTCACTGCCGCTTGACTTGTCTTCCAGTGCAAGAAAGTTCACAATATTTTCTGCCGTAACATTCATGCAATAATCATACGCACCTTTAAGCACTACACCGTCAATATTACATGCACTAACCAAGTGGCATAAATTAAATGGTGCAAGCCCCGAATTGACTTCCAGCCGTGTACCGTATTTTTGTGTAAAGCGTTCACCTGCGCGCTCTTCTAGGTTCATCCAGTAATCCAGCTCTTTTAGCGCGGCATAGCCATTACGCTGGATATATTCTTCTGTGTGAATATTCATGTGATTGCCTGCAAGGTGAATGTCTGGTGTAAATAAGTAGCCTGTAATTTCAACTTTGTCTACACCTTTGCTTCCGTATTCCCGCTCCATCAATCCACGAATGATATAGGCAATGTCCAAAAACATACCACCGCCTGTGCCGCCAGACATGCCTGACAGCAAAAATACCAGCAGTTTATTTTCTTGGTCTATTCTCAAATTTCGGATTTTATTGTCAATGGCATCAATTGCCGTATTGATTTTTTCAAACAGCAAAAGCCGCCCTGCTTGGCGGTTGCCGCTTGCGCCTTTTGTGCCGTCTGTGATAGTGAGTTCGGGGTTTAACCATTGGCTTATGTAGTCTGGCATTGTTGAGCGATTGTTCAAAATTGTGCCAATGCCTGCGTTGGATAATAAAACTTGCTCTGTATAGGGGTCTAGACTTATCCCTTTATATTTTTTACGGTCGTGTTCATTAGTTTCAAGGGATATATATTCGATATTATCAGGCTTGGGCTTTTTTTGCTTGGTAACTGGGTTGTCTGGCAGTTTAAAACGGCGGCTTACTTGATACTTTAAGCGCAAAAGTGCGTCTGTGCCTGTGCCGCCCAGCCCTACCACCAATACAGGGTGATTTATCGTATCAATCCGTGCTTTGTCACTCACACGCCCCAGCCCGCCGCCAAGGGATATATCCATTTGCTTTATATTGTCATGGGTTGTCTGCTTCATCATTATCAACACCTTTTTTTCTCGTCTGTTAATAATGTATGCACTGGTCATAGAAAAAAGACAAAATATGTGTTAATCTAAATTCAAGACATGTAGCATTGGAGGATTGAGGTATGAATTTTGATGAAAAACTAGATATTTCAGATATGATAAGCTGTGCTGAAAGCAGGTGATGATATGGCTAGGTATCGTGGGGTGCGGGGTGTCCGCAATTTTCAAAAGGAAGCAAGGGAGCTTTGGCGTTTTACTATAGGACTTGGGGCGGTTTGCTGTATTTTAATGATTGTGGCGGCGGCGTTGTTTTTTCTTACACGTGATAGGACTGACGGTGCATATACTGTGCCTGTTTGGGTTGAAAACGATACAGAGGATAATATTTTTCCTGTCTCGGCTTATGCATGGGCAGATGATGACTTGCCGCCAGTGATTCCTTTGTATTGGGGTGCGGGGGTGTTTTTTGATACGGCAGATAATAAAATTATTTTACCTGATGATGTTCAAGTGGCTCATGTTTGGTACAATTATTTACATTACATATATACTATTCAATTTGAAGGCATTGACTTGCCCTTGCGCAATATCCCTTTAATGCGCTATGGCACTTTGCCAATGTATATACGGCAAGAAGGGGACAGCATAAGTTTTCGTACAAGACGGGGGGCTTTTGTGCGGTATGACACGGGATATGTGCAAATATTTGACCCTCGTGAGGAATATCGTACCATTGTCATCATCGACCCTGGACATGGCGGTGTTGACACAGGCGCGCCATCGGTACATGGGCAAAATGCCCCAAGCGAATCAGCCATTGTTTTAAACATCGTCTTAAACCTTTTAGATATTTTTGACGACCCTGAAATTTTACTTGTGCCTACAAGAACAACAGACATTTTTATATACAATGACGATAGATACAGGCTTGCCAATGGGCTTGGCGATTATTTCATATCCATACATGCCAATGCAGATGGAGTCAGCAGACTTTCACAAGGAACTTTAACCCTCTACGGTACAGCTGACGGAAGCCATGAACTGGCGTATCTTTTACAAAACGAAATCGTTTCTGCCCTTGGAAGCCAAAACAGAGGAATACACTATATGCCTGAACTTAGGATTTTAAGAGGTTCGGACATTCCTGTTGCACTATTGGAACTCTTATTTATGAGCAACCCACAAGATGCTGCAAGGCTTGCCGACCCTGCAATACAAGGGCTTATTGCAGAAACTTTAGCAAGTGCCATTACAGCACTTCCACCTGCACGATAATTTTTTTTAACAAATATGTATATTTATCTCATTTGCGAACCATACTTGTACTAGGATACTTACCATCGCCGCTGAACCTAGCGGGGAGCGAAGGGAGGTTGCACAGTATGGACAACAAAAAGCAAAATTCAACAGACGCAAATGCAAACAAGTCTAACAGAGTTGACGCTACAAACGACATGAACAACACAACCAACACCACAAACAATACCAACAACAAAAACAAAAATAAGTAGTTTTTGTAAAAATTCAAAAGAAAAAATCAAAAAGCCGCTGGATGTAGCAAACAGTGGCTTTTTTGCTTTTTTGTCAGCGTGAAAAAAATCTTGACAATTGTGGAAATATAGTTAAAATGAAAGAGGTTAATCGCTAAACCTTGATTCATTTTTGTGCAAGTTTAAGGAGGGTTACAATGAAGAAAAGTTTATTGTTCATGGTAGTTGCAATATTTATACTTCTATTGCTTACCGCCTGTGGTGACAATGACAACACAGGTTCTGGCAGTATTGCCTCAGAAGGAAGTGCGCCTGTAACAACGGCTGCCCCGCCAGAGGAAATTGAGGATATTTCAATTGACGTTGTAGACCCTTATCTGACGGCTACAATTACCCTAGGCAATTGGCCGCCAGACACTGCCCCTGGGGCGGAGCTTGCGCTGTTTGAAGGCTTTAGAGAAATTATGCGGGCGCAGTATCCAAATGTTACGGTAGTTCCTGCATTTTTCTCATACACACTGGCCAACTACTTGCCCATGGCAAGGGGCGGCACAGCACCAAACCTATTTCAGCCGCCATTTACAGACCCACCCCTGCTTATCAGCCAAGGGCTTGTGGCAGATGTTACAGACGCACTTGCGGAATTTGGCATTTTGGACAAATTCAGCCCTAGTTATATTGAACTTTTAGGTGATGAAAACGGTAGAATTTTTGGGCTTCCTCGTGACGGATATGTTTTAGGTATGCACATTAACATTGATTTGTTTGAAGAAGCAGGGCTTATTGACGAAGATGGTCTGCCTATGGTTCCAAGGACTTTACAGGAAGTTGCTGAAACAGGACGAATCATTAGAGAAGAAACAGGGCGGGCAGGGCTTGTTTTCCCCGCCAGTGAAACCTTTGGCGGATGGCTCTTTACCAATATTGCATGGAATTTTGGTGCGACTGGTGAAAATGCAATTCAGTCCCAAGACGAAAACGGGCGTTGGGTTGCAAACTTTACTTCTGAACCAATGATTGAAGCAATGTACTATATCCGCGCACTGCGCTGGGAATATGACATTCTTAATGCAGACGCAACCACCACCGACTGGGCAGGTTCTCATAATATTTTGGGAACAGGGCAAGCCGCAATGAACTTTGCCGCCAATGATTCTGTTGCAGAGCCTACAGCAGGCAGAGGGCTTCCTGTGGAAAGCTTCGCGCTGATTCCATTTCCCGCAGGCCCTGGCGGTGCATATGCACTCACAGGTGGCACAGCATTTATGTTTTCCCCTGACACAAACCATGACCAAGCAATGGCAGTGCTTGGCTTCCTTAGAATCATTGGTGTACTTCCTTTTGTAGATGATGATACCGTTGCCGCCATGCGTGCAGGTGCATCTGCCGCCCGTGACCGTGGCGTGCCTGTACTTCCGCCTGTGCCTGCATGGAATGATGATGAATTTATTGCCACACAGCGCGCCGTTGCAGATGAATTTTCTAATGTAGATATGCGCTTGTTTGATGATTTCTTTAATTCCTTTACAGACGGCACAATCACGTTAAGAGGTGAAGAGCCGCTTTTCACACAGCAAATGTACCGCGAATTAACTGCCGCAATTCAAAGAATCATCACCCGTGAAAATGCAGATGTGCTGACCGCATTACAACAGGCACAAGACAGATTTCAAGAGTTTTTAGACGATGAAGTAAACAGATAATCAATCTTTAAAAAGGAGGCGGTACTTTTTTAGTTGAAAAGTCCGTCTCTTTTTTTACACAAGTATAGGGAGTGGTTTCCTTTGGCAAAGTTTAAACAACATGCAACAAGCTGGTTCATTATGCTGCCGGGTATAATCCTGTTTGGCTTTTTCTTGTGGGTACCTTTGTTGCAAAGTGTGCGCATGAGTTTTTACAGGACACGCAATATCGAACTGGTAGAGTTTGTGGGCTTTGATAATTTTATTAGTATATTTAACCGTCACGAGTTTAGACAGGCACTAGTGAATACTTTTTCTTATACAATATGGTCTATTCTTTTAGGGTTTTTAGTGCCTATTTTTTTGGCTTTGATTATTGGTGAAACAGTGAGAGGAAAAGGGTTCTTCCGTACAGTGGCGTATGTCCCCAATGTTTTGCCAGGGCTTGCGGCCATGATTTTATGGCGGGCGTTTTTTTCTGCGGAGTCTACAGGTGTCATTAACATTTTGCTTGGGCACTTGGGCATTGGGCCTATGACGTTTTTAACTGAAGCCAACTGGGTTATTCCCATCATTGTGCTGATTTCCACATGGCGGGGCGCAGGTGCGACTGCACTTATTTATATGGCAGGGCTTGCAGGTATTAACCCTGAACTTTACGAAGCGGCTACAATAGACGGTGCAGGTATTTGGAAGCGGATTAGGTATATCACCGCCCCTGCGATTTTCAACTTGGGCAGTACTTTGCTTATTCTGCAAATCATTGCAATTTTCCAAATCATGTACGAGCCATTGGTGCTTACACGGGGCGGCCCAGATAATGCGTCCATTTCACTCATGTTGCTGATGTGGAATTATGCCTTTGGCGGGAATATGGATTTTGGCAGAGCTTCGGCAGTTGCAGTGATTACCGCGGTTATTTTGCTTGGGTTTACTGTGCTGTATCAAATTGCCCAGCGTAGAAAGGTTGATTGGGATTGAAAACAAAATTTTTTAATCTTTTTAATAAAAATGCCCCACCGCGCACGGGCATCATACGGGATTTTGATAAAAAAACCACTGGGATAAAAGTCACTGTATTTTTTGTATATATTGTATGTGCAATTGTTGTGGTGCTGGCACTCTTTCCAATTTATTGGGTCATTATGGCAGGCTTTAAAGACCTGCGCGAGTTTATGTCCAGCACGCTTATTCACCCCTATGCCTTTGATTTTACAAGATACACAACAACGTGGAATCAGCTGAATATCATACAGAATTATCTCAACTCCTTTTATGCAATCATTGGCAGTGTTGTTTCCGCGCTGGTGTTTAACGGGTTGCTTGCTTATGGCTTGGCTATTTTAAAGCCTAAGGGGTACAAAATTGTTCACAATATGGTGTTGGTTTCATTGCTTATCCCTGCAACCATTGCCCTTGTACCGTTGTTTATCAATATTCAACGGTTTAATATGGGTGGATTTTTTACCCCTCTTTGGCTTGCGGCTGGGGCAAATGCCATCAATGTTGTACTTTTTAGGCAGTTTTTCTTGTCCATTCCTGGGTCTATCATTGAAGCGGCACGGATGGATGGCTGTTCTCAATTAAAAGTGTTTTCTAAAATAGTGATGCCCCTGTCTAAACCCATTTGTGTGGTGGTGACGATTTTCACTGTCAATGGGGTGTGGAGTGACTTTTTGCTTCCGTTTTTGGTGCTGGGTGTTGGGCAGTGGCAGACGGTTATGGTGCGCTTATTTGTTTTTAGCACCCAGCAAACCATCAACAATGATGATTTAATGCGGGCAGTGGTTTTTTCAATGGTTCCGCCAATTATTTTATTTTTTATCTTCCAGAAAAAATTGACAGAGAATATTGTCACATCTGGCATAAAAGGTTAAGGAGCATACTATATGGCTAAAGTAGCAGATAAATATTTTTTAACAGATGAATGGAAAGTGATTGAAAAGGGATTTGACAAGGGATATAGTCGGGTGAGTGAGTCTATTTTTACCTTGTCTAATGAAACATTGGGCATACGCGGCAATTTTGATGAAGGCGGCAGTGTGGATACTTTGCGTGGGGCTTATGTAAACGGCGTTTATGAATTGGACAATGATTTACCCCGCTCATACAAGGGCATTGTAGATAAGACGCATTTTATGATTCCGTCGGCAGATTGGCTTCATATGTCTATCATGCTAGATGATGAGTGTCTTGACCTTGGTAAAGTGAAATTTTCTGATTTTTCTCGTGAATTAAATATGCATGAAGGTACCCTTGTGCGAAAGTTTATATGGCATACAAAGTCAGGCAAGGACTTGCAATTAACATTTCTTCGTTTTGTGGATATGACTTTTGGTGAGCGGGCATATCAGCGGGTTAGCTTTTTACCTCTTAATTTTTCAGGTGAAATAAAAATTTCTACGGGCATAAGCTTTGATATTAAGCATGAGGGGCGCAATACTTGCTTTTGGCAAGATGCTCGTATCGCGGCAGAAAAAAATGCTTTTGCTATACAGTCAAGTACATTAACATCCAAACAAGAAGTTTTTGCGGCGGCACATGTGACATTGCCCAGTGATGGTACAGTTGTGCAGCATTCTAAATCTGTTTCCATTGAATCTGTAATCCATTTAACGCAAAATGAACCAGTGCATATTGACAAACGTGCGGTTATTTTATTTGACCACTCCAGCGGTGAAAGATTATGGCAAAGTGGACAGTTGGCTTTGCAAGGGGCAGAAAAAATTTCCTTTGATGATGCACTGACTGCCCACAAAACCTATTGGAAAAATTACTGGCAAATTTCAGATATAACCATTGAAGCCGCAACAGAAAAAGATAGTGCCGCTGTGGCAGAGGAACAGCAGGGCATACGCTTTTGTAATTTTCAAATGGCGCAAACGTACAAGGGCGGCAATATTCGTCATAACATTGGTGCAAAGGGGCTTACAGGTGAAGCATATAATGGACATGCCTTTTGGGATACAGAGGCTTGCTGTTTACCCTTCTATCTATTTAATAACCCCGAAGCGGCGAAAAGTTTGTTGACTTTCCGCTACAACACCCTTCCCCATGCCATAGCCCGTGGAAAAATGCTGGATTGTGAAGGCGCATGTTATCCAATTGCGACTTTAAATGGTGATGAAGCTTGCAATCTGTGGCAACATGCAAGTATACAGTATCATCCAAGTTCTGCTGTGGCGTATGGCATTTGGCACTATGTTCATCTTACAGGTGATACGGCATTTTTATGGGAATACGGTGCAGAAATGCTATTGGAAATTGCCCGCTTTATGGCAAGCCGCGCAGGGCAGCATCCCCGCACTGGAAAATGGGGATACTATGGCGTAATGGGCCCAGACGAGTTTCACATGATGGTAAACAACAACGCCTATACAAACTACATGGGCAAACGCACATTGGAATACGCGCTGGAAGTGCTGGGTGCGTTTAAAGTTGAAAAAACAGAGATGTACAACACCTTAATTAAAAAAACAAACCTTGCCCTCACCGAATTAGACAAATGGCAAGAGATAGCCAGTCATATGGCAATCCCCATGACAGAGGGCGGGCTTATAGAACAGCATGACGGATACTTTGACTTACCATATATTGATGTAAACGCAATCCCTATAGAGGAGTTTCCTTTATATAACCACTGGTCATATGATAGAATTTACCGCACTACGATGATAAAACAGCCTGATGTGCTGATGTTCCTATTCCTTTATAACTCATCCTTTTCTACAGAAATTAAACGTACCAATTATGAATATTACGAACCCCTTACGATTCATGAATCCTCCCTTTCTCCTGCCATTCATTCAATTTTGGCAGCAGAACTTGGGCTGGTTGATGAAGCAACAAAGTTCTTTGGTTATGCATCCCGTCTTGACTTGGACAACTATAACCGAAACACCAATGAAGGGTTGCACACCACATCAATCGCCATGGTGTGGATGAATATTGCATATGGTTTTGCAGGGCTAAGAAGTGATGATACCCTTCTAAAATTTGCCCCTGTATTACCAGCCCGTTGGAAAAATTTAAAATTTTCACTCACATGGCAAGGGCGTATCATTGAACTAGACATTCATCAACATCAAACAACATTTACTTTGCGTCAAGGCAACCCTATGGATTTTATCACTTATGATAAGCCAGTGACCCTTGGGGAAGTGCCACTAACGATACAAAAGCCATAATGCTAGAAAACGTGCCATTGGCACGTTTTTTTTATTACATATAGATTATTTGACGCTTAGGTTTAATTGTGAGAAAATAACTTAGTTTGGAGGAATATGTAGATGAAAAACATTTTAAGAAAAATAAGCGGTATGTTGCTTTTACTGCTGTTAACAGCAGGACTTACCGCCTGTGATGGGACATATGGCAATACAGACAACAATTTGCCCCAAACTGTAGCCAGTCAGCCTAATGATGCCATCCCACCACCAGAAGTAGCGTTATCACAGGTGCAGGAAAACGAAACTTATCATCAAGGGATTATTGAATTTTTAAGTGGAATGACCACCATTTTCACAGGTGTTCCTCGTGAAGAAAATGACTGGGTTGATGAAATGTCCGTACCCACTGGGCGGTTTTTGCTCGGTTGGGATTCTGAAACAGGACAGCCAGTGACTACCTATGAAGTGCCGGAAATTTACTTTTCTAATATCTGCATGGGTGGATTCTTTGACAGACAAGGCAACCAGATACTTGAAGCCCCTTGGATGTATGTCCGTCGTGTAGATGACTGGGTATCACTATACTATGCCAGCGATTTCAAACTTTTTGACTTTAATGATAATGGCATACCCGACATCTTCGTCCATTTTAATCAGACGTTTGATGGTGGCTATGCTGGGTTTTATCGGATATTTAGGTATGTAGATGGTGAGTATAGGATGCTTACAATGACATCCCTTGAAAACGGCGTTGCAACCCCTCACCCATGGATTGGTCGTTCACACATGCTGTTTCGGGATAGTGATGGCAGAATAATTACATTTATAGACTCAATGTATCATTCAATCTCAAGATACGAACACCTTGTCATGACAGATGAATATGCCGAGCTTCATTTGGTGGCTGAAATGCATTGGGAAACTTGGGAAGATTGGGAAACACACCATTGGATGGACTGGTCAGACAGGATACCCAGTGGTTGGTTTCAAAACAACCCCACCATTTTTGGTACAGATATTTCTCTAACCATCGTTGAGCCATTGCATGAACTGCAAGAGCATATTACCGCTATAATATCTATGTAAAAATCCCCTCGGTGGCTTCGGATTGTCTGTATTACTGTCGTGTTGTGCATAGCTTTATGACGAGCGGATTTATACACATGCACAAAAAATAATACACTAACAGAAAAGGATATCTCGTTGAAGATGTCCTTTTTTATTATGGGGAAAACTACCTACAAAAAAAGTTTATGTTATCATCTTAAAGATAAAAAAATGACACACCCTTGGAATGATGTGGCATTTTAAGAATAAAAATTATATAGTAATTGAAAATATTGCGTTGAATCCTCTAACGCGATAAATATTTTGTACACTGACTGTGTATGATACTGTGTTCCAAGGTACAGTTACCCGAAAAGATTGTCCAAAGCGCAAACCTGCGGAACCTATTACTGTACGCGTTGCATTGGTTCTTAGAATAACCATTACTGGTTCATTTATTGCGACTGTGTCCACTCCTACAAAATTAACAAATCTGGTGTGTTCACCTACAATTCCAGTGCCAACACTTGAAACTACAACCTCACGTCCATTTTGGTCAACCCAAACTGTCGTTGGAAACATGATGCTACGGGATTCAATGCCCACATGTTGGTTGTCTAATTCAGCAATGGGCATTTCTACATCAAAGTATTCTCGGCTTACTACTTCACCAGTATCCGTCCAAAATACTTCAATTGTAACTTGTCCAAAAACGTACTCTTCGTCATTGTTATCATGGGGTTCATCGTGTGCTAAAACAATGACTGACATACATAACACTAAACATGACATGAGAACAAAACCCGCAACTTTTTTAAACATAAAATACCCTCCTCAGGTGGTTGATGTGTTACGCATACTTTCTATGCGTGAGTGAATATTGAAGTCTTTATGTTTTTATGATATCGTACAAAAGACAATGTGTAAATAGTTAAACATTGCAACTATAGAATAGTATTGAAGGGAGCATATAAGCATGGTTAGTGCAGTGGTAAAGCATAGATTTAAAATTATTGTTGTTTTTTTTGTGAGTTCTCTAGTTGTTAATTTTTCTTTTATTTTTTGGAAAAACATATACATTGATACATATGTTTTTTCATCAGTTCAATGTGAGGGGTATGTTGACGCAATAGAGGTCTTAGAATTTTTGGGTATAAGATATAGACAGTTTGAAAGAGAAACCCTTATTGATGTTGATACAGAGACATATTTAACAGCTGTTTTTATATCAGTAAGAAGACGAGATTTGCCTTTGTTAGTGGAATCTAATTCTAGCTTGGATTTTGTGCATATTGTACGTGAAACACTTTTGCAATTGGATGAATAGCGTTTAAGTATGAAACGTCTATGGAGATGTGGTGGGTGAAGTTAAAATAAAAAAGAGGCTGTCTTATTAAGCCCCTTTTTTTGTTGTATACTGGTGATATATAGGAAGAAGTCAACAGTATTCGTCAGAGGTTTTTTATGAATTATTGAAAATAAAATGGATAAAAAAACAAGGCATATCCCCAAGAATGTATATGGAAATATGCCTTAATAGAAATGCTGATGATTAAATCGCCCATTCACCATCAGTGAAGACTTGAACATGTTGCCCGTCATGGGTTTTGCCTGTGACTTGTAAACAGGGTGAACCAATCATAAAGTCTACATGGCTTTCACATTGGTTTAATCCCCTTGCCATGCGTTCTGCTTCTGTCAAGCTTTCTGTGTCTTTGACTGTGGGTGGATATCCATTACCTAGGGCAAGGTGACTACTTGCGTTTTCATCATAGATGGTTCTATACCATAATAAACCTAGGTAGGATATGGGGCTGGATTGTGGTACAAGGGCTACCTCTCCCAAGAAGTTTCCATTGGGGTAGCGGCTGATGAGTGCC
>WRAH01000045.1 GCA_009780315.1 Defluviitaleaceae bacterium
GACAGCCGATACAGATGACAGGGTAGTACCGGGCCAAGCACGAAAGTTTGCCGCCACCTTACAAGGTGCAGACGCAGGAGAAAACCCTATTCTTATCCGCATAGAAACCCACGCAGGACATGGACATGGTAAACCCATCAGCAAGCAAATCCATGAACGGGCTGACCTTTTTGCTTTTCTTTTGGATAATCTTTGTGGTGGAAAGTAGAAACCACTTGCTTTTTAGATAAATTATAAAGAAAGATTTATAATTATCATAGAGGAGGCGTAAAATGTCTATAGGATTCAATCTCATATCCATGGGGGAACGGTATGACAACGATGTGCGTACATCATCATTTGACATAAACAATAGAATTGATTTGAATTATGTAGAAAGCTATGAGCTTATATGTGCAACACCAATGGATTCTTTGGCAAAGGGCAATGAGATACAAAATGACTTGATAATCACCTTGGAAGTACCTACATCTGATTATAAAAACCCAAGTGTGCAAAACATCATCAACTGGGCAAGAACGCCAGTGATGCATGACGATTACTATAGAGACTTAGCCGTGGTTGTAACCATGGCTAGTGGTTATCGTACAGTATATATGACCCATGCCAGAATAACACTGGAAGAGCGAATAGTAACACAAGCTGATTTTGTGACAATGACCATTGTGGCAAGTCAGAAAGAAGACCATCTTCAAGGGATTGTAACAGGCAGTGATTTTGAAAGTACGAGGGCAAGAGCAATCAGTATGATTGCGACTGCAAGGAGCAGTCGTAAAGTTGGAGCAGTTATCATGGCAGAACCTGTACGAAATGAATCAGAGCGTATACCTGTGGTTGAGCGCATTCAAGAACGACGCTTTGGGGATACTGTTTCCTTGTCTAGGGAAATTCTTGTTGAAAGCCGCTCGTCTGCTATGGATACGCATATTAACCATAGATTACGTGGAAGATTTGTTAATTTTTCAGATTATTTAACTGCGTATGGTGGCGACCAAGAATGGTGGACTGATGATGAAATTATTGACTCACCACAACCAAGGTTGACGAATACAGGTTGCGGAGCAATAGCTGCGGCAAATATCATCCATTACTATATATTAACAAATCAAATAGAGACAGAAGCCCTTGGTAGTATGCCACCCAGCCGTGAATCATTTTTAGCCCATGCAACAGAAATGTATAACACATACACCTCTCAAACCGTAACACTTTCAGCATTAAGACGTGACGAAGAGCCTCGGTCATATGGAATTTGGTTTATGTCTACACTTGCAAATGGTATACCAAGATTTACTGACAGATTAGGCACAATATTAGAATCTCATGTAATCAACAATACATTTTTTCGCGTTAGTTCTGCAAGAAGCCCTGTAGTTTCATATGAAAATGCTGTTGCATTTATAATCAATGCCTTGGGCAATGACCATCCTGTTGCTTTACTTGTGACCTATATTGCTTCTCCTGAATCAGGTAACATGGTTGAAGAACACTTTGTCACTATTACTACAATAAATGAAATAAGGGAATACGACATATTACTGCGTGATGGCGTTGAAGCAGGGCAGACTAACTTAGGTGTCGTTGATTATGAATTAGTTATATCTAATTGGGGGCGAAGGCAAGTTATACCATCCTTTAAGCAGATGTGGGAATCCAGTTCATCATTTGTTGAAAATATAAACTTTGCACTAGCACCAATTGCTGTACAAACAGGATTTGCGAGTGTATCATTAGCACACTTTACAATAAGAGAGAATGCATAATGCTCTGATAGTATTCAATGAGATAGATAAAATATGTAATGGGGTGTAAGTGATGAAAAAAAAATGTTTGGCAGGAAAGATGTTTATTTTAATGGTGATAGGTTTACTCATCAGCACAGCATGTGCAAGAAAAGTACATCACTCAAAAGATGAATTTATAGAGCTTTTTGAAGCCTATGAGCATCTTACAATACGTATGAACTATATTTCCCGTTTCCTAAACCGTCCGTTCTTGGATATTGGGTTAATCATTTATGATACTCATGTAGAGTGGTCAGATGTTCGAGTCCTTCAAGTGTATATTGCAGAGTATTTAAGAAGTGAAGCCTTTATGCTTTTTGCAGAACAACATATGGAAAATGTTTTTCCTTATACTAATCAGTTAAGAGTATCAATAATCCTCTATGATGCAAATGAAGAACATGCGTTAACTATAAGAGCGAATGGAGAAGCTAATTTTGGATGGGGAAATGGTTTTGGTTTACATGGTTTTAATGGTTGGAGTATGGAAGACTAGCTACCCCCGATACGACTATAAAATATGTATAAAAAACACGCCTTGAATGGATATCAAAAAAATATCTATCCAAGGCGTGTTCCAGTAATGACATCCAAACACAAAAAACATGCAAGGTATCAATAGGCTGCTTATATTCAATTGTAGGTGTTACTTCCACAGGTCAACCCTTGTAAATTGTATGCATCCAACTTGCTTCATTCACCCACATGCTGTACAGGTTAGGTTGCCCATGCTGATGAATGACGAGGTTATTCTGTGGCGGATAAACAATGTGCGAACATCCTTTGAAAGAAACCAACCTCATCTCCATTGCCGCGCGCGGTAAATCCTGCAATATAAACTGAGTTGTAACAAGGATACGCTGTGTTTATCCATTGACCATACTATACTAAACTATTGCCTACAATGAAACATGAACAAATCCAAGATTGAATCTAAGACATGGTTATGGTAATATTAGCAAACTTAAAAATGAAACGGAGAACTTAAATTTATGAAGAAAATTTTTATGATTTTATCAGTGGTCTTGATAGCTTTAATGTTAGCAGGATGTGGTGCAGAGGTAGCAGATATTGAAACAGTAGATATAGATACAAGTGACCATGAGCGGTTGCAAGTTATCGCTTCTATTTTTCCTCAATTTGATTTTGTACGTCAAATTGCTGGGGATAGGGTAGATTTGATGATGCTTATTTCCCCTGGCGCAGAAAGTCATGGCTTTGAGCCGACCTTTCGTGACATGGTTGCCATTGAAAGGGCGGATTTACTTATATATGTAGGTGGGCATAGCGATACATGGGTTGAGCGTGTTTTAGCGTCTGTTGAACGGGAAGATATGCGTACAGTTGCGCTTATTGACCTTGTGGACACAGTACTTACAGACCACCTTCATGACCATTCTCACAGTCATGACCACAACGACCATCATCATGCCCATGATGATGACGCACACGACCATGACCACCATCATGGGCATTCACATGACCACAGCCATCATCACATCCATGATGATGACGATGCGCACGACCATGCTCACCATCATGAGCATTCACATGACCACGACCATCATCATGAACCCCATGATGATGAGCATGTGTGGACATGTCCGCACAATGCAATACGCATTGTAGAAGTTTTGACAGACGTTTTATCAGAGTTAGACCCTGCAAATGCATACTACTTCCGTAGCAATGCCGCAAACTTTATTGAAGCCTTACATGCCCTTGACCATGCTTTTACAGAGGTTGTAAACCAAGCTGTTCGTCATACGGTTGTTTTTGGTGACAGATTTCCATTCCGCTATTTGATGGATACTTATGGTCTAACATATCATGCAGCGTTTACAGGTTGTTCAGCGGAAACTCAAGCCAGCCCAGCTACAATTGCACGCCTTATTGACATTGTAAATGAAGAAAGCATTTCTGTAGTATTTCATATTGAATTTTCCACAATGCTCATTGCTAATGTCATTGCAGAAGCCACAGGCGCGCGCTTGGTGGAAATGCATTCGGCACATAACGTAAGTCAAGGAGATTTTAATGCAGGTGTGACATATCTTGACTTGATGTACCGTAATGTAGAAGCCCTGCGTGAGGCATTGAGCTAATGGCATTGATGACTTGTAAAGACGTATCCTTTGCCTATGATGGAAGTATGGCTTTGCAAAATGCCAACTTTACTGTGAAAAAAGGTGACTACTTGTGTATAGTTGGTGAAAATGGCTCGGGAAAAACCACGCTAATGAAAGGTATCCTAGGTTTAATACGCCCAAAATCAGGTGAGATTATCATGGGCGAAGGCTTAACATCTACACAAATAGGCTATCTTCCACAACAAAATTCTAGCCAAAAAAACTTTCCCGCCAGTGTATACGAGGTGGTGCTTTCAGGAAGGTTAAGCAGTCGCGGCATTTTGCCCTTTTACTCTAAAGCTGATAAGAAAATTGCTTATGGCAACATGGAACGGTTAGGTATAACAGATATTTGTAAAAAAAGCTTCCGCGAACTTTCAGGCGGACAGCAACAGCGCGTGCTGCTTTGCCGCGCCCTGTGTGCTACAAAACAAGCTCTGCTTTTAGACGAGCCAGCCGCAGGGCTTGACCCCCTTGTGACAGCAGACTTATATGAAACAGTAAAAAATCTTTCAAAAGATACAGGCATTACGATTATCATGATTTCTCACGATATTCACGCGGCAATAGCCTATGCAAGTCATATTCTACACCTACACAATCAGCAATTATTCTTTGGAACAACGGCAGATTATTTACAGGCAGATGTAGGTAAGTTATTTTTGCGTGTGAAAGGGGTGCAATCATGATAGCGTCACTACTGGATTTAATTTCAGAGATGTTTCGCTTTACGTTTATGCAACATGCAATCATTGTAGGTACATTAGTATCGCTTTGCGCATCTCTTTTGGGTGTCAATTTAGTTTTAAAGCGGTATGCAATGATTGGAACAGGGCTTTCCCATGTAGGATTTGCGGCTATGGCATTTGCAATGTGGGTAGACATTGCACCTCTTGCGATATCTCTTCCTGTAGTCATTATCACAGCATTTTTACTTTTACGGCTTAATGAAAGCAATAAAATAAACGGCGATAGTGCCGTTGCTTTAATTTCTACAAGCGGTCTTGCAATAGGTATAATCATTGTTGGGTTGACTACAGGTATCACCTTGCATATTTGCAATATTTTATTTGGCAGTATTTTTGCCACCACCCGTGCAGATGTTTACTTTAGCATTGCATTATCCATTGTGGTTTTGGGAACTTTTGTGATATTCTACAAGCAACTCTTTGCTGTAACATATGATGAAAGTTTTGCCAAAGCAACAGGGGTAAAAGTGGAACTTTACAAGAGCATTCTTGCTGTATTGACTGCCATCACTGTCGTTGTTGGCATGAGAATGTTAGGTGCATTGCTTATTTCCAGTTTGATTCTTTTTCCGGGTATAAGTGCGATGCGGCTTTGTAAGCGGTTTTTAACTGTGGTCATTACAGCGGCAATCATTGGTGTGGTTTGCTTTTTTGTAGGCATGATGTTTGCTGTAGCATTGGATTTGCCCCCAGGGGCTACTGTTGTGAGTGTAAATTTAGTTGTGTTTATAATCCTAAGTACTATTTCATTGCTTAAAAAGCTTTAGTCAGGAAAGGTGGTATATTGATGAAAAAGATTGTGCTTTTTTTCACTATGATTGTGCTGTCAGTTTTACTTTTTACAGGATGTGGTGAAGGCGTGTTGACTGCTGGTAGCCCAATTGTTATTACAGAACGGCACTTCGTTACGCAAATTCAAGAAATTGTGTTAAACGTGCCTCAACATGTTGGGCGTGATATTCAAATAGAAGGCATGTTTTGGTCTATAGATTATCAAGGCGAAGATTTCCACGTTGTTTATCGCTATGCTCAAGCATGTTGTGAAGACCACTTAGATATGATTGGGTTTGGGCTAATCTTGCCTATCGGCATGGGGGCAGTCCCCAATGGTACATGGATAAGCGTAAACGGTACATTGGATTTTGACCCAGATTATGAAGAGTTCCTCATCATCGTTGCCACATCTGTTGAAACAATGGAAACCCCCGGCGCGGAAATCGTATAGGGTTAATCGGTACGCAGTGCTTCAACAGGGTCTTTTCTTGCGGCAGTTTTTGATGGCAAATAACCAGCAATAATGGTAAGCACCATACTTCCTGCAATAAGCAACCCTGCATGTGCAGGGGTAAGGACGGCAATGTTTGTATGCAGTCCCCCATCAACTAAGTTGCTGACAATAATGTTAATAGGAATAGTTAATAGTGCGGCAATACCTACGCCAATAGCCCCTGCGGTGAAGCCGATAATGATTGCTTCTGCACTAAACACCCGTGAAATATCTTTCTTGCGCGCACCAACACTGCGTAAGATACCTATTTCTTTGGTGCGCTCTACTACGCTTACACTGGTGACAATGCCAATCATAATCGTGGATACCACAAGAGAAATTGACGCGAAGCCAATCAATACACTGGATACAAGCCCAAGTAGTGTTGCTGTAATAACTGAAATCATTTCTGCAAGGTCATTGTAGGCGATACGGTCTTCCATAAGGCGATTATCATTAAATGCGTCAAGATATTCTGCAATAAGCTCCTTAGATGCAAAGTCTGCTGGAAAGATATTGATTGCAACAGGCGTAGGGTCAGCACCAATGATTTGGTTTACAATGGTTTCCATGTCTGTTGTAAAAGGTGCGCCTGTGAGTACATTGATATCTGGGTTTTCCAACGCAGTACGGACTATTTCAGAATTTGCAACTTCTTCTAATACAAAAGCTGTTAGCAAAGAGGTGTAAGCAAAGCCTTCGGAGAAAAATGCACTGCTTGCATCTTCCCGAATACGCAAGATACCTACAATGGTTAGGGGGATACTGTTTTCGCTGTCAAAAAGAGCTTGCTGACGTGCTGGTGTTGCCATTGTAAAAATATCACCTTCACGTTGAAAAAAGTCATTATGATGTGCCAGTCTTAAAAAACTTTGCCCTAGAAAATCGTTAAAATCAAATGCTTGTTGGTCAGAGTGAATGCCCAAATTTGCAAAAAGAGATTCTGGCAAGCGATTATACTCATCTATAATAAGAAGAATCTCGTTTTTATTTTGAGGCATTCGGCTGTTTTCGCCGATTAAATCATACATACTTAGAATAAAATCATGGTTGTCAGGCAGTTCTTGCCACGGATTATCTCCCCCCATGCCTGACATGCCTGGCATCATACCTTGCATGATAACGCCCATTGCGCCGCTTTCATGAATCAGTGTATTAAGCTGCACAACTGTATCCCCAGCGTTTGAAAGCACATTCATTGCAGCAATCCGCTCATGGGAAATTGTATTGATTGCACTGGTAGGAAGCGCGTCTGACATGGCTTCAATATGTTGCCAAAATTCCTCTGTGGGAATGTTGATGTGGTGAATAAGATAATCTTGACTGTTGAAACGATGAATGCGCTCATCATCTGGATGGGGTTCAAAGGCAACCCCTGCCCATCCTGTAATATTCAGGGGATGGGGTATACCAATGATGATGGTAATAGGAAAAGACACAAGGATATCTGACTGCATTGCATCCATATAGCGTGTCAGCCCTGTGGAAAGGGCAAGAACAAGGGCAACACTAATAATACCCACACTTCCAGCAAAGGCAGTTGTTAATGTTCGTCCTTTTTTAGTGAGTAGATTTTTAAATGATAAAGCAGTCGCTGTCCAAAGGGACATGGCAGTTTTTTTATAGGTTCTCTTTTCAGGGGGCGTAAGCTCTTCCTTTTCAGGTGGGTTGCTGTCAGACTGCACTGCACCGTCCAGAAGTTTTATTGTGCGTGTGGCATATTTTTCTGCAATGGTTGGATTATGCGTCACCATAATGACAAGTCTTGTGTGTGCAATTTCCTTTAATATTTCCATTATTTGAATGCTGGTTACACTATCCAATGCGCCTGTTGGCTCGTCCGCCATAATTATTTCAGGATTATTAACAAGGGCGCGGGCTATTGCTACCCTTTGCATTTGTCCGCCAGAAAGCTGATTAGGTTTTTTATTCAGTTTATCTGCCAAGCCAACTTCTTCAAGTACAGCCGTTGCACGGTTACGGCGTTCTGTTGCGCCAACACCTGATAAAGTCATGGCAAGCTCTACATTTTGCAAAACGGTTTGATGTCCTATTAAGTTGTAATTTTGAAAAACAAAGCCGATTGAGCGATTGCGGTAAGCGTCCCAATCTCCATCTTTAAAGGCTTTCGTTGAGACACCCTTTATCACAAGGTCGCCGCTGTCATAACGGTCTAATCCGCCAATGATGTTAAGCATGGTTGTTTTCCCACAGCCAGAAGGCCCTAGCATAGCGACAAACTCGCTTTGCCTAAAGGATAACGAAATACCTTGAAGTGCCTTAATCGCTTCACCACTTGCATAATATGTTTTGGAGACATTTTGAAGTTCTAACATAGATAACTCCTTTTAGATATGATTCCGTCTAAGATTAGCTTTGAAGCTTGTACTTGTCAACTTTTCAATAATTTAAATATAATCATTTGCCAAAACTATATATAATGCATGGACAATTGGTTTTTTTTATGTTATAAGTATACCAATTTCACAATTGAATTATATTTATAAACCTAGGAGGGTCTTGTTTATGAAAAAGTTAACCTTTATTTTGTTTGCAATGGCAATGATAATTGGAACTTTGCCCAATATTGTTTTTGCTGATATTAACGCGGAAGATATTGACTTAGAGTATACAGATTATTTTGAGTTTATGATGGAGATGGAATGGGCTACACTTGGGGGGGAGCATACAGACGAGCTTTATGACTATAACCACTATAATGATTATAGCAGTTTTGTGCCGTTCAATAACAATGCATGGCCTAATGAAAATCTTGACCTTTTAAATTTCAGCAGAAATCATACGCGATTTTCTTTTGACAGGTCTCTTGTTAACGCATTTTCACCGGGACGTATGAATAGGTTTATGGATAATATAAACCGAGCGAACGTAACAAATATGGATTTAATCGGTGGACAAAGACCAAGTATAGTGCCAATACAATCAACACGAATATTACAGGGTAGCAGTACTTCAATTCGTGGTAACATTATTGGGTGGCAATTGACAAATGCACATAATTCTGCTGCCATTGCTCAAGCACATGCAATGAATAATGCTAATATTGATATTACGGAAGAGCTATTAGTTGTGCAAGGTCAGATGCTAGTAGCATTTCGTCCGAACTTTGACCCATTGGCTGTGGGTATATTTATGACTTATCATTATTTTGCGACAACAGGCGATACCTTCGTTACGCCTGCGGGCAGAACATTTACTGGCTCTACGGGGTTTAGAAGTTATATTAGAAATTATGCCTTGAGGACACATGGTCAAATTAACTATAATGCCGCATTGGCTCAAGGGGTATATAGTCCATATATGATGGCTTACAGCCTTGCTACTATACAAAATAGGATTGGTTGGGAACCGTTCAGACAGGCGTTTCGTTACTTAAGCACTTACAGTCATATTTATGGTGGGGCTTCAAGAATAAATAATTTTAATTGGTTTATTACATTATTATCTGATTATTCTGGTCAAAATGTATTTAATATGTTTACTACGGCTGAAAGGCGCATATATGAAAATTATTTTGGCGGAACTATGCAACGGTTTGAGCGCGCCCAAACGTGGTGGACGATTACTGAACCTAGCTCAAATACTCAATTTCTTACGACAACTAATCCAGTTGCACAAGTAGGAACATTCAGAAATGTTTATGTAGGTGTGTCACGTCGTGCAAATGCTTCTACAGGAGATGCTTTTGTTTTAAGTAATACTGGATGGGTACATGTTGGGACTGCTGGCTTCATTCAGCGTTTTGACGGACAAGAAATGTCTTATATAGAAATTGAGCCAAGTGATGAAATGGTTGAATATCTAGGTCTTGGGCGCAATGTAATTTCAATAATCATACCCAATCCTGGTACAGGGGTGTTTAACCAAGTGCCAAACCTGTCTGCAAATGCTAATTTAACAGGTTTGATTTGGCGTGATTTGCAAGCCCAAGTACCTCGACATGGTATGACCGCTACATCTTACAATCAAGCACGTTGGCTGATTGGGCAAATGAATCACTCCCCTCGGGCTGTGCTGGAAAGCGCATCAAATACGATTGTTGAAATGTTTGAATCTTGGTTACACACGACACTAGGTGATGCCGTTTCTAATGAAGAGTTAATGAGATTTTTTAGACTGATGCATGAAATGGGGATGCGTCTTGTAGACAATAGTGCCATTAACAATCGCTTTCAATTCAATTTGGCGGTATTAGCTAACAACCCTATTCGAGGTTATATTTTTGGTCAAAATGGTTTGCCTCAAGGGAATCTTGCAATGGGGCCGACAGGCAATGGACGAAATAATGGATGTGGACCATTTTCTATACACAATGCTTTGTTCTATTTTCATAATGAAAATACTGTACCCGACATTGCACAGATACTTCGACAGTTAGAATTGCTTGCTGGCTTTAACTTGGGTGGTATGCTTGGAACAAATCCCATTGCGATGCAACAATATCTTGCAAGTATGAGCTTAAATCCTGATTTGATAGCTTCACCACCAGTAGGTAGTCTGGATGGGTTAGTAAGAAACTCTGGGGCAAGTATATTGTTGTATCACGGTGATACACTGCAATATATTCACTATGTTATGATTAAACCTGACGGTAACCAGTTCTTGATATACAATGTTGGCGGATGGGATACTATACCTACACCAACTCCATCTGTTACTGCATGGGCTAATAATGCTAGGTATAGACCACTAATACTTATCACTCTTTCACCTATACCCCATATTCAAACAAATTCATTGATTGATGGCACTATTGGATTACCATATCACCAAGCTTTACAATCTTTTGGAGGGCAAGCAACTTGGAATATTGTACAAGGTGCCTTGCCGCAGGGGTTAAGTCTTAATGCAAACACAGGTGTCATTGTGGGTACACCGACAACTACTGGAACATTTAATTTTACTATTCAAGCTGCTAGTGCTGGGCGCATTGCTACTCAAGTATTTAGCATAAATATTCTTAATGTGCTACCTGTTATAGAGACATTTGCTTTACCAGATGCAACTGTTGGTGTAGTATTCAATCAAACCCTTGTGGCAACCAGCAACACGCCAGTCACTTGGGCTATAGAAAGCGGAGTTTTGCCAGCGGGGCTAAACCTCAATGGAAATACAGGCGTAATTTCTGGTATTCCAACTATTGATGGCGGGTTCAATTTTACTGTTCGCGCGTCAAATCAATTTGGCAACGATTCTCGCGTGTTATCACTTGTGGTTATTGAATCACCGATTATTCAAACATTACCGATTGTTCAAACACAAAACTTGCCTGAAGCTTTGCATGGAATGTTCTATAATGAAAGGGTTTTAGTAGAAAGTGATAGTAATGTAAGATGGTCTGTTTCTTCTGATTCTTTGCCGCCAGGGTTAAATATTAACCCATTTTCAGGAGTAATATCTGGCATAACAACAGTAAGCGGCACATTTGATTTTGTTGTTTATGCTGAAAATAGCGCGGGTATCACAGCACAATCACTCTCTATAGAGGTAGTTCCACGCCCAAGGGTGACTTTAAGTGTATTAGAGCCAAATACTATGTTTTGGTGGTGGTGGGGTGCTGTGATTTTGGATGCAGTCGAGATTACTAATTTTCATGGTCTGACAGTATATGACCTTTTGCATAACGCAAGTGTAGCTGTTATTGCAACTGATGATGGTACATTTGTGGAAAGTATAAATGGTTGGGGTTCTTGTGAACACTCGTATAGGCATGGACGGTGGGAACTTCATATCAATGGTTCAGTTTCGCACAATATATTAACTGAAGTTGTTGATGGGGACGTAATCGTACTATGGTTTTTCCCTGAGTATGGAATGGAATATGATTTTGATTTATTTATAGAATAGAAAAAAGGAGGTACTATTATCAAAAGAAATATTTTTATTATCCTTATGATGTTAATGTTCCCATTTGTCACATCATGCTTGCCAGAAACCCCAGAGCCTCCATATGGTGTGTGGGTGAGTGAAAATCCACGAATTGTTATGTACTTCAAACCAGAGTATCAAATTTCAATGTATCCACCGATTTATATTGGCTCATATATTTTAGATGATGTTGAGACAAAAGTATTTGCAAACTTTGGAAGTGGGCTTAGATTTGGAATATACCCTCTTTCTTCATTTATAGAAGGAAGTGGGGGGGTAACACGGGGGGGAAGCCTATTGATTGGTAGTTATAGGGTAATTAGAGGTGAAATTCATTACACGCTTACGCCTCCTTTTCAAGAAGAATTAGGTGTTCGCACAATTATCTTTCGTCGTGTAGAAGACTATAGACCTATAGACCCTTATGACTGGTTTCCAAATTTTTTCTCACGCTCGGAAGAATAGGCAATTGGCAGCATCGAAAAAGGCAGCTCTGGCATATGCAGAACTGCCTTTTTCAACACCTACACTTGCTTTTTCTCATTGCATGGTATACCATCTGTATGACTGAAATGTTCTTTAGAAAAGGAAGATATCATGGCACACACTGCAAGCGGAAGCAATTGGATTCAGTACAATTTTTTACTTAAACCCTATCGTGTACATGCACTATTATTTGTGTTTTACATAATTTATGGGTTTATATGGGCAAGCCCAGCAGAAATTGCGGATGGATTGCTGGTTATTTTAACCGCACCAAATATTCTAGTGACGGACTATATTGCCATTGCGGGACTGGGTGCAACATTTGTTAATGTGGGCATTATGGGACTTTTAGCGATTGCTGTGCTTGCCAGCACTAGACACAGGCCTTTTGGGTTGGATATGGGTGTACTTGGATTGGTTACGGGGTTTGCTTTTTTTGGAAAAAATCCCCTCAACATGATTCCTATTTTACTTGGCGCATGGTTATTTTCGCGGTTTGTGAAGCGTCCCTTTGAAGAAAATCTTGTACCTGCACTATTAGGAAATGCCCTCGCACCAGCAGTCAGCCAACTTGCCCATGTATATTATATCCCCACGCCTATAGGTATTGCGCTGGGTGCAATGATTGGCGTTTTTATTGGTTTTACACTCAGCCCTTTAGCCGCCTTTATGAAACGTGCCCATGAAGGGTATAACCTATATAATGTAGGATTCACCGCAGGCATTTTCGCTATTATTTTAATGGCATTGTATACCAACTTGGGTATATCATTTGAACCACGGACCTATTGGAGTTATGGAAACAATACTGTCCTTATGATTTTCCTTGGTATTGTTTCGGCGTACTTTGTCATTGTTGGACTGCTGGCAAACACAGGTGAAAAGGTGACATTAAAACAACTCCTACTTGTGCCAACAGAAGACCTTGATTATTTTAAATGGTATCGGGAAAAAATTTATATCAGTATGGGTATTTTAGGTTTTGCAGCACTTGGGTTTATGGCGGTAATGCAAGCTGAATACACAGGACTTGCTATTGGCGCAATTCTTTCAGTGATTGGCTTTGGTGCGTTTGGTAAAAGCCTAGTTCATGCAATACCTATTGTGGCAGGAACAATGCTCGCTGACATTGCTAACTTATTTAGCTTTGGCACACCACTGAATGCACATGGAAGTCTTGTAGCCATTCTATTTTCCACATGTTTGACCCCTCTTAGTAAATCTTTTGGTTGGAAATGGGGTATTCTTGCAGGATACTTGCACCTTTCCGTTGCTACAAATATCAGCATGTTTCATGGGGGCATGAACTTGTATAATAATGGTCTTGCTGCTGGACTTGTAGCAATGCTTTTACTGCCAGTCATACGGGCAGTCAGCGCGCATAAAAACAGGACTGAATAATTTTATTTAACGACTTCGCCAATGACGTAAAAAGTTTTTGCCTCGGTGACACGAACGTGTATCATGTTGCCGGGGCTTAAATTTTTTTCTGATGTGAAATGTACCAGTGTGTTATCTGCTCCACGCCCTTTGGTTGGCTCTTCTACCATGACATCAATCGTTTCACCAATTTTGGCTTGATTATAGGCTTTCAAAATAGGGTATAGTTCAGCGGTTAGACGGTCGAACCTTTCACTCACTACTTTGGGCGGAATGGTGTCTGTACGTTCTGCGGCAGGTGTGCCGCTTCTTTTGCTATACATAAAAGTAAAAGCCCCTGAAAAACCCACTTGGCGAACCACTTTCAAAGTGGCTTCAAAATCCGCTTCTGTTTCCCCTGGGTAGCCTACAATAATATCTGTAGAAAGTGCGATTTTTGGCATGGCAGTTTGCAGACGCTTTGCCAGTGCAATATATTCATCTTGAGAATACATACGATTCATGTCTGCCAGCACCCGTGTACTGCCTGATTGAAGGGGAAGGTGAATGGCTTTGCACACCTTTGGTAAATCTTTGACTGCGGCTATCAATGATTCAGAAAAATCTTTTGGGTGAGATGTCATAAACCGAATCCGCTCTATACCATTGATTTCATTGACATTGCGTAAAAGTTCTGGAAAAGTTGCAGATTCATCCCTAAGACCCTTGCCATAGGCATTTACATTTTGCCCAAGCAGCATAACTTCCTTTACACCATCGGCGGCTAGGGTTTCTATTTCTTGCAAAACATCTGCCATAGGACGGCTTCGTTCACGTCCGCGTACATAGGGTACAATACAATAGGCACAGAAATTATCACAGCCATACATAATATTGACCCCTGCTTTATGCGGAAAATCACGAGTGGTTACGGCAATGTCTTTAATTTCGGGCAGTGTATCGTCTTCTGTAATGTCAATGACAGGCGCACCTGTTTGAATGGCACGCCAAAGAAACTCTGGCAAGCGATGGCGGTTTGATGTGCCAAAAACAAGGTTTATATATGGCAATTTTTTTTCAATTTTTTGGGCAATAATAGATTGCTGGGTCATGCATCCGCATACGCCAATCATCAAGTTTGGGTTTTCAGCCTTTACAGGCTTTAACCTACTGATATGCCCAAAAACTTTATCCTCTGCACTTTCCCGCACACAGCAAGTGTTGAATAATATAAAGTTGGCATTGTCTTGGTGGGTGGCAGGTGTGTATCCCAGTTGCATGAGCAACGCACTCATTTTTTCAGAATCTCGGCTGTTCATCTGACAGCCATATGTGCGTATGAAAAATTGCGGGCGAGTGCCTGTGGTATTAAATATGTGGTCATTGTGGGCAGTTAATAAGTAGCGATAGTCTTTTTGTTCTGTCATTTATTATCATTCCTATATTGTCAAGGATGTTCATGTCTTTGTAAACTTGACGTATAATCACCAGTGCAGTACAAGTATACCTAAGAAAATGTCCCTTTGCAAAATTTACAAAAACTTTTGAAAAGTTATTGACAAATTATTAACAAAGTATTAAAATGTCCTCATGAGTTATTAAAGACAAAACGAGTGAGGGATACATATGCGAAACATGTATATCAAATTATTTTTATCTGGGCTATTGTTAACCATTTTTCTTACACCACTTGCAGTTCATGGTTTTTATGAATCTTATGAGGCACCACGTACAATTGACCTCCCTGCAACATTTATGACCACATCGGCAGTTAATTTACGCCCTTCGCCAGACACCAATAATTCACGCATTACACTGGTTCAATCTGGTAGTCGTGTTGAAGTAACCAGTTTTGGCTGTGGCGAATGGTTTGCTGTAAATGTTAATGGAACACCAGGATATATGAGTTCAGAATGGTTAATGCCTTGGTCAACGGCAACAACCCCTGTTGCACCCGGCACAGTGGAGTTGCTCCACTGGGACGAAGCACGTCATGTTATGACGATAGGCACCCCTGCAACAATCATTGACATCCGCACAGGGCTTGCATGGCAAGTGGCATCCTTTTCTAACGGAAATCATGCGGATGTAGAAACATTAACAGCAGAAGATACTGCAACAATGCTCATGGCTTGGGGTGGACGCTGGAGTTGGACACCACGCCCAGTGCTGGTTATCATCAACGGTCGTACACTGGCTGCCAGCTTAAACGGAATGCCCCATGCGGGTTCAACACGCAGCGGTAATAATATGAATGGTCATGTATGTCTTCACTTCTTAGGTTCGCGCACACACAATGGTACTGTAAGTCATGAGCGTGACCACCAAGCCGCGATACAAGAAGCGTACAATACAACAAGTGGAAGCCAATGGTAATTTTCTATAGATTAGATACAAAGCTGTATGTAAACATCACCAATGATTGCCCTTGTGCTTGTACATTTTGCATACGGCAACAAACGGACAGTGTCGGTGATGCGAAAAGCCTATGGTTGGAACGTGAACCCACGATACAAGAAATTAAAACCGCTTTTGACAATCGCAAAGATTTAAAAGAAGTGGATGAAATTGTATTTTGCGGATATGGTGAACCTATGGAGCGGGCAGATGATGTGATTGAAGTTGCACGTTATATCAAAGAAAAAATACAAGTGCCAGTGCGTATAAACACGAATGGGCTTGTACAACTGATAAACCCAGACTTTGATATTTCAAAATTGGCTGTGATTGACACGGTTTCTGTTAGTTTAAATGCAGATGATGCAGAGGAATATAACCGCAATACACGCCCTCGCTTTGGTATTGTCTCCTATGATACATTGCTTGAATTTGCAAGGACAGCAAAAACTTACACATCTGTTGCTTTTTCTGTAATGGATGTATTAGGTGAGAAAAGAATAGAAAACTGTCGTACCATTGCACGGGATATGAGTATCCCTCTTCGTGTACGACAGTCATAGGAAGTTTATAAAAAGCCACATATTTTACGAATAGTTGTAAAATATATGGCTTTTTTTATTTGTAGTTTGTTGCTAGTGTGTATTTGCGCTTGATTGGAGATTATCAATAAAGATTTTGACCACTTGAGTTATGGCATTTTTGGTTTCTTGTGATAAAGATGAAGTGTAAGATTTCATTACCAAAAGAAAAGGGTCTACTTCTTCTAAAACTTTGGTATCGTCACCAAAGAAGTAATCAAGGGTTACGCCAAGGGCATTGGCTAGTCTTCTTGCCCTTTCAAGGGAAACACCTTCGTCTCCACGCTCCATAGCATTTAAGTTGGTTGGTTCTAC
>WRAH01000046.1 GCA_009780315.1 Defluviitaleaceae bacterium
CTCCACGTGCTTTGATGTTTACCGCTGTTTCAATCACTATTTTAACACAACTGATTGCGGCCTGTATCGCTTTCATAAATTATTTGTGCCGCCAACGGAGGCGGCGGAATGGAGACAAATATGTAGAGATTGTTATATTTCGCAGACCTAATGGAGATTGGGCATGGGATATTGCAAAGGGTATAAAAGAATGGGAATTACAATTAGACCCTTTTCATGTTTACTTTACATGTGAAAACCTGCACAGTGGTTCTTATCCATGGGCATATGACCAAATATTAAAGTGCCGTCTATGGGCTGAAGCAAACGCCACAAAAGGCAAAAATGAAATAGCAATTCAGTTAAAAGCTTATGCACATTTTATGGATGAAGTCATTACAGAGTTTGATGATAATGAGCTTGACTTCATATTTAACAACGATAAACCCCTTTATAGTCTTTATAAAATGACGGGTTTTATCAAGTTGGCATCGCAAACTGATTACTTTAATGAAGACTTGCGCAATGACGCTATTGATAAAATCAAAGCTTTCATAGCACAAAGTCTTAGCGTAGAAAAAATAAAAGACATCAGTGCCGCAAAGCCAAAATATTCAACCCTATCCCAATCCATCAAAATCCAAACACCATTTGGAATGATTGTGGCAGAAACTACAGACTCAAACTATCCTGGGATTGCTATTTACCTAGAGAATGGTGAGGATGAAAGACAGTTGGTAAGAGTAGAAGTCGTATCTGATGAGCCTCGTGAGGGCCTGCAAGCTTTAAGGGCATATATATGGGGTAATTCTACACAAGAAGATTATTCTGAAAAAATTACATTTGGGATTAAGGGTATGGAGAAGCAAATTCTAAATTCCTGTATCCATTGTAATCATTGAGAAAGGCATATGTTTACTGCAAGTTGCGTTAGGTTACGCAAAGTTTGAGAATATTAAAGGAGTGGATTTACAATGAACAAAGTTATTTTATTAGGAAGATTAACAAAAGACCCAGAAATCAGATACACCCAAAGTGCAGACCCAGTTTGCATAGCACGCTTTACTGTGGCGGTAAACAAGCGATTTAAAAAAGAAGGAGAACCAGATGCTGACTTCATCAGTTGTGTCGCCTTTAAGCGTACAGCAGAGTTTCTTGAGCGGTATATCAAAAAAGGTATGCAAGTTTCTCTTGCTGGCAGCATTTCAGTTCGTTTTTATGATGACAATAGTGGACAGCGTAGGTGGATTACTGAAGTCAATGCAGATGAAATAAATTTCACCGAATCAAAGGCGGCTTATGAATCTCGTGGTCATGATAATTCAGCGACTACAAGCGAAAGTAATGGGTTTGATGCATCAAACGCTGATTTTACACCCATAGCCCAGAGTATTGACGAGGATGACGACTTGCCGTTTTAGGCTAAAAAGTTGTGAAATAGCATCATTGAAAAGTGGGCAAAAAAATAGCCTGCAAAAAACTATTAGGAAGGCTGGTGGTGTTATGCTGTCAGCTTTCTTATTGTTTTATAAGATATCAAATAACGAGATAGGAGCGATTTGAATGCACGATTCTATCCAAAAAGAAAATGGGAAAATGCAAAAACCTTTCTTGAACAGACAGCATCTACGATATTACGAATTGATAGCCTGTATTGTTGACTTCTGCTCTGATTGGGTGGATGAAGAAGATAGTTGTGAAGCCCCACGCACAATGTCTGTAGATGATAGTCTAAGTATCATTGATAGTTATGGTGTGCCGCTAGTGACTCCCAATGATTATCTTGTATGCAATGCAATTCGGCATCTTAAAGATGTTATCAACCCTTGGAATAAGGGTTCTCTATGGGACATTTTGACCGAGCAGTGTGGATTCACGCAAGAAGAATGTGACTACTACAAATCTGTGGACTACTGGCAACAGTATAAGTAACATGAAGCAAATATAAACAATATGAGAAATACTATAAAATATAAAGAAAGAGGGAATCAGAATGAATGCAAAACAGTTTTATAACTATATTGTGAATAACTATAATCTTGATGGTACTGCATTGCGTTTAGTGTGCAACATCCTAGATTATGTGGTTACACAGGAGTTTGCTGATGTTGAAGATGCACATGCTCATCTTTCGTCTTTGTTAGGCGATGTTTTTGAGTTAGAAAAATGGGAAATTCAAATGTTCAAAAGCAATGCAGATTATGAATACCTTGCTACCCAACTATCTAATGAAGAGTTGGAGCGAGCTGTTGAGTATATTTATGGACACGAAGTCTCTAATGTTGTGTCAATTAAATCTACTGGTGAACCATATGTGTTGCCGTTTCAAGTGGGAATAGGGCAAAAGAGAGAATATGAATATAATTGCGGATGTATAAGTGATCACCATGATAATATCAGGCATTATTGCTGGGCTGGTTCGTGGCTGACTGGAGAATGGAGCGGTGAACAGTTTGTTGCCCATGTAAAGGAAACTGTTGCTGAAGAGTTAGCAAAGGGCATTATATAGTAGTCTGCATAAATGTGAGAAGGAGGCTGGTAGCGTTGCGCTACTGGCTTTTTTGTTGTTTTTGATGACTGTCCAAAGGGACTAGAATGGAGAATCACTATGTATAACAATAACATGGAAATTATTGACCAACGTGAGGTGCTGGGGAAAGAGTTTTCGATTTATGGAGACTTTGAAAATCCTTTGTTTTTGGCAAAAGATGTAGCGGTGATGATTGAGTACGACGTTTCTAGTATCAATAAGCTTCTAAATTCTGTAGATGAAGATGAAAAGGTTCGGAAATCGGTTCCGACCCTTGGTGGATCCCAGGAAATGTGGCTTCTTACCGAAGAAGGACTTTATGAAGTACTGATGCAATCACGTAAGTCTATCGCCAAAACTTTTAAAAAAGAAATTAAAAAAATATTAAAATCCATTCGCAAGCATGGAGCTTACCTAACTCCATCAACACTTGAAAAAGCTATGAAAAATCCACGCTTTTTAATTGGAGTGCTTGAGGTGTTGGAGAAAGAACAACAGAAAAATGAAACTCTTAGCAAAGAAAATACCACTTTATTGCAAGAAAAAGAAGCTGCACAGCCAAAAATCACTTTAGCTGACGCAATTACAACATCTTCAGATAATATCCTTATTAGGGATTTGGCTAAGATATTGTTTAGTAATGGTATAAAAATTGGTCAAAACCGCTTATTTAAGTGGTTGAGAGATAATGGATATCTCGTAAGCAGAAAAGGGTCAAGCTACAATACCCCAAGCCAAAAGTCTATGGAATTGGGATTGTTTAAAATTAACGAAGCTATAATACTTCATCTCAGCGGAGAGACAACGATTGCCATTACCTCAAGAGTCACTGGCAACGGTCAGCAGTACTTTATCAATAAACTCATAGGAAAATGCAACATGACTGGCATAATAAACACCGAAAATGTAGCTTTATAGGTGTCTATTTAGATAAATAAAAACCAACTAGACAAAAAAATAGATTATAAAAGGAATGAATTTATGTCTGAACAAATAAAAAATCGCATAAAAAACATCAAACGGTTAACCGTTGCAATAGTTACCATCTCCATTATTTTGCTCTTAGTGGTATATGGAGTTATTGGTCGTGGAAACATAGGATTGCTGACAGAAATTATTCTGGTAGCTATATTTACACTTATCCTATATTTGTGCTACAGATTCAATGTATGGATTGATAATATCGTAGATGAACACCTACGAACTCAAGCCAATGCCATGATAAGTCACCGAATAAATGAAAAACGATTGAAGATAGTTCTAGAAAATAGTGAGGGTGCTTGACTATGAAAGAAAAAGCAAAAAACTTACGCCGTGGTGATATTTTCTATGCTGATTTATCTCCGGTGAAAGGTTCGGAGCAAGGTGGGGAAAGACCCGTTATTGTTATCCAAAATGATACCGGAAATCGCTTTAGTCCTACAACTGTTGTAGCAGTGCTTACAAGTAAGTTTAAAAAAGCCAAACTTCCTACGCATGTATGTGTAAAGCTTAATGATGAGGATAGAGGTTTCTCTGGCGCGTCAGTTGTATTATTAGAGCAAATTCGTACTGTTGATAAAACTCGACTATCTACTCATCTTGGACGGTTGTGTAAAGAAGATATGGAAAACATAGACCGGGCATTGAGTATTAGCATTGGACTGTGTCCAGCTATCTAGAGTGAAAAAAGGGACTATTGCATAGCAATAGTTCTTTTTTATTGTAATTTTACTTGAAGATAAAGTAACGCGATTGGACTAAAAGCAGTTAATTTGAAATCAAATTAACAATATGAATATTCAAATAAAACACTTATAATTGAAAAAATAGTCTTTACTTGTAACTTGTAAGGTGATACAATATGACAAAATTCCAGATAACAGTTTGGTTGTTTGGTTAGAAAGGATGTGAAAAACCATGTATTTATTAAACTTGTTTTCATTAATGTGTAGCACTTTCGTGCCTTTTGGGCAAGGATATGCACCGGGAGACTTTAAAGGCTGGGATCTCTAGAAGTCTTAAAATCAACATTATGAGTTTCTACTAATGCTAGGGGGCATATTAGTATGTTCATAGATACAAAAGAGAATTTGATTAAATTATTTCTAAATTTTAGTATAGCAAAAGATTCAAATGAAGAACTAAATATGTTGATAGAAAAATATAAAAACTATTTGTCATCTATAGATGATCTTGAATTAGAATTGATTTTACATGTTCTAAATGTTTGGGATGCAGAAAGCTGTAGTAAATCTTTTGCAGAATGTTGTAATATTGCTTCGCAGATTTTTCATTACTTAGAACATAATATGATTTGGACAGAGCTTGACATCCAAACAATAAGTTCTGTTATTGGTTATCATACATCAGTAAAGAAAACTCTAAAAATATACAAAGAATTGACTCACATGGTTTCTTCAGATACTAGTAGTGTAGAATGGAAAGTTATCAATTTTACAATTAAAGTAAATATGACATTTAGGTTGCTTAGAGCAAAATATATTGATTCTGATATCAATATATCAGAATTAGATAACGCATTTATAGAATGCTATGACTATGTATATATAAGAGCCAAAAATAACAAGTCTCCTTTACAATATGTATTGAAAATCAGACGCGGGGTCTATGATGACAATTATGATATGGTTAGCGAAGGATTAGATGAACTATTAAAAACGGGTGAAGAGAGATTGTATAAAAATATAAGAAACGAAATTGCAGAATGTATAGCTTATACAGGTAACATCTTGCAAACACCGTTGTCTTATTTACTCGTAGGACATCAGATAAAAAAGGCTAGATTAGCTGCGAATATTTCAATGCTTGAATTAGCTCATGCATTAGATATAGATGAAAAAGTCATGTTATCTATAGAGTGTGGTGAATACGCTCCTACCCTCATAGAGTTAAGAATATTGGCAGATATTCTTCATGTAACAGTTGGATATCTCATTGGTGAAGACATTGAAAAAACAGAAATGCAAAACCTTTACACAATTAAAGTAAATCCACTTATCTCTACGTTATTAGAGGAAGATAAAAATTTCTTATTAGATATTATAGATTTATATGTAAAAAACAAAACCATGTCAAACAAAAGTGACACGTAAACTAAACGCCTGCAAATTCTAATAAAGTAATGAACTCAAGCGAGAGAATATGATTTCTCGCTTTTTTTGTTGCTAAGATCCATGTGAAATCTGTGCTTGACGCAATATCTCTCCTCATGCTAGTATTTGAATATATTATTTCGGAATTATTAGTTTATCAGATTAAAACGCAGCGGAATCACGTGTGCTAATTCGGCATAAAGTGGCTTTGGCATTTTATCTGGTATTTTTTTATTTTCAATCCCAAAACATATAGAGAATGGCTTAGACCTTGCAAACAATTACTTTGCAGGCAACCATTCTCTTTTTTTATTGCCCAAAGAGGCTAGAAGGAGAAATTAAATGAGCGTACAAAAAGGCACTTTAACGAATGCTTTGGGAAAATGTCAAAATATTTCACATCTTTTTGAGATTGAGAGAAAGGATTAGACACTAAGAAGCATTGATTAGACATCGCATAGAAATATGTAAAACGCTATGAAGGCGGGAATGAATTATGAAACCAGTAGAGGTTTCAATCATTCCTGCCTTTTTTTGTTTCAAAACATAATTGTTTTCTTAAAAACATAAAAACATGGAGGAATGACAATGTATACGAGTACTCATTATTTTTTTGAGTCAGCAGGACTTGAATTTGAATCACTTATGGTGGATGTTATAACAAAAATGTCAAAGCGTGAATGGGGAGCAAAAAGTATAACCTTTTCTACAACCAAGCAAGACCGATTTGAAGGCACAGACATTTTTGTCCTTGGTGTTCCTATGGACATCACTTTAGCATTCTCTAAAAAGAATCGCATGAAAAAGCTTGGTTCTATGGTGTTTGACGGGGTCACAGTGGAGTTTGGTTTGCGTTTCGGAAACGCAAAAGCCAATTTTAAAACACCAGTACTGGTCATTGGTGTAGAAACAGCCATTGGTATTACAAAATCTAATATGTATGTCGTTTTAGACACCATCAAAGAAAATGTACTAAATATTATAAATGATGCAATGGACGCTTATCTCGTTGCCACTGAAGCTTAAAATGCTTATAATCCAGAAAGGGGAAACAAACATGAAAATAAGAAATGAAAATTAGGAGGGATTCAATGTTATTATTTATGATGGATGAACATGGAAGAACGCTTTCCAAGAAATCCACAGATAAATTTCTAAAGAACTTTATGGAAAGAATGGATGTGGAGAACGTAACATCAACCATGGGTCCAAGTGTAAATGACCCTGTTCTTCTCCTTGACCAAATCCGAATGAGAAAAGAGGATGGCAAGAATTGGGGTGTTACGTATTCCTTTAAAAATCATTATACCTATGTGCTTAATGATTCCGAAAAGGAAGCATTTGAAAAGTTGTTACGTGACAATCAGCAGGCATCAAGTTATGAGCTTTGCCGCAGGGTTTTGGACAAAAATAAGCGCATATAAAATTATGTGTAATTACAAAATGGAATGTTGAGTCTAAATAAGGCTCAACATTCCATTTTTTTCTGAAAAGAGAATAAGAAATGGGAGCAAGTTATAACCACGAGTGGCGTTCAGAAGCAAATGAAAGCTTGGAAGAGACACTCGCTTATTTAAAAAAGGATGGTGTTATCAATGGATAATAATACAAAAACATGTGCATTTAATGCAATCAATCAAGTGGAGGGATTTAATCCTATGGACTACGCTAGAGAAACACTTGACTGGAATGGAAATCCATCCCTATACCTTGACGTGAAACACCGTATATCTTGGTTTAGGTTAGTTTATCCTCAAGGGCGAATATCAACCAAAATAATAAATATTACAGACCATATGGCGGTGGTAGAGGCTTGTGTGTATTCAAACGCAAAAGATGCTGTCAATGAATATTTATCTAATGGTCATGGGCAAAGGTTTCATAATATAAATGATGCCGCCGATGCAAGATTTTTGGAAATCGCAGAAACAGGAGCTATTGGACGTGCATTAGCCGCCGCAGGATTTAATATACAGGGCGAAACTGATACTAACAGCTCTGAAGAGACTCCTGTAGATGCACCTATATCACAATCAAATCAAGTGCAGTCAACGACTGAGCAATCAGCAGAAGTATCTGCAACAGATTCGCCGTCGAACCCCCCAGAGCAACAACAAATGACCTCGCCACAATCTCAAACCTCTGATACAAGAACAGTAGAAGAGATTCTGGCAACCATGACATTAGAATCCGCTAAAGCTTGCAAAATAAGCTTTGGAAAACAAAAAGGAAAAACATTGGGGCAAGTAGCAATGGAAAATGCTTCAAATATAGAGTGGATAGCCAATGAATACAGCGGCAAAGATTTATCTTTAAAAGCAGGTGCAATGCTATTATTGAAAGCAGGACAGAAGATGGCTGGTTAATCTTGCATATGGAGGGGAAAAAATATGGATAGTCGATTTCATGTGCGAAAGGGCTTTGAAATTAGTCTTAATAACTTTATTAAAGTGATGCAGGAGTTATTAGATGACAATACCTTAGAAATTGACAACACTCATTCCTGTGTTGCTGTTGTTAGCCGGCAATATAACTATGCCTGTGATGAGTTCGAGGTTGTGGAAAAAATCAGTGACTGGCTAGGTGTTAGAATAGATGCCTGCTGGATGTATATTGATTCAGGGATAGTTTACTTCCTTACTGCAAAGGATGATGCTGAAGACCAGCATTAACAAAATGCATATAGACTTAAAGTGCAGGGAATATACTCTGCACTTTTTTGTACCATCTGAAAAGGTAAATAACCCAAAAATAAAAATGAGAAGGAGAAATTTTATGTCGAACTATTGCAATAATATCATTCACAAATGCCACCACTCAAAGGATGAATATGATTCATGTGAGAATATGGCATCTTATGTGCTTGAATGGGCAAATGGTGACCCAAGTGGGAACAAACCCAAGAAAACCATTCATGTCTGTGTAAGTTGTGATGAAGCGTATGGTATTTGTTGCCGCTGCTTTGGTGCTGAAATTTCTGAAGCATTACTTCGATGGAGTGACGAAGATAGCCGCATGTGTCCCCATTGCATTAAAATTTTGTCAAATGAATTACTGAGAGAATTGGAGACGGATATAGAAAAGTATCTTGATTCCATAGAATACAGCTCTCATGAGCGTAATCGTAGAAAGCTTGTTGAGGATATTAGGAATGAAATGTGGAGTCTAATGGATGTCCAAGATTATCAAGACCACTACAATGTTAAATGTATTCCTGATATTTTTAGACAGCTTGTAACACATATGACACAAGGAAGGGATGATGTTATTGTGGATAAAACTAAGCAACGCACTGATTTTGTGCAAAAATGTGGAGAACTTTTAAATATCGCAAAACCACACTTGCTTAAATGCGAGTTTGTGTTAGGCAAGCATATTGCAAGAAAGAACCATCATACGGGATTCGCACCTGATGATGAGTATGTTGTAGTAACGTGTGAAAATGCATCAACTTACGAAATAAATATCACAGGTAATAGCTTGGGTGCTATAGCCGAAGCTATATTTACGAAAATGGTATATAAATAAAATTCTAAGAAGTGCAGGACATAAATCCTGCATTTCTTTGTATGATTAAGACATAGAAAAGGTGAGATGATGCCAAAAGGAAAAATTCCGTTCTCAATAGCGGATGTAACAGGTTCAAAAGTGCTAGACTTGACCTTCCGTAGTGAAATCAGAGGTAATAGTAGAGATGCTGATTGTCTATTCTGCAAACAGAAAGGTAAGTTGAATATTCACCTAATAAAAAATGCTTTTCGTTGTAACTACTGTGGTAAAAGTGGTGGTATGATTGCTTTGTATGCAGAATATCATGGTGTCACAAATCAAGATGCTTACCGTGAAATAATTGATTTGCTTGGTCTAAATGATAACAATAATAAATATGGTCAAAGTAGGAAAAGAATCACTGAGTCGGCATCCCATAGTGATAATAACCATTGTCACATCATCGCTGAACCACCAAAAGCAAGCTCTGAGGTGATACACCAAACATATTTGATGTTGCTTAGTAGTCTAACCCTTGCAAAACCTCATTTAGACAATCTTCTTCAAAGAGGGTTAACACATGAGGATATTGCAAGTTTCGGATATAAAAGCGTTCCAGCATTTGGGCAAGATGCCTTGTGTGAGAAACTGTTAAGCGCGGGATGTATTCTAGACGGCGTGCCCGGGTTCTATAAAAATGAAAAAGATAAGTGGTGTGTAAAGTTGAAAGCTCTCGGCATTCTCATTCCTATTCGTTCTATTGATGGGAAGATTGCTGGAATGCAGATTCGTTTGAGCAACCCAATAAATAAAAGGAAGTATATATGGTTTTCATCAAGCGGTGAAAATGGAGGTAATAGTTCAGGTTCTCCGATACACTTCATTGGCGACCCTACGGCAAAGCGGGTTTTTATAACTGAAGGTGCGCTTAAAGGGGATATTGCCCACGCGTTAACTGGTTATACTTTTATCTGCATTCCGGGTGTTAAGTCTATAAAGTCAGTGTTATTGTGTAAAGGGTGCATCTGATATGTGCCTACTACAATACGCAAAACCAGCCTGTTTGCGGAACATTCAGCGGATTGCATTAGTAAAGTATCACTTGGGGTCACGTAAGATGATCAAGGAGGTCAACATGGTCATACGACTTTACTGACCTTCTTGATCGTCTTACCTAAGCATAGCCATTATATCACAACTTCATCAAACGAATAGGGCTATTGACAATGATATTCTTAAATTGTCTTAGAGCGAAAATAAGTCCGAATTACTATTAAGGGAAGCGGCTTCCCTTAATAGGCAAATGACCTTTATTGCATCCCTTTACACCCCTTACCCCCCCACCGCCCACGGATGGCAGGGTCATCAAATCCAACAGAACAAATCCCGTAAAACCCTTACATACTACCCAAACCCAACAAACATTATCAAACCATTCAAAATGACTTGCTAACACCTTTCGAGCCAAGTTAACATGCACTTGGGATGCAGCCATCACCTACAAACACAGGCTTTTACATCAAAACAGCAAATGGCTCGTTTAACACGGGTCATTGCTGTTGCCTGTGTCTTACTACTGTGATGGTAATAAAATTGAAAGGATGTGCCTTAAAGTGTCAGAAAGTGAATACAGGCTTATGAAAGAAATCATCGGCTCACGTACTGAGTTTGCTATACTAAATTTAAGGGATAGCAACCCTCGATATAATGAAGTCCATAAATCCCAAGAGGAAAAATGGGAGTCCATCAAAGCTATTCTCTTCAAGCTAGAGAAAGAAGACCGTCTATCTGTTACTCGCTATTATGAAGACGAGGTTCATAAATCTTGCTTCGAGTTAGACGAGTCTTACCTACAGGGCATAAAGGATTGTCTTGGCGTACTGGGATTCTTCGATTTAATCGGAAAACGTCGATAGCAAATCAAACATCGCAAAATGCGATTATTGACCGTCATGTTCTTGGCATGACGGTTTTTGCACTACCATTCATCTGTCTGCCGACCGTTTCTAATGTACTTTTCAATATCTTTCACGCTACAGCCGTTCATCTTTTTGTCTATAGCGAGCCTTGCAACTGTTACAACACTTTTGGTATCAAAGTTTTCAACCAAATACATACGCCCTAACTGGCTTAGAATGCTCCTGCACATATATTCATCTGGTATAAAAATTTGATTGAGGTCGTTAATATCGGAAGCGGCTTCCAATAATATTTCGCCAGCTTTCATGGCATATACTGTGTCCGTTACAGAGCGGCGTGAGCGAAATTTTCTACCACCCATCATGATTTTTTCATAAAACTCTGCGCTATCCCCTACAAGTCTTTCCGTTATTTTAGGCCGCCCACGGCCTCTTTTCTTTTCCACGGACTTCCACCCCCTTAATCATTTTTTGCCACGATACTTGTTTACATTATGTTGATTTTTACACCTAATGTCGCAAAACGCGACGTTTGGATGGGTAGCAACATAGGCTCTTTTGCAGTGCTTGCAACACCTAAGAGGTTTCACTTCATTCACAAGCATAAAGCTAAACATCATTTGGATGCCCAACAGCAGGGAATGAAAATCCCATACTATGGTAGGTTTATCATACAAGGCTATATGATAGGTTGGAGCAATGCCGTTAAATGCAGACATGCCTTGCCGATATAACTCTCGTTGAACGTCATCTAAGCCATCATAATCCAGATAATAAAGAAAACTTGTGGTAAATATAAATGCCCAATCTCTAAACTGTGTTACTAGCCAGTCATAGCGTTCGGCATATTCACTCTGTAGGCTCATGCTCATTGCCATTGATTGGTCAGCAAAAGTTATTGCTAACGCTTTCATCTCCTTGCCACCATCAGTATTCCAACGGGCTGTACGCTTATCTTTGTAGAAGTTGGGGCTACTAAATGGAAAGTATATATCCAAGTAATCATGGGTGAGCATGGTTTCTTCTTTTATAAAATGGTTCTTCGGTAAGTATACCGCTTCATAATCCATAAACTGTGGTGTGGTAGGCAGAGCAGTCATAAAACCCAACAGCCCATATTTCGATACAAACTCCAAAATGGCTTGCTTCATCTTCATATCGCTTGCCTTAGTCATAATAAGCATACCCACGTTAAGAGCATCAATCACGAGGCTTTCTCCGTCTTTCAAGGGGTCGTATACGCTGGGTTTGGCGTTAGAAGCAGGGGTAAGGTATAAATGCCCATCATTGCCTGCTCTGTACTCATATTCGCTGTACTTTGCCCAAAACGAACTTGTCCTCTGAAATAAGTTAGTCATACTTTTTTACCCCCTTTTCCCTTCTTTGTTGGCTTGCCCAAGCCATATTTATCCCAATTATCATCCATAAATGTTCTTTGACTTTGCGTGAGAGGTAGCTGTTCAAGATATCTGTGGAGCAGGCGCATGTATAAATTATACCGTATGCTCTCAATAAGTCGTGTGTATGTTTTCAGAATATTACGATCTGTCTGCCCTCGTAGTGCGGCTATTTTTTGGAATGACCAGTATCGTATAGCCCGATAATATAGCACTTCTTTTTGATTCTCTTTTAGTGCATCTATCAACTCATAGATATTTCTACTTGAGGTAAACTCTTGTACTTGATGCGGGCAGTCATGAATCACATCTATAGGGTTGCCTTTAAGCAAGTCACGCCACCATATATGCTCTATGGGAGGAGGAATTACTGTTTCTCCTGACCATTCCCACTCTAACATATCTTCCGTGCGACCAATTTCATGTCTGCGCTCTCGTCGCTCTCTATTGCTATCTAGCTTATCCCAAGTATTAGTTAGATTTTCAAAATCCTCTTCTGTTCGGGCGGCATTTTCTTGGCGTATGAGAGCAACTTTAATGGACTCATGCTTTACAATCATATGGAGCATATCCCAATCCTCATCATTGGTTTTTGCATATGTATCTGCTTTTGTAAAATTTTCGCCCATGTCCTCACCACCATTTTATCCTCTGTTTCAGGGGATTTTTGTGCTTTTCAAAAAAATAATTTCAAAATATAAATATAGTGGTTCTGATTTGCTATATTATTTTGACCTATATATAGAGGGGCTTTTGCAAAGCACCGATTACACAAATCAGAAACACATCTAATCTAATTATACTATTCTAAAAGGGGGTCAATCAAGTGCTAATGTCCAATAAAATGGAAGCTAGGACGCAAGGCGGAAACGTCGATGCCGAGCAGGGACAAATTGTTCTGATTAAGCGGATTGGCTCCACCACTTACAAGGTGGGTGTTCATTTCAACAAATCAGCTACAGAAACCTACAGCGATAAGGTTTTGAGGTTGGCAAAGAATGACTTGAACCCAGTGTCAACGCACGCTACAATGCAACTACCGCAAACTGCCAATAATTCAACTCGCTTGACCGCTCTTTACGAGCGGTTGTCGCGAGACGACGAGCTTCAAGGGCCGTCAAACTCAATTCTCAACCAAGTACAGTGAAAAAGGCGTGCGGATGATTACCGTCAACGATAATATTGATACTGCTACTGGTGAGGATGATTTCACTCCCTTCCGCGCTATCATGTCAGAATGGTATGCACGAGATACCTCTCGTAAAATCAAGTCCTCACTAAACTCCAAGGGGCGCAACGGCAAGCCTTTGACCAACAACCCTCCATATGGGTTCGTCAAAGACCCTAACGACAAGTACCATTGGCTTATTGATGAAGAGGCGGCGGCAGTAGTACGTCGCATCTTCCAAATGGCAATGGATGGCATGGGGCCTTGGATGATAGCTCAGACCCTGTGTAATGAAAAAGTTGAGCGTCCATCTTATTACCTTGGGCAGCGTGGTCTTGGTAATAAACGTAACAGCTACGATATAGAAAATCCATATGGTTGGCGTAGTGCTTCAGTTGTGCATATCCTTAGTCGTATGGAGTACATTGGTCATACCGTTAATTTCAAGACCAACAAGGAGCATTTTAAGGATAGACGGTCAAAAATTAATGCCCCTGACAAATGGCAGATTTTTGAGAATACTCACGAACGAATCGTTACTGCGGAGATATTTGATACGGTACAACGCTTGCGTAAAACTGTTCGCCGTAATGATACCATCGGCGAAGCAAATTCATTAACGGGACTATTATTTTGTGCTGATTGCAATGGAAAGCTGTACTACAAGCGTTCTAGAGCGTCTGTGGAGTATAGTCATCGGGATCAAAAACCTAGAAAACGAGGCTCTCGTAATGACTACGAATGTTCCACTTATAAACTGGCAAATGCAAACTTTGGTGAATCTTGTTCTTCACATTTCATCACCACAGCGGCTGTCCACGCAATCATATTAGATAGTATAAAAAGTGTAGCAACCTATGCCATAGAAAATGAAGAAGAGTTTGCAAAAAAGATTCATGAGGCTTCCGCTATTCAACAAGTTACTACAGCTAAAGCTCATAAAAAGTTGCTCGCGAAAAATGAACGTCGTGTTATGGAACTCGATAAATTTTTCCGCCGTGCCTATGAAGATAATATTAATGAGAAGCTAACAGATGAGCGTTTTAGCCAGTTGTCTGCTGATTATGAGGGTGAGCAACTTGAGTTGAAAGTCCAAAATGAAACCCTACGGTTGGAAATCGAAACCTTCGAGCAGGATACGATGAATGCTGATAGTTTCATTGACCTAGCAAGAAAATATGCCAACTTTGATTTTGAGGCATTAACAAATACCATGATAAATGAGTTCATTCATAAAATCGTAATCCACGAACGTGAAGTAGATGAGTATGGTGACAAAACCCAGCAAGTGGATGTTTATCTCAACTTTATTGGGAATTTCGTTGTACCTACAGAGCAAAAAGTGCCAACAACAGAAGAACTGGAAGAGCAGGCTCGTGCGAGGAAAAAGAGAATACAGCAACGTAAAGCCAGCCGTCGTTACCATGACAAAAAAAGGCAGGAGGCTGAATGGCAACGGTCTTTGGACGCAGGGGAGATTACTCAAGCAGAGATTGATGCTAAGAAACAGGAGCTACTGTTACAGGCTGAAGTGAAGCGTGAAGAACGTCGCGAAAAGCATAAGCAGTATAGGCGAGAATGGGATAAGCAAAATAGAGCCAAGAAAAAAGCTGCTAAATTAGCTGTTGGGACAGTCAGTACGATAACTTCTGGAACATCGGAAGACCAAGAGGCAGTATAAGTAAAATTAAATATGTATCTTTTAGCGGCTCATGAGAAATGATAAGCTCCCCTCAAAGTAGACAGTGAAAAAAAACCACTGGAGCAGAGAGGGGAGTTTTTCGGTGAGCAAATTCAAATTCAGTCTTGAAACAAAAATGGCAGTAGCCGAAGCGTATGTCAC
>WRAH01000047.1 GCA_009780315.1 Defluviitaleaceae bacterium
AGAAAATGCACTCATGTTGTGGTCTAACCCAGCTGACGGAAACGTTGTTTCTATGCTTAACCCTCGTATCTTTGCTGACTTCATTGGCGGAGACATCGAATGGGTAGAAGCAACTCAAACAGTAACCTTCTCTGGCCCAGACTCAAATGGTTCACCTGTTACTGTTGTATTGCAAGTTGGTTCTAACACTGCAACAATCAACGGTGTGACACATGATATCGCAAGCTTCTCTGGCTCAGGCCCAGCGAACTCAGTCAGCACCATCATTTCTGCTGACCGCACATTCGTTCCACTACGCTTCCTAGCTAATGCATTCTTGCTACCAATCAGCTTTGACCATGGTACAGTTGTTCTTGGCTAAGATTTATCTCAAGCTTTAACTAAAAAAAGATGGCTTCGGTTTTCCGATTCCATCTTTTTTTATTACATATTTTTTCAATATTACCGCCAAGGCAGTGTTCCCCACAGCGGAAGCCCTGGAAATTCTTCAATAGTTCTGCTGCGGGTAATTTCATATTCGTCTTGCATATATTCTGTGGGAATTGGTGCGCCTGACAGCATGTGCGTGACATCTAGCTGGACTTGGTGCAAACGGTCTATATCTTGCGGGCGAAGGTCTGCATAGTCACCTGCTTCTACACGACGCAAAGTTTGGGTGACTGGCATGACTGTAAAATCACGCCCATTTCGCGTGGGGTCAATCATTCTTACCCAAATAGGAACATAGGATGCACCTACAATTTCTGCTTGTCCATCTCCAACCCGTTCAAAATCTAGGTAGAAAACTGCACTGGTTTCACGAGGTTGAGTGCGTTGGGCTGATACAAAGTTTGCCATAGAGTGGGCAATAAATGCACGGCGCACTGTACCGTCTGGGTTTGTGACATATACAAACTCTGCGGGAAGTAGCGTGTGTGGGTGGTGGTTCATAACGATATCTGCACCAGACTCTAACATGAAGTGAAAAGTGCGCATCCAATTTACCCAACGCGTGTCGGTTTGGTCAAAGGTATCCCACTGATGCCCTCCGCCTGCACGGTTCATTGTGCCATAATATTCTATGCCAATATGGGGCAACATGACGATAAAATCAGGATTTAATGCGCGGGCACGGGCTATACTTTGTTCAATCACTTCATAGTCAATTCGTGACTGGGCTACAAGGTCGTGGTAGACAATTTTCACCATAAAGTTGTAGTCTCCAAGGTCAATTCCATTGGTGTGCATTGTCATATTTATCAGCGCGAAAGTAAATCCGTTAACTTCTACCAGAGTGACCTCATATCGGTCTTCGGGTGTAAGAAATGTACCTGTAAAACCCAAGCCTACATCATTTAAAATTTCAATTGTAGACTGAACACCTGGCACAAAAGCGTCAAAACTGTGATTGTTGCCTGTGGTTACATAATCAAAGCCCGCGTTTAACAAAGCTTCTGCCAGCGCACGGGGCGAACGAAATAAGGGCCAGCCAGCATATCTGCCGTGGGTTAAAGTGGTTTCTAAATTGGCAATTGCAAAATCCGCCCTTTGTATATATGGTGCAATGTAACGAAATTTGTAATTGAAGTCATATACCCCAGCAGATACTCGTGCGGCATCCAGTTGTTCTTGATGACACATGACATCACCAACAAATGCCAAACGCGCACGATATACTGTAGGTTCTGGCGTTGGGCTAGGCTCTGGCTCTGGTATAAGGGTTGGTTCTGGTGTAGGGTTAGGCATTGGGGTTGGTGTGGCTTCTGGAGCTTGTGCCACCATTGCCAATACATCATCCACGCCTTGAGATGTTCCATGAAAAAGAAAAACCCCACCTGTAACTAATATGGCTACAATTGTAATGGATACAGCTATAATAATCCAATTTGTTTTCATCGCGTCTTCGTCTCCTTTACAAAATCATAGATTTAAGCATTGCCGCCGTACTCATCGTAAGCAACGCACCATCATCATCTTCTTCATTTAATATTTCTGCCGAAACCTCAGCCCATTTTTGAATAAGCTTGTCCGTTTTTTGAATGAGCATTGAATAACTGTTCATGGGTAGTCCTTCATCATCCATTTGCGGCACTAAAACCTTTTGAATTGTGGGAATATCAAAAACTGTTTTTAATCGGTCAATCATGACCAATGCCGCAAGATGATTATGGGTGTAAAATCGCTTATTTACAGGCGGTGGAAGTAATCCATCACGAATATAGTTTTGAATCATTGCACGCGTAATGTGTAATGATTTTTTTTCGCAAAATTTCATCACTTGAGATATTGTCATTGTAGGGCTATAGTGACGAATATCGCTTAAAGGATTGGTCACGAGTTTCCTCCTTAAAAATGTTTAGACTACACAAAACATGGCAATCATCCCTATATAAACAGAAGAACATCATTAAGGGAGGATTTTTATGCTAAATAAGTTGAAGCAAGAATGTAAAATTTTAGGTGTATCACTATGTGTAGGGTTACTATTTGCCATTGGGGTTGCAGGGTATTCTTACGTATACTCACAAACGGTTCAGCGAGATATTGCAGACAATGTTATTCGCTTTCATGTTATGGCTCATAGTGATGACGATATTGACCAAGCATTAAAAGAACGGGTTAGATTAGATGTGCTTTCAGAATTTTCTGGTGTGCTTGCAGACAATAGGTCTATTGAAGAGACACGCAACATCCTAACAGAGTATCTTCCCTCAATTCAGGCATATGCAGAAAAATCTGTTCGGCGTGAAGGATTTGACCATCCTGTCAGTGCGAATATTGCACAAGTGTTTTTTCCAACACGGCATTATGGCGGCATGGCTTTCCCACCGGGAGAGTATGAAGCGGTGCAAATTATCATAGGTAATGGCGCAGGAAGTAACTGGTGGTGCTTGATGTTTCCTCCCCTTTGCTACATGGACATGACAGCCACAGACAGTGGACGGCAGCAAATGGAAGATACACTGTCTCAAGAGGGATTTCGTTTATTGACTTATCAAGAAAGCGAATCTACAGGAATAGCCGTGCGTTTTCGTGTGGTGGAATGGTGGCAAAACCGTCGGGCACCTGCACAAGAAAGTCAGCCTATGCCTCAGATGGTAAGGCGGTAGAAGGTTTGTTAGCGTACTTGCAACGTATAAGCCACAATATCCCCACTAAAATGCGCAGTATAAACATGATGAAAAAAGTATAAATAAGCCCTTGCCTGTTGCCTCCAAATGCGCGATACACTGCCACACCTGCAACAGGCATGAGTGCATTTGAGAGGGTAATCACACATGTATACACGGAAATAAAAAAACTGCGATACTCCTCGTCAACCACTTTTAGTAAAGATTGAAATAAATTTAGTGCGATATTAGCAAAGCCCAAGTGTCCAATAAAATGAATCACTAAAAACACCCAAGGTCCAACACTTAAAGGTAAACTTACACCAATAATGATAGCCAACGGGCAAAGGGCAAGGCTAAACATTCCATAAGCAAGAGGCTTGTCTACACCTTGACGGACATTGTTTTTGCTCCAAAATTTTAATGTAATCAGCTGTGCCGCAGTGGCCGTCACAGGCCCCATTGATAACATTAGCTCATTCATATACAAATAATTTGCTTGACCAATAAAATACAGCGTCCAGTCCGCTTGCCACATCATATGAAAAAACAAAATTAACAACGTAAAAAGCATAAATGGCTTGTTCTTAACCATTCTGCGGACGGCTTCTTTCATTTCTGTACGGGAAATTCCCTTGGGTATGGCTGATTGTGTCGCTTTTATTTTACGAAAATGAAAGGCATTTGAAAAATACATCACTGCCGCCAATCCATAGAAAGCTTGATGGGCAGCAACTTTGCCTTCATGGCTTGTGATAGCCGTTAAAATCACACCAACAACCAACGGCACACTAAAGTTAACAATCATAACCATTCTTGCACGAAAGGTTAAAACATTGTTGCGGTTTTCATGAGCTTCAGGATTCGCACTGACAACCTCTGGGAAATAACCCTGCCATGATAGATTGTACATTCCATTGGAAATGTTTGCGATTGCCAAAAATACTAAAAAGAAATAAATAGTATGTAAAGGAATAAACGCCGCGCCCCCTGCCAATGCAAAGAAAATCCCTGAACAAACCAACGCAATAACGACCATAACACGTTTGTTTTTTAAGCTATCAGCCAAAATCCCAGAAGGAATCAATAAAAACAGCATAATGATTTGGGGCAAGAATTGCAGCATAGCAAGGTGAAAATCCCCTGCCCCAAGGCGTTGCGCAAATAAATTATTATTGTTTGCGGCTAAACTTAACCCGCCTGTCACAAGAATCCCATCAATACCATAGCGAACAGAAAGGGGCTGACGAATAATAAACGTCCGCCCCTTTGCCATTAAATGTCCCAACATATACAAAGAACTAACTCTCTTCTTTTGACGCGACAAAATCTCTAAAAAGTTTGCCGATTGAGCGATTCTCATGGACACAAACAATTGCGTTCCCAAGGAATTTTGCAATGGATAAGACTTTAATTTTAGGATGCATTTTTTCTGGTGCAATTTCAAGTGTATCAAGTACCACCAGTTGTGTAAGAGGGGATTTAGCAATGGTTTCAACGGCATTGCCTGAAAGTACAGGATGGGTGACACAAGCATAAACAGCCTTCGCCCCATGTTCCATAACCGTGGCAGCCGCATTGCATAATGAACCGCCTGTCGCCAATACATCATCAACCAAAATTGCACGCTTACCTTTTACATCACCAATAAAGTTTGCAATTTCTGTATGGGTGTCACTTTGGCGGCGTTTATCCACGATAGCCAAGGGTAAATCCAGCATTTCAGCAAAAGCATTACAACGGCTCACACTGCCAAGGTCAGGAGAAACAACAACCATGTCAGAAAGGTCATTAAAATTTTGCTTGAAATATTTTGCAAAGTTATATAACCCACGTAAATGGTCCATAGGAATATTGAAAAAACCTTGAATTTGAGGACAGTGTAAATCCATTGACACAATTCTATCAGCACCTGCGGTGGTTATCATATCCGCAACCAATCTTGCACTAATTGGGTCGTGAGAACGGGCGCGTCGGTCTTGCCTTGCATATCCATAATAAGGGATAACCGCAGTAATTCGCCCAGCAGATGAACGCCGCATTGCGTCAATCATAATAAGCAATTCCATCAAATGGTCATTCACTGGGGGGCCTGTTGATTGAATGATAAAAACATCTGCCCCACGCACAGTCGTGTTCACACGCATACTAATTTCGCCATCAGAAAAACGACCTGCTTCTGAATCTCCAAGTTCCATACCGAGATGGTTCACCACTGCTGTTGCAAGCTGCTGGTTAGCACTGGCTGCAAAAATTTTGATGTCACCAAATTGCTGGATTTTCACGGTTAATCCTCCATATCCATGATTTCAATTTCTAGGGTGTCGTCTCCATCTTCTATCTCTTTTGCAAGTTCTGCGGGGTCAACACTTATAAAATTGTCTGGTGCAGTTAACGCATCTAGGGTTTTCATACCAAAATGGGTGCGAACAGCATTCTCAATTTCGTGACATAATTCAGGGTTGTCTTTGAGGTACTGCTTTGCATTTTCGCGTCCTTGCCCCAGACGGGTTTCCCCATATGAAAACCACGAGCCGCTTTTATTAACGATATCAAGCTGTGAGCCAAGGTCAAGCAAATCACCTGTCTTGGATATACCTTCGCCAAACATCATATCTACTTCGCATGTGCGGAATGGGGGTGCAACTTTATTTTTTGCAATTTTTATCTTCGTGCGCTTGCCAACAATTGTATCTGAAACTTTAATGGCTTCTGCCCCACGAATATCTACCCTTACAGATGCGTAAAATTTCAATGCCCGTCCGCCTGTTGTTGTTTCAGGACTGCCATAGGTTACACCAATTTTATCACGCAATTGGTTAATGAAAATAACAATACAGTTTGTCTTATTTGTGATTCCTGTCAGTTTACGCAGTGCTTGAGACATTAGCCTTGCTTGTACACCAACAGAGCTTTGCCCCATGTCTCCCTCAATTTCACTACGGGGAACAAGTGCTGCCACTGAGTCAACAACCACAATGTCAATTGCCGCCGAGCGTACCATGGCTTCTGCAATTTCTAGTGCCTGTTCCCCATCGTCTGGTTGAGAAATATAAAGCTCATCTGTATTTACACCAAGTTTACGGGCATATACAGGGTCCATTGCATGTTCTGCATCTACATACCCTGCAATGCCACCAAGCTTTTGACATTCTGAAACAATGTGAAGGGCAAGGGTGGTTTTTCCCGATGATTCTGGGCCATAAACCTCTACAATCCTGCCTTTAGGCACGCCTCCAACGCCCAGTGCAACATCTATACTTAATATACCTGTTGTTACAACAGGTACATCTACATTACCAAGTTTCTCACCCATTTTCATGACTGCGCCTTTGCCAAACTGTTTTTCGATATTGGCTAAGGCATTATGTAATGCCTCCTCTTTCGCCGCCTGTGTATCGAAAACTTCTACATCTTTTGACCTTTTGGAATCTTTTGCTTTTTTAGGCATACTCAATTCTCCTTCGACATTTTCTTATATTTTAATACTTATATTTTTTTCTTGCAATGCCCGCCTCAATCCATCCATGGCAAATTTAGCAGCGCGGGTTCTTATGATATTGCGGCTACTTGCAAAGTTGTATGTGAGTACTTGGGTTTCGCGTCCTTCAATATATAAGCCAATATATACTAATCCAACAGGCTTTTCTGATGTACCGCCATCAGGGCCGGCGATGCCTGTGGTAGAAATGGCAACACTTGCATTACTGGTTCTTGCTGCGCCCTCTGCCATTGCAATAGCAGTTTGCGGGCTTACTGCGCCATAGGTCTTTATTATCAATTCAGGAACTTTTAAACGGGCTGTTTTGGCTTCATTAGAATAGGCAATAAGCCCCTCACGCAGAACTTCTGAACAGCCTGAGACGGCAATTAAGTCCGACACAATTAGCCCACCTGTGCAGGATTCGGCAATGGCAATCGTATGGTTGTTAGCTTTTAATAAGTCTAGCACAGTTTCAGCCAAAGACTTTTCATCTTCACCATAAATGTTAGGAGATAAACGATGATAAATTTCCTTAGCAATCGGCTCAATGAGATTTTGTGCAACCCCTTCGCTTTCAGCAGAAGCCGTTAAACGAATATGCACTTCACCCACTTTTGCATATGGGGCTATCGTTGGATTTGTTTGTGCTTCAATAAGGTCTTGTAACATTACTTCTACTTTAGCTTCACCAATGCCCATAATTTTTAATGTGCGGGAATAAAAAACACTGGAAGTTTTTTCGCGTAAAAAGGGGACTGCATAATGTGTAAACATCGGTTCTAGCTCGTGTGGCGGGCCAGGAAGCAGCATAGCGATTTTTCCATTTTTCTCCATGATAACACCTGGAGCTTGTCCATGGTCGTTTGGCAAAATACTGCAACCTTCGGGAACGATTGCATTCCGTTCTATATTTTCAGAAAAACGTCCGGCAGAACGTGCCTCGATTAAGCGTAAAGTTTCTTCGTGAGTAGTCAACCCTACGCCAAAATATTCTGCGGTGGCGGCTTTTGTAATATCATCAAGTGTGGGCCCTAAACCACCGATAGCGATAATCATGTCAGCAGTTTCAAAAGCATGGGCAATGGCGGCAACTAACCGCTCGTGATTATCACCTACAGTGGATTGATGATATGTGGTTATGCCAAGCTTTGCCAAGGCTTCGGCGATAAAAGCGGCATTTGTGTTTACAATATTACCAAGCAAAAGCTCTGTTCCTACTGACAAAATTTCAACTGTCATTTTTCATAATACCCCTTTGCTATTTTGTTAATCTATCATTTTAAAACTCTTTGGCTGTGAAAAGCTGTTTATTTTTAATAGTATAGTCTACCGCAGAAACGATACTAAATATGACTGTAATGATTACCAGTACAAATATTACAATGTCGAACACAAAAAAAGTCAATGGCGGCGGTAGAAGCACATATATCGTCAATACAATTTGTGTAATCGTTTTAAATTTACCCAAATTACTGGCGGCAACAACAATGCGCTGTTCAAGTGCCAGTTGACGCAATCCAGAAATATAAAATTCACGGCTAATAAGCAAAATCACTGCCCAAGCAGGCAGTAACCCTGTGGCGGCAAACGCAACAAAGGCCGAGCAAACCAGTAGTTTGTCAGCCAAAGGGTCCATCAATTTTCCGAAATTGGTTATAAGTTTATATTTGCGTGCAAGATGTCCGTCAATCGCATCTGTAATTGCCGCAATAGAGAAAACAAGCACTGCCACCCATGCGCTAACCATTACACCAAAAGGCTCTATCAAAAACACGACAAGAAAAATCGGGATTAAGCAGACACGCAAAACTGTAATTTTATTCGGAAGATTCATATTAAAAACTTCCTTTCACGTCATATTGAATGGTCATGCCAAAGCACCTCTTAAATCATATCCTTCTGTTTCAATAATACGCACTTGCACAATTTCTCCAAGGGAAAGCTTTTTATCCAAAGGTATAAAATGAACTACAGCATCCACTTCATAAGCGTCATATTGGGTGCGCCCAATATATTCACCTTCAATGGCTTCATCTACAATGACATCTAAAACCTGCCCGATATATTCCCGTTGTTTTTCAAAATGAATATCCTGTTGAAGTTCCATTAAATTATGCATTCGGGTTTGTTTTATGCTATCATCCACTTGGTCTTGCATCGTTGAGGCAGGGGTTCCTTCTTCTTGGGAATACGGAAACACGCCCATTCTGTCAAATTTCACCGTCTCTACAAATGCACGCAAGTTTTTAAAATCTTCTGATGTTTCACCAGGAAAGCCCACCATAAGTGTCGTACGAATGGCAACCCCTTGAATTTCTTTGCGCATTTTGTTTATGAGTGATAATAATGCTTCACGGCTTCCCTTGCGTCCCATTTGTGCTAAAATATTGCCTTCGCTATGCTGAATTGGCATGTCTATATATTTGCAAACTTGAGTCAGCTCTGCCATAGTTTTAATCAGTTCATCTGTGATGTGTTCAGGATAAACATACATCAAACGAATCCATTTTACATCAGTTTTAGCCGCTATTTCTCGTATCAATGGGGCTAATTTTTTTTCACCGCCATAAATATCTGTGCCATAAAGCGAACTATCTTGGGCAACAAGCACAATTTCCTTTGCACCTGCGGAAACAAGTTGTTTACATTCTTCTACAATGGATTCCATCGTGCGGCTGCGATATGCTCCGCGAATGGAGGGAATTGTGCAATAGGTACAATGATTATCACAACCCTCTGCAATCTTTACATATGCCACATGAGGAATTGCATCATCACTTCGTGCGGCAAGGCGCGCTAAGTACGGGTCGCTTGGAATGCTTTGACTCGCACCTTCAGTGATGTCTAATAGCTTTGCAATCACACCTGCAATTTTCTCATATTCCCCAACACCAACAATGGCATCCGCTTCAGGAATTGTCTCTTCAATTTCCTTCCGATACCTTTCTGCCATACAACCTACAACAATTAAAGCACGGCAGTTGCCTTCGCTTTTGTATGCGGCAAGTTCCAACACCATGTCGATACTCTCTTGCACAGCATCACGAATAAAACCGCATGTATTGATGATGATTGCATCGGCTTGGGCGGGGTCATTTGATACTTCATATTTTGCACCCCTAAGTGTTCCAATCATAATTTCCCCATCTACACGATTCTTGTCACAGCCTAGGGAAACCAAATATATTTTAGCCTTGTCCATATAGTTCTCTAAATTCCTCTCGCGTGATGGTAACTTTACGGGGTTTTACCCCATCCTCTGGCCCAACAATGCCACGAACTTCAAGGTCTTCCATAAGCCGTGATGCGCGGTTATAGCCAATTCTAAACTGACGTTGCAGCATACTTGTTGATGCCTTTCCCTTCACCAGTAAAAATTCAACTGCATCACGGAAAAATTCGTCTACTTCCCCATCAACAAGGGGTTTTCCAGGCATTGTCACCTTTTGTATCATCTCTGTCGTATGTTCTGTGGGGGCTTGGGTTTTCAAAAATTTCACAAGACTTTCAACCTCTTTATCAGAAATAAACCCACCTTGTACACGTATAGGCTTATTTTGCCCCATGGGAAGAAATAGCATATCACCTTTACCCAGTAATTTTTCCGCACCATACATATCTAAAACCGTTCGGCTATCTGTGCCGGAAGACACTGCAAATGCCAGCCTTGAAGGAATATTTGCTTTGATTAGCCCTGTAATAACATCAACAGAAGGCCGCTGGGTTGCAACAATCAAATGAATGCCCGCCGCCCGTGCTTTTTGTGCCAAGCGACAAATAGAATCTTCAACCTCACCTTTACAAGTCATCATAAGGTCTGCCAGTTCATCAATAATAATCACGATTTGCGGAAGTTCCTGACGGTCATTTTCTATTGCAAAGCGATTATATCCATGCAATTCTCTGCACCCTGTTTCAGCAAATGTATTATATCGCTGTTCCATTTCGGCAACGGCCCAGCTTAATGCACCCGATGCTTTTTTAGGGTCAGTCACTACAGGGATTAACAAATGAGGGATTCCGTTGTAAACACTAAGTTCCACAACCTTAGGGTCTATCATTAAAAGTTTAACCTCGTCAGGGCGCGCTTTATACAAAAGGCTTGCAATCAATGTATTGATACATACAGATTTTCCACTGCCCGTTGCCCCCGCAATGAGCAAATGAGGCATACGCGCAATATCTGTCACAACAGGGTCCCCTGCAATATCCTTACCCACAGCAAAGGCCAATTTAGAAGAAAAGCTTTCAAACTTTTCACTTTCTAAAATGTCGCGAAGGAAAACACCTTGGGGGTCTTTATTGGGAATTTCAATACCCACCGCAGATTTTCCCGGAATAGGGGCTTCGATTCTAATGCCCTGCGCCGCAAGACTTAAAGCCAAGTCATTAGAAAGATTGGCAATTGACGCAACTTTAACCCCCGGTGCAGGCGCAAGGTCATAGCGCGTAACCGTTGGACCAACACTGACTTCAACAACTTTCGCCTCAACGCGAAAGCTTCTTAAAGTTTCCTCTAAAATGCGAGAGTTTTCCAAAACTTGGGCGCGAGATTCGGAACTAATGCCTGCGCGTTCATTTCGTGCAAGCAATTCAAAAGATGGAAGCTCATAATTTTCATAAGTTGGAAGCAGTGCCGCGCCAGAATCTTCCGATTCGCTAGGGATACCTGTATCTGCTGTCCGCCCATTGACATGTGCATATTCATCAAGTGCTAAAAGTTCGTCTATTTCATCATCCGCAAACATTGGCTCAAGGGGTTCAATGGCTCTTTGCGTACTTACCGAAGCAGTATCATCAACTAGCCCTCTTACCACTAAGCCCTCACCAAATGAATCCAAAGGCTTTGCAACTTCGTCAAAATTATCATCTGGAATATCTGGTTCTGAAAGCATTTCATGCTCGACATTTGGCTTAAACGGTAATATTTGCGCTTCTGGTACGCCTTTTGGAGCAATGGGAATTTCATCATAATCTGTTTCGTAGTCACTGTCTTCATAATCATCATACACAGGCGTTGTGGCATGTTCCGTGTGAGTAGGACTTTCCCAGTACTCACCATCTGCTGTAATTTTCTCAGGAAAATTTAAAACTTCTGTATGGATATTTGATTTTTTAGCCTTTTTTTCACGTTTTGCAAATAAGGGATTGACAGCGGCTTTTTTTCTCTCCCATTCAGCGTCCCTTTCCGCCGCCTGCTCATGCAGTAAAAGAATATGCGGTGACTCATGCCCCGCTGTATCACTTATTTCAAGAATTTCATTGTTATTGTTTGCATAATGGGCTTTTTTTTCATGCCTTTTAAGCTTTTTTCCGTGGCGTGACACAGGAACTTCAAATAATTGAGGGTCTTCAAAATCATCTTCGTCATACTCAATTTCCCGTGATGCTCTTTCATCATAATAATCTTTTGCAGATGCTACACCACTTCTAACAAATTTTACAAAAGAGCGTCCTGTCACAAGCACCAGCAAAATAATGGTAGCCGCACTAAGCACAATGATTGCACCAATATTGCCTATGGCAGCAGAAAGTACATCCCCTAAAATGGCTCCAAACAACCCGCCAAAGACAATACGCCCCTCAACATTTTGAAAAACTGCCCTAAGATACTCAAAAGCAGTTAATTCTGCAACACTAAGGGGATTAAAAATATGTAGAAGGGCAAGAATAAACCATAAGACAAAAATCATTTGAATTACAGGCATTTTAAGTTCACGTGAAATCATGCCCACAACAGCCGACCCAATCAATGCGATTGGTAGCAAAAAAGCACCCAGTCCAAGCAGCCCTACAAGCAAATCACGTACAAAGTGTCCAACCACCCCAGCCGCCGAAGGAATAAAAACCGCAACAAGTAAAAGAATGCCACCTGCTGCCATGGTAAGCAACTTAACCTCTCTATGTAAAGAGGTTGACTTAGGAGGTTCTGGAGGCGTAGCGGCACGTTTACGAGGCGTTCTTGACGGAGATTTAGTGGAGACTCTTCTTGACATGGATTTCACCTATTGGACATTTTCTTTGAACAAGAAAATTATAGCATCAAATGACTTTGATGACAAACTTTCACCTCCACGGACTGAATGCACTATAAAAAATGCGCTCCCTGTGACTTCCAGATACAGCGAGACACATATAAAATTTCAAAAACGCAAATTGGCGAATAAAGGAGAATTATGATGATGACAAGAGATTTTCGTAGGCAAAACAAAGTAAGAATTGACAGTGTAATTGGTCAAAATATCCGTAGCGAACGTGAAATGAGAAAAATGTCCCGTGAAGAACTCTCTGAAATAATGGACCTTACAGTTTCACACATGGGTCTAATCGAACGGGGCGAACGAGGCGCAACAGCCGTAACCCTAGAAAAACTAGGACGTACTTTTGATATACCCATTGATAACTTCTTCTTAGAGCCTGATTCAGCATCCCTTGCGTTGCGTGAAGATGGTTATGACAGTGAAAATATACTTGTGCCTCTACAACAAAAAATCGCCAGTCTTATCACGCGCTTTGATGAACATGAGTTAGATTTTTTACTACACTCCATCAAGGGCATTATGGCATTAAAGCACAAGGGCAGTGCATCTAAAGATGAAGACTTTGACGACTTAGACTAAATTTTTTATTGAACCATTAAAAAAGCCTTGACAAAAGGGTAAAGCTAGTTTATACTAATTTTCGCCCTTGAGGGACACCTGCAATGTTATTCGCCCAGATAGCTCAGATGGTAGAGCAGAGGACTGAAAATCCTCGTGTCGGCGGTTCGATTCCGTCTCTGGGCATCCTTTGGTGTTGTAGCTAAGGGGTAAAATGCGGGTGTAGTTCAATGGTAGAACACTAGCCTTCCAAGCTAGATACGAGGGTTCGATTCCCTCTACCCGCTGTGAACTTAACAAAGTTCATCCTTAGAAAATGCGCGAATGGCTCAGTGGTAGAGCATCGCCTTGCCAAGGCGAGGGTCGCCAGTTCGAATCTGGTTTCGCGCTTCACAAAAAACCTCTGAAGAATCGGAGGTTTTTTTGTATTTTATATTTACAATGTTTTTATGCTTAGATAATAACCTAATGTGAGGGCAGATAAATCCACTCTATTCCGACTGAGGACAAAAACCATGTGGCATAGATGTAACAACATTAGCAAGCAGATTATCGAAATATCCCTTCGAAAAACTCAAACAATCTTTTCGACAAGATACATATTATCATAATTTATAATATAATTAGCAAGTTCATAATTCTTCAACCAACATACAAATTCATCCTTATACAAAATAATTGGTATGCTATCGTGAAAATAATTGGTATGCTACATATAATTTTACACCAAATATTTCGACTTAGTGTAAATACATAGTGTATAATTATAGTATCAGCAAGAGAGGGGCAGGTACTATGATTAACAAGGATTTTAACTCTATTTTATAATTTTTACAAACATTTCCAAACAAGTAGTTATGTGTAGAGCACCTCGAAGAATTGCAGTGGAATGGTTTTGTTATTAGCCCCTTTGACTTAATGTCAAAGAGGTATAAGTATAAAAGGTAATAAATTCAAGTGAAAGAATACGAAGAAGTATTTTAACGTGCGCACTGGTACATTTTTTGATAATACTAAAATCTAACTTCAAAAATGGTTCTTGGCTATCTGGCTTGTTACCTCTCATAAGAAAGGTATATCTTCTATGCAGTTGGTTAAGGATTTGAACGTAACAAAAAAAACGTCATGGTTCATGTTGCAAAGAATTAGAATGTGCTTTGGTATTGAGAACAACAACGACCTAGATAATGGTGTTGAAGTTGACGAAACCTATGTTAGTGGAAAGAATAAGAACCGTCATGTAGAAAGCACCACACTCACACGGTAAAAATACAAAGGATAAAACGCCAGTAGTTGGAATGCCTGAACATGGCGATAAAGTAAATGCTAAAAAGTTGGAGATGTAAAGAAAAAGACCCTATCAGACGAGATTGTAAAAAGCGTTAAATTTTCAGTAAGCCTATTCACTGATGGATAGGTTAGTTATAATGGGATTGACAAGTTGTATATCCACTCTATTGTCCATCATAGGAAAGGCGAATATGTAAACGGAAATGCACACACAAATACCATTGAGGGCTTCTGGTCTTTGCTAAAACGTGGTATAGTTGACATATATCATTTCGTGTCCAGAAAACACTTGCAAAATTTATGTAGATGAGTTTGTTTTCAGATATAGCATCAGAGAATTTACAGTGGCAGGTCTCATAAATCACTTACTATCTAATATGTGCGCTCGCACTACCTATAAGAAGCTTGTTCATGGATAATCGTCAACTGATGGTGCCAACTGGATATATTGATCATACAGCAGATAGTGAAACTATAAACCAGAAAGTTAAAGACGGGTATATAAATGCGACGGCTATGTATAGAGCATCTGGAAAACAGTGGAGGGATTGTATCAGACTAAGTATAACAAAGTTATTTATTAATGAAAGGCAACTATATATAATTTTACACCATTAGGGCTTGATATGGTGTAACTACATAATGTATAATCATGGTATCACCTCAAAGGGGGCAAATACCATGATTAACAAAGAATTTAACTCTATATTGG
>WRAH01000048.1 GCA_009780315.1 Defluviitaleaceae bacterium
ACTATCATTAAAAGCTTGCCCGCTTACATTACGAAAGAAGTCAAAAGCCAAGCGGTAATTGTGGATGGATTGCCCTCCCCGTGCATTGGTTACAATCGTTCCTGCTCTGCCATAGGGTACTTCGTTTGGACGGCCCTGCCCAAAAAGCCAATTTTGATTTTCTACATCCCGATATGTTGCAGATATGCCTACATGGGGAAATCCTGCTTCACTCATACGATTGATAAACGCTCTGCACCCACGTGCCACGGCTGGATGTAAGTCGTCTATGTTACGGCTGTCTATTCCGATGCTCATAAGCACCTCCTTTATTGCGTATATTATAGCGCGCTTTAATGCTTAAACTAAGCTGACTTTTTCTTAGTTTTTCTATTGAATATTCTATTGTGATACTTTAAAATAAAGACAGTTTATTAAATAGGCAAATTTAAAAAAGTTTAGGAATTGAGGGGTGTCCTATGTCGAGTATGAAAAAGTTTTCCTTAAAGCATGTTGCTGTACTTGTTGCTATTGTATTCTTGTTACAGCAATTGGTTCTTCCTGTCCTTGGGTTTGGTCGTATTTTTGAGGCGGATGAAGGATATTATCCTGAAATCATCAATGATACGCCTGCAATGGTGTCCCCTGCGGCAATTGCCGCCATTTTACCAGATGCACATTTCGCCAGCGGCAGCTTGCCAAACTGGGAAGGGGTTTCTCCAAACCATCCCCTAGGTAATGTTCATGATTTTGGTGCTTTTGTTTTTGGTGATTTGACAATGAGCGGCAATGGGTATTTTCATTCCGAAGGCGGAATAGCCATTTCCAGAGACTTGATTTTGCATAACAATACCACTATAGATTTTGGCGGGGCGCATTACAATGTAGGCACACAAATGCCCTTCAATGGAAATCCGCGGTTGCTTGTTGGGCGGGATATTTTTGCTGGAGAACCCTATAACGGCACAATGGGCGACCCGAACAGAGGTGACGGTTGGACACACACACCTGTGTCTGTTATTTACTTGCACTATGGTGATGTACTGGTGTCTGATAGTGCCAGCATTATAAGCCGCGGACAAATTCAATCGTTTAACAATCAAAATCCTGCGCCGCTACCCCATGGCAGTGACCCTGCAAGGTATGATTATATTGATATATCTGGAAATCCAGCATTTAGATATTATTATTCTACTTGGAACACTGTCCCCAGTATTTCTGACAATCAAATGAACACGTTTTTTACCAGTGCCAGAAATGACTTGATTGCATTAAGTGATTGGTTCAATTCTAATGCAGTACTTAATCAACATAATGTGTATAGCGGAACAATTGCACAGGCAAACCCATGGGACTCTCCTGTTGCCGCGCCCCCTGGCGAGGTGGACGCAGCTGGAAATCGTGTATTTAGAAATCATAACTTGGTGTTTGATTTAACTGTAAACCCTAATGGAACAGTGCAGTTTCCACAAATTCATTTTCCAGCATGGTTTAATGGAAACTACATTATTAACGTACCCAATATGAACAATATTTCGTTTCCATATGATACAGAGCTTGTTATAGATGGGCGGCATATTTATTCGTCAGGATACACTATCGACCAAATATATTATGTGGTTAGAGAATACAGCCACAGGATTATGTGGAACTTTGTGGGCACAGGGGCTATTGAGGTTGACTATGATTTAATTATTGGTGCAGTGCTTGCACCGCGGGCAAACTTTGTAGCCACAGCTGGCGGGTCTGTGAATGGTGAGTTAATTGTAGCCAATTTAACCCATGCAGGCGGTGGATTTGAACAGCACACCACGAGCCGCCTACAATCTCAAGGGTTTGTGCCTGATGTGCCTTGGCCAGTTCCTCCTCCCACGCCGCCAACCCCAACCCCAGAACCGCCTCCAGAGCCTACGCCAGAGCCTTCACCCTCACCATCCCCTTCTCCATCGCCCTCTCCGTCACCATCTCCTTCACCATCGCCCTCACCATCGCCCTCTCCGTCACCATCCCCTTCTCCATCGCCCTCACCTTCACCCTCTCCAGAACCGTCTCCATCACCCGAACCCTCACCCTCTCCAGAGCCATCCCCTTCTCCCGAACCGCCCACATCTCCAGAGCCGCCTATAATAGAAGTTCCGCCCATTCATCCAGAACCTCCAGAGGTAGACTTACCCCCAACAGACCCACCTCCACCATCCCCAGAAGAACCTGATGGTGAAGATGAAGACGAAGATGTCCCACCGCCAATATCTCCCCCTATCGTTCCACCGCCAACGATTCCGCCGAATGCCATAACGCCCAACCTTCCCCCGGGTGAATTGCCGCCAGGGTATGAAGCGGAACGGTTGGAAGATGATTCTGTAGGCGATGATGTAATATATGTCATTATAAATCCTGCGGGGGTTCCTATTGCATATATATTGGTTCCTCAAGAAAAAACATTGCAAGATTTAGTGGTGTATGAATGGATGCGTCCGTTTGTTGGCACAAACCCACAAACCACCATGCGCGAACTGCCCCTTGGCAGAAGCATATGGTTTACAGGGGCAACGGCATTTATCTCTGCTGTAGCCATCATAAAAATAAAGCACCGCAAACGAAATCATGGATAGCACATTAAAAGCAAAAGGGTGGAAGCCAAAAAGCTTCCACCCTTTTATTAAGGATTGGATAGGATGAAAAAATGGATTTTGCTGGTGGCTGGTTTAGCCGTGATGATATTTATATTTGTGGGGGTGTATCTGTGGCAGGAAAATGAAGATATCCAACGCCCACACTATCCAGCCTATGATGACACCCCAATACCATCCCAAGATATTGTTGAAGCCACACCTACACCACCAACGGCTGTACCAGAACCCGCTGTGTCGGACACTCGGCAAATACGCCCCCAGTTTGAGGTGCTTCATCAACAATACAATAGTGACATTATTGGACACTTGATAATAGAAGGTACATCCATTGACTACTTTGTAACCCAAGGGCAAGATAATAATTTCTACTTATACCATGACATTCATAGGAATCCAACAAATGCAGGCTGGGTTTTTTTAGACCACACAAACAATATTGCAAGGCCCGACCGCAATACCGTCATTTATGCACACAATATGCGTGATGGCACGCGTTTTAATGACATTACACTTTTTCAATGCTCAGAATTTTTTGACCAGCACCGCTATATTACCTTCAACACCTTATACGAAGACCAGCTGTGGGAAATATTTGCGTTTTACAGGACAGATATTACTTTTCCATACATTCAAGTTATTTTTCCATTTGCACAAGCTTTTGAAACCCTGATAGCAGAAATGCAAAGCCGCTCGTGGCACAGTACAGATATTCAGCTCACTGCTGATGACAGAATACTCACCTTATCCACCTGTGCCACCCAAAGCGGGCGGGACATGCGGTATGTCATCAATGCCCGTTTGGTGACTCAACAAGGGGACTAAACATGTCCAGAATATTGGGGATAGTGGCAGGGTCGCCAAAATAAGTGATGGTGATAATTCTGGCAAAGCCACCTTCTATATTTACAAGTTGCCGCCCGTGTATGACCACATCTGCCACGTCCATTTCTGTCCCCAGTTGGTGCCATGTATAGCCGCCTATGTTAAGGGTTTCGCTTATCCCTAAATTTACGCGAATTTCCTCTAATTCAAGTACAACCGCCGCCAGTTCAATATACCCTACGGCTTCAAGCCTTGAACCACGGGGAAGCCGCTCGAAAGCAATTTGTACACTTGTGCCTGATAAGGGATTAACCGCCAGCATGTCAATGATATACTCTGCCGCCGCCCATGCTTCGTCAGAAATACTATCATCACTTAAAAATTCATCGGCTATGCCAATCATCATTGCAATTTCAACATCCGTGCTGACTGTCCATGTTTCGGGTGCTTCAAAGCGCAAGTTTAAATATTCACTTTCATATATATTTTCAACCCATATGCCCCGTGTTGGCTCTACTGTGTTGTCGCGCCTAGAGGGCAGTATGCTTTCACCTGCCACTACAAATGCCGCCACGTAAACAAAGCCAATGAGTGCTACGCAAATAGAGAGTGTGAGAAATAAGATGGCAACTGTAAATATTTTGCTATTCATGAGATTCGTCTCCTTACCTTAGATTTTGTCATTATAACATATTGATTTTATGACGCAAGTATGATAGAGTGGCATAAAGTGAGGTGGAAGCGTGATTTCATAGTCTAACTTTTTCAACAGATATGTATTTAGGCTTGTTTTTTCAAGTCTACTTGATGTTGGAATTTGGACTATGTATCAAGATTTTAGCCTCGTCATAAAGATACGTATACGTTGCTATATATTTTTTTGCGTTGTCCTTTTCCGACTTGATGAACTCGGAGGAGGTTTTTTTATGTCGTTAATTAACGTGGCACATTTAACTTTTGCCTATGAAGGCAGTTATGATGATATTTTTACTGATGTATCCTTTCAAATAGATACAAACTGGAAACTCGGTTTCTGTGGGCGCAATGGGCGGGGAAAAACGACTTTTTTAAAATTATTACAGGGCTTGCACAAGTATCAAGGCAAAATTTCTGCCAATGTAAATTTTGAATATTTCCCATTTGTTGTGACAGACAAGAAAAAAAATACAGTGGATGTTTTATATGACCTTGTGCCGAATGTACAGTTGTGGGAAATTGAAAAAGAGCTTTCTAAAATGGATGTTGCGCTGGAAACTTTGGCACGTCCATTTGAAACACTGTCTGGGGGAGAAAGCACGAAGGTTTTGCTTGCTGGGCTTTTTCTCAAAGAAAACAGCTTTTTACTCATAGATGAACCAACGAATCACTTGGATATGAACGGGCGTGAAACAGTGGCGCGTTATTTAAACAGCAAGGCAGGTTTTATTTTGGTATCCCACGACCGTGATTTTTTGGACGAATGTGTAGACCATGTGCTGTCCATTAACAAAACAAATATTGAAGTACAAGGAGGCAATTTCTCCAGTTGGTTTTACAACAAGGAAATGCAAGATGATTTTGAACGTGCAGAAAACGCAAAACTAAAAAAGGAAGTCAAGCGTCTGAAAAAAACTGCGCGGGAAAAAGCGGACTGGTCTGACAGGGTAGAATCCACTAAAATAGGTGGCGGGTCTTGTGACCGCGGGCGTATTGGGCATCTGGCTGCTAAAATGATGAAGAAAAGCAAGGCAATAGAACATCGTCATAATAAAGCGGTAGAAGAAAAGTCTAAACTACTAAAAAATATTGAAACTGCCGAAAAGCTAAAAATTCACCCGCTGGAATATCACACATCACGGCTGATTACGCTGGACAATGTGTCAGTGGCGTATGACGGGCGTGAAATTTTTAAAAACCTAAACTTTACACTCAATCAAGGAAGCCGATTGGCAATCAGCGGCGGCAATGGTTCTGGCAAAAGCAGTCTAATCAAACTGCTGTGCGGCGGTGTTGAAGACATTGCCTATACAGGGCAAATAAATGTGGGTAGCCGATTGGTTATTTCATATGTACCTCAAGACGCAAATTTTCTCATGGGCAATTTAAGCGATTTTGCACAGGCAGAAAAAATTGATGAATCACTGTTTAAAGCCATTTTGCACAAGTTGGATTTTTCTCGTGTGCAATTTGAAAAAGATATGAGAGATTATAGCTCGGGACAAAAGAAAAAAGTGCTTATTGCCAGAAGTCTCTGCCAACAAGCACATGTGTATATTTGGGATGAACCACTAAACTATATTGATATTTTATCCCGTATTCAAATTGAGGAATTGCTTATGGCATACGCGCCAACCATGATTTTTGTAGAGCATGACCGCGCATTCTGCCGCAATATCGCCACAGAAAGCTTGAACCTATCCTAAAGCATACCTTTTTGATGTTCCTTTGGGGTAAGTGTTCCATAGGGGAAGAGTGCGCGGACTTCATCTCCCGTTACGCGCTCTTTTACTATGAGAAGCTCTACAATTTTGTGCATGACATCCATGTGTTGCTCTAGGATACGTAAAGCTTCGTTGTACGCATCTTCAACAATGCGCTTTATTTCCATGTCAATTTGGTCTGCAATTTGTTCCCCATAGTTGCGCGTGTGGGCAAAATCCCGCCCAAGGAAAACTTCCTCATTTTCACTGCCAAATTGAATAGGGCCTAGGGTTTCACTCATGCCGAATTTTACCACCATATTGCGCGCCATGCCTGTTGCCCGTTCAATATCATTTGACGCACCTGTGGTGATATCTTTTAAAACCAAGGCTTCTGCGGCACGTCCGCCAAGTAGGCTGATGATGTGCTGTTTCATATATTTTTTGCCCATGGTGGTACGGTCTTCACCTGGGCAGGGCATAACATATCCTCCTGCACGGCCTGTAGGGATAATAGAAATCATATACGTTGCGTCAAGGTCTGGCAGGACTTCATGACAAATGGCATGACCTGCTTCATGATAGGCAGTGATACGGCGTTCTTTTTCGGTAATGACACGGCTTTTCTTTTCTGTACCTATGCCAACCTTTATAAATGCCCTGCGAATAGACTCCATGTCAATTGCCATTTTATTGTCGCGGGCGGCTAATAAAGCCGATTCGTTCATTAAGTTTTCTAAATCCGCAGGGGTGAAACCAGGGGTTGTTTGTGCCACTGTTTTTAAGGAAACATCTGTACCCATCTTCTTGCCTTCGGTATGCACTGCCAGTACGGCTTCGCGCCCTTTGACATCAGGTGGGTTTACGGTGATTCTACGGTCAAAACGCCCTGGACGAAGCAGTGCAGGGTCTAAAATATCTGGGCGGTTGGTGGCGGCAAGTACAATAACACCTTCATTCACACCAAAGCCGTCCATTTCTACAAGGAGCTGATTTAAGGTTTGTTCCCGTTCATCATGTCCACCGCCAAGCCCTGCGCCGCGCTTACGCCCTACGGCATCAATTTCATCAATAATAACAATACTTGCAGGGTTGCGCTTGGCTTGCTCAAACAAGTCACGCACACGAGACGCACCTACACCTACAAACATTTCCACAAAGTCAGAACCAGAAATGCTGTAGAAAGGAACATTTGCCTCACCTGCCACTGCACGTGCCAAGTAGGTTTTTCCTGTTCCTGGTGGGCCTACAAGAAGTATACCCCGTGGAATCCTCGCCCCTATTTCCCGATATTTTTCTGGGGCTTTTAGAAAGTCTACAATTTCAGCCATTTCAGCTTTTTCTTCTTCAAGTCCTGCCACTTGGGCAAAGGTGACTTTCCGTGTGTCTTGAAGGGTCATGCGGGCGCGGGTTCTGCCAAAGTTCATTGCGCCCCGTCCACCGCCGCCCCCTTGGGCTTGGGATGTGATGAAGAAAAAGACACCAATCAAAAGTGCTGCCATGAGTAGCATGGGCAACATGTTCATAAACCAACTTGGGCGTGACGGTGCTTGCACGCTCACCGTTGGGCGGGTGTAAATGTCGATACTTTCCAAGTGTTGCATAAACCCATCAATGCTGGGAATTTGCACTGTACGGGCTTCCCCGTCTGCATGAAGGACGACTTGTGCCGTACCTACATTGGGAATGTCATGACTGGGGGTCACAACCACACTGCGCACTTGATTGTTAGCCAAGTCTTGCATCATTTGAGAAAATGGATAAGGCTCTTGTTGCCCTGTTGGTGAGGCAATGCGCATGATTAAAGTGGTAAAGAGAATAATCATGATGATTAACAGCCATAGGCTGAGTGATTTTGCATGTCGTTGTTGCACGCTTATGAAGCTCCTTTCAGCACCCCTACATAGGGTAAATTACGGTAGCGTTGGGCATAATCCAGCCCATAACCGATTACAAATTTATCAGGAATGGCAAAGCCCAAATAGTCAATGGTCAAGTCCTTTGCTTCGCGGCGGTCTGGTTTGTCCAGCAGGGCGCAAAATTTCAAGGATGCCAAACCTTGGTCAGCAAAGTAGTCTTTAAGCTTAACGGCAGTGTGTCCTGTATCAACAATGTCTTCCACAATAATAACATGGCGGTCTTTTAGATTTTCTGTAGGAATATAATCCAGCGACACCGTACCAGATGACACTGTGCCGTCACCATAGCTTGAAGGTTTTATAAAGTTAATTTCCACATCTAGGGGAAGCTCCCTAGAAAGGTCGGATGTAAAGTGTATTGCACCTTTCAACACGCCCAGCAACACCACAGACTTTCCTTCATAGTCTTTGGTAATTTGCGCGCCAAGCTCTTTGATGCGTTTGGCAATGTCCTCACTACTTAGCAGTACTTCAACTGTTTCAACCATTTCTTTAGCCCTCCCATAAGGTTATCCAAATTTTTTCGCCCGTGCTGGATGTATATTTTGCATTGGTTCGGTTGTGCGTGTCCATTATCCACAAAATATCACTGCCCATGGCAATCAGCGGAATGCTATCCCTTTCAGTGGCAGGAATTTTTGTGTCGGTAAAGTAATCTTGCAGTTTTTTTGTAAACTGCCTTCCGCTTCCATCAGCCAGTGTAATTTTGTCTCCAGCCTGCCGTGTGCGAATATTAGAAGTTGTCATGTCTACAATACCATAATCAAAAGCTTTCGTACAGTACAGTCTCAGGTTTTTTTGTTGTTTATCAGGCATATCTCTGGATACGGTGACAGTTTTGCCTATTTCGGGGATATATATTGTAGACTCCAGTGCTAACGGATAAGAAAATGTAGAAGGGGTTTCTGGCTGGCGGGAAAAAATAAGGGTAGAATATTCCTTCTTTACAACCAACCCAGAAAGGTGAACCACTCGCCCAGAATGTCCTTGTGCAAGGGCAAGCACAGATAAAACATGTGCAGATGAAATGTCTGCACTGCCCTCCCGTGCTTCTGCAATGGCAATGCGCACCACCCGCCTTGAAATGGCAGGGGGTAATTCACTAAGCCTAGGGATATCAAGGGTGAGTGGGGTCAGTGCGCATGAGGCATAGGCATTCCATGCAATGCCCTCTAAAAACCTTTCATCTGCCCTTAACCACTCTGCATTTCTAGTAATGGTTTCACTCACCTTTGGATTTACATAGGTTTCAAGCAAGGGAATTAGTTTATTGCGCACTCTATTTCTTGTATAGTCGTCACTATGGTTTGTTGCGTCAGTCACAAAGTTTATGTTTGTGTCCATGAGATATTTTTCAATATCAACCCGCGGGATGTCTATGAGGGGGCGCACAATAGCTCCATTGACAGGGGGGATACCACATAAGCCCCGCAAACCTGCGCCACGGCATAAATTCATCAAAATGGTTTCGGCATTATCATCTTGATGATGACCTGTGGCGATTTTTTGTGCATTCCATGTGTTTTTTGCTTCCTGCATGAAGGTATAACGCAGGATTCTGCCCGCCTCCTCTGTGCCTATGCCTTTTTCTGTGGCAAAAGCTTTAACATGGGCGGGGTATACCACAAGCTTTAAATTGAATTGGTCACACAAGGTCTTTGCAAATTTTTCATCATGGTCTGAATCATTCCCGCGCAAATTATGGTTTATATGGATAGGAATAATGTGTCCTAGGTCAAGTGCTTCACGCAACACCAACAGCACATGCAACAGTGCAACAGAATCTGCCCCACCAGACAGCCCAACAATGACATTATCACCTGCTGTAAACATTTGATGTTGTTTAATTGTAGTGCGTACCCGTTCCGTCATGTAAAAATTCCTTTTCATGTCCATTTGTGGTATTATAGCATGAACCATTGACATTTTCTAAGAAATTTAAGGAGTTCACCATATGCCAAAACCAATTGTTGCCATAGTCGGCCGCCCGAATGTGGGCAAATCCACACTGTTTAACCGAATTGTAGGGGAACGCATAGCCATTGTAGATGATGCCCCAGGTATCACACGGGACAGATTGTATGCAGATGCCGAGTGGCTAAACCATGCCTTTACGCTCATAGACACAGGGGGGCTAGACCCTGACGCAGAAGACTTTATTACAAAACATATTTTCCGCCAAGCAGAAGTAGCCATTGAAAGTGCGGATGTGGTGCTTTTTCTGGTAGACATTAAAGCAGGGGTTTTAGATTCTGACAGGCATGTTGCAGAGATGCTTCGCCGTGCCAATAAAAAAGTCGTGTTGGTTGTCAACAAAGTAGACGTACCCACACGGGAAAATAACGAAATTTATGAGTTTTATGAACTGGGCATTGGCGACCCTATTCCCGTGTCCGCAGGGCAAGCCCTTGGGCTGGGGGATATGCTGGATGAAATCGTCAACCATTTTGGCGAAAAGGCTAACCATGACGAGGATGACGGTAAAATTCGCGTGGCGATTTTGGGCAAGCCCAATGTGGGCAAGTCCTCCCTTATCAATAAAATTTTAGGGGAAGAGCGGGTGATTGTCAGCGACATTCCCGGTACAACCCGCGACGCAGTGGATACCTTCCTAGAGCGGGGCGGCAATGAATATGTTTTTATAGACACGGCAGGACTGCGCCGTAAGAGTAAAATCAAAGAAAATATTGAGCGTTACAGTATTGTGCGCACCATTGCCGCTGTAGAGCGTTGTGACGTGTGCGTGTTGATGATTGATGCAGAAGAAGGCATAACCGAGCAAGACACAAAAATTGCAGGCATCGCCCACGAGCGGGGGCGGGCGGCGATTATTGTGGTAAATAAATGGGATAAAATTGAAAAAAGCGACAAGACCATGAATGAGTTTACCAAGCGTATAGAAACAGAACTTGCCTACATGCCCTATGCCCCCAAGCTTTTCATTAGCGCACTCACAGGGCAACGGGTGCATAAACTTTTCGAGCTGATTTACACCGTGTATCAAAACCATGCCCAGCGGGTGTCCACAGGGGTACTTAATGATGTTTTATTAGAAGCCACAGCAATGCACGCCCCTCCAAGCGACAAGGGCAAGCCTTTGCGCATTTACTATGCCACCCAAGTGTCTGTAAAACCTCCCACCTTTGTTTTATTTGTAAACGACAAAAACCTTATGCATTTTTCATACACACGCTATTTGGAAAATAGAATAAGAGAAGCCTTTGGTTTCCCTGGCACACCAATACACTTTATCACGCGGGAGCGGGCAAAAAAGGAGCAATAGAGGGAGCAAATTTTAATGGATTATAGAATCATCTCACTACTCATTGGATACGTTTTAGGCATGATTCAAACAGGTTACTTTGTAGGAAAATTGTATGGCATAGATATTCGTCAGCATGGCAGTAAAAATGCTGGCATGACCAATGTGAACAGAATCCTTGGCATAAGCCCAGCGGCAGTGGTTTTTGTTGTGGATATTTTAAAGGCGGTGACAGCCTTTATTATTGCCACATTGATTTTTAACGGAGGGGGTTCGTTTTTTCCGTCAGATTATGTAATCCCTGGGCTTTACGCAGGGCTGGGTGCAATTCTTGGGCATGACTTTCCTGCGTATATGAGGTTTAAAGGGGGTAAGGGCATATCCTGCACCTTGGGCATTTTGCTGATGATAGACTGGCGGGCGGCACTGATTTCATACATTATAGGGTTTATCCTTGTGCTGATTTTTAGATACATTTCACTGTCGTCTTTAGTCATGACTGCCATTGCACCTGTGTTATTTTTCTTTTTTGGACACAGCATGGAAGTGGTGGGTATCACCGCCGCCCTTGGCGCACTGGCATGGTTTTTACACCGTGCCAATATTCAGCGGTTATTCACAGGCACAGAAAATAAGTTTTCACTTTCTAAGCCGAAACATAATACAGTAAATAAAAAACAAAGTGAGGAGAATAGCAAATGAAAACAACGAAACAAAGGCTGTTAGCCTTAACACTTGCCCTGATGATGATAATGGGCAGTAGCATTGAACTGTTGGCAGACTATGGGAGTGGGTACGTACCCATTATGCCCCTTAGCGTAGCCAGCGAAACCGATTTAAACGCTGCACTTTTAGCCGCAGCAGGCTCTGGTGGCACTGTTTCAACCACTGGAAGTTTTAGCATAAGCGGAGTTGTTTTGATTTCTAATAATGTCACCCTTGAAATTCAAAGCGGTCACACCATTACCATCAATAGTGGTGGGTCTATTATTGCACAAGCAAATGGGAGTGCCATCCTCAATCATGGTTCGATTATGAACAACGGTTATATGGGTATTGCCAGCAATAGTGGCGGGCTTGTGAATGAGGGGACAATAACCAATCATGGCACGATTGACAGTACCCATACCCTTACCAATAACGGCACAATCATTAACGCGGGCACAATCATGGGCAGTGGTGCAATCACAGGCAGTGGCACTATTCAATCTGTCCCACCTGTACCTGGCGGACTTGTAGCAACTGCTGGTGACGGGCAAGTGACGCTTATTTGGACTGCTCCGCTAAATGATGGCAACAGCCCGATTATACGCTATGAGGTATCCAGTGACGGGGGTTCTACATGGACATCTGCTGGGCTTAACCTTACCCACACCTTTACAGGCTTAACCAATGGCACGTCATATCACTTTACAGTACGTGCGGTCAATAGTGTGGGTGCAGGTACAGCGGCAAACGTACATGCAACACCAGCCCCGCCGCCTGTACTGCTCACCGCGCCCCAGAATTTCACTGCAACGGCTGGCAACGGGCAAGCGACGCTAAACTGGGAGAACCCAGCAAATGTTGCTGGAAATACAATCCGCTTTGAGGTTTCAAGCAACAACGGTTCAACGTGGACAGATGTTTCATGGAATGTTTTTACCCATACTTTCACAGGCTTAACCAATGGCACAGAATATCACTTTAGAGTGCGCGCCGTAAATCCTGCTGGTTTTGGTGCAGAAGCCACCGCTTCCGCCACCCCATCTTTACCCGCCCATGGGATTACAGTCAATGGCGGCACAGCAAATCACACCACGGCAATCCAAGGGCAAGTCGTAACCTTAACGGCAGGTACAGCACCCGCAGGGCAACAATTTGCCAACTGGACAACCACCACTGTAGGTGTCACCATTACAAACCCAACACAGGCAAATGGTGCAACTTTTACCATGCCCAATCATGCCGTAGTCATCACTGCCAATTTTGAGTTAATCCCCCCTGTCACATGGACAGTCACCTTTAACCTTGCCAATGGCACGTATGCAGGCAATCAAACCCTCCTGTCACAAACCATTGTCAGTGGCGGAAACTCAACTGGGCTAACAAGAACCCCAACCCGTTCAGGCTTTAATTTTAACGGCTGGCAACCGCCGCTAAACCTAAACAATGTAACCGAAAATAGAACATTCACCGCCCAATGGACAGCGCAAAGTAACCCAGACGACAGCAACAGCAGTAATAGTGACAACGACAACCCAAGCCGTACCCACGCACAACAGCCCCGCATAACCACCCCGCCCCAAAGCGTTGAGGTGTATGTAGGCGGAAGTGCAACTCTGTTTGCTGACATTGCCCGTATCACAGACGGCGGTGCAATAAGCTACCAATGGCAAAGGGCAGAAGGTGCATGGGGCGGCACTTTCAGAAATATATCCCATGCCACAGGACGCACATTCACCCCCGACACCAATATCGTAGGGGTGAACCGATACAGGGTGATTGTCACCAATACCAATCACTCTTCAAGTGTGGACGGCAATAGAGAAAGCAGGGTCACAAGCCCATCTGCCACAGTAAGGGTGAATGCCCCAACAACAGCAGACGTTGTCGAAACTGTAACCTCGCCACCCACAAGCACCGCACCTGCCCCCTCATCACCACCGCCCCAGCCTGCCATACAGCCAACACCTCTACCATTTGGTGATGTAGACCCATGGGCATGGTATTCCCCCTTTGTGCGTATTGTATGGGAAAATCAGTTATTCCGCGGCACATCTCCTGATGTTTTTGCCCCCCACGATACAATGACGCGGAGCATGTTTATACAAGTGCTGGCGAACCTTGACGGCGTAAACCTTACCCCATACAGCACCACCGCCCCAGCCTTTGGAGATGTAGAATCATCTGCATGGTATTTTGCCCCAGTACAATGGGCAGTGGAACAGGGTATTATTCATGCCCAAAACAATAACGCCCTTGAGCCAGACCGTGCCATTACAAGGGAAGACATGGCAGTACTGCTTCATAACTTTATGATGAGCAATGGCATGACCATCCCTCAAGCACAAGATACTTTAACCCCATTTACTGACCAAGTAGATATATCTCCATGGGCAGTTGACGCGATAAACATGATACAATCAGCTCAAATCATCCTAGGCTATCCTGACGGCAGTTTTCAACCAAACAATACCGCCACTAGAGCAGAAGTAGCCGCAATATTTTCAAGATTTTTATTTTTAACTATGTAAAAAAAAAGCGCGTCTTTCGGCAATCATGCGGGAAAGGCGCGCTTTTTTTGTTGTGGCTTAAATAGCCCACTCACCATTAGAAAAGACTTGAACGTGTTGTCCGTCATGGGTTTTGCCTGTGACTTGTAAACAGGGTGAACCTATCATAAAGTCTACATGGCTTTGGCATTGGTTTAATCCCCTTGCCATGCGTTCTGCTTCTGTCAGGCTTTCTGTGTCTTTGACTGTGGGTGGATATCCATTGCCTAGGGCAAGATGACTACTTGCGTTTTCATCATAGATGGTTCTATACCATAATAAACCTAGGTAGGATATGGGGCTGGATTGGGGTACAAGTGCTACTTCGCCCAAGAAGTTTCCATTGGGGTAGCGGCTGATGAGTGCC
>WRAH01000049.1 GCA_009780315.1 Defluviitaleaceae bacterium
GTCAAAAGCTCGTGGGCTTGCGATACAAAATTGATATATTCCTGCGGCACTTCCGGAAGAAAATCTGCAATTGATAATTTCTTTTGTGAACTCATATGCTTCCTCCTCTCTGAAAAACGCATTCGACGACCGAAGCCGAATACGGATATTATAAATTTTCGCCGTTACTTCTCACTAGACTATAGCATACCTACGTGCATTGTGCATCCAAAAATAAAAAGAACGTCGGAAATCGTGTGGTTGTATCAACCCTACCATCCAAACGCCCTTTTTTGTACAAACTTTAAGCTGCTTTCATACCGCTTCGTTTTGACCTTATCCACAGCATTGTTACGGCTATGCCAACGGAAGCCACGGTAGCAAGGGCTCCATATTTTATTGCCCGTTTACGAGTGTTTTGAATGGCGACGTTTATCCACTCGGCTTCTTCTAAAAAATCATCATGAATATCGCCTATGCAGTCTAATAAAAATTTTGCTGTCATATTAAAATCCCTTCCTTTTCTAAATGCGCACTAAGTTTTTTACGTGTTCTAAATAAAATTGACTTTATTTTGCTTTCACTCACTTTAAAACGCTCACTAATATCGCGGATACTTTCACCGTGAAAGTACCTTAATACAAATGCCATTCTTGCCTGTTGGTCTATAGATTGTAAAAAGTCATTGATTGCCGCGCTGACTAGAGAAGCTTCATATTCTACTTCAGGGCGGCCGCCTTTGGATGGAATACAATCCCCAAGCTCGTCCAGCAGAAGATTGGTTTCACCACCGCCGCGTTTTGCTGCGCGTCCTGCTTCCCATCTATTGATAGAAAGATTGCGCGTAATTTTTGCTAAAAATGCACCCAGCATGGTAGGACGGTTAGGCGGTATAACACCCCATGCTTTTAATAAAGTATCGCTTACACATTCTTCTGCATCCTCATTACTGTGCAAAATATTATGGGATATTCTAAACATTCGCTTGCCATACTTTTGCCGTGCTTCATCAATAGCGGCTTCTTTTCGCTCGAAAAACATCTCTACGATTAAAAAATCTTCCAAATTAAAATCCCCTCCCATGTTTAGTCAAAATAAAAAATCTCCCTTCGTGCAACCAGTTTAATTTTTTCGCTGTCTTTAATTACATAGACAGAAAGGAAGATGATTATGTTTCAAATTATTTCAGACAGCGGGTGCGATTTAAACGCACAAGAGACAACAAAATACAATGTAAAGATTGTACCATTTTATATTAACTTTGACCATGAAGTACCTTTACGCGAAGGCGTAGATATCAATAATGAAGACTACTTTAAACGATTAACTTCTGAAAAGGGCGTTTTTCCAAAAACATCACAGCCAAGCCCTCAAGATTATATTGACACGTACAAACCTTATTTAGAAGCCGGCAAAGATATTATTATTTTAACCATTTCATCTAAATTAAGCGGCTCACACAATAGTGCGTCACTTGCCGCAAACATTCTCAAAGATGAATTTCCAACCAGAAAAATAATGATTATTGATTCCCTTAGCGTAAGTGTTGGGCAAGGCCTCATCTTACGAGAAATCATTAAAATGCGTGATGCAGGATTTTCAATAGATAGAACCGTATCCACTGCAGAGAAGGTTGTAAAATCTACTAGAATCTACTTCACATTAGACACAATAGAATACTTAAAAAAAGGTGGCAGAGTAGGCACAGTCACTGCTTTAGTTGGCGGAATCCTTGGCTTACGCCCTATTTTACAACTGGAAGAGGGAGCTGTTTCACAACTTGACAGTGTGCGGGGCAAAAAACGTGCCATGAAGCTTATAGAAGATGCTATGGTGGATGCCCTTAAAGATGAAATCAAAAATATAAACATTGGTATAGGGCATGTTTTAAGCAAAGATGACGCAACCAGTTTCCAAGTCAATACAGAAACCGCCCTTGGCATAAAAATAGCCAACCCCCTTACAGAGATTGGCGCAGCCATTGGCACACACGCAGGACCAGGTGCTTTAGGGTTTGCCTATTGCAAAAAATACCAATGCTTTACTACATTCACAAAAAAATCGGAGGCAGTCGCATGAATACATGGTTCATCATTGCACAAATTTTAGGGGTTATCACGATTTGTTTCGAGTTTGCATCTTATCAAATTGATGATAAACGTAAATATTTCCTAGTCACAGGCATAGGCAGTTTCTTTTGGGCTACCATGTTTGTTGCCATTGGTTTGGCTACAGGCATGGGCACACAGTTATCCCTCATCATTGCCGCTATTTACAGCACGGTGCGAAACTTAACATTCTATAGAATCTTTGCTAAAAACACCCCTGAAAGTAAGGAAACAGGATTAAGATTCTTACTGGCTATGATAGCCATTGCCCTAGTTGCCGGTACAATCACCGTCATCAATGCCCCTGTAGAGGTCAGGTGGCTTCATGCCCTTGGTATGATTATGGCACTTGGTTTTGTTGTGGGGCAATACTTGCCCGGGGTTCACTATGTCCGTATTACCGTTGTGTTTTACGCCATTGTTGTACTGCTTACACAAACACCGCTGAATATTCTCTATGGCGATTTCCGTTGGAATATCATGGGCATTTTAATTGAATCGGCAAAAATCCTTTCTGTGGTGGTATTTTATATCCGATATGCCCACCAACCTAAAAAACCTCAATTACAATTTGCTAAACCCTAGCCTTCCTCATATAATGAAATAAAAACACCCTCATTCAATTATCAAAGAATGAGGGTGTTAATTTTTTATCCATTTTATAAAATTTTTCATATATATCATCATGCGGTCGTGACAATGTCTTTATTGTAAATTATCTTACGAATGCTGGCTTCTGAAAGACAGTGTTCTTCCATTAGCTCATGGATTGCCGTGCCGCTTTTATATGCTTCAATAATACCCCTGTTGCGATTCACCACTTGCGCACGCGCCCCGCTACGTTGCCCCCAGCCGACTTTTTCATCGCCTGCTTTAGGCACATATATGAGTGCGCCGCATGTGTATTTTTGCACTTGTGCTAATATTTCAGGGGGAAGCACATCCTTGGCGTTTACATATTTCAAATCGAAATACCTCCCTAAATTGCGTGGATGTTTCTTGGTATTCATTACAGATTTTTTCATTCATTTTCGCTCCTCCTTCTAAAAATTTTTATTGTAATGACCTTGCATTTATCTAAAAACAGTAGGGGTACACAATTGAACCCCTACTGATAAACGGTTCTTTTTATGTTAGAACCAAAACCACCCTTTAATTGTCAACATCATCAGCTCCTTTCTTGGGTTGGAGTGTGTTGCCCATACATATTAACCTTAAAGTGAACGGTCTGCAATATAAAATATAGTTATAATCAATCTTTATCTAAAAACAAAAAAAACACCACGCCATCCTTAGCACGGTGTTTAATCAGCCTTGTAAAATAATTTAAACTGCACGGTTCACTTTTTTTGAACGCAAGCAACGGGTGCAAACTTTAGCTTTTCTTACTTCGCCGCTTTTTTCAACGATTTGCACCTTTTTGATATTTGGCCGCCACATTTTATTTGCACGGCGGGATACTTGGCTACGGGTAATGCTGATTCTATGCCCGGTTTGAATGCCTTTGTCACATACTTCGCATTTTGCCACGATATTACCTCCATCTCTCAAAAGCGGTTCAACACAGAACCGCGCAGAGTAAATATTACAACATTTTAAGAAAAAATGCAAGAAAAATATCTTGTTTTTAATATGTGTAATAATTTAATATTTGTTCACATTTTGAATAGAACATAAGAATCCTGTTGTATTCTTTCCATTTTGTGTATACTTACAAGAAAGCGCGATATTGCGCGTATTAAGACACACGAAGGGAGATTTTTGCACGATGAGCAAAAAAATCATGAAAGTAATGAAAGGCAACGAAGCGGCGGCATATGTTTCATATGCGTTTACCGAAGTTGCTGGTATCTATCCCATCACCCCCTCGTCTGACATGGCGGAGTTTGTTGACATTTGGGCTGCCAATGGTAAGAAGAATCTCTTTGGACAGGAAGTTTCTGTTGTAGAGATGCAATCTGAAGGCGGCGCGTCTGCCACAATGCATGGTTCGTTACAAGCAGGCGCACTCACTACATCTTATACAGCCAGTCAAGGGCTTCTGTTAATGATTCCGTCTATGTTTAAAATGGCAGGGGAATTACTGCCGGGTGTATTACATGTAAGCGCACGTGCCCTTGCAAGCCATGCACTAAGTATCTTTGGCGACCATTCTGATGTTATGGCTTGCCGTCAAACAGGTTTTGCAATGCTGGCATCATCCAGTGTACAAGAGGTTATGCATCTTGGCGCAGTGGCTCACCTTGCTGCCATTAAAGGGCGTGTCCCCTTCGTTCATTTCTTTGATGGTTTCCGTACCTCTCACGAAGCACAAAAAATTGAAGTCATTGATTATGCAGATTTTGAAAAACTCCTTGATAAGGATGCAGTGGCAGAGTTCCGCCGCCGCGCGCTTAATCCTGAGCATCCTGTACTTCGTGGAACAGCACAAAATCCTGATATTTTCTTCCAAGCCCGTGAAGCAAGCAATGCTTTCTACAATGAGATTCCAGACGTAGTTGAAAATTATATGAATGAAATTAACAAAATCACAGGACGTGACTACAAACTCTTTAATTATTACGGCGCACCTGACGCTGACCGTGTGATTATTGCCATGGGTTCTGCTTGTGAAACCATACGTGAAACCGTTGACTACCTCAATGCCAAAGGCGAAAAAGTAGGTATGATAGACGTGCATTTGTACCGTCCATTTAGCATGAAGCATTTTATTGACGCAATTCCTGCTTCTGTGCAAAAAATTGCCGTCATGGACAGAACCAAAGAGCCAGGCTCACTTGGCGAACCTTTATACCAAGATGTTTGCACTTCTTTCTTAGAAAAAGGCGGAAGTATTCCAACCATTATTGCAGGACGTTATGGTCTTGGTTCTAAAGACGTTTTCCCATCACAAATCGTGGCTGTATTTGACAACCTCAAACAAGGTGAGCCTAAGAATCACTTTACCGTAGGTATTATTGATGACGTAACCCACACATCATTGACTGTTGGTGAATATCTTGACATCGTTCCCGAAGGCACTTACAGTGCAAAATTCTGGGGTATTGGTGCAGATGGTACCGTTGGCGCGAATGAAAACTCTATTAAAATCATTGGTGAACACACCGATATGTACGCACAAGCATATTTCTCATACGACTCCAAAAAATCAGGCGGTGTGACACAAAGTCACTTGCGTTTTGGTAAAGAACCCATCCGTTCAACATACTTGGTCAAACAGGCTAATTTTGTAGCCTGTCACAATCCATCTTACGTGGACAAGTATGACATGATTCGCGACCTTAAACCCGGCGGAACATTCTTGCTGAACGCCCTTTGGAGCGATGAAGAGCTTAATGATAAACTTCCGGGGCAAATGAAGCGTGCCATTGCAGAGAAAGGCATTAAATTCTATGTTGTAGACGCAGTAGAAAAAGCAAAACAACTTGGACTTGGCCGCCGTATCAATACTATTTTACAAGCTTCTTTCTTTAAACTCACCAATATCATTCCAATTGATGATGCGGTTAAATTTATGAAAGACGCGGTACAAGCAACCTACGGAAGCCGTTATGGTCAAGACATTGTGGACAAAAATAATGCGGCAATTGATGCAGGGATTGAGGGCATTCGTGAAATTAAAGTGCCTGCTGACTGGGCAACTGCGTCAGACACAGTCAGTGCTGACCTTAGCAAGCTTCCTGACTTTATTAAAAATGTGCATCATGAAATCAACGCACTGCGCGGTGAAGCGTTGCCTGTTTCTGCCTTTAAAGGGCGTGAGGACGGAACATTCCCACAAGGCACGTCTGCTTATGAAAAACGGGGCATTGCTGTTGATATCCCTCGTTGGAACTGTGAAAACTGTATCCAATGTAACTACTGCGCATACACTTGCCCACATGCTGTCATTCGCCCATTCTTGCTGACAGAAGAAGAAAGCAAAGGCTTAGACGTACTGGACGCAACAGGTAAGGAAGCACAAGCACTAGGCTACAAATACCGCATTCAAATGTCTCCGTTGGATTGTTATGGTTGCGGCGTTTGCGCCCAAGTTTGCCCTGGCAAAAAAGGCGAAAAAGCCCTTGTGATGGAGCCCCTTGAAACACGTATCCAAGAAGAAACGCCACACTGGAATCGTCTCGTTTCCCTTGACCATAAAGAAAATCCATTTGACAAATTTGCCAATGTCAAGAGCAGTCAGTTTGAACTGCCTCTCCTTGAATTTTCTGGCGCATGTGCAGGTTGCGGTGAAACACCCTATACGAAGCTGATTACCCAGCTTTACGGCGACCGCTTATATATCGGCAATGCAACAGGTTGTTCATCCATTTGGGGTGGCTCTGCACCTTCAACACCATATACCACCAATGCCAAAGGGCAAGGCCCCACATGGGCAAACTCATTGTTTGAAGACACTGCGGAGTTTACCCTAGGTTTCCAATTGGCTGTTAAACAACGCCGTAATAAACTTTTGGCTGTCGTACAAGAGTTAATTGAAAGAGGAAACGCACCAGATTGCTTTAATGCCGCTGCACAAGAATGGATTGACAATTTTAACGATGGCGAAGGCTCAAAAGTTGCTTCTGAAAAACTACGCCAAGCTGTAAAAGATGGCTTGGAAAACACTCAAAATGGTCATCCTGACTATGAACTTCTGAAGCACATTGCTGACGAAGATGACATGCTGGTTAGAAAATCTGTATGGGCTTTCGGCGGTGACGGATGGGCTTATGACATTGGTTATGGCGGGCTTGACCATGTTATCGCGTCTGGCGAAGACATTAACTTGCTTGTTATGGATACTGAGGTTTACTCTAACACCGGTGGACAGTCTTCCAAAGCTTCACAGTCTGGCTCTGTTGCCAAATTTGCCGCCAGCGGTAAGAAAATCGGCAAAAAAGACCTTGCACAAATGGCAATGTCCTACGGTTATGTGTATGTGGCACAAATTGCTATGGGTGCGGATTATGCCCAAACCCTCAAGGCAATTAAAGAAGCTGAAGCATATCCAGGGCCATCTATTGTTATTGCATATGCAACATGCATCAACCATGGTGTTCCCGGAGGTATGGCAAATGCACAGCTTCAAATGAAACGCGCTGTTGAAGCTGGATACTGGCATTTGTTCCGCTTTAACCCAATGCTTGAAGCGGAAGGCAAAAATCCATTTATCATGGATTCCAAAGACCCATCTGCCAGCTTCCAAGAATTTATTGGTGGCGAATCCCGTTATACAGTGCTTCAACGTCAATTCCCAGAAGAGGCATCAAGACTATTCAAAGCTTGCGAAGAAGATGCAAATCGCAGGCTGGCTGGTTATAAGCGATTGGCTAACGGATAATATTGCGTAAATAATGTAAATAAAAAGGAAGGTCGTCATGGCGACCTTCCTTTTTTATGCATTAGGGTTTAAATCGCCCATTCACCATCAGAGAAGACTTGAACGTATTGGAATGTATAGTACTAAGGGTAGATATGATGTCTACCCTATTTTTGTAGGCAGAATCAGCATTTGTGGCACAAATGATTGATACTATGTACATTCACCTCGCCCATACTCGCCCCGAACCCCAGACCTCTTCCAAAGAACAGAATTTCTACTCTTCATGCTTCCAAAAAGTTAAATACATCTGTCCAACTGACTCTAATAAAATATGCAGAATATGAACAATGAAGAAAACACATATTGCCATCAACCATTTGTAAACTTCATCGCACACATAGAGTTGTAATATAATACAAGCAACCAAGAATCCGAGATATACAACGGCTACTAACACATTATATGTGATATTCGACAGAAGCACTTGAAAAAGATTAAGTGTTTGCCCATTCGGTAGTTTTTTACATTCAGTTGAGTTCTTTTCTTTTAATCTCTTTATGTTCGGGCTATCTGCCGATACCAAAATCGTTATTATAGCTATAGAAAAAGAGATTAGAATAGCAACGGCACTAATTTGTACATTGACAAAGCCCTCAAAAACTTCTCCAAAATCTATACCCTGTCTGAAACTTATGCAATTAAGAATAATACCAACTGCCAGTGCTGGAATAACCGCAATAAGGAATTTCAGCCATAGATTTTTGCGTGTCTTGTAGTAGTGAAATGTCGCTGCCATAATCAAAGGATGCTTCATACGCTACACCCCCATTTCATTTATAGAAGCATTGACCTTATCAAAGAAGTCAGTCGTGCTAACTTCATTAGTCGGTTGGAACGTATCTACTTCTATACTATGCTTCATGTGGATAGAATCTGTGTCAATTTTCAAATTTCCGCTATCATTTGCACCCTCAACAGCAATTTTTTTAATTTGCTTCTTTGGGTTTGCGCTTTTATGTTGGTTATAAGTATTGCTAATCAGATTTTTGGGAATGTTGACACCCTTGCCACGATTTTTGCGAAGATAAAGCTCTACAGTAGAGCGTACTTCATTAGTGCCTGCAAAATCTTGAAAATCACCGCCAAGCTCTGCAATGTCTATAGTTATACGCAACAAATTTATCTTCTTCATTTTATCAAGCTCAACAAGAAAATCCTCACCTAACATCATCTCAAATGACACAGTATAAGAGTAATTTTCAGTTGAGTCCTCTTGAACCGAATGAAACTTATTGTTTAGGTAAATCGCTACATCTGATACGGTAATCCCTAAAGAGTTACTTTCCAAAACAGCCGTAAAACGCTCTGCTCCTTTACGCAATCGAATACAAAAATGAGTTTTTTCTTCATCGCCATCTTGGGGTCTTTTTTGAATGCCGAGTTCATCCATCGTATCAGTATCACGAACTTTACGGCTTTGGTCATATTTTGCTGACTTAAAAACAATGTTGAAATTTCCGTCACCTAAATCGTCAACACTCTCAAGCCAAACCACTTTTTTCTTCCTTTTTGCATCATGCTTTTTATCTTGTAATTCCTTTTTCACTATATCACTAAAAAGGGTGGAGAGGACTGCACAAATAGTGTCAATGCTATAAGGTGTATTATCTGCGCCTTTTTTCTTTCGCTCAATATCCATCCAGTGAAAATATATTTGTACTGTCTTTTTGCTGTCGCTCATTTGCCGCCATTCCTCCTCCCTTAAAGTATGTCGCTGAGTAACCGCCAACTATCGCTATGAATGTCATCACTATAGTTATCGGTGCAAATACACAGTTTTTGCGATTGCTTGTCTTGACGGACAACGCCGCCTAACTTGTTGTATTTTTTCAGATAGCGTTTAAGGTCATTGAATTTTTTAGCCGTATATTCGTCAATGTCCTCGCTTTGACCTGAACGAGTAAAGCCACCCTTTGTTTCGATAATCCAAATGCCGCCGTTAATATCTTCAACAATATAGTCGGGATAAAACGATTTTTGCTTTCCGAAGTTATCTTCATAAACGATTGAGAAAAACTCCAATCCCTTATCCCCATTTTTATAAAACCATTTTATTTTGGCTGAGGTTTCGCAGTATTGCTCAAAAAGTCGCTCTGAAGCAGAACGAACCTCTGCTGACGATAGATAGCCATGATACACATTTTTGCTCATTACAGTTTGGTCGTTTGCCTGTTGGTCATAGAAAAACATCATGGCTTGCGGAAGCCCCATAGGCTTTTCAGTAATATTTTGTACTTTAAATTCCAGTTGTAGCGTTTCGTCTGCCATTGCTATCGCAATATCATCTTTCAACTTGCCCTTGTTGTTAATGACAAAGGCGTAAAAGTCACGCCATTCCAAACTAAGAATGCGTGTTGAATCGCCTTTTACTTTGGTAAATAGTCGTTGCAAAATTGTGCTGATGCTGTTGTAGTCTAAGGTGATTTTCAAACCAATTTCAGCAGCACAATGGTGAAAGTCACGCCCATGCTTATGTGTATCAAGTTTTGCATGGATATTTATTGTGTTAAGTTCACTAAACTGCTCACGAGTAAGTTTGTTGACAGAACCAGACTTTGCATAGTCAACCACTTCACTTGAAAATATATATCCATGTGCTTCAAGGCGTGTTTGATTTTGAAGTGTCTTTCCATCTGTGCTGTACGTTTTCTCAAAATACTTCTTAATAACTCGCAGTGCCAATTTTGCATCACGAGGAAAAGGCACATCCGTTTTATATTCGGTGATAATTGAAAATAAACGGTGTTCAGATTTTAACGTAAGGCGAAGTCCGTCAAGCGCACCTTTGCCAAGACTTTGCTTTATGCCCTCTGTGAATTTTTCGTCTAAAGTATATAGATAGCAACTATCAAGCAAGTCACTTCCATAATGTTTTGCTTCGGGCATTCGGCGAATACGCCCTATGGTTTGAATCTCAAATGTTTCGCTCATATTGTCACGCAACTTAACCAGTAGCTGCGCACGAGGGCAATCCCAACCAGTAGCTATGGCTTGTTTGATAATTACTGCAATCGGTTTAGCATTCGGGGCTTCAATGTCTTCAAGATTTTGCTTGCGTTCAGACATCCAAATGGCAAGCTGCCCATTTTCATATGTGATGCCCTGCTTTTCAAAATACCGTTCAACGCCATCAAGCAACAAGTCAGACTTGTTAGGAAGCTGTACGATAATTAAAGGATTTACTCGAATTTCACGTTGTAAAAATTCTGAATGTAGAAGCCGTTGCTTCTCGATTGCTTTTTCAAGCAAATATGAAACTTGGTCATCTACACTTATGTTTTGGGCAAAGTCCTCATTTATCACAAGGACTTTCTTAATAAGCCCCTCTGCAATGACATCTTCTTCGGGAATATCAATATTAAACGCTTTGGGGTATGGTTTGGGTGTGGCGGAACAGCGAATAATTTTATCCGTTTTGAAAAGCTCGATAATCTCATCGGCTTTAATAGTGTCGTTTTGATGTGACTCATCTACAATAACAACAAAACGTAGCCCATCATCATGCGCACGCTCTGTCCAGTCAATGAAGTTGGCTCTCTCGCCCTCTTTGAGAGCATTATTGCCTTTTTTCGTCAGTTTTTCCCAATTGATAAAGCAAAAATCACTTGCGGAAAATCCGCTTGTCATAATATCAAGAAGCTCTTTGGTAGAAGCTCCGTGAATATACTTATCCATTTTCTTTTTGCTCTGATTTTCAAGTTCACCTTTTCCGGGCGTAAGCCAAACAAAAACCACATCATCATAGCACTTTATGTATTCGTTCATAAAGTAAGTAAGAATAATGGTCTTTCCGCTACCAGTACAGCTTTTCAAAACAATCTCACGCTTATCAGATACCATGCCCTCCATCAATTGACGAATTGCATCAAGCTGAAAATTGGCTAATCGAATGCTCATCTTCCACCCTCCAGTTCCCTGTAATAGTAGTCGGGAATTACGCATATTGTAATATCCCACTCTTGAAGTTTAGCTTCTTGTTCAGCCGAAAGTAATATGTCATGCCCACGATACAAGCGACAACATTTTTCATATTCACTCACGTTTTCGATAAATGCTTCTAATTCTTCTTCGGTGAGAACAATGGCAATTTCTGCATTTCCAGTGAAGTTAATGCTGTTTTCCAGTTCTACCAGTTCTTTTACATGCTTCAATAACTCATCTGCGTATTCATAGTACACTCTGTCGCTAATTGGAATGTAGCCTATACTATAATATTTTAAGCTGTCCTTGTAATTTTCACGCTCAATCACACGCTTTATTCTTTCATAGGTTATATCACGACAGATATTGTTTTCATTATTGGTGCAGAGAATAAATCTGCGAGTTCCACCATCTTTAGCGTTAAGTTTCAATGTTGCGTGTCCAGTTGTGCCCGAACCTGCAAAAAAATCAAGCACAGTGGAATTAGACATACTTGTTACTCTTAAAAAGTCTTCAATTAGTCCAACAGGCTTTGGAAAAAAATTGATTTTGCGTCCAAAAATTTCTTCTAATTGAGCCGTACCCTTACGTGTAATGTACTCCTTTTCCGTCAATATACTTCTTATCAATTTTTCGGTATGTCGCATTTTTTGCACAACTCGATATTGACCATCATTCATTTTGTACCCAGTAATTTCGACATTCAAATTATCCTGTGACTTTGGCTTACCCCAACGCCATACAAATTGAACACTGTTTTTAACTGATACGGGTGGAAAAACTTCTATCCAGTCCTCAATTTTATCTAAAGAGAGTTCACAGAAACCATTTCTGTCAGGTTCAGGTTTTATATAAAATGGATAATACAAATTTGGTCGGTTTTCAGGCGTAAAGGCTTCATTGCTGTTATATAGAGGGTGGATATTGAAGCCACCATTTGAGTCTTTATATGAGAATTTTTTGTCAACAATTTTTAATTTGTTTGTAGTTATACTATCTGCGTTTTTTGCGTAAAAAAGTGCATAATCGTGCATTCTCCCAACGTGACCATAATCTCTAGCATTAGGTGCTGTTTGAACAACAAAGCAACCTAAAAAATTTTCCTCGCCAAAAATACTGTTACATAATAGCTTGAGTGCTGCTACTTCATCTTCACCCATAGAGATTAAAATACAACCAGTTTCGCTCAACAATTGACGGGCAAGGGGCAAGCGTGCATTCATAAATGACAACCATTTGCTGTGTCTAAATGTATCTAACTTGTCCACACGATAATCATTGTAAATGAAATCATCGCTACCAGTGTTATACGGAGGGTCAATATATATGACATCTATTTTCCCCTTGTGAGTTTTCAAAAGCAATCGTAAAGCGGCTAAATTATCGCCTTCAATCAGAAAATTTATCTGTCCGCCGTTGTCAATAAATAAATCCTTGTCTTCGGTCAACACAGGAATATGTGTATCAAGCAGTTCATCAACAGCTTCACGATGTTCCTCAAATACAAGACCATATTTTTTGCTCTTGACCTCTTTTTCAAGTTCGCTCAAATAAGTCAGTAAGCTCCCTGTATTTTCGTCCTGCGGAGCGGTTGAAATGAATGAACGAATATTGCCAATTTTCATTATCAAGTCATCACGTTTTTGTTTTGAAATATTCCCCATCTAAAACTCTCCCATCATCGCATCAGACAATTGACTTATTCATCATCTTCATCTTTTAGCTCATAGAAATAATCAATTTCACGTTCAACATTGCCATCTGCACCATCTGTCAACAATTTGCGGCGGTCTAACCGCTCTTTTGCTTCTGCAAGAAGTTCACGAATTTTACGTTCAAACTCCACTTTAGGCGGCATTTCTGTCCAGTATTCTGCAACAGCAA
>WRAH01000050.1 GCA_009780315.1 Defluviitaleaceae bacterium
AGCAAGCAAGCAAGCAAGCAAGCAAGCAAGCAAGCAAGCAAGCAAGCAAGCAAGCAAGCAAGCAAGCAAGCAAGCAAGCAAGCAAGCAAGCAAGCAAGCAGAGCTACTATTCTGTTGTTTTATTGTGCCAAAAAAGTAAGTCCAATATTGAATATTATTTTAGTCATGTAGGCGGTTGTTCTTTGTGTTTCAAATGTAGAGGACAGCCGCTTTTATCATACCAATTTAGCTTTTAAAAATAAAAATATTAAAAACTATTGGAGGTTGGTAACCTATGACTGCATTCAAAAACATGAAAATTAAGAATAAGGTGACGCTAGGTTTTGCATCACTCATTGTTGTTGCGGCGATTGTGGTTATTTTGAGTTTTAACAGTCTAAGAATTGTTAGTGATGATTATTCTCATTTACTTACTTATGCAAATGAAAGACTACAAACCACTTTGCGGATTCCAACAGAAATTGCGAATTTAAGACGACTGGCTACAACTATAGTTTTTAGAACGGGTCAGGTTGTGATTATATCTGGTTTAGAAAGTGATGTGAATTTAACGCTAGACAGGTTGTTTGCACATACAGAAGACATTAGAGCAAATATTTTAGACGACACGCGGTTAGACCCTGTGACACGTGCAGAATATTTGCAAATGCTTACGGATTTAGATGATTTGTTTAATTACTATCATACAAATATTATTACACCGATGTTAGTTGCTACAATGAATCATGATATGCACTCTGCCATGTCTTATGAACTTGCGGGGGCTCCTGTATTTGCCGCTATAGAAGAACTTTATGTTGCGTTATATGAGAGTTCTCACAGTTTTTTAGATGATACTGTTGACTCACTCACAAGTTTAGCAAGTACAAGAAGAACATTGATGTTTATATTTGCCTTTATAAGTTTAGGAGTTGGTATTTTAGCCGCTGTTTTGATTATCCATTCAATAGCCAAACCATTAAAGCAAATTATTAGTGTTTTTGAAGATGTATCTAAAGGAAACTTCAATGTAAATATGCCTATTGAAACCACTGACGAAATGGGCATGTTAGCACAAGATGCCAGACGGCTTATAGATACCACACGAATGATGGTAGATGATTTGTCAAAAGCCCATTATGAATATATGAAGCTTGGTAATATGCACTACACAATCAATGATAGCAAATATCAAAATTCCTTTAAAGATGCTATCATGCTTGTTAATAATATTCTTATACAAAACACAAAGGATATCGTGAGCGTAGGTACAACACTGAATCAAATAAGCGAAGGAGATTTTGGTGTAAATGTAATAGTAGAAGACTGGCCCGGTGAATGGGCAATTTTGCCCAATGCTTTAAATGTTCTCAACAGTAATTTAAAAGGGGTTAGCAACGAAATTAGCGATATGATTGAAGCTGCGGCAGTTAAGGGCGATTTGAATTTCCAAATCAATGTAGACAATTATAAGGGGGATTGGCAGACTATCATGAAGGGGCTTAACAATGTGGCTTTAGCTGTTAACCTCCCCATTACAGAGATTAGGGATGCCATGGGTAAACTGTCACAAGGTGAGTTTACAGACGCTCAAGTGACAGGTGATTATAAGGGTGATTTCTTAAAAATTCGTAATGCAGTTAATGACATGATAAACAACTTAAACAGTTACTTAGGTGAAGTGACAGAAATATTGGCAGCCATGTCAGACGGTGATTTAACCAGAAGGATACAGCGTGAGTTTGTAGGTAACTTTGACAAGCTTAAACAGCCGATTAACAACATTTCTGAAAATCTAAACAAAACCGTGGTTGAAATTTCTATAGCGGCAGAACAAGTGTTGTCAGGTGCAAAACAAATTTCCACCAGCGCAATGGATTTGGCTAACGGCGCGCAAGAGCAAGCAAGTTCTATTGAGGAGCTTAACGCGACCATTAACATGATTAGTCAACAGACAATACAAAATGCCCATGATGCATCCGAAGCCAACGCGCTTTCCAGTAAATCAACCATCAATGCCCAAGAGGGCAATGAAGCCATGGGTCAAATGCTAATGGCCATCACACAAATGAAAGAATCCTCTAATAACATTTCTAAAATCATAAAAGTGATTCAAGATATTGCATTCCAAACCAATTTGCTTGCCCTTAATGCGGCAGTAGAAGCGGCACGGGCTGGAGAGCATGGCAAAGGTTTTGCAGTGGTTGCAGAGGAAGTGCGCAGTCTTGCAGCACGCAGTCAGCAGTCTGCTGTAGAAACAACTACCCTTATTGAAGATTCTATCAATCGGGTAGAATCTGGCTCAAACATAGCGGAATCTACATCTCAATCTTTAGACACCATTGTACAAAGTGTTGCTGATGTATCAACCCTTATAGATAGCATTTCCACAGCCTCAAAAGAACAATCAGAAGCGATTGAACAAATCAGCGGTGGGTTGGAGCAAATATCAAGCGTTGTACAAAACAACTCGGCTGTTTCAGAAGAAACGGCGGCGGCATCGGAAGAACTTAATTCTCAAGCTGAACTATTGCGCCAACTTGTGTCTTACTTTAAATTGAAATAAGGTGCTTTAGTATTAAAGTTACATCCTAAAGGTAGTATGTATAAGTTTTTCGGATTGTTGTAAAGGAAGATTTTTAAAATTGGAAAAGCCCGATGGAGTGGGATTGTTAAATCCTCATCTATCGGGCTTTTGGGTTGTATTGCTATAAAGCGGTCAACGTTCTTGCAATCGTTAAAATTAAATCTTCGTGGAGTATGAAGAAAAATTTATACTCCCCGTGGCGAAAAGACACTGCCATTCCATCTTTCCGAACCCACCAAATTTCCTCATCAAATTCTAGCATATACCCAACATGCTCGTCATCAAAAAGGAAATCCCTTGCTGTTAGACTTCTCTCCACCATTGATTCGAGGGATTCAACCTTTAGATAACCTGCCCACATATGCGTTGCACCCCACACATCTTCGCTTGGAACAAATAGGCAACCAGTTATTATGGAAATACTGTTGTACAATTCATCTTCTTCATATGTGAATACTGAAGGTATACTTATTATTCCCAAATCAAGCCAGTTTTCGCGATGGTCTAAAAGGCTACTCGTGGGGCTTAGGAAAAAGCCAGGGGCGCACCCGCCAATCATACTTTCTCTTATGAACATATGGTGTCGCGCGCCGCTTGCATCCGTGAATATAATTCCTCCCCGAGGAAATAAGTAATGCGAAAAAGCTACAGTCAAGAGAACCACATCTGATGGGTACAATTTATCAATAGTGAGCAAGGTTTCTCCAACATAGGCACAACAAATGGCGTTGTGATGTACGGCCACAAACGTAAAATCGTACAGGGGTTCATCTGACCAAATAGCTATTTTGCTAGGCCAGTCGGTTTCCCATTGCAAATATGTTGCTGTGTGGACTGTTTCAAATTGGTACATAAAATGAGTGTTGAATCCAAAGGGGTCTACATCTCGTATATTCAAAGGTGGTGATGATAATGCTGCGCGCAACGCTTGTAAATAGTGGATACTGAGCAAACCGCAGTCGCATCTTTCGTAGGCTTTCAGTTCGGGTGGCTCGTTTTCTTGGGGCAGACTAGGTGGTTCACTCTGCTCAAATGCCGCAACACGGCTTCCAAAAGGTACATACACATCTGCTTCCGCAGGCTCGTTACCACATGCAACTAAAAGCAAAACGGCAGACAATAGTAATATCATAAATTTGTTTCTCACGCTGCTCACCTCATTATTGTTCACAAATTTTCAAGAAAGTTTAACCCACCCCTTGATACTATACCACAGAGCATGGTATGTTCAAAACATAAACGCATCAAGACTTGGAAAAGTTGACTTAACCTTGCTAGTTTAGTATATTATTTTCAGTAGGATTATGAGGAGATGGGATGATGTTAAAATCATTGTTAAAAGGTGTTGGTATGGGTGCAGGTATGGGCATTGGGCAAGAGTTAACTGGCACACTGATACAACATGTACGCAATAGAAGTCAAGGACAAGGTAATCAGTTTAATATAAATAGCACTGGGGCAGAAAGAGATATACAATGTGGCGGATGCGGTGCTATAAACACAGGAGACAGCAAATTTTGCGGCTCATGCGGTAATGGATTGGTGGCAAGATATAACTTGCAATCAGGCGTAAAATGTGTCTGCGGATACATGAATTGCAAAGGGCAAAAGTTTTGTTCTGAATGTGGGAAAGGTTTGGCATAGGGTCAATGACAAATAAATCGAAGCAATTTTATTCAGGTTTTGTAACCTTACTGGGTCGTCCAAATGTGGGCAAATCAACGCTGATGAACCATTTTGTAGGCGAAAAAATATCTATTGTATCAAATAAGCCGCAAACCACGCGGAATAAGATTCGCAGTATCTTGACTGGTGAGGATTATCAGATTGTGTTTATTGACACACCGGGGATTCACAAGCCAACAACTAAGCTTGGCAACTTTATGATTAAATCTGCCACAAATGCACTAGATGAGGCAGATGCAGTCATTTATATGGTTGAACCTCGGGAGAAAATGCATGACGGCGACAAAGCAATCATTGAAAGTTTTGCAAATGTAAAAACGCCAATCTTCCTTGGGATAAACAAAGTTGATACGGTAGACAAGCCTGGGTTATTAAAAATGATTGAGCAATATAGTGGTGCGTACCCCTTTGCAGAAATTATACCTCTTTCGGCACTCACTGGTGAAAATGCGCAAGCGTTACTTGGTGCGATTAGAAAAACTTTGCCTATTGGGCCTATGTATTTTCCAGAAGACCAAATTACCGACCAACCAGAACGGGCTATCACCGCAGAGATTATCCGAGAAAAGGCATTGAGCTTTTTACAGGAAGAAATCCCTCATGGTTTGGCAGTAGAAATTACAGGGATGAAGCCAAGAGGAAGCGCGGAAGATTCACTAATTGACGTAGGTGCAACCATTTTTTGCGAGCGGGAATCACACAAGGCAATTGTCATTGGCAAACAAGGCGCGATGCTTAAAAAGATAGGGTCAGCCGCAAGACGGGACATTGAACGGCTTTTAGGTTCGCCAATATTTTTAGAGCTTTGGGTAAAGGTGAAGAAAAACTGGCGGGACAATGATTTTCTTTTAAAAAACTTTGGCTATAGTGACAGGTCATGAATTGGCAAATTTTCAACAACATATAAACCCCACTTGAGTAAATACTAAGTATCATATCAATGGAGGGGTAAATATGAGTGAAGAACAAACTTGGAAGGCATTTATAGTCACAGGCGACCCAATGCATTACCTAGAGTATACAAAAAGCCGTGTAGGCGCACGGTTCAACAGGGATGAACATGAAAACAATCAAAGCAAGAGGACTGGTTATACGGGAGTTTGAAGCTGGAGAATCTGACAAACGGCTTTTACTTCTATGCAAAGGGCATGGACGGATTATGGTTTATGCCCGAGGTGCGCGGAAGCCAAAAAGCAAATTTATGGCTTCCGCGCAGCTTTTTACATATGCTGACTTTATTTTGGCTCAAGGCAAAGGGTTTTATTCTGTAACGCAAGCAGAAGTTATCGAAAGTTTTTATCATTTGCGTACAGACTATGACCGCCTGTGTGCTGCCCATCTTATTGCAGAAGTTTGCGAAAAAACTTTGTGGGACGCAGATAACTGTGATGATTTACTTCTGCTGACTTTAAAATCCCTTGCAAGATTGGCAAAAGGAAAACACCTGCCGTTGCAAGTGACAGGTGTTTTTTTTGCAAGATTCTTTGCATATTATGGTCTTCGTCCACAAGTGGAGGCTTGTGTCTTGTGTGACACCCCCCTTGAAGCAATGTCTGCAAAGGAAATCTTCTTTGGCACAGAAGGCATTTTTTGTACCCATCATGGGAACAGTTGCATTCGCGTTTCTAAGTTTACCGCCCAAGCTCTTTTATATATTTTAGATAGCAGTCTTGGAGACGCTTTTCACTTCCATGCAAATCAAGATATTTTGCTGGAATTGCAACAAGTGGCAAAACTACTTTGGAATGCTCATTTTGAAGTGGCATTATCAACCCTTACCATGCAGTAAATGCTAATAATATAGCAAAAAATACACCCATCGCAAAACAAACGGTTCTAAAACCAAAATAAATTCCGCCAATACGTTTTAATAAATGATTCCCCTTTATGACATAGCGATAAATTAAATAGCCCACGCCTAAACTTACAAGAAAAATGATAGATTTTTGAATATAGCTGACCATTACAATTTCAACTTGATATCCAAACAGAAATTGAATGGCCTGTGTGCCAAAAATTCCCCCTGCAAGACAAACCGCGCCTAAGAAAACTGTAGGGGCGGTTTTGCATTTTTCAGGAATAGGCATATCCCCTACAAGGTCTGGTTTTCCAAAGAAAATGGAAGAAAACTTTACAAATGAAATGATTGTGCCAAGCCCAATGATGATGGTAATAATATTCATCATTGGGGAAATGTCATACGCAATAAAATACTTAGATACACTGCCTATGAAAAAGGGTGCGCCAACAATACCCAGCACAGCGGCAACTGTTGCCGCACCTGCAAAGGGCATACGTTTTAATACGCCATGAATTTTGTAAACATTGGCGGTGTTGTAAGAACGAATAATCATGCCTGTAGCCAAAAACAGTGTGGTTTTGAATACAGCGTGACTGAAAATATGATATAGCCCACCAATATAAGAATACCCTCCAAGGCTTATACCCACGATAATCAGCCCCACTTGGGAAACAGTATGATAGGCAAGAATCATGCGGATATCTGTCTGACAAATCGCCATAAACGCCCCAAAAAGCGCAGAAATTATGCCTATCACTAGAAAAAACTCTGTCGGGGCAATGGGTTGGAAAATCTCTTGAAACTGTAAAAATAAAAATACAGCAGACTTAATCTGCAATCCTGATAAAATTGCCTGAACCACTGTGGGTGCTTCGGGATAAATCTTTACTTTAGGTGCCCAGCTAAAAAATGGAATCAGCGTACATTTAAACCCAATAGATGTCATAATAAGGGCGTAGGGCAAAATAAGATTTTGAGGGTCAGATGTTGCAACGATGGCTGTCACTTGCCGAATATCCAATGCACCTGTAACCATGTAAATATACCCAAGTCCAAATAAATAAAATTGTGCCGCTACAATGTTAACCATTAAAAAAACAATGCCATAATACATTTTACGCTTCACACGGTCATACATCACAAGGACTAGGGTTGCAATGGTGCTGACTTCAACCAGTACAAAAATACTAAATAAATCTCCTGCAAGAAATAGCCCAATTAAGGAAGACTCTAAGATAAATAGTAAAAACCAAACCAACGGCACATCCTTTTTTTCTTGATAGGAATAAATCGAAATCACTAAGAAAATTGCCGTAGTAATAAAAACAAAGTCTGCCGAAATGCTATCTGCCCGCAGTGTAATACTTAGAAGGTCATTGTAGCTTCCTATAAAGGTGGTTATCTCTGTATTGCGTGTAATCCAAACAAGGTAAGCAGATGCCATAAAAAGCCCTGCTTGAAATACAACAGCTAAAATCCTCGCCGCATTATGTGTAGATGCCACGTACAAAAACGCGGCGATTAGCACAGGTGCAATAACAAGATAGGGTAGCATGATTAAAACTCCTACAAAAAATTATTTTTTGCTATATTCAACTAAAACACCATTGGGTAATCCAATGGTTAACTGAGAACCATTGCCAGAAAACATAAGGCTGGAAAACTGCACCAAGTCATGAGGCTCAATCAGTAAAGCACCGTCAATACCTGTGCTATAGTGTCCTTTTAGCACGCCATGCCCTTCTATTTCATTGGTTTCAAAAGTGCCGTCATCATTAAAATGGTAGTAAAAAACTTTATCATCCGTGACCCGTTGCCATTTACCCCGTAATCGCCGTGCAATGGCTTCACTGGAAGGTTTTGCTTTTGCAGGTGCATTTAAAAAAGATGCAATGGCTCTGGCAAAAACTTCAGCGGATAAGTCAGGTGATTCAGGTTTTTCTATTGACTTGACTGCTTTGATACACTCTGCCAAAAAAGGGGCATATTTTGAATTGGGAACCCCAGCGATACGCTTTTGTAAATTGCTGATAAACTCCCGCTTTTGTGCAGTCGTTAACCCTTTAAAATATGCGCGAAGTTTATCAATATCTGACATTCTATCACCTGTCAAAAAAGAGCCCCCCATCTTGTGGGAAGCCCTTAGTCCTTATTAACATTAGCTTACAGACGCTTTTTTTAGGGCGCGGCGGCTGCGTTTGCGATAAATGGGTTGACGGTCTTCGTTTGTCACAAGGGTAGGGGGCGTATTTGTCTCTACTGTTTCTTTTGTAATGATACAGCGTTCTACTGTAGAATTTGACGGTACATCATACATAATTTCTGTCAGCAAGTTTTCTACAATAGCGCGTAAGCCACGTGCGCCTGTTTCCCGCTCTAAGGCTTCTTTGGCAATGGCACGCAGGGCATCTTCTTCAAATTCAAGATGCACATGGTCAAGTTCAAGCAAGTATTGGTATTGCTTTGTTAGTGCATTGCGGGGCTTGGTTAAAATAGAAACCAGTGCGTCTTCATCCAAATTATTTAAGGTTGAAACAATGGGTAGCCGCCCAATAAGTTCTGGAATGAGTCCATACTTGTGTAAGTCACGAGGCTGAACATTTTGCAATAAATCTTGTTGTAGTTTTTCAGCTTTGGTTTTAACTTCAGAACCAAATCCAATGACTTTTTTATTCATGCGCTGTTCAACAATTTTTTCAAGCCCGCTGAATGCGCCGCCACAAATGAACAATATATTTGTTGTATCAATTTGCAAAAAGTCTTGGTGAGGATGTTTACGTCCGCCTTGGGGTGGCACAGAAGCCACTGTACCTTCAAGAATTTTTAACAATGCTTGCTGTACGCCTTCGCCGCTAACATCCCGTGTGATAGACGGATTGTCAGACCTACGTGAGATTTTATCTATTTCATCAATATAAATAATACCGCGCTCTGCCCGTTCGATGTCAAAGTCAGCCGCTTGAATTAACTTTAGCAAAATATTTTCAACGTCTTCACCCACATATCCTGCTTCGGTAAGACTGGTTGCGTCGGCTATGGCAATGGGTACTTGGAGAAAACGCGCCAAAGTTTGTACAATGTGGGTTTTACCCACACCTGTTGGCCCAAGGAGCAGTACATTAGACTTTTGCACTTCAAGGTCAGCGTCACCCAAATGCTCCATGGCTATACGCTTATAATGATTATATACTGCCACAGACAGTGCGATTTTTGCACGGTCTTGCCCAATCACATATTCGTCTAAAAACGCACGAATCTCTTTAGGCTTTGGCAGACTAAATGTTTCTTCAAAATCGGGGGTATCTTCCATGCTCTCATCTAAAATTCCACAGCACATGTCAACGCAGGAGTCACAAATATATGCATTGGGACCTGCAATGATTTTGGAAACGTCTTCTTGAGACTTTCCGCAAAAAGAGCATTTTGTGGTGCTTCTGGAATCAAACTTTGCGGGCATTATGCCGACTCCTCTCGGGTGATGATTTTATCAATAAGCCCGTATGCCAGTGCTTCTTCCGCAGTAAGCCAATTGTCGCGGTCAGAATCTTGGGTAATTTTTTCAACAGGCTGTCCTGTAACATCTGCTAAAATTTGATTTAATTTTTTCTTTGTTCTCAAAATATGCTCGGCGGCAATTTGAATATCTGTTGCCTGTCCACGTGCGCCGCCTGATGGCTGATGAATCATAATTTCTGAGTTTGGCAAGGCAAAACGCTTACCTTTTGTGCCGCCTGCCAGTAAGAAAGACCCCATGCTTGCAGCCATGCCAACGCAAATGGTGCGTACATCACACTTGATGTACTTCATTGTGTCATAAATCGCCATTCCAGCGGTCACAACACCGCCAGGGCTATTGATATAAATGCTGATGTCTTTGTCTGGGTCTTCTGATTCTAAGAAAAGCAATTGTGCAATGATAATGCTTGCGCTTACATCGGACACAGCTTCTCCAAGAAAAATAATACGGTCTTTGAGCAAGCGGGAGTAAATATCATAGGAACGCTCACCGCGGCTTGTCTGTTCTATTACATAAGGTACCAATCCTGCCATAAATAAAAATCTCCTTTCATAACCACTGCAAAGAGCGGTCATACGCTTTTATTCTACATCTTCGTTTAAGTTTAATTCCATTTCCATGGGTTCGTCTGATGGGACAGCTTTTTCCATTACAAAATCAAGAGCCTTTTCACATAAAATTGAACGCTCTATATCTCTTCTGCGTGATGGGTGCATGTCGGCGATAAACTTTTTAAGGGCTTCCCCTTCTTGATTTAACATTTCACCAAGCTTTGTGCTAAATTCTTCATCTGAAATTGTAAAGTTTTCTTTTTTTGCAACGGCTGTTAATGCCAATACGCCTTTAACGTCTTCTTCTGCTTGGGGCCGCCATTGGGCTTTTAACGCTTGTTCTGTTAATTGGGTGAAGCGCATATAGTTTTCAATATCCATGCCGCGGGATTCAATTTGACGTGAAAAGTCGTTCATCATGTCGTCAAGCCGTGCAAAGTACATGGCTTCGGGTACGTCTACTTTTGTTGCGGCAGTAAGCTTTCTCATGACACTACTGCGTTTATTATTTTCAAGATTTGCCTTTTTGGTTTCTGTGATTTTTTCTGCCAAGTCATTACGGAATGCCTCAAGTGTGTCAAACTCACTCACATCTTGGGCAAACTCATCATCTATTTCAGGCAATTCATTGGCTTTTACGTCTAAAATTTCTACTTCAAATACAGCTTCTTTTCCTGCAAATTCAGGGGCATGATATTCAGTAGGGAAGGTGACTTTAACAGAAACATCATCACCAGGAACATGCCCTACCAGCTGTTCTTCAAAACCGGGGATAAATTGACCTGAACCCAGTGTCAGGTCGTGGTCTTTGCCTTCACCGCCGTCAAATGCTTCACCGTCAATATATCCTGTGAAGTTGATGGTTGCAATATCTTCAAGGGCGGCAGGACGGTCTACACTTACTTGACGGGCGTTTTTCTTTTGTTCTGCTTCAAGGGCACTTTGAATATCCGCTTCGGTTGCTTCTGGTTCGCCCTTGGGGTAGGTTAAGCCATAATAACCATCCACTTCTGCTTCTGGGCGGGTATAGACGGTAGCCACAAATACTGCGCCGTCTTTTTCGTTCATGTCGCCCGGTTCAATTTCAGGCTTGTATACAGGGTCTATTGCTAATTGGTCAAGTGTTGACTCATAAGCTTCCGGCAAGATGTGGTTTATTGCATCATCAAAAAACACATCACGTCCATACATTTGTTCAATCACACGGCGTGTGGCTTTTCCTTTACGGAAACCAGGTATGTTAAAATACTGCTTATTGCGATTATACGCATGTGTAAGCCCTTTACGCAAAAGCTCGGGGCTTACATTGATTGTTAGTTTAATTTTATTCACTTCTAATTGCTCCATAGAGCTTGTTACTTGATTATTGTCTGTTACAGCCATGTTTATAGCACCCTCCAAAAATTTCTATCTTAATCATATAACTGTGAGTATATCATAGGGTTTTGTCCTTGGCTATATTTTTTTAAAACTTTGCGTGGAAAGGGGTTGATTCGGGCTTTAATAAAGGCGTGTTCCCTCATTGGAAACACGCCTGATACAAATGCTGATGATTAAATAGCCCATTCACCATTAGAAAAAACTTGAACATGTTGCCCATCATGGGTTTTGCCTGTGACTTGTAAACAGGGTGAACCAATCATAAAGTCTATATGGCTTTCACATTGGTTTAATCCCCTTGCCATGCGTTCTGCTTCTGTCAGGCTTTCTGTGTCTTTGACTGTGGGTGGATACCCATTCCCTAGGGCAAGATGACTACTTGCGTTTTCATCATAGATGGTTCTATACCATAATAACCCTAGGTAGGATATGGGGCTGGATTGGGGTACAAGTGCCACTTCGCCTAAGAAGTTTCCATTAGGGTAACGACTGATGAGTGCCTGTAAATGCTCTTGCCCTACATTTGCCTTGTAATCTATCACTTGTCCCTCTTCAAACCGTATCCCAAAATCATCTATGATGTTGCCCATGTAGATGATGGGTTTGGTTGCGTATACAATACCTGTCACTTGATTACGGTGGGGGGCTGTGTAGATTTCATAGGTGGGTAGGTTGGATATAAATGCATTGCCT
>WRAH01000051.1 GCA_009780315.1 Defluviitaleaceae bacterium
CGTGCCTAAGCATTATAACATTGTCTTACAAAAGAAGCAAACATTGTTTTGACTTTCTCGTCAAAAAACCACAAAACCCTCTGATTATCCCCAAAAGCAAATGGGATATCAGGGGGTTTTTGTTCACTCTTTTTACATGCTTTTCAGGGATAAATGGCAAACAGTTAGCCATCATTATTACAATCCTCATGCAGATATTTCGCCAAAGTTTTAATCAGTGCGTCAAAATCTACAGGTTTGCCTAAATGTGCGTTCATTCCTGCGGCAAGACATTTTTCAATATCTTCTTTAAACACGTTTGCAGTCATTGCGATGATGGGTATGGTGGTAGCCCTGTGTACGTCAAGGGCGCGTATGGTTCTTGTTGCGCCATAACCATTCATTTCAGGCATTTGAATATCCATGATGATAAGATTATATTTATCTGGATTTTCTTTAAACATGTCTACCACTTCCACCCCATTGACGGCAAAATCAACATGGATTTCAGTGGGTTCAAGCAACACCCCAAGTATTTCGCGGTTTATGTCCACATCCTCTGCAACAAGAATGGTTTTTTCTCGAAAACATGAAAAGTCTATATCTTCAATGGTTTCATCTGCTTCAAGTCGTTCATGATTATCTTCTAAGTAAGTAAAGGTAAACTTAAAAGTTGTTCCTTGTCCGTGAATAGAGTTTACCTCTATACTTCCGTTCATCATCTCTATGATTTGTTTAGAAATCACCAAGCCAAGACCTGTACCGCCAAACTTGTGGGCAGTGCTGGAATCAGCCTGTTCAAAAGCATTAAAAAGTTTTTGCTTTTGTGCTTCTGTAATGCCAATGCCTGTATCGCTGACTTCAATGCTTATTTTATCTTTACAACTGCATTTCATTGCGGCAATCGTAATACTTCCTTCGTTTGGTGTAAATTTTACTGCATTAGAAAGTAAGTTTGTAATCACTTGTGACAGCCTAAGTTCGTCACTTAATATGATTTTTGGCAAATTGCTGTCTAGTTTAATAATAAGATTTTGCTTCTTTTCCTCAATTTTTACATTGATGAGGGATACAATATTATAAATGGCTTTGCTCAAGTCAAAAGCATGAATGTTAAGCTCTAGCTTGTGGGCTTCTATTTTTGATAAATCCAAAATATCATTGATTAACCCTAAAAGATGGCGTGATGCATTATCAATTTTTATCAAACAGTCTTCTTTACGTGCAACATCTGTGGTGGTTCTTGCAATGTTTGTCATGCCAATGATTGCATTCATGGGCGTGCGAATTTCGTGAGACATATTGGACAAAAATGTACCCTTTGTACGAGATGCATTTTCTGCCAGTTGCTTGGCAACCATGATTGGGGTCACATCGGTGATGTCAATAAGTCTGCCTTTGTTTGCCATTTCAAGTTCTACAGAAAGTACTTTGTAATAATGTTCCTCACCGTTTACAATGACTTTTGTTGTACTGCCAGATGCAATCTCCCCGTTAAGTACCGCTGTCATCATGTCACACATATCTGGGTCAGGAAATAAATCTAAAAGAGGACGATAGGCTACAAGGTCGTATCGTTCTATATTTGCATAGTTTGCAAGGGTTTTGCTGATATTCCTGACTCTATTTTTACTGTCTACAATGGCAACTAAGTTAGGTGTGGTGGCAAGTATTGTTAAAAAAGAATCCATGGACGTGTTTGCTTTGCTGAATCTACTTTGCCCATACCGTACTGCACGATATAAAATAATTGAACATGCAATCATTAACATCCATCGTATATATATCACTGCCATGGGTATACTATCACCTTCAATAGGCAGACGAAGCACAATGACCAGTATAAATACAAGTAAATTCACAAGCAGTGTAAATCTTAAAAAATATTTGGAGTTAAAATACACCCCACTGATGGCAATGCACCCTAATGAAACCATGAGAAACTGACCGCCGCTTCTAAAAAAGAAGGTAGCCACAACCAATCCCACCATCAAAATACTGGGAATATAAAATGCGAGATATCCCGTATTTTTAACAAATTTCATAAGCACGATAATCAATAAAACACCAGCCGTAGCAAGCCCATGAAAGGAGGGTAATAAATAATTTTGCCCTGTGCTAACAATGTGAAAATGCCTTGCAATACAATATGCAATCACTATACTTAGGATGATAGCGTTGGATATCAATATATGGGTTCTTTCTTGTCTATTTATCACACCAATGTTCTCCTTACAATATAGTCAAGACCATCAGGCGCAACAATTTTTACAGCATTGGGTTTTATCCTTGCGTCTAAGCTTGTATCAAAATAAGACTCACCATCTGTATCAAGTTGTAATGGTGCTTTAGAACGTACGCTAATGGCTTTGCCTCGTACATGTTTAAATATTTTAGGATGTTTATAGTATTTTCCATTGGTGTAATCCATCAAGACATTCATAAGCCGCCATCTATTTGTACTTATGGTGAGTATGATGTCTAAAAAGCCATCCGCAGGGTGTGCCATGGGTGCAGGGGTTTTATTGCCACCATAACACGCGCTGTTTGCAATATTGATTGAACTATACTGACCATCATAGTTTATGCCGTCAATGGTGATTTCATATTCTTGAAACGTCACGTATTCATCTAAAAGTGCAAGAAATGCAGTCATAACATAAATAGATTTTACATGACTTCTTGCAAAATGAGGGTATCTCCTACATATTTCGTAGTACCTTAGCACCGCGGCAGCTTCAATACCCGCAGCACAAAAAGATAGTGCAAATTTAGAACCTATGTGAATAACATCTGTAGTGATAGTATCGGCTTTGACCTGTTTTTCAATGTTTCTGAAAATATGCGTGACATCTTCTCCAAAGGAGCGCATAAAATCGTTGGCTGTGCCATATGGAATAATGGCAAGTTCTGCATGGGGAAATTTAATCATACCGTTTAAGCAATCGAATAAAATACCATCGCCCCCCACAGCATAAACACGCACAGCATCATTTGCGTTGTGTATGCATTTTTTTACAACACTGACTGCATCTCGTGGGTAACGAGAAACATATACAAAATGCTCTACATCTTTGGTCGTGTCAAAGTACGCGCTAATATCACGTATCACGCTATACATCTCTGATTCTTTAGCAAAAGATATGGGATTCACGATAAATAAATGCTTCATGTTCACACCCCCTTATTCCCATTCGTATATTTGACAAAGTCTATTGTATCATAATATGCAGTGAAAAAAAATAAAAGCCCTGATTCACAAGTGAAACAGGGCTTTAGCAAAGGTTTTTGTCATATAGTAAAGCATCTTTGGCAAGCTGGTCAACCTCTTCATTATAAACATCTCCAGAATGGGCTTTGACCTTTACATAAGTAATGTGTATGACTTCACTCATCTTTTTTGCATAATTGGCATAAGCCTGTGTGTAAGGCAACTTGGCTTTCCACCCACCTGTTGCCCACATTTCAATGCCCATGTAGTCATAAAAAAGCCGCAGTTTTTTTTTGCCCTGCCTTTTTGTAAATTGCATGGCATACATTGCAGCCTTCAACTCACCGGCTACGTTACGCATACTCACAACCTCTGTGCCGTCTTCTGCCGCACTATAGGTCATTTTCTTGCCATCTACAAACATGACTGCTGCATAGCTAAACCGTTTTAGTTTATCACTATAGCTTCCGTCAATGTAAGCAATGACTTCATCTTCAAGATGTGTGTTTAAATCAGCCTCTGAAGCACTATCATTGCCCTTTAAATAGGTATCTGCTTGGGCTTTGGTTGGAAATGATTTATATACTGCACCAGAAAAACCATCTATGCTTTTTTTACATGCGTCCCAAGAAGTAAAAATTCCAGTTTTTCTGCCCGCTTTAACTGCATAGTATTTCTTCATAGCTCACATGCTCCTTGACGTTTTCTTAAACACATCATATCATATAAATAATTTTTTGACAAAAAAATCCCCAAAGTACAGAATAAGGATTGATTCCATACTGCGGGGCTGCCATCCTATTTTCCTCTGAAAATACTGGTTCTACGCTATTTTATAGTGCAAACATGAGACAAAAATGCAGGTCTACCTACACTTAACTTTGGGAGGAAATAACTTGAAAAAAATTTTATGTATTACTTGTATTACACTGATGTTATTTATGGTCGCATGTGCAGGGCAAGATAATGCTACGGACAATGAAGAATCAAATGCAGAGCCAAGTTATGATGAACCTAATGAGACAGTCCTGCTAATGCCAGCGAACCCCCACCCATTCGCTACGGCATTAAGGGCGTACGTGGCAGATTATGATGGTGTTGTGCGTGCATATTTAGTGACTTTAGATGATGATGGAACAATAGGAGTTCTCACTACAAGACCCACCACTAAAGTGTTTTCTGACTATTGGGAAGCGTATCGTTATGAGCCTTTAGGCGCAGGAACGCTGTTTTATATGCAGGATGGTGAGTTGCTTCAGATGGACGTATCAGGCTGGCTTTTTGTAGCAGGAAGATACAACCGATTGATGGAACGTCTTTATACGCACACCCACCTAGTAGAAGTTATTTATAAACTGGAATCTGGCAGATTGGAAATTTCAACACGTCTGGAATATTTCTCTGACGAATATTTATCAATGCTATTTGACGATGACGACGTTGTTGCAGAATTTATAGCTGAACGTGATACACTTGCAGAATATGCCAGAGAAAAATATGGGCTTGTTGCGCTGTTACCTCCTCACTTTGGGCATATGCGAAATACGGAAGACCAAACCGCTCAAATATTAGCCATGACTATAAACTGTGTACCTAGCCTTAGCCACGTACAACTATCACCATAGGTGAAAATCAAAACAAAGGGGCGGTAATCTTTTACAAGATGTACCGCCCCTTTGTTTTGGTGAATTGTATGATGTTTAGTCGTACAAGTAAATTGATTGAGTGGAATCATCCCAGCGTATATTCGCGCCTAATATTTCTGAAAAATATCTGACGGGTACGAAGGTGCGATTGTTTACTATCATGGGAGTACCCATGTTATTGGGGAGTGGTTCGTTCATGGCAAGGCGTAAGATTGTGCCATTGATGGTAACGTAGACTGTGCCGGTGTTTTCATTCCAGTCTACATTTGCGCCCAATGCTTCACTGATTAAACGTAGAGGAACCATAGTATAGTCACCTTCTATAAAAGGTACAACTTCTGGTGAGCTTATGGCAATGTGTATCAAAGGTTCTTCTGTAAGTGGGGCAACATCGTGATTTGGATTGTAGCCTATAGCAAACACACCAATGATTTCTGTTTCAAAAATTATCATTCCAAGTGTTTCATCAAATTCGGCTTGGATAAAAATTTTCTCTCCGTTTTCATCCAATAACCACACACTTGCAGGCAATTCGCCGTCATAGGATAGTTTGACTGTTACTGTACCAGTGATTTTATCAATAACCAATGAACCTGAAGTGATAAGCACTTCCACAAATTCAAAACCTTCAAGGGCAAAGTATTCCACTTCTACCGCAGTCATGGTTATTGCAATGTTTATATTTCTTGCAATTTGCCCAATAGCGTGCAATGCGCTGTAGTCAAAAGCAATAGTACCTTGGGGGAGTATAATTTCCATGCCATGCTGGGCATTTGCAATGCGTCTCATTGCAGTTCTGGTGAGTTGTACAGTTTCAATGTCAGCAAAATCAGCAAAGTCCAGTACAATGGTTGCATTGTCTGCTGTGTGAATCAGTTGACTAACCACATCATTTGGCAGTTCCACATGCACTGTGTTGTTATCCTGTATGACTACAGTGACAGAAACACCGCCATCATTGGCAAGCGTGTCTACTCTGTTGAGATGGTTAACAGGTGCAGTCCAGATTCTGTCATCATCACTTGACTCATTGTCGGTAGATGGTGGTTGCGGCGGTTGAGACGGTAGGTTAATGCCCTCACGAATCCTCCATGCAGCATACATTGCTGGCAGGTTTGCCGCAAAGGTATTGATATAGTTAAAGCCCATGCGCCGCTCGTGGCTTAAATTGTGGAATGTTGCAGGAAGGTCAAAAGTTCCGTTAGGGTTGGTAGAGAGGTTTCCATTTGCATCCCTGTAAAGACTGCGGAATGTTCCGCCTCGTGCATTGGTTGGACTGGTTGCATTATGGCTAATATGATTGGCAGGTGTACCAAGCCATGCACCATGCTCTGCTTCAAATGCCGCCAAAGGCACACCAGCATGTGGGCTGGAAGAGGGCACAACACGGTCAGAAAACAGTGGTTGGAATGTGTCAATGTCGATAAAACGCGCCCATAATGCTGGTGCATTGGGGTCAGGCACTAAGTGCCGCCCAAGCAGTGGGTGCATATGCCCGGCAGGATTGTGATACAACCTATATCCACGAATTTGTACATAATCAAAGAAGAATACAGCCCCGTGAATCGCGTCTTGAATTTCTTGACTTGGGTTGGGTATGCTCATGAGAAACTCAATAATATCAATGGATTCGTTGCCACTGATTGACGGTGGTTCAAATTCCCGCGCCCATGCAGGTTCTCCTGGAACACCAGGGATAGCTCCATCAAATAAGGACAAACTGGCGATATTGTATTGATACGTGTGGAATGGCCAGCCTGTGAGTCTTTCAATTCCGTCTGCAAAAGCGGCAGAGCGAACTTGTGAACCTAAAATCCAAGCCATACCTGCTTCAAAAGCGACAGTATTTCTTGTCACACGTGTTGCGCCAATGGTGTCCACAAACATGCCATTATCAATATCCATGAGTAATGTCATGATGTTTTCAATGGCATTGTCACTAATGGAAACACCCCGATGATAGCTGCCTCCAGAGATTTGATAAGGCCAACCGCCGCCGCCGTCTTGTACATTATAAATAGTATCTAATCCGCGAAGCCCGGATACTCTAAACCGTTCAATACCTGTTGCTTCGTACATACGCAGTAAGAAGCGGGTTTCATTGGTTGTAATACCACGTCCAAAATAAGAATCTTCAGCGGTAAAATTGGTAGCAATGGTTTGCACAATATCAGGTGACATGCCGCCCACATCAGGCTGGAAGGGTAGGGCATTGATTTGCCCATTACCTCTTGGCCAACCGCCGTTTGCTCTTTGCATATAAACAAAGTTTGTTGCAATGGCAAGGGCGTTAGAACTGCCATACCATGCTTCAGGACGGTTATTGATGTTGTTGTAAAGCACATTGCCTTGCTCAACATTGATACCAGTGGTGACAATGAGTGTATGGCTTCTGGTATCCCAACCAATATTTCCAACATTTAATGCCCTTGCAACGGATTGTAGCGGCACAAATACAGCATTCCCGCCATTTGCGGTAAAGGTTGCCGTAAGTGCAGTGCCATTATATGAAGTTCCGCCTTGTGTAACGGTTAAGTGACTTCCGTTTACACTCCAATCTGTATTTGGCAAAGCCAAACGTGCAGATTCAATAGGAACCCATAGTTCATGATTAAGCACAAATGGAATCGCAAGACTGGTACTAGAGTCTCTTAAATGCCCATTCAATCTTATCAAATGAGAGTCTGCTGTAAACACAACGCGTCTAAAATGATGTTGCCAGCCTGGGTTTTCTTCCACATCATTTGGAAACTGACCTTCAAGAGATGTGCCGACACCGCTGTAGAATAAAGGAACAGCAGGCAGTTCTAGTGGATTATTGACCCGAACGCTCACAGGCACGCGGACTGTGTTTGCATTGTTTGTGGTGATAATTAACTCATCTTCATAAAGCCCCGATGGAAGCCCAGCAATGGGGCGTACACCAATGGTTGCACCTTGCCCTGCGTTTAATGAAGAGGGGGCGCTGGTGATGGCAAAATGACTACCAATACTTGTACTTATGGTGGTTGGGCCAATGCCTACATTGGTGATGGGTACATATTCTGTGACTAAATTTGCTGAAGTATACCCATGTGGAAGGGCTGGAAATTCAATGGCAAAGCCTACAGGTGATTCTAGCCACGGGCCTGTAAATGCACCTTCATAAATGTTGATACCCATGATTCCATATCTGCCAGGTGTACTGGTTGCACCCGCACCACCCCATGGCAAATGTCCAATGATTAAATCTCCTGTTTCCCCTGTGGGAAACTCTATAATGACCATTTGCTCTTGGTTTCCTGTAATGGTTTGGGAAATGGTTTGACCTGCAAAAGATGCTGTAACCGTATAGCTTCCGTTGTTTATCATATTCCATGTGCGCAGTTCAATACGAATTGGGCCTGTAAGCTGTACAGTAGACTCAAGATAGCGTCCTGCGCCGTTTGGCTCAATAAAGGTTCTTATATTGTCGCTTACTGTGCCATGACCTGGTCTAAAACTATTGTTTAGTCCTGGTGCGCCAACTACAAAATTAAAATTTTGCTGACTTGCACTTGGGTGAATTGTGCGGGTGGAATTTGCCATTGTGCTAATCATATTACCGCGCAGGACTTGGTGAACACCTCGCTGGTCATTATTGGGTGCATTATCTGCATGGTTTAGCATATACGTTGGGAAGTGACTGAAATCAAAGAAATAAGCGGCATCTGCACCCCATCCCACATTGGCTTCTTGGAATGCCACATCAAAAGTAACATGAAAGGTTATGGGGCTAATACCATCAGCGGCTATGGAAACAACGCCATTATGTGTGCCGCTGGCAAGCCCTGTACGTGGTGTCACAGAAAATGTGATGTCTGAACCTATCGCAAGATTGGCTACAGATGTATTGCCAGATAAATCAAAACTTGTTCCGCCGCTTGTGAGGGCAACGGTTAAGTTTTGTGCTGTTGCAGTGCCTGTATTCCTTACTGTTACCCCAAAGGGGGTAAGGTGACTGGCATTGTAATGATAGGGAACAGAACCAAAGGAATGTGTTGCCCCTCCAGCAATGCCTGTGAGTTCAAGTTGGGGTGCTGGAATAAATGCGTTGGGTGTACCATGTACTTCCCAAGATTCTAAATGCAGTATACTTTCCGTATTGTGATGTGACCACGCACGTACATAGCGAATATATGCACCTGTGCCTGCATTGCCCGTGGCAACCATTGCACTGGGGGCATGGTCATTTACTGTCAGTCTAATATTCCAATCCCCATTCGGTTGAATGGCCACTGAAAAATGAAGGTCATTTGCACTTGCCAAATCCCTGCTTGGATTATTTATATTTGCGCCAAAATGCCCCGTGACCTCACTTTGGCTATTAAGGCTGTATGAACCAAGACCGGGTGTCCATCCGCCTTGTTCAAAGTTAGCCAAGGTTTGTGTGCCAAAAGAGAAACGGTCAATGGGTGCGCCTAATGTTATAAAATCACTATCGCCTCCATTATGCCGCATTCTTGTGCCTACCAGTGTGCCGTCAGAAAGTTCAATCCAAATAGATTGCAGTCTTTGCCCTGCAATGGTGTTGTTAAAAGTAGTGACAGCAATTTCTGCATTTGAAAGTCTGTAGTTGGCGGGTATATGATTGGCTATATCAATAAAGGTTTGACTGCCTTGGGTAGTTAATGCCATTGGCCCCCCAGAAATAAGCGCAGACCCACCGCTAGACCCGCCATCATCTATTCTGATAATGCGAATCCCATGAAGACGTACATCTGCTGAAGAAGTCAATGCCAATAAAGGCACACCAGCCCCCCTTGCAAATGTATGCGTAACCGTTACAACAGGGTCATTTGTTCCATTTAACGTGCTGGAAGCCGATGCAAAAACATCGTTTATATTATTTAAGTTTACAAGAGACAATGTTCTCTCTGCTCCGCCAGAGCCGGTTTTAAAATCAACTTCTACGCGGAATGAATAATTAGCAGTTGGCAATGGGGCATTGGCTCTCACATATCTTGTGGTGTTTTGAATATTTCCACCAAAGGAAATCCAACCACCTCCAACATTTTGAGAACCGCTTGAGCCTGTTCTTTCAAATGCAAAGTCAAAGTTACCAGCACCCACATGGGCAGTGCGCACTGCATTATCAAAATCTGCCAAGTACCCTGATGTTAAAGCATTCACTGGGGCACTAAAGTGCAGGGAATACCAAAGTACTTCATTGACAGCAAGTGACATGGCTACAGGGGCATGACTGACACTTTCAATCCCATTTACAGTTAAAAATGTCTGCGTATCTGCCATTTCAATTAAAAATGTAACCGCATAGACATCAGGCATGGCTTCAACGTTAATGTCTGCAAGTTCGTTAGATTCAATAAATCTATCAAACAGTAATGCTTCATCAAGGTAAACATACAAAATACCATCAACGCTGGAGGTCACAGTAAATTCAAAAGCGTTACCTTGGATGAAATAATCAGGGGCATCAATGATAAAATGTACCTCTGATTCTTCATATATTGTATCAACATTCTTCGTATTGGCCATGTGGTCTGGCACATCTTCATCATCTTCATATACTTCTGATTCATCATCTGCTTCATATTCTAAATCATCGGGTATTTCCTCTTCCTCTGCTTCATCAGGATATACGTCTTCGATTTCTGGCAAAGACTCGTCAAAATAATCTTCTGCAATGACGCGAAAAGGCGTAAGCATTGCAAAAACAAGGATGAAGGTGACAAGTAAAGCCGTTGCGCGTCTCCAAAGTCCATATCGGTTCATAAATTACCTCCCTTTTTTGTTTTTAGGAAATCGGTTTCCTAAGATTGATTCAAGGATAGCAACCTATGAACAAAATGTCAAAGGATTTATTAGAAATTTTTGTGATTATTCACAAAGAATTATTGTGCAGGACTATTGCACGTTATGTATATTTATATCTTCACTTATAACTGAAAAAAACAGTGTGAGCATAAAAACTCGCACTGTTTTTTTGTGGGAAAAGGGGGATATGTCATTAAATCGCCCACTCACCATCAGAAAAGACTTGAACATGTTGCCCGTCATGGGTTTTGCCTGTGACTTGTAAACAAGGTGAACCAATCATAAAGTCTACATGGCTTTCACATTGGTTTAATCCCCTTGCCATGCGTTCTGCTTCCGTCAGGCTTTCTGTGTCTTTGACTGTGGGTGGATACCCATTCCCTAGGGCAAGATGACTGCTTGCGTTTTCATCATAGATGGTTCTATACCATAATAAACCTAGGTAGGATATGGGGCTGGATTGTGGTACAAGGGCTACCTCTCCCAAGAAGTTTCCATTGGGGTAGCGGCTGATGAGTGCC
>WRAH01000052.1 GCA_009780315.1 Defluviitaleaceae bacterium
CGACCGTTTTTTGGAACAATAAAATACTATTCGCCCGCTTCTGTCGATTGAAAGTTATTTTTCAAAAACTGGACGGCGGCTGATAGGGTGGGGTCTTTGGTAGGGCGGCAATGTAAACCGACACACAAAACATGCCCCCACTATTGAGATATGCGGCGGCGATTGGTTGAAATTAAGGAATAATAAAGATGATTGATTATCCGCTACACAAGGGGATTTTTCACGCCACAATTAAAAATAAGGTGAGGGTATATATTTAATTGTGGCGTTTTTTCATTGATTCCATATTTTATTTAATCATGGCGTGTCTTTGTTTTATTCCTTATTTCATACCTTTTTGCTCATACGCTGTATATTTTTGGCGTGTGCACGCCAAAAATTATACTTGCTGAAAATGCTTGCGGCGTGAAATGCTTTGTTAGCATATATCTTTAATCAAAGTATCTAAGTCGTTGAGATAATAGCTTAAATTTTGATGATGGAAAGGGAAATTTTTAGTATATGCCGCTAATTCCTCTGGTAATAAGAAAAACTCTTTACCCTCTATATCCCTTTGAATGTTATAATATTTTAGAAGTGTGTCATAGCCGCTAATTTTCAGTATTTTGTGCCGTGCGTTTTCGTTTAGTTTCCGCTTGCAAAATTCAATATCGGTAGGCGGCTTTACTATTTGATAGTCCTTTGTTACTTCAATTTCCCACGTTTCACAGATAGGGGAATATTTTTCAATATGCAGTACATTGTATAGGCTTTTTCTTTTGTCCTCTTTCTTAAAATCATTCTTAATTTGGCGGTTTATCGCCCCTGTTAAATAATAATGGTAGTTCATTCCTTGCTCTGCGTGTTTACGCATTATCGGTTTAACATAGGTGTTGCTTATAAATTCTGTTTGCTCGGCGGTGATCGGCTTCCCTGCCAGCGTGTATATCATTCTTTTGTTTATCCCTGCGTCTGAAATGCCCTTTATTGCGTTATCAATATTTTGCCTTATGCTGTTTCTTAGGCTCTGCATGACATAATAATGATACGGCTGGTATTGTATGTTGGGGAAGTTTGAAAAATAGTCGTTCATGCTGTCATTATAGATTGCTTCCATAAAGGCATTATACATATTCCCCAACACATTGAATTTTTGCGGAAAATAGTCATTTATCAAGGAAATTTCAATAGGTGAGTGATTTATATTTGCGGAATTTTTGACTTCTTTGTTTATGAAATCGTAAAATAAAGACTGTACATAGGGTTTGTATAGCAGTTTGTTTGTGATATGGCTGATGTTTGGTGCTTCCTTGATGCTTTCAATCAATATTTTATTGCCTACCATACTAAAATCGGTACTTTGCCCCAACCACTCTATAAGATTTTTCTTTGTGTTGCCGCCTATGTTACCCCTGCTATCGCCTGTATATGGTTTGCAGTCCATCATCATTAAATTATGCCTTGTAAATAGTTCTCTTGCACTCATAGGCGTTTTCATTGCGGAAATTCGTTGTAGGGCTGATAAATCCATGCTCCATTTATCCGTTATTTGAATAGTGTTAGTGCTTTCCACTTGGTTATACCTCGATTCATATTTAATATAACAGTTACTTATTTAACTATTTAATTTATTTTATCATTTTATTTCTAAAGTTTCAAATTTAACTATTGAGTTTACAGTTTCGATATAAGGGCATAAAAAAAGGCGGCTCCCAACAACGGAAGCCGCTTGACTACTTGCTATATTTCTTGAATGTTGCATCTATCTTATTGATTACCTTCTTGACTTCTCGCTCGATCTGTCTTTCATCAATCGCCAGTTCTACGTCAAGTTTCGATTTGTTTTTATTCCTCTGTTCCTCTTGGCTCATGCGTACAAACGCATCTGCTACGGATTCTTTTGTTTTTTGGCTCACAAATAACACCCCTAAATTTTCGGATAGCTTAATCAGTTGATTTTTATTTTATTTATCTAAATGAAAAATCAACCCACTAAATTAGGGGAATTGTCAATTTGAAAATTAACTTTCAAGTGTAGACTATTGCCGTCCAACCCTTAAATTATTTCTTCGTATCTTTATCCGCTCCGCTTGCGGTCTGCGGCGGTTTGCTTTCGTCCTCTGACGGCTTTTTTATCTTTGGCGGCTTATCCTGTTGTTCCTGTGTAACGTCTTTATTATCAATTGAAGCGGAAACGGCTTTTTTCTTATCAGCGGCTTCCCTTATTGCTTGTGCCGTGAATTGCGGATATTGCTTAAGAAACCACGACTTGATTTTGCCGTAGCGTCCGCTATACTCGCCATATGTTGCAAGTTCCTTTTCAAACTCTTCCAGCTTTTCATTATGCCCCTGCCCTCTTATGAAAGTTCGCATAAAATCAATACTAAAGCCGCTATGCTTTGTTACAGGCTCTTTGGGTTGTAGCACCTCTACATCATATTTAGGATTATCCCTTTTTAAGCGTTGTAAAACATGGTATTCTCTACTATTAACAACACTTGCCAGTTTGCTAAATTTTTTCGTTATGAAGATGGTTTTCTTCACATAATCTACCTTGCAGTTCCTAACCATTGATTTCTCTCCTTTTTCGGCGTTTTAGGCTTAAATTTGTTGTGTTTCAAAGCCGTTATTCCTTACTGCATGATATAGGCATAGTGTTATCATGCAGTACGCTTGCTACATCCAATATGGCAATTAGGCGTCACCACACAACCCCATCTGCACGGACGGCATTAGTATAGTAATGACTGTTCTCTTGTTTGCAGGTGTAAAGCATGGTTTTTAAGTAGGCGTGAACGTGTGTTATCTTATGTCGCTGGTCTTTGTATCTATCAAGTATATGCTCTATGTCCTCATACCCTATTTTAAGATATTGGCTTTTTACCATTGCACGGCTCTTTTGTTCGCCATTAATTTTTACTGTTGTCCCCTCGGTGCATATCACGTCTAACATAGCGTTTACAAGCTCGTCCACCATTTCAATATCTCTTGGACGTGATATAAGAAAATCGGAATAATGAATATTCTCTTGAACTATTTCCCGATATGCGTTATAATCGTCTTTAGAGTATTGAATATTTTGGTTTACAGGATATTGGCTTTCTGAATCGCTTGCTTTGGTCGGCTTGGCGATTTCGGGAAGCCTCTTTTCTTTTCCTGTAATTTCCTTTTGTATATGGCTTTCAGTGTCGATAGTCAATGTCTTGTCCGCTTTTTGTTCTGACTTTGACCTTGACTCTGACTGTTGATTTTCCATCATGTTATTTTTAAGATTGTTAATTATAAAGATGTTATTTTTAGTGTCCTTATTTTCCGTGTCCGGAAAATAAGGACATGGTTTTTTCGCCGTGTCCTTATTTTCATGACATGGCTCTATCATTTCGACAAGGGTATATATGTTATTCTTAAATTTTCCTGTGTTATCGGTGTTTTTTGCGACTTCAATATACCCATATTTTTTAAGTAGATTAAAATGCTTGTAAAATCTGTCTTTACTAATCCCCAAGTCATACAGAATTTTGTCGCGGCTCGGAAACGCTGTTGCACCCGCTCCAGCGTAACTACAGAAGTATGAATATATGGCTTTTGCTTCTATCGTTAGCCGCTTGTCTTGCATGGGTATCTTTGGGATAATCCCATACCCTCTTGACATTCTGCCTTGTACGTGCAAAACGTCTGGTCTTGTTCCGTTCTCAATCATTGATTATTCCTCCCTCGTTATGATTTCCTTGTGCGTTAAGAAATGCCTTAACTGATGATTCGGGAATACGATAGTATCGCCCTATTTTTTGGCTCTCCAATTTTCCCATTTTAATATAGCGGCGTATCGTTACATCGCTTAATTTCAATATTTCTTCTAACTCGGCAATGGTATAGAATTTTTCCATTTCTTCACACCTCCTAACTATATGATAAACGACTTGTCGTTAGTGGTCAATAGGAAATTTGAAAAATAGCCGCTACCCAAACTTTTTAGTGGGTAGCGGCTATTTTTTTCCGAATATGCGTTTGAAAAATCCCTTTTGTTGCGGTTCTTCGGGCTGTATGCTGTTGACTGCATTTTGTTGGCTGTCCGTCAATAACTGCGTTGCTTGTAACTTTTGTTGGTTTAATACAATGCTTAAAAGGTTGTTAATTTGCTCGTCCTTAACTTCTAATTGGCGTTGTAAAAACTCTATGATTTCAGGGTTTTTAATCTCTTCATCATCTTTACTACCTACTTTACTTTCTGCTTTACTATGGTTTATTTCCTCGTCTGCTATATCCTTTAGCGTTTCCCCTCTTTCCCTTAAATAGTGGGCTTTTAGCAATTCAACGCCAATATCATCAATTAAGGTTAAGTTGTTTTCACCTTTAAAAACGTGTCCTTTTATCTCGTCCTTTTTAAGCATTAAGTAAATGCTAACTTTACTCACTTTTAGTTGATTTTCCAACTCTTTAACAGTAGTCATACTATCACCTTTTAAGAATGATTTTAACCTTAAACAATGGCTTAAATTTGATTATAACATGGCGGCTTACGAAAAGGAATAGAAAAGGCGGCTTTTTTTCTGCCGCCTGAAAAATAATTTTCAATCTGTCCAGTTTTCAAAAACTAAACCGTCTATCTCCTTAAAATGTTTGACGTTATTCGTCACTAATGTATAGCCACGGCTTAACGCTTGGGCGGCTATAAGAATATCGCTATCTTCTGACATTCTGCCTTTGCTTTTAAGTTCGGCATAAATACGGCTTGCTGTGTCTGCATCATCACGGCTAAAATCGTCCACTCCAACCAATTCACATAGAGCCATAAAATCCCTTAATTTTTTAGTGGCGTTTGCCGCTAAAAGACCACGCTTTACCTCATAGTAGACCATAAGGAGGATTATCGTCTTATTGCCCTTATTTCGCTCACTAATCCATCGGGAAGTAACTGCCCCATCATTGCGTAACAAATAAGAGATTATGTTTGTATCAAGTGCGAAAATCATATCTCCACCTCACGTAATTTTATACGCTCAATAGGCGGCATATCTTCTTCACTTGCTTGTAAAGTGCTTAAAAAGTTCTTCATGGCGGTTACATCTTTTTCAAGGGTATCATCTTGCGACTGTGGTTCTTCAAATATAAGGGTAACTTGCCGCCGTTCTGGTATGCGTATTGTTTTCCCTGCGGCGTAAAAGTTACTGCCTTGCTCAAAATATCCTTTATATGCCTGTAATTGCATTAAAATCACTCACTTTCTGCTTATTTTTAGGTTCTTGGAGATAGTTTCCTCCGCCCCCCTCTTTGATGATTCAAAAATTTAGGATCAGCCGCCCTATATCCGCTCCCCTGTGTCATTCATCACAAGTTGAATCTCTAGGGAACAGTCAAGGGCGGCGGCAATTTCCTCTAGTTCTTTCATGCTGAAATTATCTCGACGAAATTTTCCGCTTAAATTTTGCTGGCTGCTGCCTAACTTCTCCGACAACTCTTTGATGGTTGCTTTTCTTTTAAGTAAAGCAATTTTTATTTTCTCCGTCATTGCTTCAATCACCGCCTACCATTTATTATATGGTTTAATTATATACTATATACTTAAATTTATCAAGTATTAAAAAAATATTTAACTGAAAAATTAAAATTAATTTTCAAAAAGGTATTGACAAATTTAATTTTATAGTTTACTATTGAATCACAAAGTTAAATATTGCTTTGAAAAATTCAATAAAGGAGATGTTTCAAATGGGAACAAATGAATTGATTGCCAAAATCCGTGAGTTGAGGGAGTTCAAACGCCTTGCGGAAGAAATGACAGCACACGCCGACAGTATAGCGGACGAAATAAAAGCCCTTATGACTGCGGCAGGGGAAAGCAGAATGATTGTAGGAGAGTACAAGCTATCTTATACGGACGTTAGCAGGGTCGATATAGACCGCAAACGACTAAAAGAGGAACAAGAAGAAATTTTTACGGCATACTCCTACAGCACTACATTCAAACGCTTCCTTGTGTCATGAGTAAAGCCCCAAACCTAAACGGCTAATTTAGGCAGGGGCAGGGCAGTCGGTACGGTATACCAACCATAATCAAATTTAAGTATACCGTACCCACTCCCCTAAAATCAATAACCAAAATTGAAAACTAACTTTCAAGAAAAGGGGAATTAGGTATGAATGGTAAAGTAACAATACAATCCGCAATAGACGAGTTACAACGGAATTTTGAGCGGCTGAACAAAAAATATTTTGGCGGCGAACTGGATCGCCCTGTTATAACAATCCTCACCGATTCAACCTCTGGGGCTTATGGTTGGATAACTGTAAATAAGGTATGGTCAAGCAAGAGTAAAAAATACTTCCGTGAAATCAATATCTGTGCGGAACACCTCAACAGACCGCCAGAATTGGTTATTACAACCCTACTCCATGAAATGGTACACCTTTACCATATCGAAAAGGGCATACAGGACACCAGCAGGGCAGGAACGTACCACAATAGCAAATTTAAGGACACAGCCGAAAAATGCGGCTTAATCGTTGAAAAGAGCGTAAAATACGGCTACTGTATAACAACGCCCTCGGTGGAACTGGTTGAATATGTCAAAGAAAATTGTCGTTCTGGTTGCTTCAAATTGGAACGCATGAAAACATATCGTGATGGAACGCCTAAAACCACAGTAACAGGGAAAGACGGCAAAGAGCGAACAACAAGCCGAACAAAGCAATCCATGCGAAAATACACTTGCCCGACTTGCGGCTTGATAATCAGAGCGTCAAAGGATATTGCTGGAAAACTGCTATGTATAGACTGCCAAGAAATATTGAGTGAAAAATAATTTTCAAGCCGCCTATAATGGCGGCTTGTTTTATGTTTGGTATTTACAGGCTTCCATGCCGTTTATTATCAATAGCAAACATTCTTTTTCCCTTGTGGTAAAGTCTTTTAGTTTGTTGTTTATGAGTAAGTCAATGTATTCCGTTGTTTGCGTGACTTCCTCACCGATTAAAAGGATATTTATATCTGTTTTCAAGGCGTTACAAATATTTGTCATTGTTTCAAGGCTGGCGGCGGTTCGGTTTGTTTCCAGCTTGGCAATGTAATTTGTTGTGATATGGGAGAGATCGGCTAACTGGCTTTGGGTCAAGCCTTGCGATTTTCTAACCTTTTTTATTTGCCGTCCTATGATTGTATAGTCTAACCTATACCTTTGTTCCATGAATACAACCCCTTTAAATCTATTTTAATTGATTGATGGGGCGTGTATCTGACACAATTATGCAATATTTTATTTGATAAATAGTCCATTTTATGTTATGATGGATATGGTTGCCCTGCGGGGCTTTTTGGTGTTGCAGAAAATAAGAGTGTAGAGGGGCGTGTTTATGGCTTCGCAGATAGACCAACTAAGGACGCAGTTTAACGGCATGAGTACCGCACAACAAAAGGCGTTCATTGATAATCTAAAAGGTAAATTACAGGGGAAAAGCAATCCAGAATATACCAAATTTTTGAATGAGTGTGTCCAGCGTTATAATGCGGCGGTTAGTAGCGGCGTTGCTTCTGTCCCCTCGTCAAAAACACCAACGACAACCTCTAAATCATCTAAGAAAAAAGTTATTAAAAGGATTGTTTTTGCTGTTGCTATCATTACTATTGGAATTATAGCTTTTAATAATATTGCTATATACAACAACGCATTAAATCCAACTCCTGAACTATTAGTAGGAACATGGTTATATAATGGCGAAAGAAACGGAATATCCAATATATTTAATGCTGATGGAAGTTATTTATATAGGACGGCATCTCTTTCTTATGATGGTAGGTGGGAACTTTCTGGCAATAGGGTAACACTGACATTAGATCCATCTAGTGTTGTTGGAGTTGAACGCTTTGGATTTAATCAAGCTGATTCCACAATTGAGCGTTTGACTAATAATCCATATGTTAGTTATAACGTAGTGTTCAAAAATAACAGAGAGATGTTTAAAAGTTTTGGGCTTATTTTTACAATTGGAAATACCACTATTACCATTGGTGGCAGTGATAACATTAATTATTTTCAACGCTCAAATACAAGTTCCAGTTCATCAAGTGATAATTCTACCAGTAATATAAGTTCAAATAACACAAATTCTACCACTAATGCCGTAGATTTATTTAGCCAGATTTCGGTTTCAAATGTTACAATAAGAGAAGCACACGGAAGCTGGTCAATGGTATATGCTGATGTAAGAAATAATTCTGATGTAGTGATAGGGGGATATTTAAGGGCGGTTGCATATCAAAACGGCTCTATCTTAGGCGATACATTGCTATCGTTAGGCACTCCAGGGGTATCGCCGGGCAACAATACTGTTGTAAGTGGTTATATTAGAACAGAGGATATACAAGGGTATGATGATGTCGTAGTATATTCATCTTCTTTGACACAAAGATAAGTCGCTGATGGGCGGCGTGTGGTATATAGGCAAACAAAAAATCCTTGCTTTTTGGGCTTTTCCATACGCAAGGATTTTTTGTTTTAGCGTTTTTTGTCCTGTATGATACGATTTACAGTAGAGCGGCTTAATCCAGTTTGGCGTACAATGTCGGCTATTTTCATACCCTCATTGTAAAGCAGTTCCACCGTTACCCCTTTTTCATTCCGCTTTGATGGTCTGCCGCCATTTCTGCCCCTTGCCTTTGCCGCCGCCAACCCCTCTTTTGTCCGTTCCGATATTAAATCTCTCTCAAATTGTGAAAGCCCTGCAAATATCGTAAACATTAGCTTACCCTGCGGTGTGGTGGTGTCTAGCCAACTTTCCCTTAGGCTCTTAATATCTGCCCCTTTGGTTTGTATCTGCTCCACTATCTCAAATAAATCCTTAGTGCTTCTTGATAGTCTGGTGAGTTCTGCCACAATAACAGTGTCATGCGGTTTTAGTTCCTCTATCATGCGGCGAAGTTCTGGACGCTCTTTTTTTGTGCCTGTGATTTTTTCCTTGTAGATGTTTCGCTCGTCAATTCCAAAAACAGTTATAGCGTCTATCTGGCGGTCAAGGCATTGTGCTTTATCGCTTACCCTTGCATAGCCTACAAACATTTTAATCAACCTCTCAAAATATTTTTTAATCTATAACAAATGTACCATAAACGTATCATAATGTAAATAGATTTTGCTACGTTTATTGAAACATTTTTTTACTATGGCAAAAGGTTGTTTTTATGCTCTCTTAATTATTGTGTCACAAACGACCGTTTTTTGGAACAATAAAATACTATTCGCCCGCTTCTGTCGATTGAAAGTTATTTTTCAAAAACTGGACGGCGGCTGATAGGGTGGGGTCTTTGGTAGGGCGGCAATGTAAACCGACA
>WRAH01000053.1 GCA_009780315.1 Defluviitaleaceae bacterium
TGTTCAGTATGGAAAATTAATACTTTGGCTTAGTTATGACCAATCCCAGTATTGTAAAGAAGAAATGGACTTATTGTCACGTGTTTATTATGCTAAATTAATTGATATTATTACTCATTGTTGCGTTATTGAGAGAAAGCTGATATGTCCATATCATGAGATTGAAAGTTACTCAAAATATATGAACAATAATGTATTGCATAAGTATCTTTCAACAACAGCTCAAAAATTTTTCTTAAGTGGAGAGTCATCACTTGTAGCTAAGCAAAAAATAAGTATTTTGGGGGATTACTCAAAGGATGAAATATTGCGTGCGCTAAGAGATATCATAAAAAATACAGACCCATTTAGGATGTCTTATTATATGCAGGAGGATAATTTTATAATAAATGAACATGACTATAAAGATGATTGGCATATACCTTACTTTAATATAATTAATATGAGTAGTAGATATAAAGATGATTTAAATAAAAGAATTGAAGAGAATTCAACATGGAGGTGTTTGTCAAATTCAGCTAATCAATTAAGCTTAATTGTTGTAACAAAAGAGGAGGAAAATAAGCATGTTGTTCACATAGCTGTTTCTCATGCTGCATGGGATAGATTAAGTTCAGTAATATTTGAAGAATATTTAATCAAATTACTCAATCCAATGAGAACTTTTGAGCTTAAATTACAATTCAGTTACAAAGATTATGTAAAAGAAACAGGTCTTGTTTTAGATTATAGTTTTGATTTTACAAAGTTTATGAGTGTTGCTGATTCATATTTAAAGCACAATAGATCTAGTAGAATAATAGGAGAACAAGGATGTATATTAAGATTGGGTACTCAATCATTTGATTTTTATCAGAAAAGCCCTTGGGATTTCATTGAAATTTTGCTTATAAAATGGATTGAATTAAACCATCTTGTATCGAAAGATATAAGCGAGATACCTTTATTTATTATCCAAGAAGACAGGAGATATAAGAAAAAAGATTATACGGATAATTTAGGCGTTTTTCTTGATACTCTGCCTGTTACGATAAGTACAGGAAGACATAATACTTTACCATTGCAGTTAGAGGTGGAAAAATTGCAAAATATTAAGAAATTAAATAATTTAAATTATTTATCTGAAATTTCAAACATTAATCCAGTTTTAGCAAGTAGTTTAGTGAGAGTAAATTATCAAGGTATTTTCACCTTAGATTTCGATGAGATTGAAAGATTGCAACAAGAAGTTAATAAAATGGACAATATGTTTCCTTCGCCAGTTAGTGAGATATATATAAACAGCTACTCTAACTACATGTTTTTCTTTTATCCTGTTCATGAACAATGCTCTACGAACATAAAGCTAATAATGCAAGAGGTCTGCGATCAATTCGAGGGTGATCTAAGTTAATTTATTTTATAATAGGGAGGACATATTACTATGTCTGTTTTCATTAATAATGAATTTCTAAAAAATTGTACTACGCAAAGGAATGTTTTATATATGTTTTACAGTCATGTACAGAATAAACCTGACAAAATAGCAATAAAATTTAATGAATGCGCATTAACATATAAACAACTTTTTCAAAAAGCTTATAATGTTGCGCAAATTTTACATTGCCATGGTGTGGGTACAGGTAAAATTGCCGGCATAATGACTAATCATTCTATTGAATCTGTTGTAGGTATTATAGGGATTTTAATGACAGGAGCGGCATATTTGCCTATTGACCCACTTTACCCAACCAGTAGAATTGATTATATGTTGGGTGATTGCTGTGTTACTGTTCTGCTGCATAGCGCAGAATTACCAACTGGGTTGTATATTAAAGGAACTACCATTTGTCTTAATAACTTAGAAACACGGAATGATGAGTTTATTGATCTTTCAATGACGTTAAATCCAGACGACTTAGCTTATGTTATATACACTTCTGGCTCTACAGGAAATCCAAAAGGTGTAATGATATCACATGAATCTCTTGCGAATTATATCATGTGGGCCAAAAATGAATATATAAAATATGAAAATGAAATTTTCCCACTATTTACATCTTTAGCATTTGATCTTACGATAACGTCCATATTTCTTCCTCTTGCAATTGGTGGATGTATTCTTGTTTATCGCGATAATCAACCAGGTGACGCATTAATACGTATACTTGACGAAAACTTATGTACTATTATTAAACTTACGCCTTCACATTTGATCATGGTATCTGACAAGGACTATAGTAAATCCAACATTCATACCATAATTGTTGGCGGAGAAATTTTAAGCAAAAAAACTGCACAAAGTGCTGTGAATGCTTTTAAGGACAATGTGTCAATTTATAATGAATATGGGCCTACTGAAACAACCATTGGATGTACATGTTTCAAGTTTTGAAAAATTAATTAGGAAAGAGGATGAATTATGGAGCATAAAAAGATTAATTCAGAAAAATTATGGGGTCGTGATTTTTCTCTCATAATAATAGGTCAAATAGTTTCTTTATTTGGTAATATGGTACTTACATTTGTTCTTCCACTGTATATATTGGATATTAGCGGTTCTGTAGCTTTATTTGGTATGGTTATGGGGATTTCAAATATATCACTACTTATAATATCTCCCATTGGAGGTATTATGGCAGACAGGTTAAAGAAACAATGGATAATGTTTTGGCTTGATTTCACAACAGCATTTATTATAGTTATATATTTAATTATTAGTGGGTTGTTTTTAGAATTTGTATCTATCGCGACTATAGTGATAGTTATAATAGTTAAAATGTTACTTTTAAATGCAATTCAAGCTATGTATATGCCAGCGGTGCAAGCTAGTATTCCGTTGCTTTTAGCTGCTGAAAAGCTAACGGCTGGAAATTCTGCAGTTGCAGTAGTAAATGCTTTATCTACGACAGCTGGTATGGCTATTGCCGGTGTTCTTTATGGGCAATTTGGACTTTATCCTGTATTAATTGTAAGTGCAACTTGCTTTGCAATTACAGCAGTTGTGGATTTGTTTATAAAAGTACCTTTTAAAAAGCAAGAAAAGACTGATGGTATTCTCCAGTTGGTGAAAAGTGATATGAAAGATTCTATAAAATTTTCAATAAATGAAAAGCCAAAAATTATAAAAATTGCTATTATATTTTTTTCTATCGATATATTGATGGGTTCTATGCTAATGATAGGACTCCCATTTATCATTATTCAATTTTTAGGTATGGGTGTAGAAATGGTTGGTGTTAGTCAAGCTATCATGGTTGCAGGGGGGATTGCAGCAGGCATAGTAGCTGGTGTATTAGGAAAGCGGCTCACCATATATAGAACCCTCTTGATTGCGGCTATCAGTGCTGCTTTATTAACGTCAATTGGATTCGTTCTTCTTTTTGATGCTTCAGTTATTGTTTCTTACGTAATAATAACAATGGCAGGTGTTATTGGGATTTTTGCGTCAAAAGTATTAATCATCTCATCATACACGTTTATTCAGGAAGAGACACCATCAGTTCTGATTGGGAAAGTCATGTCAGTTATTATGATACTCCCCTTCTTTGCAAGTGCATTAGGGCAGCTTCTTCATGGTATGCTTTTTGAGCAATTCTCTGCGTCTCCGTGGGTTGTAATATTTGGTGCTTCTATTGTTTTTATTATTTTTACTATGTATATACGCAGTTTTTTTAAAGGAGGGAAGGATCCAGATAATGCTATAGATATGTAAATGAGTTACCCGTTGAGTCGACAAGATTGGAGATATGTGTAATGGGAATAAAAATTATTGGTACAGGGCGAAAAATGCCAAGCCATGTTGTTACTAACACAGACCTTGCAGATTTTTTGGATACAAGTGAAGAGTGGATCATATCTAAAACAGGTATTCATACTCGTCATATTTGCACTGATGAAAGTCTCACAGATTTAGCTGTATCTGCGTCACTTACAGCCTTGAATAGAGCGGGTATTGAAATCGAAGACGTGAGCATGTTGATTTGCGCGACTACGAGTGGTGACTATAAAACACCTTCATTAGCCTGTTGTGTGTTAGAAAAACTCGGGGGATTTTGTACAGCTTTTGATGTAAATGCAGCCTGCACAGGATTTATATATGCATTGGATGTAGCAGATTCTTTTATCCGCTCCGGCAAAGCAAACACAGTTTTAGTTGTAGCTGCTGAGATGATATCTCGAATTGTGAACTGGGAGGATCGTACATCTTGTGTATTATTTGGTGATGGAGCTAGTGCATGTGTGGTAACTAACGGCAATACCCTTAAGTATATTCGCACTATGTCAGATCCTCAGGTAGAGCCGTTATTTTCAAAGACAGGGTATGGAAATAATCCTTTTATCAAAGTTCAACACTCTACCTGTAACTATGTTCAGATGCAAGGAGGTCAAGTTTATAAGTTTGCAGTAAAAACAATTGAAAATGAAATCAGACAAGCACTCAGGATTCTTAATATGAAAGCCGAAGATGTTGATTTTTTCATGCTACACCAAGCAAATAATAGGATTATCGAAGGCGCACGCAATCGTCTACAATTGCCGTCTGAGAAATTCCCAACGAATATTAATCAATATGGAAATATGTCCGCAGCCTCTATCCCTGTTTTACTGGATGAAATGATAGAGGATAACAAAATTAAAGATGGTGATGTAGTAATAATGATCGGTTTTGGTGCTGGGATGACTGCAGGAACTGCGGCATTTGTTTGGGAAAACTAAATGCATGTTTGAGTATATTAAAGGAGAGATATGATATGTTAGAAAAAATTATTAAAATTTTGAGAGATTACAAAAACGATGATTCTTTAGAAGTTACTGAGAGTTCAACTTTTGAGCAATTGGAATTAGATTCCTTGGATGTAGTTCAGTTAATAATGGATATAGAAGACGCATTTGGTGTAACCATCGAAGCAGATGCTTCTATCGTTACAATAATGGATTTAATGGAGACTATAAAAAATGTTTAAAACACAAATTTGTGATTTGATAAATATAGAGTATCCAATTTTTCAAGGTGGTATGGCGTGGATTTCAGATGCTAAACTTGTTTCAGCAGTATCTGAGGCTGGAGGGCTTGGAATTATTGCTGCCGGTAATGATTCCGGGGATTATTTAAGAGAACAGATTTACAATGTTAGAAGTCTTACGAGTAAACCTTTTGGTGTTAACGTCATGCTAATGAGTCCTTATATTGAGGAAGTGGTAGCTGTTTTAGCAGAAGAGCATGTTGATGTGATTGTTACTGGTGCTGGAAATCCATCTAAGTATATGAAATTATGGAATAATAGCAAAATAATACCAGTAGTTTCCTCGACAGCTCTTGCTAAAATGGTGGCTAGAAATGGTGCAGCAGCGATAATTGCGGAGGGAAGTGAGTGTGGTGGTCACATTGGTGAGCTATCAACAATGACTTTGGTGCCTCAAGTTTGTGATGCTGTTGGTATTCCAGTGATTGCAGCCGGAGGCATTGGAGATGGACGGGGCATTGCAGCGGCTTTCATGCTTGGTGCTGTTGGAGTTCAAATAGGTACAAGATTCTTATTGGCTAAGGAGTGCCAAGTCCATCCTAAGTATAAAGAATTGATTATTAAGGCTAGGGATATAGATACCATTGTTACGGGAAAGCGATTGGGTCATCCTGTGCGAGCATTAAAAAGTGCGTTTACCAGAAAATTTTTTTCTAGCGAGTATAAAAGTGATATATCAAATGAAGAGTTAGATGCTCTAGGTTCTGGTTCATTGAAACTAGCTGCTGTAAATGGAGATATTTTAAACGGTTGTTTTATGGCTGGACAAATTGCTGGGATGCTGGTAAAAGAACAGACGGCTAAAGAAATAATTACTGAAATGTCCCAAGAAGCTAAAGAGGTGATTGATACGTGGGTAAAATAGCTTTTGTTTTTCCAGGACAAGGCTCACAATATGTAGGTATGGGCAAATCTATTTACGATAAATTTGATGTGGCACGTAAAGTTTATAATTGTTGTGATGACGAGAAAATTATGAATATTTCTTTCAGTGGCTCTTTAGTTGATTTGACTTTTACCAATAATGTTCAGCCAGCTATGTTTATGGTAAGTTTGGCGACAGCTTTAGCTCTTAAAGAGAGCGGAATTTCTGCGGACGGAGTTGCTGGGTTTTCAGTTGGAGAAATACCTGCTTTGGCGTATGCGGGGCTTTTAAGCATAAAAGACGCTTACGAATTGGTGTGCATTAGAGCAAATGCGATGCATAAATGTACTCAATCTTTAAAAGGTAAAATGATAGCAGTGCTTGGTTTGTCTAACGAGGTAGTAGAAAAAATATGCGTGTCAGTAGGAGATGCATATCTAGCAAATCTCAATGCTCCAGGTCAGATAGTCGTATCATTAAAGGAAGATGTTGAAGACGAGTTAATAGGAGCAATTATGTCATTTAAAGGGTATGCATTACCGCTGAATGTTGCTGGGGCTTTTCATTCCCCATTAATGAATGATGCAGCAGCAAGGCTTAATGATTATTTATCAAAAATTAACTTTAGTGAAATGATAATACCTATATACTCAAATGTTACAGGAAAGATATATAAATCTTTAGAAGAACCTCGCAGATTGCTAGCTGAACAGGTCAACCATCCAGTCTTATGGCAAAAGACTGTTGAGCAAATGATAGTAGATGGTTACGACACTTTTATAGAAACGGGGCCAGGAAAAGTATTAACGGGTCTAATTAAGAAAATTGATAAGAGTGTTAGGATATTTAACGCATTTGATGAAGAATCTTTGGGATTGGTTGTTAATAATGTTAAGTAAAAATATATTAGAAAATAAAGTTGCTGTAGTAACTGGAGCCTCACGCGGGATTGGACTAGCTATAGCCCAAGCACTTTGTTGTAGTGGTGCAAAAGTAGCTAGTGTTAGTAGGTCTGAATGCAAAGCTGAAAACGGTTACATATGTGATGTATCCAACTTTGATCAGGTAAAATATGTTTGTAATCAGATTATTAGTGATTTTGGAAAAATAGATATTTTGGTCAACAACGCAGGAATAACAAAGGATAATTTGCTTCTATCAATGAAAGAGGAGGAATTTGATTCTGTCGTGGATATAAACTTAAAAGGGGCATTCAATTTTACAAAGCATCTTGCCAGGCAATTGATAAAATCCGGTAACGGACGCATTATTAACATGACATCAGTGATAGGTGTCAATGGTAATGTGGGTCAATCAAACTACGCTGCTTCCAAAGCTGGCTTAATCGGTTTTACAAAATCAATGGCGCGTGAGCTAGCCAGCCGTAATGTAACTTGCAATGCTATTGCTCCAGGGTTTATTAAAAGCCGGATGACCGATACGATGCCTGAAACTATAAAAGAACACTTTTTAGCAAATATCCCACTAAAGAGGATTGGGACAGTCGATGAAGTAGCAATGCTGGCAGTCTTTTTGGCATCAGATTTTGCTTCTTATATCACAGGTGAGGTCATAAAAGTTGATGGAGGTATGTTTATATGACAAATACTGCAAGAGTAGTAGTTTCTGGTTTGGGATGTATTACACCTGTGGGAAATAGTGTAGAAACTTTATGGAGAAGTCTAACTTTAGGTCAACATGGTTTTGCCCCTATTACGCAATTTGATGCTTCCGGAATGAAGGTCAGAATAGCAGCAGAAGTCAAGGATTTTGTGCCTGAAGAATATATACCAAAAGGCAGTATTCGTAAAACAGACCGTCATCAATTATTCGCCGTTGCAGCAGCTTCCGAAGCTATAAGAGACAGTGGTATCGAAGGCAATGTAGATCCTATCCGTTTTGGGGTATATATAGGCTCTGGTCTTGGCGGTATAGATACTATGGTAAGACAAACAGATGAAATGCGAAAGAAAGGAGCAGATCGTATTTCACCTTTTTCGATCACTATGATGCTCACTAATATGGCATCTACTTTGGTAGCTATCAATTGGAATGCAAAAGGAGTAAATTCACCAGTTGTATCTGCTTGTGCAACAGCTACGCAATCAATTGGTGAAGCATTTAGAGCTATTAAGTATGGATATGCCGATGCAATCTTAGCTGGAGCAACTGAGTCGAGCATCAATGAATTTATAATGGGAGCGTTTGCCAATACCCAGGCACTATCTATTTGTTATGATGTAGACAATGCGTCTATTCCTTTTGATAGGCGTCGTAATGGGTTTGTTATGGGGGAAGGTGCAGGGGTTTTAGTGCTAGAATCATATGAACATGCAAAGGCCAGAGGAGCAAAAATTTATTGTGAAGTCAAGGGTTATAGTAATTCCTGTGACGCTTATCATGTAACTGCACCTTCACCAGAGGCAGAAGGTGCTACAGCTATGATAAAACAGGTTTTTGCTGAGGCAGGTATAGAACCCGATACAAAGCTATATATCAATGCTCATGGAACATCAACTCAACTAAATGATGCTGTTGAAACATTGGCCATCAAAAAGTCTGTAGGTAAGAATTTGGCTTATAAGATAGTAATAAGCTCTACAAAGTCAATGATTGGGCACATGCTGGGAGCTGCAGGAGGTGTAGAGGCTATTGCATGTATTAAGGCGTTAGAAACTGGGATTGTACCTCCAACTATTGGGTATAAGGAGCCGGACCCAGTATGTGATTTAAATTACGTGCCAAATAAGGCACAGAGAGTAGATATTGATAAAGCTTTTTCTACTTCGTTAGGATTTGGCGGACACAATGCAGGCTTATTATTTACTAAGATATGAGGTGTAAGTGTGAAAGTCTCACGTGAAAAATCTGCATACAAAAAAAGCTACCCAAAGTAGCACAAAAAACAAGTTATCCAGAGATTTTGGTAATGGAAGAAACGTCATAGCCCTGGGCGGCAAGAAA
>WRAH01000054.1 GCA_009780315.1 Defluviitaleaceae bacterium
GTGTATGTAACTCAATTGATATTGTGTTACACTATCAAAAATGCTTTCTCAATCAGGAGGACAAACGAATGACACTTACAGAACCTATCCGCGACCCAAAACAAGTTCAAGCATTTTTAGCCTACTATCGTCGCAAAGGCAACGCTAGAAACCAAGTGCTAGTTACCATAGCATTACACACTGCACTTCGCACGAGTGATATTTTGAATCTAAAAGGCAATGATGTGTATGATTTTTCAACCTGCCGCGTGAAAACACAAATCACCTTAACAGAAAAGAAAACAGGGAAAAGTAAAACCATAGCGCTTCATAAAACAATTATCAAAGCTTTGAAATCTTACTTTCCACAAGCGTCGCCTAACGCCCCGCTGATTATGAACACCACTACAAATAAGGCAATCAGTCGGGTTCAAGCATACCGCATACTTAATGAAGCTGCCAATATCATAGGTATTACACACAAAGTTGGTGGGCATTCCTTGCGCAAAACCTTTGGGTATCATGCATGGAACAACGGAATTTCACCTGTAGTTTTAATGGAAATTTATAACCATAGTTCGTATAAAGTCACCAAAAGATATCTTGGCGTTTCGCAAGACAATCAAAATGTTGCCTACACAAGTTTATGTTTTGACAAAAACTGATTAAATGTCATAATAAAGATAAGTTTATCATCTGAAAAAATTTTGTCAATAAATTGAATGACAAATTCAAAGAAAAACTAACCAAAAGTAGGAAATTGTGCGATAATATAATCAACAGTGCATTAGAACTTCAAAGGTAGGGATGCTGTATGATTTTTAAGCGGGAACACGGTAATCACAGCACATTTCAAATTGATTTCGTTAACGGCGCGTGCAGAGATATTCACAGAACTTTAAGAGAAAATGTCAATAGTCAGCTTTTTGCAGAACACGCAAGGCTTACTCAAGAGCGCAGTGAACAAAGACGGCGTTTAAAACCAGGGTCTCTTGACATTGGCGGAAATGTAGGTTCTTTTAATATGGGAATGCCGATGGCAGGTGGTACGGAGGTTGTGCTTTAATGCCTTTATATATTGTGGCAACGCCAATTGGTAATCTTGAAGACATGACCCCTCGTGCCGTCCGAATACTTCGTGAAGTGAGTATGATTGCCGCAGAAGACACCCGCCACAGCCGCGGTCTATTAACGTATTTTGAAATAAAAACACCTATGTTTTCCTGTCATAAATTTAATGAGGAAAAGCGTGGAAATTTTTTTCTCAATGCTTTAAGAGAAGGAAAAAGTATAGCTTTAATTTCCGATGCAGGGACACCTTGTATTTCCGACCCAGGACATATTTTGACAAAAATGGTGGCAGATGCAGGATTTGAAGTCGTGCCTATATGCGGTGTAAGTGCGGTGGTTGCCGCGCTGTCAGTTTCGGGATTTGATAGTTCACGATTCCTATTTATAGGCTTTTTACCTCGTGGCAAAGCAGTAGAAAAATGCCTAGAAGATACATTGTCTAATGAGGGGATTTTAGTTTTTTATGAATCACCAAAACGCATTAAAACAACTTTAAAAATGATTTCTACTGGATTCCCTACTGCGCAGATTTGCTTGTGTAATGATATTTCAAAAAAATTTGAGCGGGTATATCGTGGTACAGCCGAAGAAATTTTGGAACAGCTTTCCCAAAACCCTAATGGGGAAAAGGGAGAATACACATGTGTTATACACTACAAAGCCCCGCCAATTGATGATGTTGCTGAAGAAAATGTGAGTAGCATAGAGTCGCAACTCGTGGACATTATGGTAAAAGAAGAGAATAATTTAAAAGATGCAGCAAAAGTATTGCATGAGAAAAACAGCAAGTTGTCAAAAAAAGAAATTTATTCAGCAATGCTCAAATTAAAAAATATGTTTGGAGAATATGAATGAATGAACTGAAACTTCCTCACGGCACAGTCAAGCTGCCCGCATTTTTTCCCGATGGAACCCGTGGTGTTGTACGCTGTGTAGATACTGCTGATTTAAAAGCTGCTGGCGTTAAAGGCATAGTCATGAACACTTATCATTTAATGACCAAGCCTGGCGCAACCACTGTAAAAGCTATGGGTGGGCTAAATAAATTTTGTAACTGGAACGCCCCAATCATTACGGATTCAGGCGGGTTTCAAGTATTTTCATTGTTGCGCGAAAATTCATCTATGGGGGAAATAAGACCCAATGAAATCATTTTTCGCAGAGATGGTAAAAAAACTGTGCTTTCTCCTGAAAAATGTATTCAATCACAGTTATCCTATGGTTCAGACGTAATTATGGCATTAGATTACTGTACGCATTCAGATGACCCATATGAACGCCAAGCCCTTTCTGTAGATACCACCATTCGTTGGGGCAGAAAATGTATGGACACCTTCAACAAGCGTGAAAATAAATCAACTGCACAATTATTTGGTATAATCCAAGGCGGCAATGATAAAGGTTTAAGAAAAGAATGTGCAGACGCGCTTATTCAAATGGGGTATAAAAGTTTTGGTTTTGGCGGTTGGCCACTGGATTCCGAAGGCCGCCTTACAGAAGATATTTTAGCTTATACCGCAGAACTTATGCCTGATGACGGCATAAAATATGCCATGGGTATAGGTCGTCCAGAAAATATCGTGGCTTGTGTCCGTATGGGTTTTAATTTATTCGACTGTGTGATTCCTACAAGAGAAGCCCGTCATAATCGTTTATATGTATTCGATGAAGCATTTGAAAAGCGTGAAGATATTGACCTAAGTACAAAATTTTATCGCTATCATTATATATTGGATGATGAGCATCGCCGTGATTCCCGCCCAATATCAACCCTTTGTGATTGTCATACCTGTCAAAACTATTCACGGGGTTATTTGCGTCATTTGGCAAGCATTGGAGATAGCCTAGCCAATCGTTTAGCAACAATTCACAACTTACGATTCTATACCATGTTAATGGAGCTAATGCAATGAAAAAATACGCTATGCTCTATCCACCATTAGTCGAGCGAATCATTGCTGAAGAAGCAGGTGCAAAAGACCCAATAAAATCTGCAAAAACCCGCTTACATCAATTATATGGTGCATATGTATATGGAAACACACATAAAAAAGCGGTGACATTCTTAGATACTAATGATATTACGCCCATTCTAAGTTTACATGCTTCCACAAGAGAACGTCTGCCTACACTTACGGAATTTTATCAGTTTATAATAGACAACACATCAAATATTGAGACAATCATGGATTTAGGCTGTGGGTTTAATCCCTTTTCAATTTCGCTAATGCCCTCCGTGCTTCGCGAAAACTTAAAGTCTTACTATGCCTATGATATCGACATGCGGACAAGAGATATCTTGAACCGTTTTTTTGAGGGCTTAAATTTACCACCTACAGCAAATTGTGCCGACTTAGCAGTGGAAACGCCGCGAGAGAAAGTTGACCTTGCTTTAATATGTAAGCTCCTGCCCGTATTAGAATCCCAATGCTACGGGCGAGGATTTCAACTAGCACGTGAAATAAATACTAGATTTTTAGTCATCACATATCCATTAAAAAGTTTAAGCGGACGTGAAAAAGGTATGGGTCGTCACTATGCTGCTTCTTTTGAAAAGGCTATAGCAGATGGTTTGCTGGGTAACTACACCCTAATAAGTGAAGCGCGAATTGGTAATGAATTAGTTTATATACTGGCTTTAATATGACAAAAATATTGCGCCATAAACAAGCGCACCAATGACAACAAATACAGGATGAAACTTCAATTTGCCAATGCATAAAATACTTACTGCACTAAGGATAAGCAAGTGTAAAACGCCAATGTGTTCCCAGCTCCACAAAATATTTTGCAATGTAATAATAAACATTAAAACCGCAATGGTGGGGCGTACAAATTTTGAAAGTCTTTGTACTTGTGGAGAATCCTTATGCCTTTTTAACACGCCCATAAGTGCAACCATAAGCACCAAGGAGGGTGTAACGGTAGCAAATATACCAACAAAAGCACCTAGCGGGCCAGCTTGATTAAATCCAATATATGCCGCAAGTTTCGGTGCGATTGGCCCAGGTAAAGCATTGCCCATTGCCATCACCTCAATAAATTGTGCTTCTGTAAACCAGCCAAAGTTTACGACGACTTCATGCTGTATAAGTGGAATAATTGCAGGCCCACCGCCATATCCTAAAATATTTGCGATAAAAAATACCCAGAAAATTTCCAAATATATCATGACTGCTCACCTCTTTTGAGAAGGGCAGTTATTTTATGCCCAAAAAATGCCCATAAAAACAGTCCGGCTAAAATGATTGCAGGATGAATATTAAAAAACCACACCAAGACCCCTGCAACAATAAAGTGTGCAACTGCAACAGGCCACCTTAATCCTTTGGCTGCCAAGGCTAAAAACTGCCAACCCATAATGCCAAGCATTGCGCCTACCACAGGAAACATAGCCCGTGTCATACCGCGCGCCCAAGGATGTTCAGAAAAATGTGATAAAGTCGTCATAAGCACAATCATTAAGATAGCCGTAGGTAAAACAGCCGCTAAAACTGCACACAAAAGTCCCCAAAAACCTCCAACACGCCAGCCGATATATCCTGCCAGCTTTGTGTTAATAGGCCCGGGCAAAGTATTGCCAATGGCCACGGCTTCGCTAAAAGCTTCTTCGTCCATCCATTGGTAGCGAACCACTGCTTCACGATGCACAAATGGAATAGATGCAGGCCCTCCGCCAAAACAAAGCATACCTGCGCGGAAAAATCCAAGAAATATTTGGATGTATTTCATGCTAACCACCTTGTTCAAATAGTATTAGATAAAAAATCTATCTGGTGCTGTAAAATTCAGCTATCGAATTATACAATAATTTCTAGAAAAATTCTATAGATTTGGGATTTGTGACATGCCTATTTACCCAAAAACCACAATAAGCAAGACGCGCCGTGAATCTATTTGGCATATGGATATTGTGGATTTATTATCACAACGTCCACGAACACTATCATTACGTCATTTAGCAATTTTTTGCCGAAAAACCGCATTTTTATTAGATGCAGGTTTACCCATTAAGGTTGCTATGCCGATTTTGTGTGCGCAAATGCCAAAACGTGAGTTAAAATTAGTTGTTTCAGATGTACATAAGATGGTTATGCAGGGAGAAAGTTTTTCTAAGTCGATAAGGGCAGTAAAAGTTTTCCCAACATTTATGTGTGGATATGTAGATATTGGAGAAAAAACTGCAAAGCTTCCGAAGGTTTGTGCAGACTTGGCGGATTTTTATGAACACCAAGCCGTTTTAAAAGATGAATTGGCTGCCGCAATGATGTACCCCATGGCTGTTTCATTGATGATGCTTGGGGTCATTGTACTGGCAGTAACCCTTGTAATCCCTGGATATGCTGACATGTTTGCGGCTTCTGATGTATCTCTTCCCATGTTGACTTCGGTGCTTATTAGCCTATCAGATTTCTTTGTAGAAAACTGGCTTTTTGCGATTCTTGGCTTATTGAGTACAATGCTTGTTGCTGTTTTATTTCTTCGTAGTCAGCGCGGTATAGATTTTATTTCATGGGTGGTGCTTAAAGTGCCTTTACTTAGGCAAAATATAAATTTTCGGTTGGTTCAAACCATGTCATTGCTACTTTCTTCGGGGTTGAGTATTTCTAAAACGATTCCCCTATGCCGAGATGTTATGGAAAACACCCGTGTAAAGACAGATTTGCAAAAGCTTTCATCCAACATTGACTCAGGTGTAGCTTTTTGGGTAGCTTTGGAGCGTATCAAATATATAGACTCCCTGCTGGTTGGGTTGGCTAGAGTGGGGGAAGAAACGGGAAATTTACCCCAAACCATTAAAAAATGCCACGATTATTTTGAAACGGCGTATAAGCATAGTATCCGCCGATTAAATAAGTTCATTGAGCCTCTTATCACACTCATCATGGGCATAATTTTAGCCGCAGTAATGCTTGCCGTTGTTTTACCTACATTTGAATTGGCTACCGTAATGTAAAAATACATCAAGGAGGTATTTTATGCAGAAAGAAAAAGGGTTTACCTTGATTGAATTGACTATCGTGTTGGCAATCTTAGCGATTATTGCTGCTATTTTAATTCCCACATTTCTCACGATTACCGACCGCGCACGGCTTCGTGGTGATATTCAATCAGCACGGGTGATTCAAAATGCAATGGAATTGTATCGTGTTGAGCGTGGACGCGTTGTTTCAGGCACTACGATGACTGACAGAATTAATAATTTATCTGAAGCTGGCTACATCGAAGCCCGCAATGCAAGAACGCAAACACAAGATGCCCAGTGGGTATTCCACTCAACCCGAGGCGTTTTGTTAGACATCAGCGCAAGCCCTGACAGTGTGCATAGAGCGTATGGAAACTTATCTGAAGATGAGCAACAATTGGTGCAAGGTGGACGATAAGGGTTGACGTTTATGGAATTTTATAGTACCTTCCCAATAGTTTGATAGGGGAAGAAGGCGAAAATATGTCTTATAACTTTGTAAAAATGCATGGATGTGGAAATGATTACATTTATTTTGATGAATTTGAGGTGGAATTGCCAGCACCACAAACGATTGTCAGCAAATTAACTGACAGAAATAAAGGTATTGGTGGAGATGGTATTGTGCTGATTCAATCGTCAAAAAAAGTGGATGCAAAAATGCGCATTTTCAACCCAGACGGCAGTGAGAGCGGCATGTGCGGCAACTCCATACGGTGTGTAGGGCGATATTTGTATGAAAACGGGCGTGTAAAAACACCGCATATGGTAGTGGAAACTTTAAGCGGTGACAAGCAGCTTGATTTGGTTGTAGAAGATAATACAGTGATGGCTGTACGGGTAAATATGGGAAATGTTCGTCTTGCACCAGAAGAAATCCCTGTGAACTTGCAAGGGGATACTATCATAGGACGTACGGTAAGTATCGCTAGTCAGCCCTATGAAGTCACATGTATCAATGTGGGCAATCCTCACGCAGTCATTTTTCACCATGACATAGACCATTTTGACCTACACAGAATAGGCCCACTTTTTGAAAGCGCACCAATCTTCCCAGAGCGCATAAATATAGAAGTTGCACAAATTCTAAGTCGTAATAATATTAAAATGCGCGTATGGGACAGGGGTGTAGGTGAAACGATGGCAAATGGCACAGGTGCATGTGCAGTAGCAGTGGCTGCTGTGCTTATGGGCTATTGTGATAAGGATGCAGATATTTGTGTTAGTTTAAAGGGTGGCGATTTGATAATAAAATACACAGATGAAGCTGTGTATATGACAGGCGATTGTGTGAAAGTTTTTGAAGGGACTGTAGAAATATGAGCATAGATATTAAAAAATATGAAGAAGAACAAATTAAAAAAATTCGTGAAGTCGTTGGAGAATCGCGGGTTTTGCTAGGGCTTTCCGGTGGATTAGATTCATCTGTTTGTGCTGCTTTGCTTGCTAAAGCGATTCCAGAGCAATTGTTTTGCATTTTTGTAGACCATGGACTCATGCGCTTAAATGAAGGAGACGAGGTGGAAGCCGCTTTTGCCAATAGAAATATCAATTTCATTCGTGTAAATGCAGCAGATAGATTTTTTTCAAAATTAAGCGGAGTGATTGACCCAGAGGAAAAACGAAAAATAATTGGCACAGAGTTTATTCGTGTTTTTGAAGCCGAAGCGAAGAAACTTGGCAAGATTCCATTTTTAGCACAAGGCACAATCTATCCTGACATCATAGAGTCTGGTGGAAAAAATAATCACTTAGTTAAAAGTCATCACAATGTAGGAGGTTTGCCGGACAGTTTAGATTTTGAACAAATTATTGAACCCCTTGCCAAACTTTATAAATCTGATGTGCGGAAACTAGGTAAACAATTGGAACTTTCAGATGTGATTGTAAACCGCCAACCTTTCCCTGGCCCTGGTCTTGGTGTAAGAATAATAGGTGAGGTCACAGTTGGAAAGGCGGCAGTTTTGCAACAAGCTGACGCAATTTTCCGTCATGAAATAGATATATTGTCTGAACGTCCAAGTCAGTACTTTGCGGTATTAACAGATACTCTTTCTGTAGGTATCAAAGGCACAACCCGCACTCACGATGCCGTCATAGCACTGCGTGCCATCAATACAGAAGACTTTATGACTGCATCCTTTACCCGCATTCCTTTTGATGTATTGGAACGGGTTGCAAGCCGAATCACTACGGAAATTCCACAAGTCAGCCGCGTTGTTTATGATATAACCTCAAAACCCCCAAGTACTGTAGAGTGGCAGTAGTCAAACCAACGTGAAGAATGTTGATTTTACGGGGTTTGTAGCCTTTCGATAACCGCCGTGGCAACAATTTGGCAACATTGCTTATAAATCCATATGAAAAGAGCTAACTGGTTTTGAATACCAGTTAGCTCTTTTTGTTTCTGCTAATTTTCACTTTTATATTCGACATACCATTTTTCAAGCTGATTTTGCGAAAGGCTTGTTAGAGCATCCTCATCGCCATAAATAGCACGAGTACCGATGTCTTTTTTGCCGCAGTCCTCAAAAAAAGTTATAAAACGGTTCATTTTGCCTTCTTTCACGGGATGGTCTGAGTTGGACAAAGGTCAATAAAGTAGACACGGAAAAGAGAAAAAAAAAATTAATGGTCAAGAAATAATGACTCTTTTTCATCGGGAGAAAGAAGGCTATTAGCAGAATGAGGTCTGCGCTTATTGTA
>WRAH01000055.1 GCA_009780315.1 Defluviitaleaceae bacterium
GCAATTTCAGTTCCAAGTGGGTGTGTAAACCTCACAACCCGCATAAACACTACCTTCGCTGCTGTAACTCAGGGGTAGAGTACCTCCTTGGTAAGGAGGAAGTCGGCAGTTCAAATCTGCTCACCAGCTTTATATTTATTTAATAATAAAAAACCATCAATCCAAAATGGATTGATGGTTTTTTACATGGATAGAATTTGCTTATCGTCTTTTATTTCGTTTATTGCGCCTGTTAATGCCTGCGATACGTTCATTAGAAAGTTTTTGCCATGATTTAAACTTTTCTTCAAAGTTAGCGGCTTGGGCAGCTGTAATAACTGGTGGTGGCGTGTGAATATATCCATCTTCATCTTCCTCGCCATTGCCATAAATGTCATAGGACTGGGGTACGTCTTTCATGGAAAGAGAAATTTTGCCGCTGGCTGGGTCGTTTGATACAACGCGCACATCAATTTCATCACCTATTTCAAGTACATCAGACACACTTTGAATGAAACCATTTGCGATTTGGGAAATGTGTACAAGCCCCGGTGGGCTTCCAGGAAGGGAAACGATTGCCCCAAAGGGTTTTATTTTAAGTACCTTGCCTGTATATATATTGCCTACCACTGCTGCTTGGGATTCTGCTTGCTCACTCATATATTATCCATCCTCCTAGGATTACTAATTTTTTACACAGTTGCACATTATAGCATATCAAACTTACATATGTCCATTTATTTTCATAATGTCTCTAACCCACATGTGTCCAGTATGAGTGTCCACAACATGTCACGCCCTGCTTTTGTTTCACTTGAAAAAGCAATGGGTGGTTCTGGCGCGTTAAGCGTGCGGCGAATAATGCCCAAATGCTTTTGTAATTGACTTCGGTTAATTTTATCTGCTTTTGTAGCAATGAGTGAGAATGGCAAGTTGTAATGCTGGAACCATTCATAAAGCATCAAGTCATTTTTACCCGGTTCATGGCGAATATCCATGAGTAAGAATATTCGTTTAAGTTCAGGACGGTCTTGTAAATAACTTTCTACCATATTGCCCCACTTTGCAGATTCGGTTTTACTAATTCTTGCGTATCCGTACCCAGGTAGGTCTGTAAAGTAGAGTTTATCTTCTACTGTGTAAAAGTTTATTGTGCGGGTTTTGCCTGGTTGTTTACTGGTGCGGGCTAAGTTTTTTCTTCCAAGCATTGCATTGATGAGTGATGATTTTCCCACATTAGATTTTCCAACGAAAGCAACCTCTGGCAAACCTGTTGTGGGGAAACCGTCAGGTTTTACAGCAGTGATTGCAATGTCTGTTTTGTTTATAATCATGGCGTTAGCCTTCCCCTGTGCTTTATTTTTTTACCTTTTTCAATGAGTAGGTGATTGTTGTCTGAAAAATCTGATACTTTTACTATATGCTCGTGGGTAGTGACTTTTTCTTTATTAAGAGAAATTCCCCCTTGGGCAATTAAACGGCGAGCTTCGCCACGGGATGGGATAAGCTTCATTTTTTCTAAAAGCTCTATGATATTCATACCATCCCCAAAGTCTGTGTGGGAAATATCTGTGGTGGGCATATTTGATAAATCACCAACTCCTGCAAATGCTGCTTTTGCAGCAATTTGGGCTTTTTCTGCTTCTGCTTCACCATGAACAATTTTTGTGACTTCATACGCCAAAATTTCCTTGGCTCTATTCAGCTCTGCACCTTGCCATTTTTCCATTTCAATAATTTCTTCCATCGGTAGGAATGTAAATAGTTTTATATTTCGGATGACAATAGAATCTTCTGTATTGCGCCAATGCTGATAGAAGTCATAAGGAGACGTTTTTACAGGGTCAAGCCAAACAGCATTCCCTGTGGACTTACCCATTTTTTCACCACTTGCAGTGGTAAGTAAAGTAAAAGTCAAACCATATGCCTGTTTACCTTCAACTTTACGAAGCAAATCTACACCTGCAATAATATTAGACCATTGGTCGCTTCCGCCAACTTGCAAGCAGCAGTTATACTGACGGTTTAAGTTTACAAAGTCATAGGCTTGCATTAGCATGTAGGTAAATTCAAAAGCAGTTAAGCCATCGGCTAGTCGAGACTTGTAACTGTCTGCCGCCAGCATTTTATTGACTGGAAAATGAACACCATACTCGCGCATAAAATCAACAAGTTTAAGGTCTAATAGCCATGCGTTTTCTTCCATAATGGCTTTATCATCGCCGTATGCTATAAAGCGTTCAAATTGCTTTTTGAAACAATTTATATTGTGAGTGACTTCATCATTATCCATAACGCGGCGCATGTCTGTGCGGTCACTTGGGTCGCCTATCATGCCTGTACCTGTTCCCATGAGGGTAATCAGGCGGTGTCCTGCTTGTTGCATATGAGCATGTGCCATAAGTGTAAGTAAATGCCCTATGGTTAGACTGTCTGCTGTAGGGTCATATCCTGTGTAATAGGTTAAAGATGTTTTACCCATAAGCGCACGCAGTTCGTCTTCGTGGGTGCATTGGGCAATAAAACCCCGCTCTTTTAATACGTCATATGCATTAGGCATTAGATTCAACCTCTCTCATGGCTAATAAAGTTTCTTGCAGAAGTTCGTCAAGTGTCCAACCAAGCATTTCTGCGCCATTTTTTATGACATCGCGGGAACAACCTGCCGCAAATTTTTTATCTTTAAATTTTTTCTTTACACTGGATAGCTCCATATCCATAGTGCTTTTACTTGGACGCATCAGTGCCGCCGCGCCAATAAGCCCTGTAAGTTCGTCTATTGCATATAAAATTTTTTCCATGATGTGCTGAGGTTCATAAGGTGACTTGGTCATCCCCCACCCATGAGACAGTGCAGATTTTATAATATCTTCCGGCACACCTTCGGATTTCAAAATATCTATCCCTGCTACACAGTGGTCTTCTGGATGAAGCTCAAAGTCTGTATCATGAAGCATTCCCACAACACGCCAATATTCTTCATGTTCTGGGTCATGTTTTTTTGCAAAATACCCCATTGTGCCAGACACGGTTTGTGCGTGTTGAATGTGAAATGGCTCTTTGTTGTATTTACTCATGATTTTTTCGGCTGTTGTAATGGTTATCATGTTATACACCTCATTTTTTATTTTAAAAAACCTTCGCCGTATAAGTGGCGAAGGTTTTTTAAGGATAAAGCCAATGAACATAATGGGAGGAGAAGGATTCGAACCTTCGAAAGCATAGCTAACAGAGTTACAGTCTGCTCCCTTTGGCCACTCGGGAACCCTCCCAGAAATTCTGAACGATGAAGATATTAACACATGACAAAACCTAATGCAAGGGTTTGTTTGAAATTTTCTTAAAAAAATGGTTTACTTATGTGCGAAGTTTGACTATAATCGTCATACTTATCTTAATAGCAGTTTAGAAGGAAGCGGTTTTTTGCGAGTTATCGCAGGGAGTGCCAGAAGGACAAATTTGATTGCCCCGGAAGGGCTTAACACCCGTCCAACAAGTGACCGTGCCAAGGAAAGTTTATTTAGTATCTTAGCGGATAGAATCTGTGGTGCGAAAGTATTGGATATTTTTTGCGGAAGCGGTGCAATAGGCATAGAAGCTCTAAGCCGTGGTGCAGAAAAAGCCGTATTTGTGGATGAATCTGTGGCGGCAATAAAAGCCACACAAGCCAACCTAAATAAAACAAGGCTAACCACAAATGCAAAAGTACTGCAAATGAAGTTTGACAAAGCCATTCAAACACTGGAAGGGCAGTCCTTTGAAATTATTTTCCTTGACCCGCCTTATGGCACGCACTTGTTAACGCAAACGTTAGAAAAGTTGACACAAATACCCCTTTTAGTGAAAAATGGTATAGTCATTGCTGAAACAAGCACTAAAGAAAATCCAGAAATTCCAAAGGAATTTACATTGGAATCTGCACGAATGTATGGCAATACAAAATTTTTATTTTTAAGCACCGAGGCGAAATAATGACACTTGTTTACCCAGGAAGTTTTGACCCAGTTACGCTTGGGCATATAGATATTGCCCTTCGTGGTGCAAAGTTGGCAGACCGTTTAATCGTGGCGGTTTTAGACAATCCAAACAAGCGTACCCTTTTTACGGTCAATGAAAGGGTAAAACTGCTTAAAGATGCCTTCCGAGACACTGCAAAAATTGAAGTTAGTTCATTTAGTGGTTTGTTGGCTAATTATGTAGAATTGAATAAAGCAAATGCAATTTTACGCGGGCTAAGAAATGCTGGAGATTTTGAAAGCGAAAGTCAATATGCAGTATGTAATAAAATGCTTTCAGAAGGTATTGATACGATTTTCTTACCTGCAAGTCCCCATTATGCCCATATTTCAAGCAGTATCGTGCGGGAAATCACATTAGTAGGCGACGATAAACATTTAAAAAACATGAACATTCCAATGGTAACACCTGCAACATATGCAGCACTTTTAGCAAAAAAAAGTAAAGGGGAAAGATAGCATGGATGCATTACTGGATTATTTGGATGACATTGAAGAGGTGCTTGACGCCAGTAAGAGTCTGCCCTTCACAAACAAGATTTCTGTTGAAAAGGATAGGATTCTTGAAATTTTAAGCGAAATTCGTCTAAACTTGCCTGATGATATTCGCGCAGCCCAGCGTATTCTTGGCGACCATGACCGTATTGTGGCAGAGGGTGAGCGCAAAAAGCAAGATTTAATGGAGTCTGCGGAAAATGAAGCCAAAATAAAAACGAATAACCATGAAATATTCCGCCGTGCGTCAGAACAGGCAACAGAGGTTATAGAGCAAGCAAAACAAGATGCCCGTGACCTTCGCCTAAACGCAAGAGATTATGCAGATGAAATACTCCAAGGGGCGGAAAATCAAATTAAAGAATACATGTCAAACCTAGAACAGCAGCATAAGCGCGTAATGGACTATTATTCACAAATGATAGACGTAATATATGAAAACAGACAACAACTAAGAGGGCATTAAGCCTTCTTTTTTTGTAAATCATGAAGAAATCATGTAAGATGTGCGTATATCTTAAAAAGGAGGGGATTTCATGGATACTGAAAATCGCAGCAATGGGCCTTCGCCTGACGGTATGCACCCGGTATCATCTACTGAATCCATGCCCAGCGCACCTGGCACAGGAAGACCAACAAAGTTTTGCAAATTTTGTGCAAAAACAGTAGACTTTGATGCTGTGTTATGTATACATTGCGGTATGCAGATTGAGGAATTAAAGTCAGCCAATCCATCACAGCCCAATATAGTCATTACCAATCAAAACAATAACCAAAACTATGGCGGTATGTATTTAGGGCGGCAAAAAGATAAATGGGTTGCATTTTTCTTATGCTTTTTCCTTGGGTATTTAGGTGCCCACAGGTTCTATGAAGGTAAGATACTCACAGGTATTCTATATTTATTCACAGTAGGGCTTTTTGGTATAGGTATACTGGTGGATTTAATCATTATTTTGTGTAAGCCCAACCCATATTTTGTGAGATAACCTAAAAATTTATCAAAGAGCAAGCGTATGCTTGCTCTTTTTTTGTATTCTGTTTGACACTATCTTAGAAAAAGGTTATTATTTCATATGTCCCAATAGAGGGCTTAATATATAGGAGGTGCAGTATGCTTAGTACGGCAGTATTTGTAATAATAACTGCCGCTGTAGCTTTAGTAGTTGGTGTTATTGGTTTTTTCATCGGTATAACGTATAGGAAAAAAGTAGCTGAGTCCAAACTAGGCTCCGCAGAAGTGCAAGCGGAGAACTTAATCGAGGAGGCAAAAAGGAACGCGGAAGCGCGTGCCAAAGAGATGCTTTTAGAAGCAAAAGAAGAAAGCATCAAAACTAAAAACGAAGCCGAAAAAGAAGCAAAGGAACGCAGAACAGAGTTGCAGCGTACAGAAAAACGCTTGTTGCAAAAAGAAGAAGTGCTAGACCGCAAGACTGAAAAAGTGCAAGAAAAAGAAGAGCAATTAAAAAAGAAAACTGAAAAGTTGGAACAGAAACAAGCAGAAGTAGAAGAAGCCTTAGCTAACCAGCACAAAGAGCTAGAGCGCATTGCAGGCATGACTAAGGAAGAAGCAAAACAGAGCTTAATTGTATCAATTGAGCAAGAAGCAAGGTTTGAATCAGCAAAACTGATAAGGGAAATAGAACTTCGTACAAAATCGGAAGCTGACAAAAAAGCCAAAGACATTTTAGCAACTGCCGTGCAACGCTGTGCAGTAGACCACGTTGCAGAAACTACAGTGTCTGTAGTTAATCTTCCCAGTGATGAAATGAAAGGGCGTATTATTGGCCGTGAAGGACGTAATATTCGCGCTTTAGAATCGCTTACAGGTGTAGACCTTATTATTGACGATACACCCGAAGCAGTTATTCTTTCTGGATTTGACCCCATGCGCCGCGAAATTGCGCGGATTGCATTGGAAAAATTAGTGCTTGACGGGCGTATTCACCCTACCCGCATTGAAGAGATGGTGGAAAAAGCCCGCAAAGAAGTTGAAATCCAAATCAAAGACGAAGGGGATACCGCAACATTTGAAACAGGTGTTCATGGTATTCATCCAGAGCTTTCCCGCCTGTTAGGTAAAATGAAGTTTAGAACAAGTTATGGGCAAAATGTGCTTAAACACTCTATGGAAGTCGCCCATTTATGCGGGCTTCTTGCGGGTGAACTTGGTGCAGACATTACACTTGCCAAGCGCGCAGGACTGTTGCATGACATAGGGAAATCTGTAGACCATGACATGGAAGGTTCACACGTATCAATAGGTGCGATGCTGTGTCAAAAATACAGGGAATCAGACTTGATTATAAACGCTGTAGAAGCCCATCATGGGGATGTTGAACCTACGAATATCATTTCTGTTATTACACAAATTGCAGATTCTATTTCAGGCTCACGTCCTGGTGCAAGGCGTGAGACATTAGAATCATACATCAAACGGCTACAAAATCTTGAATCTATCGCAGACGGATTTGAAGGTGTTGAAAAATCCTTTGCCATTCAAGCGGGGCGGGAACTTCGTATTGTAGTTATTCCAGATGAAATTAACGATACAAAACTTACACTGCTTGCAAGAGATATTGCCAAGCGTATTGAAAATGAATTAGAATATCCAGGGCAAATTAAACTTAGCTTGATTCGTGAAACACGCGCAATCGAATACGCAAAATAGTATGTAGCTCCGCTGAATTTTTCAGCGGGGCATAGTATTTTAAACTAGCAGCATTCTTCAAAACTATCACATTCGGTATCGCGTTTTTCACAAGGTGATGGACAGCTATTTCCTACGGTGATATCGTTTAATGAACAATGGTGTGCTTGGTCGTTGTATTTACATTTGGTTACATGACATTTAATATGCGGGTTAATCATTTTGACGGCCTCCTTAACATTAGATTTGAAATTATTTTGCCCATTAAAATGAGGTGTATGCACGTGGATTTAAAGAAATATGTACGTGATATTAATGATTTTCCAATTCCAGGAATTTTATTTAGAGACATTACCACTGTCTTAAATGACCCAACTGCACTAAAAAGCGCAGTAGATTCTATGATGGGTTTACTTGATGGCGTTGCATTTGATGCCGTTCTTGGCCCAGAATCCCGCGGATTCATTTTTGGAATGCCTATAGCGTATAATTTAGGCAAGGCATTTGTCCCTGTCCGCAAAGCGGGAAAGCTTCCGTCAGAAGTTTGTAAAAAGGAATACGCCCTTGAATATGGCACTGCCACCATTGAAATTCACCGCGACGCAATTACTGCTGGCAGACGCTTTGTGGTTATTGATGATTTGCTTGCTACAGGGGGAACAGCCAAAGCCACCGCAGAACTTATTGAAGCGCTGGGCGGTGTGGTCGTGGCGCAACTCTTCTTCATAGAACTTGCCGACTTAGGCGGCAGAGACATTCTTAAAGGACAAGATGTACGTTCCTTGTTGGTATACTAATTGAAAAAGTCCGAAAGCATTATGCTTTCGGACTTTTTCAATGGACGGAGATGGGGAGATTTGAACTCCCGCGCCGCTATTAACGACCTACACACTTTCCAGGCGTGCCTCTTAAGCCACTTGAGTACATCTCCAAAACTGTGAACAATATTTTATCTTATTTTTAAAACAAACGCAAGAGGCAAAGTATGTTATAATATTTTACCTTAGTTTTAAAGTAAACATGGAGGTATAAGTGTGAAAGTCTCACGTGAAAAATCTGCATACAAAAAAAGCTACCCAAAGTAGCACAAAAAACAAGTTATCCAGAGATTTTGGTAATGGAAGAAACGTCATAGCCCTGGGCGGCAAGAA
>WRAH01000056.1 GCA_009780315.1 Defluviitaleaceae bacterium
TAGATGAATATTACCTGAACTAAACATACCCTCTGGATAAGGTACTGCGCTATAATCCCATACTTTTTCTGTTTCAGTTTCTTTTTGCATATAGCCTACAATGGCTAGTTTTTTGTCCGCTTCCTTTAATAGCACTACCGAACCTATTGGCAAATATTTTTTCAACCTAATGACCTCCAATATTTTTTTAAATTTTCTAAAACATTAGTATTCTAATTGCTCTATAATCAAATTTCGGGGTTCAAGGCTCCGAATCTCATCATTAGTCAACAGAACACTTATAATATCCTCAATAATCCAAGGATTGTTTCTCACGTCTGTTTCTGTAATGGGGAAAATAGGTAATTCATCTATCGTTACAGTTATCCTATTAAATCGCTCACGACGGTCATTCAATAGTATTAAATCCTCCTCACTCATTTCTCGTCCTTCAAGAAATGCATTCAAGTTATCCAGTACTCCAGGAAAAAGCCATCTCCTTATTGTTCGATTTTTGCAAGTTTCTTGACCGTAAATAACCTCTGCTTGACTAAAAATCCTATCTCTAAAATCTTGACTCATTCCTTCAAAGTGTAGCAAGCTAATTTCATACCAATTGTAAATTAAATCGTCTATTGTAAGAGGTAAAGACAATCCAAACGATTCAATGGATAATCCTCGTTCATCTAAATCAGCTTTTAGTGTAAGCTCTGCGGTGTTTATCGCTTCCATTACGCCTAAAGAATAAAGAGACGGCCATCCAATAATAACATCAAGAGGTATGCCAAATGTAAAAGCGGCTTCTTCTGATTCTACGAATATAGTATCAATGCCACCGCGGATAACTATACCACCCCAATCAAATCCATCAAAAACTAGATGATTTTCAAATCGCATAAGACTTGCATAATTTGCTTGTAGCACTTGCTGTGTAAATTCTGGAGTTATAGACCGCTCTTCTCTTTTGTTTTGGTTTTGGCATCCTATCAATAAAAAAAGAAGAAAAAATATAGACGTTAAAAATATAAGTTTCATTTTCATTTAATTTACTCCTCCAGAGATTTGGTGTTAAAAGGTTACACATTTGCATACCTAAAGCTGTTGTTTCCGCATCATCTCTCCCATTTATTTAACTCATTCAGCATATTGACAGAGGGTGTTCATCATCTAAATAGGGTGGGGGAGTAGTTTGGAGGTTAGAATTAACTATTGTTCATACTATCTTGGTGATATGGTAATGTCTAGCCCTCTATAGGGGTGTATGGGAGGTCGTGCAAGTAATCCCATAGATGCATTATTTGTATCCAGTTATCAACTAAATGCCTAGTTGTTATCGGATAAGTTAATTCAAATAGTTTTTCAAATCCTTCTATATCAAGAACAGGTCTGGGCGTTAACCTTGATGAAGTAAACTGTGCAATTTGCTCTTCATTCCACATTATTCTTTCATTTAAAATTCTAATGCGCTCTTGTACTATCTGGCTATCTTTAGATGGCCATGCGACAATTACATTGGCGGGAAACCCTTGTGCTTCTTCTTCACTGTGTACTAGCAAAAGCGTATCAAAAGACGGGTCAAAAAGGTCTTGTCCTGGGGTTATCCTTCTCCACCATCTTCCTAGATTGTAAACAACCTCATCATCAATAATCATTTGAGTACAAAACCCAAATGTATCTACATAGAATTGTTTATCAACAGAAATCACCCGATACACTCTTTCCACTGTATTTCTATTATTCCACAGTGTGAAGGCAACTGTAGTCCCAAATGTTATAGCAATTGCTATAACAAAAGTAACTATTGCAAGAAATAGTGGAGATATATTATTGACCTTATTTTGTAAATACTTTAGCATTATGATATATCCCTCTCGATTCATTTATTTTAATATTCTGGTAACATTTGCTCTTCATCCGAACCCCCAATTGGAATATGTGATGGTTGTGATGGCAGTGGTGACACACCTATATTACGATTTGCTTCTGCTAATGTATTAAAACGAGTTACATAATCATCAAATATAGGGTCACGGAATGCGTCAAATCCAGTAAGTCTATCTTGCATAAAGTCTTCCCATGTAAAAATATGTTATATGTTCCGCTCGTATTGACGTTTATTATGTCACCGCTTCGCAAAGGCATTATAGGAGGAACTGAGACGGGCATACCATTACCTCCTATACGCATTATTGATGAGGACATATCTTCTTGTGCAATGTTGCGAAAATGTGAAATATGAGTGATGATTAGTGCCGTCAATAAAATTATAAAGACTACTGGTAGTAGTATCATCAAGATTTTAAATGTTTTTGCATTCACCTTGAATCCTCACTTTCTAATTCACTTGCCCTACTATTACCTCCAAAGTGAAACCCAGATATATCACGAAAATTCTCTGATGTATTTGTTGAAAAATCCCAAAAGTCATTAAAAGTCGTTGTTACATATTCAGGGGGTAAAATTATATTTGGTGAAAACATATAACTAAATATTGACTTAATTCATGGGCTGATAGTTCTTATTGTACCTTTTTGTTAACCAACTCTGATAGCGGAAATGTGGAATTGCATACTGTGCATTCATAGCTATACTTATACACCTTTATTTCTTGGTTTGGGTCTGGTGTCATATACATATCACCTCGCCACTTATTTTTTAATTCACGCTGTAATTTTACAGTATAAGTTTTATATCTAAACATTTTTCCTCCACATTTAGGACATTCTTTCTTCTTAAATAGCAAATAAAAAAGTTCTGGAATTGTTACCGTAAAATTATAACCTTGACGTTGGGGTCTTTTCATTTTGAATCTCCGCTTTCGGATTTGTTTTTCTCATCAATATTGCCTAGGCGTTCATTAAATTCTAATGATTCAATATCTTGAAAGCCCATAAAGAATATTTTTTGAATTTGACCATCATTAAATAAGAATAAATTATCAGAATCAAAAATCCCCTCGGGATAAAAAACTCCGCTATAGTCCCAAAGTTTTTCACTGTCAGCTTCTTTTTGCTTTAATCCTACAATCATGATTCTTTTTTCAGCACCCTTTAATAAAACAACAGAACCAATTGGCAAATACTTCTTCATAATAGTTATCTCTCCCTTATAATTTGTTAATTTAGTTTATGAAAATTTAAAATTACATTTGATACATTGCTAAAATTTTCGCATATTATGTGGATTATTCATCTGTAAATATCTTCTTTTACGTTTGTCATTTTGATGCTGTAGATATATGTGAATTGCGATTATAATGATAAAAGCCGTAAATACTAAGGAGAGCGTGAAAGAAAAAATAAGAATTAAGTTTCCAAATCGAAACGATGTATTTAATTCATTCCATCTTTCTGCGGCATTCCATACAAGGTCACCACCATATTCAATAGGCTCAAACTCTAATAAATATATGCCAGATTCTAAATTTACCGTTGCAAGCCTTTCACCGAACCTTCCCCCGAACCTCCCCCCGAATATTTCAAGTTCGGAGTATGTGTAATCGAAGGATGGAACACTATAGATAACATCATTGGTATAAATATTAGTTAAAGTAAAACTGTGAATAAAAGGTTGCGGAGGAAAACGGCTTTCTACATATATGGTGTGTGTTCCGCTTGTACGAATATATAATACATCACCATTTCTAAGGGTCATTGCATTATTAGTACTTGGTGTGCCATCGTCTCTCATACGTACGATGGATGGCTCGCTCATTTGTCTACGCGCACGATTGTATGAAATATGAGTAATGATTAGTGCCGTCAATAAAATTATAAAGATTACTGGTAGTAGTATCATCAAGGTTTTAAATATTTTTGTATTCATCTTGAATCCTCCCTCTCTAATTCACTTGCCCCGTTATTACCTCCAAAGTGAAACCCAGATACATTACTAAAATTTTCGCATAGTATGTGGATTATTCATCTGTAAATATCTTCTTTTACGTTTGTCATTTTGATGCTGTAGATATATGTGAATTGCGATTATAATAATAAAAGCCGTAAATACCAAGGAGAGCGTGAAAGAAAAAATAAAGATTAAGTTTTGAAAAGGGCGTGTTAAATTAAATTCATCCCACATGGCTGGAGCATTCCACATAAGGTCGCCAGAATATTGAATAGGCTCAAATTCTAGTAAATACGTTCCAATATCTAGGTTTACAGTTGCTATTCGTTCCCCGAACCTTCCACCGAAAATTGATGTTGTAAGTGCAGAATATGTGTATCCTGATGATGGAACGCTGTGGATAACATCATTAGTATAGGTATTTGTTAATGTAAAGTTGTGAATAAAGGGTTGCGGAGGAATGCGACTTTCTATATATATGGTTTGTACTCCGCTTGTGCGGACATATAATAAGTCACCATTTCTTAGGGTCATTACACGGTTGTCACTTGGAGTGCCGTCACTTCTCATGAATACAATTGATGGCGGAGTTATTTGTCTGCGAATACGATTGTATGAAATATGAGTAATGATTAGTGCTGTCAGTGAAATTATAAAGATTACTGGTAGTAGTATCATCAAGGTTTTAAATGTTTTTGCATTCATCTTGAAGCCTCTCTCTCTAATTCACTTGCCCCGTTATTACCTCCAAAGTGAAACCCAGATATATCACGAAAATTCTCTGATGTATTTGCTGAAAAGTCCCAAAAGTCATTAAAAGTCGTTGTTACATATTCCAAAGTACTTTTTGCTGTGCTGTTAAAAGCATTGGCTAAATTGTCACGTATAGCATTTGTAAATTCTTCTGGATTTCTAATAGGACTGGCTGCAAACGCAACGGAATCAATAGTCGTGTTAACCGTAAACTCTGCTACAGCATTAGACACATTGGTCTGAAAATTAGCAGTATTAACAACAGTGTTTGATGTTAAATCCCATGCACTACGGGTTGCATTTCTAACTATGTCCATAGATTGCACAAATTCATCTTGGTCAAATCTTACAGTGCCAGTGAATCCTGCACCATAGCCTATTGCCGCAGAAAAGCTACCGCCTACTTCTCCATTATAAAGCCCTAAACGTGATGTTCCTCCTACCGCACCTGCATAACCACGAACTTCTGTATTCACATGAAGTCCAAAAGCATTTATCCCCCCTGTGGTTCTGCCTACTGCCGCATATGCCATCGCACGATAGTATAAATAAGCATTCGTCGTGCCACTAGCTCTTTGCTCAAAAAGCCCTCCTATACCTATTGTTGCTACGCCTGCTTCTCCATGTAAGCCTTGTGTATGACCTGCAACATTGTTTCTAATTCTTGTTACAAATGAGGTTGTTGCCCCGTATCCCGTTAAGCTTGCGCCTGCTCTTGCTCTAAAGTTGATAAGTTCTTGTGACCATGTACCATTTTCATATTTTCTTTCATATTGGTTAAAATCAACGCCCCCACGGACGCGCCCATCCGCCTGAAGCCAAGAAAAATTACCTCTAACACTGGTAGTGCCGTCATCAACCTCGCCATTGATGTTAAAAATAGACGCGATACCTCTCCAATCAAATGATGAGCGTGTGTGATTCACTGTCCCTTCTACTCTTGCCACAGAAGCTTGGGCATTGACGTTACTGCTCTGTTCACCACCATTGAAAAATATATTGCCCTCTAGTAAAGAAAAGCCCCAACGCTGGCTAGAAGATGAATCAGTACTGTTTGAACTTCTCTGAACTCTTCCCATATACAAGGTGTTGGTTGCAGTTGCACCATCTTGACGTATGGGGCTTCCGCCCCAACGCTTCCAAAACTTATCCAAATCAGGACTATCAGGGCGATTATGAGAAGCAACATTCCAGAAAGCCCCCAAGTCCATGAAAGCGCGAACAGAGCTTCTGGCAAGAGCGACACCACTGCCAGGACGGCGAAGTAAAACATCACCAATCATGCCCCAAACATCATTGAAGCGTTTAGGGTCTACAAATATAGAAGACTTTACACTAAGCTTCGTATCCAAGTCAGTTATATCACTTGAATCAATATTGCGTGTTCCAAAGCTATCCCTTAGCTGTTGTAGTCTATGGGTAAAAGAATCAATACCATACTTGATTTCATCCATACGAATAGAAGCCCTCCTGTCTGCGTCTAGGGCTTCTTGGTGCATTTGACGGAAGGTTTCATTGGTTGTACTTATGGCACGTTGTAAATCTCTTGCGGCTCTCACAAATATAAATGCCACACGGCGTAGTTCATTGGCTTGTTCTCTAAGTTCTCGGGCTTGTGCGCGGGCTTCCCCTGTGGCGATAAAATCCATGACTTGTATCGTATAGGTGTCTGTAGTCCACCGCTCATTTCCATCACAATCCCAATAAGTGACATCCCTGGTTTGTATGATATCCTTCATTATGGGTAAGCGCGCTTCTATTCTTGCCGCTTGTTCGTCTAACTCTTCTGCCCATGTTGTAAATCTATTGGATGAACTTCTTAACTCATTTGCCTGTGCCAGCAGAGCCGCTTCACTTTTGGCCCTAACATTTTCTGCTTGTGAATCATTCCATACAATGGTTGACGAAGTCATGCCATTGCCACCTATACTGCCTATCTCTTCTGCAAAAGTACGTGTTTGTCTGCTGGCTTCATCTGTGAGGGTCATAAATTCAGTCAAGCCGTTGCGCACGTTATGGGTTATATCCATGATTCTAGGTACAGCCGTAGGCAACTGAAATATGGTTTGGCACATGGTATCTATTTTTCCTGCCATATCATAGATAAACCGCCCAAGGTCATCATCTATGCGATAGATTTCATATGAAATACTGTCATACTTATTTTGGTCAGACACAATATTCATGGAGTTGTTATATCCAAGATTGGAACTGCCTATTTTTGCGTCTGCTGGTACATAAGGTAGCCTGATGATGATGGGTGCAAATGGCGCACCTACTGGTGATTGGCTGGCTGCATCTACAGCCATATCATGGGCTTCTTGCACTTGTGACAAATACTTAAATGCGGGCTTACCTAAAAATCCGTCTGGCATTATAAATCACCGCTTCCTTTATTCAATTTGAGTTTATGATAAAAATAATTGTTTCAGTAGTATCTCTTTCAGTTCAACGGTTTGTGCCGCGTCATTGATGAATAATAGTAAACTGCACAGGATATCCACTGTCATACTTGCCTTTTTCTCATTTTCTATCATAGATTCTCTTAGGTTTGCATTGGTATTGCTGTCTAGTTCATTGATGGCAAATTGAATTTGGTGATGTCTTGTACGGGCTTCTTCCAGTTGTTGTGCGAGTTGATTTCTAAACACAATCACTTGGTTGTATACTTCATCATAGTTTACTAAAACTTCCATATTACACCTCCTTGATAAGTGGTAGCTTGATTTTTCCTAACACGCCGCGTTTACACACATAGCCTATATCTGGAGCCGTATCATAATTCCCAAAAGCTTGTATTTGAAAGATAGAGGTATGGTCTTTTGGCGAATCCAAAATTAAACCCATTGAGCCTTTCAGCATGGTCGTTAGATTATTCAAGTTTCTAAATGTGCCTGTAACAACAAAACAAACACCAAGTTCCATAGCCTTAGGAAAAAGAGCTTCTACAGTAGAAATTTTACTGAAACCACACAAAGCAATAAAGTTATCAAGATTATCAATCAGGACAAGAAAA
>WRAH01000057.1 GCA_009780315.1 Defluviitaleaceae bacterium
CCACGTGCTTTGATGTTTACCGCTGTTTCAATCACTATTTTAACACAACTGATTGCGGCCTGTATCGCTTTCATAAATTATTTGTGCCGCCAACGGAGGCGGCGGAATGGAGACAAATATGATGAACATGAGTGACATCAGTATGAAAATTTCTACACTGCGCAAGCAAAGAGACATGACCCAATTAGAGCTTGCAGACAAGCTAAATGTAAGTTATCAAGCAGTATCCAGCTGGGAAAGGGCATTGACCATGCCTGACATTTCAAAACTACCTGATATTTCTCAAGTATTGCAAGTTTCCATTGATGAACTGCTTGGAAATGACAAAAATGCAGTACTTATAAAAAACGTACTCACAGGGCAAACGGATACGTACATGAATGAAAATGCGCTAACCGTAGAAACACTTACGGAAGTTGCACCGATACTAAAACCCAGCCAAGTGGACAACTTGGCAGAAAATTTAGAGCCCGTAAGTATCAATGAATTAACAATGCTTGCGCCTTTTATTAGCCAAGACGCGTTACAGAAGCTTGCTGAAAAAGCAGAAAACATAGGCGATTTTAAAAGCCTAAGCAGACTAGCACCTTTTTTAGACAGCGACTACCTAGATAATTTGGCTTTAAAAACTGAATTGGCTGAGGGAATTAAGGCATTGAACTGCATTGCGCCTTTTATTAGTAAACATGTGTTACAAGAATTAGCCGTAAAGTCTATCAATAGAGGAAATATTCGTGATATTTCCAGTATCGCGCCTTTTCTTGGGGAGGATTTTCTAAGTCAAGCCATTCTAAAAATGCAACATAGTCATTGATGATAAGAGAAGTATCTCCATTATTCATTTGATAAACACAGCAAAAAAAGCCCGATTTTCAAGGTCGGGCTTTTTTGCTGTAAAAATTAAGGAAGAAACATACTAACGTCTAAAACTAGCATGGTGCGGGAAGCTTTGGTTCATTGTATTCTGTCTAATGGGTCAAGCTTGCGGATTTCGCATGTTTTCATATTGGGTAAAAATGGCTGAATCAATCAGCGTTCTTGATTTCGTTGATACAATCATGACAAACCAGCTTTTCATCAATTTCCACAAGGTTATCCACACCGCCACATAAGGCGCATTTATGTTCATATTTGCTGATAATGATATATTTACCTTCTACATATATCTCCATCTCTTGATATATCTCAATCGCCATTGTCTTTCGTAGTTCCATAGGCAGAACAAATCTACCGACTGCATCAACCTTGCGTACTATCCCTGTTGCTTTCATAATTGCACAACCTTTCTAATGATGTTTGAGTGGTTATTCTGCATTCTGTGTTCCAGCCTATAAAGATGCTTTCACTTTTGTTTAGTGTGCAGAATTTCAAATGCTTTATCACTTGTTACATCCTGTCAATTTTTGTACTTTAAAATCATTTTCTAGGATTACAACTTAACATACCTTCCATATAGTAGCAACCAATGCCCCTTTTTTACAAAAAAATAAAATTTTCCTTTACATCTGACATATGCAATGATACACTGTAAAAAAGTTCAATCAGTTTTAAGGAGGATGTTTAATATGTTTTTGATGGGCTTAATCGTGTCGTTTATCCCCTTTGTGCCTTTTGGCGGTGGCAATTTACCAGGGGACTTTATTAGAGACATGAAACTATAAAAGAAGGGAGTTTTACTAATGGCATTGTCAACAGAAGGCTTAATTAACGAATTTTTAACATTTAAAGCTTCCAAAATTTCAGATACAGAGAAGCTTATTGCAAAGTGTGAAAAGCGATTGGCTAGAGAACCTAATGAGCGGTTGAAGCTTTGTTTATTGGCATTAAAAACGTTTCATGCAGATGACGATAATCAAATCTTTAGTCACTGTTGTGCTATTGCTGTACCTATTTTTAAACATTTAGAAGAAACCAAAGGTCATTGGGAGTTTTTAGACCTGCATATACTCACCATGATTATTGGCTATTTGCCTACCTATCAAAAAACTTCCAAGGTCGTTGAAGAAGCATTAAAGGTGCTGGATGATGAAGCATATGCAACTGATTTTGAGTATAGGGCAATGCGCATGGCTTTATATAGTAATCTTACGCTTCGGCTGCTTAGGGCAAAGTCTCATGAAGTTAATGTGGATATGACCGCGGTAACTGAAGCTTTTACCGAAAGTTATGATTATCTTATGGTGCAATGTAAGCAGTACAATTCCCCGTACCAATATGTATATGAAATTCGCAAAGCTGTATTTGAAAACAAGCAGGACAAGATTCAAGAGTGCTTAGAAATGCTTTTAGAACTCGGCGAAAGAAAGATGTACAGAACGTCAAAGGCAGAAATTGCAGAGTTTTTGGCAACAATGAGTGATAGCCTACAAAAGCCGTTGTCTTATATTCTTTTTGGACATCAGCTTAGTAAGCGGATGAAACAAAACAAAATGTCTCTTGAAGACCTTGCTTTTTTAACAGATATAGAACCAAATGCCTTACAGTCTTACATGCGGGGTGATGCAGGTGTTTCTCTTGAAAGAGCAAGAAAACTCGCTAATAAGCTTGGCATAACTGTTGACTACTTTTTTGGTGATGATACCAAAGTCTTAGAAGACGTAGACTCTTTTCTGCTTCTCATAAAAGCATACACATTGTCTTTGTCAGAAGAAGCCAAAGACACCTTAGCAAAATTGATAAAGGCTAATATCGACATCTTATTCCCTAATGCAAATACCTACTAACAACAAAGCCCCTCTGATATCACTTTTGAAGTGTGATATCAAAGGGGCTTTTCTTTGCTGTTTTTTACTTATTTTTTAAAGATTCTTTCTTGAGCAGTACAATTGTTACAACAGCTACGGCTAATGTTAATGCAAAAAACATTCCAAGCTGTGTACTGAAACCAGTAATACCTGTTTGTGGCATCAATCCTACGGGAGCAGTTGCAGGGTTCAATGCACCCAGCGGTACATTGCCATCATCAAAAATCCACATTTCTTGCTCATCATCCCACACCCATGCGCCAAGTGGAACACCGCTTTCATCAAACTCTATCCACATGTCACCATATTGTACAAGTGTGTGGTCAGGTGAAGTTGGGATTGGTGCAACTTCTGGTTCTGTTCCGTCTGGTGTAGGCGAAGCGTCACTACCATCATCCGAAGGCGGCGTTGTGGGAGGCTCGGTTACAACTGTATTGTCGTCATCATCCATTATATCATTATCGATGTTGACATCGTCTTCGTCTTCCTCGTCTTCTTCGTCCTCTTCTGTGTCATCTTCGTCATCACCGTTATCTTCAGGTGGGCCAGGCGTGTATGGATTGCCAGGGCCAGGGCCAGATGGTTCTTCAGGTTGGTCGGGTTCTTCTTCAGGCGGCCCTGAGCCACCGCTGACAGCATCCCATACCGCAATAACCGTCAAATCTGAATTTGGCATATTTGCCGGCGGTGCAGTGACTAAACCAGCGGCAACAGCTTGTTCCCATGTGTAGTTATTTGCTGTTGCAGTTGCCCAGCCTACACTGTCTGTTGTCCAGCCGCGAAATACCCAGCCAGAAGCTGTACCAGAAGCAAGATTAAGTGCCGTCCCTAAATTACGCGGCCCGCTTTCTGTTTGTCCAATGGGGGAAAGGGTTGTCGGATGGTTTACTATTGTCAGAATATAAGGGTCACTCAACCATATTGCATAAACTGTCATGTGCCCGTTTTCCATAATTGTATTTGCGGTAAACATTGTTCCGCTACCATCAGGTGCAGTGTTCCAGCCGCCAAATACGTATCCTGCTCTGGTGATTAGGTTTGGATTTGGCAGTGCCGTACCTGTTGTTGTATTAACACTTCTGCCTTCAAGCAGTGTTACATCTGCTGGTACTGCCCCACTAACGCCATAGACTGCGGCTGAATCATTTAAATTGAATGAAACATTGCCTGAAAACTGTGCAAACAGATTCATTGCACCAGCATCACTGCCATATAAAGGCGTTTCAAGAAGGAAAACATCCCCTGAACCATTTGCTACAGTATTCCAACTGTGAAAATCCCAGTTGGTTCTTGTTACGTCAAAGAAAAGAGGTTCACTTGTAGGACGACCTGCGGCATGATGAATAAAGAACGAATTTGGAACACCGCCAGAAAACTGCCCTGCCTGTGAATGGAAAGTAACAGGAACGTCCCAGATAGCAGTTAAACGCCACCATTGCAACACAGGCGTTGTAGTACCAAACTCTAAACCGTTTCCATCTGCTTGTGTATTCCATTCTCTAAATACTCTGCCTGTCCATGCAGGGGCAACAGGCACTGGCAATCCTTGGTTTGCAAATGTTACAGCTGGCCCAACATTTGATGAAACCATTTGCGGCCATCCAGGCTGTTCTGGTGCCGCACCCAAATCAAATACAAGTTCATCTGACCAGTGAGCAAAAACTGTTCGGTTTCCTTGAACTTCTGAATTAACGTCAAATTCTGCACCTCTATTGTTAGGGTCTGCATTTTCAAACCAGCCAATAAATGCCCACCCGGGAAGTTGGAACTGTCCCCAGTTTTCTTGTGAAGGCATTTGACGTTGCAATGGCAAATTACCAAAGGTAACAAGTGCTGTACCATCAATGGTTACTGTGGCTGTTGCCCCAGGTACTGGGTAGTGGTAATGCACGTTATTTAATCTGTCTGAAAGCGTGTTTGACCCAACGCTTGTACCAGATATAACTTGACGCACTGCAATATTATTGCTAAGTGCAGGCATAAAGCTATTATGATTATTATTGAAGGTAACAACACCTGTCCATGTTGCGTACAAGGTTGTATCAATATCAACAGTTGAATTGCGTCCAAATGTGTCCCCTGCACCGTCTGACTGAGTATTGAAAATAGTGTGGATTCTCGCTGATGTCTGATTCATGCCAAAGGGGGTAACATGAGTTACACCTTGAGAGATTCTTAAAGGCGTAAAACCAGCACGCACAACATTATTTGGCAAATCAATGTTTGAAGTCACTATGGCAGGTTCGTTTTGTAACAATGTATTACGCCAAATTTGAGCAGTATGACCTGATGCATAGTCCGCAGGAAGTGTGCGGGTCGTGTTAGGGCTACTGCTTATTGTTCCGTTATTTCCGTCAAGCGTAACAGTAACAAGCGGCACCCATCTTGCATATACAGTAAGCAATGACCTGTTTCCCGTTATATCGGTCGGGTCATGTGTAGCTTGTATGCTTCCACCATGTAGCGTGCCTATTGGCGAGTTCACATTATATATAATTGTTGCACCAATGAGTCTGTCACCTGTTGACGGTTGGTTTGTAAGAGGCGTTGTATACCATCCCATAAATACAAAACCAGGTCTTACAGGGGCTTCAGGCATACGAGATGCTGTAGGTGTGGGAGGGGTTGATATTGCCATACTGTTTCCGTCAGCAACACGTCTTGTTTCTGTTGGCTGTCCGCCAACCAAGCCACCATTTGCATCAAAGGTAACTTCTACATATTGATCACCAGGTGTCCATTGTGCAGTCAACATTAAGTTTCCAGTTATCGGCATATCCGCAACTGCGGAACACATATGAATACCAGGAACCAGCGTGCCGCCTCCGGTTGGAATCAAAAACACATTTTTAGTAGGATTTTCTCGTATTTCCCATCCTGCAAAAATATATCCGCTTCTGGTTGGCAGTGGGATATTATAAGGCCTTGCACCTACTCCGGCGATAGAGGCTTGAGGTCCGGCACTTACATTTAACATAATCGGCGGATTTTGAGCATGGGTACGAAGGGTTCTTGTGCCGGAAATGTTATTCCCTGACGTATCGTATATGCGAATATCTCTCACTCTATGTCCAGTAGCTTGCGCTGCAGTGCCCGCATTCGCAAGGTTCGGATGCAAGCTTGCATTTTGCCAGTTGCCTCCGTTTGGTAAAAACGTAATCCTGTGTACCCAATGGGCATACACCGTCATAGAGTCATTTACATCTACAGTTGAATGACCAACTGCGCTGTTGAATGTTTGGTTAAAATTTACTTCAGCACGCCCTGGAGGAGCAAAGCGTGTACCGCTACCATGAGGTTGTGTCCACCATCCTTGCAGTACAGCATTTGTATATGATGCTTGAGGAGCGGTACGTTGGAATAGTAAGCCTGGGTCTCTGTTTAAATAATAAGGCGTTGCCCAGGATGCGGAAATTGACATGCCTGCAATAGCTTCACGTGTCGCTGTATGATTGGCAGGAATATTGCCGCGTGTTGCGTCAAATGTAACAATTGGGTTGCCTATCCTATTCCATAATGCTACCAAAGACATAGAGCCTGTAACGATGGTATCACCATCTACTGGGTTAGTTGTCTCACCAACTCTGAACCATCCTTCAAATGTATAGCCTGGGTTTGCATTAGCAGGAACAACAGGCCACTCCACGCCAACAATACTGTTAATTGTTGAACCCGGCACTGCGTAGATATGACGGATACCAAAGTTAGATGTACTGTTTTGGTCGTTGTTGGCATGACCAGGTGCCGTGCCTATGCCCGGAAAACTTGCACTTGGCGCACCGCCAAGGAGAAATTCGATACGCCATCCCCATTGGGCAAATACAGTTATAGTGCCTGTAACTGGGGTGTTTTCATCAAAAACTGTACCTTCTCCATTCGGCAGTGTGTTCCAAGACATGAACACATGTCCGTCTTCTCTGCTTGGAGGGATAGGCAAATTGCCCAGTGAATCACCGGCTACAGTTACGCCACGGACACCTTGTCCTGGTAAAGTTGTAGCTACAGTACTGTTTCCGTCAAATGTAACAGTAAACAAGTCACTTAACGGAAGTGCTGCTGCCCGCAAAGCAAGTTCAACATCATCTAACAACGGATGCTCTGGCTCATCTTCGTCATTGGGATAATGCGCTTCGTCAGACTCCTCATCATCTGACGGCTCACCTTCATCAGGTGTGGTTGGCGCGGCTTCGACTTCTGGGCCGCTGGTGTAATCATCCTCATTTGTGCTGTTGTCTGCCATTATCTCGTGTGACGTTAAGTCATCTACAGGCACGGACAGCGCACTTAATGGGTTCACTGCCAAAATTATCGCAAAAAATAATGCGAGAAGTGATTTGACAGCTTTTGATTTACATTTCTTCATTTCATTTGCCCCCTTATATATTTTTATTTGAGAACGTTTTTTAGACACTAAAACAAGCCGCAAATTTTTACGGCTACAGTGTCTCGCACCTCACATAGTGATAAAAAATACAAATGTGCTGTGCAACATAGCATATTTTATCTCCCCCTTGTTTTATACACGTCTCATTTCTAATTGTTTTATATCATATTTATACCATTGTGTCAATCATGCTCGGATTTTGTCATCACATAGTCATTTTTGTCTCCATTCCGCCGCCTCCGTTGGCGGCACAAATAATTTATGAAAGCGATACAGGCCGCAATCAGTTGTGTTAAAATAGTGATTGAAACAGCGGTAAACATCAAAGCACGTGGAGGTGA
>WRAH01000058.1 GCA_009780315.1 Defluviitaleaceae bacterium
TTTTGAAAAATTATTTACGTTCCAGCCCTAACCACCGCAAAAGTCTGTAATATCAACATTTTTACTGTTTGAATTATACCGCCTGTGTCCATTTTGGTCATTGTTTGGGCATTATTTGGGCATTATTTCTTGGTTTGGGCTGGTGCTATATGCTTATCACTACTGCAAGTTATTACAAGATAGTCATAGTCGCTTAAATAGCGATTGCGTTTGATATGGCTTCCATTGCCTTGCTCTGTGCATTGCTGAAAGCATGGGAGTAAATGGAAAGCGTTGTAGCGGCTGTGCTGTGTCCGAGTGCCGCTTGGACTGTTACCACGTCCACGCCTTCATTGATTAAAGCGGAAGCGTTGAAGTGTCGGAAGCTATGGACTGTACATCTCCTTATGTTGTTTCTTTTGGTGAAGGTATCAAGAAAGTATGCAGGGGCGGTTGTCGCCATTGACTCACCGTTCCACTTGATAAAAACCCTGTCTGTGTCCACCCAAGAGCCGCCGCATATTTCTTTTTGCTGGGTCTGCCATGTCCTGTACTCTTTGAGCATACCCATAACATGGGCTGGCAGTTTGAGCGTTCTGCGGCTGGTCTTGGTTTTTGGGGTATCGGTGTAGTGGGTGCGTTCAACAGAAGAATAATAGTAAGCCCTATTGATAGATAGCGTGTTGTTATCAAAGTCTAAGTCCTGCCACTCCAGCCCTAAAAGTTCGCCCTTTCTCGCTCCCGTGTATGCCGCCAGCGTGAAGAACATTGCAAAAGGCTTCTTGTCGTTGTAGCTTCCTTCGGTGTGTTCCTCGCGCTCTTGCCAAAGCAGAGCCAAAAGCCGCTTGACTTCCTCGACTGTGTAAAAATCCCGCTCCGTTTCCTGTGCCGTTGGGTAGTCTACTGTTACGCATGGATTGAATGTTAATAGGTGCTTGCGTACAGCATAGTTAAGAATGACGGACACAAACCGCACGTAATTCTTTACTGTGTTGGTCGATAATCCTTCGGCAACGAGAGAGCGAACAAAACGCTGTATGTCGAGAGGGGATATTTTATCAATGCGTATATGCCCCAATGCGGCGTATGTGCGTTTTTCCATGCGGCGGTAACTGCATAGCGTGAGCCGTTTCAATTTCAATTCTGCATAGTTAGCAAACCATTCACGGGCAAAGTTTTCAAACTTCGCCGCAGTCGTGCTTATGCCACGTTTACAGCTATCCTCAAACAAAACCGCTTGCCGTTGCAGTTCCTTCTCGTTCCATTTCTCACTCTTGGTCGGGTCGGGCTTGTAGGTGGTTGACTTGGTTATCTGCTTGCCATCCACGGAATACCCGCAGGAAACCTTTATTCTGTATGTGTCGCCACGTTTGGTTATATTTGCCATTTTCAAATCCTCCTAAAAATGAAAATGGCACGTTTCCGATACTTCCATTATATCACACAAAGGGCGTAATATCAAGGAAAATTAGCGAAAACGTGCCGTAAAAAGGGTGTTGCCTGTCGTTGTGAGTGTTGTTATACTCACGTCATAAGGCTAAATTTAGGCGTTTTCGCCAAAGTGGTTAAGTATCTCTTTTTCAGAAATCATTACCTTTTTTCCAAACAAGTGATATTTTATTTTGCCCTCGGTGCATAGTTGGCGTACCCGATATGGGGTTAAACCGTCTATGAGTGCTGCCGATTGTTTCAGCGTAAGCAGTTTGGGTTTGTTGCTTTTTGTTTCAGTCATTGGGTGTCACCTCATTTTTATTGCAAGCGGTTATCACCTAATCATCATCTATACTTTGTTCGTTATATTCATTTATTGTTGCGAACAAATCCATGCTCGTAATATTCATTTTTAATCTTGCGAACAAATCCATGCTCTTCTATAAATGCTTGGGTGCTGTCCGTTGCTAAATCCTTATATTTGAATGATACAAACTCATTGGGCGTGTATATCTTGGCTTCGACTTTGCCAAAGTCCAAATCATACAATGTTGTTGGGGGCTTCCTAATTAACCCTTTGCCGCCGTAATAGTAAAACCTGCCGAAAATCTTGCGAAAATCTTTACTTAGGTACTTTGTAACATAGCGGCTTACCTTGGTTATGTTTCCGTCAAGTGGTATAGCGGTCGTATAGCCCAACTTCCAGTCAGACATATTGTAAATGGTCTTGCCGTCCTTCGTCTTCTTGCCGCTGTCAACCATTTTGTAATCCCCTGAAATTAAGCCGTGCATATGAATGTTTACGCCGTCTGCGTGAAATTCGGGGATTATTAAATGCTTGGAATTGTTTCGCTGTACCTTGTTTTTGAGGAAAGTTTGTAGTTTCCTCGATACCTCTTTTGGGTCATTTCGTGCAATCTCTTTGGGGTCTAATGTCCATGTAATGAAGTGTGTCCATACCCCCGCATTAAGCCTTATAATGTCCATAACAGCTTGTTTTGCACGTCTTACGCTGTCGGGTCTTGGGTCGTTGTCCATATTCTTGGGTTTGGACTGTTTTTCTGCTGGCTCTGGGTCGGGGTCGCCCCTTGCCCTCGGCTTATCCCTTCGCAACTCGTAACCAGCTTCAAGGAATATGGGTCTACTTGCCACTATCAGGCTGTCGCTGTCGGGATAGTGTTTCAGCTTCGCATTTCGTTTTATAATGCTTTCTAAAACTGGTTGAAAGATGTTTCTTCTGTTTTTCATTGTTCACCTCTGAAACTAATATGTGGTTAATATCAAGTAGAAAACGGCGGTTGATTGCTCTATTATGTTAGTGCTATATGTTGGAAGTGCGGCGGTTTTGCCTTGCGGCAACCGCCGCCCACTTCGAGCCAGCTTCACTTCTAATCGGACACCAGCTTTTGAATAGCCATATCCAGCTTCGCCATGTCCTGTACTGTTGGAACTGTAATTGCTTTGGGTTTTTGTCCGTCAAATACCGTGTACCCTTCGCCCCTGCCCCTTTTCTCAATCATGCTGGCATCCTCTCTGCTTACAAATGAGCCGACACTTTCTTTTGATGGGCTTCCAAGAAATATGATGTTAAGACAATCACGGCTTCCGTGTTGGAAGTCAGTCGCCATGCCCCTATGGCAGCCCAAGAGGATGTGCATATTCTTGCTACGTACCATAAATAACAATTCGGCTATGCACTTCTGTACCTCTTTGGCTTCTTTAGCTTCCATGCTGGCAAGCCATGAAATATATTCATCTATTACGAGAAGTCTAAAATCCTTGCAGGGGTCGCCGTTTGCCCTTGCTTCAAATTCTGCGTGGAATTGGCTAAGGGCAAGTCGTACATCATGCCGCCCCCAAAACCGCTTGCCGCCTGTCAAAAGTTCATTTTTGAAGCACCCGACATAGGCTTTGGGCTGTCCGCCTGTCGCCGTAATTGCGTACTTTGAAATATACCCCAGCAATAAACGGATGAAATAAGACTTCCCGCTTCCTGAATTTCCCATTATTGCAAGGTTTGGGAATTGGTCTGTATCCCAAAATACATATTCTTTCTTGTTAGTGTAAGTTAGCAGGGTCGTATCGTATGCAAGGGGGATTTTATGCGTATTCACCATGCATTCACTCCTCAAAATTCTTTATCATCTCGCTTTGGGTTGTGTTTAGCCTTACCAGCCAACACATACAGTAGTAAAATTTTAGTTCCAATAGGCTCAAAATCTTCAATCTTACCGATTTCACTTTCAAGCCCTTTCCGATGTTTCTTAAAATCGTCTTCATCGCTTCCATTTAGATAAACAACATACACCCTATAAACAGATTTTCTATATACTTCTAATACCCACGGGGCTTTGGTGTCCTTATATATGCCCTGTGTTATAAAGGCTTCCTCTGCCTTATTTCCCCGACAACTTATCCCAAATATTCCAAACATCAGCACTAATATCAGAATTGTAAGGACTGGTATTGCGTAAGTTGATATGTCTATAAGCCATTCTGTTATAGTATCTGCGCCAATTAGGGATAGTGGAAATATTAAGTCAGTATCTTCTGCCAGCAGATTACTAATAATCTGCTGGCGATTGATAAATAATGCAATTGCGCCCGCTATTAGCCATGTCGTTAATATTGACTTGATAACACTTCGGCGAATTGACAAAGTGCCATGTTTAAGGCGTTTCCACAGTTTCTTTAAGCGATTAGCGTTTTTTATCTCGGCTCGTTGCCCTCGTGATAAAGGCGTTCGGTACTGATTATCGGGGTAGGGCTTCATAAATTCGCCATCCTTTCATTAAAAAGCGTTGCCGCTTCGTGCCAGTCGTTCACAATATAAATTGCACAGTTTGAGTATTTGGAGATGTGTTCAAGTTCAAACTGTGGTATATTGGGTCGGTTGTTTATCAAGACTTTGCCGTCAATTAACAATAAATCGGGGTCGCCGTTTTGCCGTATGGTTTGCCAAATGTCGGATTGATAGAAACATACAGCCGCTATTGATGTTATATTTTTGTCCTGCGTATTTTCTGCAAAATATTCCCAATTTTTAGCTATTATTTCCTCATCCCTGTTTATAGCCATGATTGCTACCATATTCATTTTATTGTCCTCGCTTTCATTATGCGGATTGACCACAAGGGGCTTGCGCCCCTTGTGCATCCAGACTATCATAGCTTCATATTGGTTTTAGCTGGTGTTAATTCTGCCGAGCCATATTTTCCGTCATAATAAACAATAACGGAATAGTTCTGTTGAGCCACAATATCAGCTCTGTTTTGACCCTCTTTCAGCTTCAAAAGAGTATTCATAACTCCATAAGTTTCGACATTGACTAAATTTAGAAATGTCATGTCGCCGCCATTTTTGTTTTTGCGAGTTTCACATGAAACAAGGCGGAATGTGTTGCTGGGTAGTGGTTGCATTGGTAGCATTGGTTTCCCTCCTTTCCTCAGTTGCTAAATTCAGCATTTTTCTGTTGCGGTTGTCCGAAAACAACAAAAAAGCGACGAAAGCAAAACCAAAAAGGTTTTATTTTCGTCGCCCTATAGAGCAATAGAAAGCCGTTTTCTCCAGTGTTATGTCAAAATCGACCTGGCGGTTATTCTAAGCTAATACGCAACACAGCTACTAAATTTTAGCTACTGGCCCATAAATATTAAGTTCACTTTCCTATCATAGCACACATGAAAAATAAAAACAAGTCTTAAATGAATTTTTAACAATGCTGTAACATTTCATTTCATTTTGTTGCTGGGTTAGATTCTTGACTACCACTTGTTGAACACAAAGTATAATTAAAACAGGCTCATTGATAAGGTGAAAGCGAAAGAGTAAAGTTAAAAGGGGCTATTCGGGAAAAGCACCGAACAGCCACGTTCCTATTGTCTTTCTTGCAAATCTCCGTGTTGTCAAGGTCGGGTAGTATTTTTTGCAAGCAAAAAATCTCCACCCTACCCTTGACAACACTAACTTAATGGCGTGTTACTATTTGTACCATTTTCATTCAAATGTGTTACACATTTATCTTCCAAAAAACGCAATGCTGGGATATAAAAATCTGCTATGCAAAAGGGTCAAATTGCGTATCAATTAAAATCGTTGATGTGGCGGGGTCAAAATCTACATTCATATCCCCAAACAATTCAGCTAAATCACGCAAACGGATATAATTATAGCCACCTATGTTGTATGCCATCACAAGACGAGGTACTAAAACATCGAATTGCGAAACATCCCCATCGCTTGTATGCACCGTCATTATGCGATGCAAGCCTACAAAGTTCGCAACGCCTGTACGCTCATGGTCATCTGCCACCGCCATTTCATTGCCTGTGGACTGATATATTCCTGTTACCGAATACCATTCGACAGGGTCGCCCGCTTCGTCAACAATCCAATTTTGCTGTGTTATCAGTTGGATGATGGAAGTTTCGGCATCCCATTCCACGGCAAAGCTGATTTGCGTATGGTTTAGGGCATATGCCAAATCACGCAATCTAAAATGGTTATAGCCACCAATATTGAAAGCCCTCATTTGGATAGGTTCGCCATCAAGTAAAATGTTGTGGTTGGATGGGCGAGCCATTACAGTTTCGGGTGGTGCGGCATTTTCAAGAGCATTTTCAAGAAGTTGGCGAAGCCCAGGGATTTCAATGTTGCTATAATGGTGCGGCAAACCCCATGGACGGATTTCATCACGCCATACGCCTGTCTGCAAATAGTTCTGTGCTTGCGTTACGCATAGCAGAAGATAAGCAAAATCAAAAGTAAAGCCGCCGCTTTCCCATCCGATAGAACCGCCGACAATGCCGCCACCTGTGCCGCTAACCGACACTTGCACAGGTGCTTGTTCTATCATTTGTTCCACGCTATCGCCTATAAACAGCGAAAAACGGGTGTTATTTATCCCATAGCGCAGGCTATATTTAACGTCGTTCGACATTGCATCTGCTATAAGCTCAACCTCTGTGCGTCCATCATGGGAGCGATACGGCAAAGCATCCCAAAATGAAATGCCGCTCATGATTTCGTGGCTTCTTGTACAATCCATAAAGTCAGTCAAAAGATAGCTTGCACCGATTGGCGTAATTGTTAATGTTGGGCGCATTAAACTGTGGTCTACTAAAAATACGTGCAATGGCGTTCTAAATCCTATATTCTGTCCGTCACGAGCTGGTATCGCAACTTCTTCGGTTGTTCCAATAAAGCCCATTGACACACTCAAGTCCAAGTGTCCATTTGCGACAGTATCTTGCCAGTTGCCGCCAAAGCGGGATGCGTGTTGAGTGCTTGCAAAAATTGAAGTGGTGAATAAGGGTATAATCAGTATAACCGCTAACGCCGCCACTACACCACGGGCGAAATGCCCAACTTTCTTTTTTTCCATGTCCTTTTTCCTCCGAAAATTCAAATTTTTATTCTGCGGCGCATCAAAAATACTTAACACCTTATCTTCAATTTTACTTCAAAACACCGCAAGTAGTCAAGTGTTTTTTCTAAAAAATACACCAGAGAAATACATTAAAAACATATATTAAACAATTCTCATTTAGCTTTTATGTTAAATCTTTCCTATAATTATTAGTAGGAAAGGCGGTGCTGCTAAATGAAGTGGAAACTTAAAACCACGAAAGAAAAAGTTGAGTGTTCCTATAAAACGCTTTATATTTCAGATAGTCTTATTGAGAAAATAGCCCAAATAGCCAAGGACAACGATACATCATTTAACAATGTTGTGGTGTCCATGATAGAAGCCTGCTTGAAGTACAAAGGCAATGTAGCAGATAAAAAATCCAAAGAAAAATAACAGTTATTCCCAATATCAAGCCCCCACGTTTTGAAAACGTGGGGGCTTTTCTTCGGAAACGTGCCTTTGTTTTGGTCTTTGCTTGGTCTTTATTATTACTGAAAACTGCTTGATTTTGCTTACAATCGTTATATCTTGCTATGCTGAAAACCTGCAATATTGCGGGTTGCTGTTCGTTACTGCATTTTAGTGAAAGCTGTAAAATATTTTTAAAAAA
>WRAH01000059.1 GCA_009780315.1 Defluviitaleaceae bacterium
ATCTCAAGTCTGGGTCTATGCTTCTTACAAGCTCCCTCATGTTACAACCCCACAATCCGTTTGATTTTACGATGGTATTTTATCATTTTGATGCTTGCTTATCAACTAATTTGGGAAAAAACCGGGATAAATAACGCAAAATGGTTTGGGGTACTTTTCTTTTTCGCTCTCTTAATCCTCCGCAAAAACCAACACCCCAACAGAAAACACGCCATCATCATGAGTAATATCCAAATGCCCGTTGTATTTCTCAACAGCCTTGCGGATATTCTTCAAACCATACCCATGATTGTCGCCATCCTTGCGGGTGGCGATTACTTTTTCCGCACCGTTTTTGCCTTTTGCATATTTGACTTCGCCGTCAAAGGCATTGTCTACTTTTATGAACAGATTGCCTTTACTGGCTTCTATGTTCAGCTTGATTACTTTGTCATCAACTTTCGTCACGGCTTCAAGGGCATTTTCTAAAAGGTTGCCCAATATGATTACAACGTCAACAGTGTCTATGTTAAGGTTTTTGGGAACAAGTACATCTATTTCCACCTTGATATTGTCCTCTGCGGCGGTTTTCAGTTTGTAGTTAATAATACTGTCAAAAGCGATGTTGCCTGTGTTGCTGTAGACTTCGCCTGTGTTGATGTCGTCTAAAAGGCTACCGAGATAATCCGTTGCTTCGCTTGCCTTATTGTTCGCCGTAAAATCTCTTGCCGTTGCCAAGTGGAATTTCATATCGTGGCGTATGGTTTTTACCTGCTCTGCTGATTCCTGCATGAGTTGGCATTGGGCGAAGTAGTATTCTTTTTCTTGCGTGTGGAGTGCGGATGCCAACTTGTCCTCGTATACTGCTGAGAGAGTGTCGTAGAGGTAGAATATCAGAAAATTGATCCCGAATATTCCGACTACAATAGCAACTACGGCTAAATGAGGCATTTGGGATGAAAATGTAAATAATAAAACTAATGATATCGCGGAGCAAATAACTAAGATAGAAATCCAAAGCATTGGAAAACCTAAGTTTCTTCTCTTGATATTCTTGAACCTACGAAATCCAAGAGCCATCAAATACGACAAAATCCCTATACTAATTGCAGCGATGGCGCGAGGTTCAAGAGGAATTGTGAGTATATCAGGGTCAATTATAATCGTAATGTAAACTAATAGTTCTATTGCACCCAATAATGCATAACAACCAAACACTGTAACGACACGTTTTAGGAAAGTAGATTCGTAATTCAATGTTATTACAAAAACCCCAACGAGCGCAACGATTAGGCTTATTATCGGGGTACCTAACAAAATAAGCACGAATGTAGCTGCAAAGTAAAAAAATATATATGATAAGGCCATTACCGGATTAGATGTTCTTCGCTTTTCAATGAAAACTTCGATAACAATTTTTAGCGAATAGGTATATAAAGCAGTGTATAAAAAAATTGCAATAGTTGTATTAATGCTTACACCCCCATCCGCCGTTTCATAATCGTATAGTAACTTTCCTTAACCTCATTTCGCCTGTGTCTGCTGACAGGCAAAGGCAATCCGCTATTAACCAAAACCACTTGGTCAACTTTTAATGCGCTTATATAGTCATAATTGACAACATAGGCGTTGTGGATAAACAGAAAATCGAATTTTTGTAGCTGTTCGCTGTACTCGGCTTTCAGCGTTCCGTAAAATTCCACTTTTCTGCTGTCTGCAAGGTATATGACCAGTTTTTTGCCAAGGCTTTCGAGGTAGACAATATCCTTAATCTGCACCTTCGATGTATCATGTCCGATTTTGTATGTGAACACTTTCGTCCACAGCCCTGTAATTCTCAGATATTTTCCGATTACTGCCTCTAATTTTTCACGCTTTAGGGGCTTGACAAGGAAGTTAAGGGGCCCAATGTCAAAAAGTTCTAAGGCATAATCCTTTTCCCTTGAAATATAAACGATGGACACAAGGTGGTTTTGGTGGACATCGCGGATAACCCGTCCCACCTCTATGCCGTTGACTCCATCCTCGGCAAACTTAATATCAAGGAAAATCAAATCGAAGTGAGACCCTGTTTCAGCCGCCTTGATTAGTTCTTCCCCTGTAGTGAAAACATCGATCTGGTGTTTGACCGACAGCTTGCCGAGTATATCAGCGATGAAACGCTCCAACTCCGAAGATATTTTTGTATCATCGTCACATATAGCAATCATTACCATGTTATTTTCACGCTCCTTTGCTTAGATTGTTTTGTTTGTTTTTCCGCAGATATTAGTTGCTGTGCCTTGAATGCATCCTGTTTCGCAGTTTAATATATCAATCAATACAGGCGTTACCTTTGAATTACTTTTCGCTCTTTTGGCGAAGTTTTTCAGGTATTCGTAGGCTCTATGCTCCCCCTCTACCTGTGTGATTAGCGTTTCCATGCCCATGTAATACTCCATATATTCCCTCAGACCTCCGGGCTTAGGGAATATTGCTCCCATTCCGTAGTCGATTATATCATCTACCTCGGGGCATGAGCTTAGACTGACATTACTATCTCTTATGTGTTTCATAAGGGCTGAGAATGTAACGTTATAGCGTATCAGTCCTTGACCACGTTTGGATTCAATCTCAGTTTTCTTTGCGATACAAGGACTTAAAAACATTAAATCATCTTTTAACCCTTTGTATTTCTTTAAATAAATCGCCATATACATCACAGGGCTGTGTACAGGAATAAGGTTTGGGATAAGTTTTGGTTAATGCTTTTCTATATAGCTGACAATGCTGGGGCAAGGTTGTGCAATATTGCCTTTGCGTCCAGTTGAAGTAATATAATCAAGATAAGCCCAAACCGTTATATCCGCTCCGAAACTTACGGAATAGAAGTTTTTAACCTCCATGCTTTTCAAATATCCAAATACCCTTCGGTATTCATTCGGATAGTTAATATAAAATGCAGGCGCAATAATAACAGATATAGTTTTGCGTTTCTTTAAGTCATTAAAAAAATCATCGCAATCATCACGAAAATGTCTAATATTATGAGTGCAAGTATCATTGCATTTTCCGCAAAGTATACATTCTTGCTGGTCAACGCATATTTTATGTGCCCTGCATCATCAAACTACATTTGCTTTCAGTATAGGGCACTCATGGATACACTTATTGCAGTCGTTACAGCCGTTTATATCGGTATAGATAAGCCCCTTGTTATAACTTTCGATATTTGCCATAATGATTTTGTTCTCCTCTACATTCGCAAATGACTTGCGGTACACTATTGAATCATTATTCACTTTTAAGTATAGCGCAAAAGGTATATCACCACTAAGAGCATTAAGAGGGTATATTTTATTGATTTAATTATTTAAGACGAATATTGTCGAGGTGTTTTATATTATTCATAAAAAATAAAGGCAAAGCGTGAAAATGCCCTGCCTTTATTTTTGCGTTTATGACATCACACCTTGTTTTTGGCAATTTACCGTGAAATAGAAAAAGGCACGATTGATAGATGAGGATAATCAATCGTGCCTTTGATGGCTTTTCCCACGCTGGGAAAAGGTGTATAATTCAGTTGTTGGGTAAGCGGCTAATCATCTGAAATATTTAGCCCTGCTATATTTATTGCAACGCTTATCGAAAAATTATAGCTTCTTTGTCGTTTGCCGCTAGGTGTTTGATGCTTGACAAAGTGCGTAAATTCAAGGATTGTGAGCAGTTTCTTAAATCTGTTCCTATCGGCTGTGACAGGAGTATGTCCTGTAGAAAACAAATCTACCCTCACAGCTTAACACAGATAATCTCTGTACTCAAGCTGTGGGGTATATCGCTTAAGTACTGTTCATAATCTCGCCCATCACACACTAGAGCGAGGTCGGGGCTGACTGGGGAAAGTGCTTATTTGGGGCAGAACTGTATCAATCAATTTGCCGCTTAAAAATAGCATAGCCAGTATCCCCTGCGCCTAAGAACCCTTTAGGGTCAACAATTTGTGCCATTTCCCATCCATCTGCCCCTAGTTCGTTTAGTGCGTTTTCAAATTCCTCTGGTTTACCCAAATAAACGGTAGTGTCGTTTTTTGATTTGAAAATTACATCTTTTGCAATTTTCAAAATCTTATACTTAAATTTCATAATAATCCTCCTAAAATATAAATACTGCCACCTACCTTGACAGTTTGGAATATCCCGTAGAAAACAAATCTATTCTCACAGTTTAATACAGATAATCTCCGTACTCAAGTTGTGGTCTGGTCAAGTGTTTCAATTAGGATTTTTAGGTTTTCGCTCTGTTCTTGCACCTTTCTCATTTCATTGGATACAGAAAATTTAATCTTATGGCTTTTGCCATTATCATTGAAATGGACTGTGAAATTTGTATGTTTGAACACTTTCCCTACTTTCACCGTTACATCACTGATTTTGGCATAGGGCAAGCTCGTTTTATCAGACACAACATACTTACCAAATGTAACTTCAAGAAAATAGAAATTTAATCCCTCATTCCCAATGGTGATTAGGGTTGGGCGAGCTAAAACACTGATGATCAGCCACAGCAGAAAAAAAGAGGGAAAAAAGGGAATTAAGCTACCTCCCCATTCTCTGGTTAGAATAGCAGAGACAATCGTCCCTGCTATGATAATAAAGACGTATACGAACAAGAGAATTGTCATACGGAAAGACCGTAATTTGAGCTTTCTGCCACTTAACACCTTTAAACTCCTTTCATTTATTTCTGTTGATGAATACAAGATAGGTAGATCTGCGCCATCTGGCTGAAATGCTTCAATAGCATTTTTGAACACTTGATACTTTGACATTCTTATCTCCTCCAAATATAAAATTTCAATGCCCCTCGTCAAAAAAATAAGCAGCGAGCAAAAGAATTAGATGATAGTTAAGAATAGCATTGACTCTTACACATTCAACAATGACTCTGATTTAACCGTTGAAATAGTAGAGAATGCTCCGTTACGCGCGTCATCATTTCATAAATTTTGTTGGCGGCTTGACCTTGTTTACCGAAGATTTGAGCGAATAATGTGATATAACGTGAAAGGTAAACTATCTTTACTAAGCTTGGCTCTTTTTTACTTTGTCATAAATCGCTTGGGCTATGGAAAAACCAGTAAAAGTTACAACACCAGCAATCGCATGTGTTAACCATCCAGTTTCTATGTTCAGCACACCGACAACTAACCATGTAATCACAGCAAATATAACCGCTCCGATAATACCAACAAGAAATTTCATATACACAGTCCTCCTTTGCTTTATTTTTTTATAGTAATAGTAGATAAAGTAGAAGCTCTGCTCCCAATGATGAGGGCGACCTCAAATCCAAAAATTAAACTAGTAGCAAACCCGATTGCGACACTTGCCAAACAGCCAATAAGGGCTATTCAAATTGCAGTGCGTAGTATAAGCACGTTTTTCTTCTTTTTTATTCATATGAATGAACCCACATTTCTTTCGCTGCGCCCAGGCACATAAGGATTTTGCTGACGTAGGATTGAGGGAAAAGACCAAAAATCTGCTAGATTGTTTATTGAGGGATAGGTTCTAAGTCTGACGTTCATAAAAAGTTTATCGTTGCCACAATTATTAAAACCGAAGGAAACATCTATCTTAAAACAACTTCCCGCTTCTCTGCTGTGGGTCAGTAAGGGCCGCAACACGTTTTGGAAAAATGGGGTGGCTTGCCATTAAGTTGGTATACCATAGGAAAAATCCTTTTTGTTTTTTAACCGTGTCAAGATAGTTGTCAATATCCACCTTCTTGTAAAGACGCCTTCCTACTGAAAGTACCATTATGCCAGGTAAGCCATTGCTATCTGTAAGCACCTGCGCAATTTTGTCACAGCTATACTCTCTTGCGCGTGAGAAAGCTGGGCTAAAAATCGGAATTATTCTTGAAAATGCAATTGAAAGGTTAACGGGTATAGATACATGGTTCAAGTAAATATGTGCGAACTCATGCGCAAGCACAAAATATACCGTCTCAAAGTCCTTGTTCTCCTCCATGTATGCCACATCTACCAGCTCTGCATGGAGCATTGAGATACGCCGCCCGAAAACAGCCATTGCAAAAGCATTTATGACACCGTTACCCTGTTGGATATATACTTCCGGGACTTTTTTAAGCCCGAGCTTTTTAGAAAACTCAACGCTTTTATAGTAAATCTCCGGGAAATTCTTCTCGGTTACTTTCACTGAATATGCCCGTACCTTGGCATACAGGGTGTATAGCGTTATAAGTAGGACAAATGGTATTACAACAACTATAATTGGTACAGAAAGTTCCTCGACTAGAGTTTCCCCCCAACTCGTGCCCAGTTCATACGCTAATATCTCACCCTCTTCTGGATTATAAGCATAAACGACAGCTGCTTCATCGATTATTTCTATAAATCTTTCAATGCTATTTCCAATTACGTTTCCCAAAGAAACAAGCAAATACAGGACAATAGTCACGTTTATTACGACAGCCATAACATACAATTTCATTTCATGCTTATGCACTGCTTTTCTTAAAATCCCTCTGTCAATCGGTTTTGCATTTACCGAATCCTGTGCGTTTTGTTCGATAGGTTGTACCATAACAACACCTCCAAATTTTTCATTCAATTTCTTTGCAAGCTTTCACTCAATACCACCCAAGGCGTTCAAATATACGCACAAGAAATGGGCTAAATAAGTTAAAAGTTTCCATCTTCACCACCCTCAAAATTCTGATAATCCCCTTGAAATCTAAAAACTCACTGCCATTGTCTGCTGTGACCGATTTAAATACATCCCTAAATGCGGCACTAAAACAGTGAAATATTCCCTGTGCCACAGTCACAAGAGCATTATATATATAAACGAAAAAAATCCTCTGTGCGGGATTTTGGAATAACTGGTAGAAATTTTGGAATAACTGGTAGGAATTTGGGGGTAATTGTCACATTGATATGCCACCTCTTTTTTGACAGAAATTACTCGAACAAAAAACAATTATAAATTAAATTCAACAGGTAGCAAATAGTTAAGAGAGCCATGTAATCGTCTGTTATTATACCAATTAACAAACTGAAATAACTCTAACACTAAATCATCAAGTGTATCAAAAGACATTCCAAAAACCATTTCAGTTTTTAATGCGTTATAAATAGATTCCAAAACAGCATTATCATATGGAAAATGGAAAGCCTTTCGCACTCAAACTACGTTTAACCCCAAAGGCGTGGAGTATGGAGTCAATTATTTCATTTTTAAATTCACTACCTCTGTCTGTATGAAAAATATCTACAGAGCGCAAGTCAATATCTGCCCTGTAAAAATAAAGCCCTAAAGGAGGAAAACACATGACCGAAAAACGAGCAAGAAGAGAGTACCCAGAAGAGTTCAAAAAACAAATGGTGCAGCTTTTTAATGCCGGGAAACCTCGTGAAGAAATCAT
>WRAH01000060.1 GCA_009780315.1 Defluviitaleaceae bacterium
ATGAACTGATGTATCGTGTAAATGGGTCTAATGATAGAAATTTGCAGATTTTATTTAATGCGTATCTAGTAATATTCTATCGTGCAACGAATAAGCAGGATGAGTATAAACAAGCAATGGAATTATTGGAAGCAAGCAAAGAGGAGTTTAATAACGAGCATTTGTACTGGTATTATCGTGAACAGGGTGTGATTAAACGCAGGCAGATGCAATATAAAGATGCATTGGCTCAATTTCTTAAAGCCGAGGAACTGATTGAACAGGTACACATACACGTGACTGATAGAATCCTTTATTTCAATATCGGTTTTTGTTTGACATTTATGCGCTTTACCACAAGCGCAATCGAATATTTGGATGAATCAGAACGGTTAGCGGCAAAAGGATTTAACGGCAATAGTAATAATGGTAGAGCATATACCCAGCTTCTTTATGCAATCAATTATATCGCTGTAGGTGACACAACTAAGTCTCTGGCGTTGCTGGAAAGTCTTAAACGTGATGAAATGGATGCAATTACAAAAGGTAAATTTAACGCTCTTTTTTATTCCTACTTCGCAGAAGTATATTACGAATTAGGTCAATATGAAAAAGCAATTTATAGCATGGATGATGCCGTCAGATATTGCAAAAATACTAAATTCCATGCTGGATACAAATACTATGTCTATATGAAAGCATCTATGCTGGACAAACTCGGAAGAATTAGCGAGTGTTATTATGAATTAGATGATGCCATTGAAACGAAATCAGAAGGTGAACAATTAACTGACCTACTGTTGAATACATTAAAGCATTCTTTAAGGCTAGATAATGCAGAATCTTTATCATTTGTAGCAGATTACGCTATTAATAAACTCCTAGACTATGGACTAATTTATCTGGCGATTGAGTATCACAAAAAGATATGTATATATTACAGCACTGACCAAAAAAGTATCAAATGCTATGAAAAGGCACTATATCATGCCTTCGAGATAGATAAACTTAGAATAAAGTTATCAAAGAAAGGAGGATATCTTTCATGAAGCGATACCTATATGCATTACTAATATCACTTGTTTTACTCCTTAATCTATCTGTGTTAGCAGCAGCGAACACAGAAGGAGAATCAATATGTGATACACCTTCCAGACCAACAGGAAGAATGGATTGGGCACCGGATGATCCTCCAGAGCCATAAGCCTACACTGTAAATACCAAGTCAGAAAATTACCACTGTGAAAAGCTAATGAAACCAGACTTTTCACAGTGGTAATTTTTTATTGCGCCGTAGGCGTAACACTCCTGCCCCGATGGGCAGGAGTGCGGGGTCGGGGGAATCCCCCGCAAGATAGGAAGCTGCGCAGCAGTCTGCCATATCTTGTATGGCAGATTAGATACCGCACTGATGCCAGCCAACATGAGCAGCGGGCAAGAATTTTCACCGCCGGAAGAGGGATGAGGTGCAGGAATACCTCTTGACGTACTGGAACAAGCCTATGGTATAATAGATTAAGTTTTGAGAAGGTTTAGAGGACGGAACGGGCCGCCGTCGCCCCCGCCACCATCTGAGGGTGTAGTTGGCATTATGGGTCGGAGATGCAGGAGTGTCGCCCTGCCTAGATTTTCTCGTTATTTTGATTTTTGCCCCACCGTGCGGTGGGGTTTTTACTTATCGTAGGTAACTTATATTTTGAACGGGGAAATACTTATGAATAATATTTATATTCGAGATATAAAAATTGAAGATTTAGACGATTATTTCTTATTAAACCATCCAGATCGAGAACACCACAAGTTTAATGGTCCCTATTTTGCAAGTGCTACTGAAGATGAATTACGAGAAAGAATACAATCCATCAAGACTAAGTTGGAAAACAAAGAAAGCAATCCTCTAGGCAACAATAAAATAATTGCCAATGTTGACACTAACGAAATAATTGGTAGGGTAAATTGGTATTGGAAGAGCATAGAAACACTTTGGCTTGAAGTTGGAATAGTTATTTTTAATGAAAATTATTGGAATAGGGGCATTGCAACAAAGGCACTCAAGGAATGGGTTAATCAAGTTTTTGATGACCATCCAGAAATAGTTCGGATAGGTTTAACTACTTGGTCTGGAAATATTGGAATGTGCAAAGTTGCCGAAAAAATAGGCTTAATACAAGAGGCATGTTATCGTAAAGCTAGAATTGTAAACAACAAATTTTATGATTCTGTGAGCTATGGCATACTACGTGAAGAATGGTCAAACAGATATTAGTGAACAATGTCATTTTTGTATCTAATAAGCATTTTCTTCACTTCAAAAATTCACCGATATATGGTGAATTTTTTCATTTACGCCAACGGTTACAAATAAAAAAGGGGTGGTGAGGCAACGCCCCACGGTCTTAGCCCCGCAAGGCAAGTTACCAAGATGAAATTTTGGTATAACTTGCTACACCAATTTGACATTGGGTGTGCTTAGTGCAATAATCGTCATGGAGGTGAAACCGACATGGCAAATATGCAGAAGTACACCCGGAGTCAAATTGGTGGGCTGACCCGGCACTACGAAAGAGGGCAAAAAGAGGACGGCAGCTATTACGATTTTGGCAATCAAGAAATAGACCGCAGCCGGATTCATTTGAACTACAATCTTGCCCCGGAGCGTGCCGGGGGACAGTTGTCTTTTATCAATAAGCGAACCTCGGAAGTTCAGTGCCTCAATCGTTCGGATGTGAATGTTATGTGTAGCTGGGTCATTACTGCGCCCAAAGATTTATTTGTCGATGAATATGCACTATTTTTTCGTGAATCTTACGCTTTTTTGAATCAGCGGTACGCCGATGCGGACGAGAGGAACGTCATCAGTGCTTATGTCCATATGGACGAAACACAGCCACATCTGCACTATGCTTTCGTCCCGGTCGTACATGACCAGAAAAAGGGGATTGATAAGGTTTCAGCTAAAATAGCTATTGACCGGGTTGACCTTCAAACATTCCATCAAGATTTAGAGAAGCACATGGCAGCAGTCTTTGGTCGTGAAATAGGCATTCTCAACGAAGCCACAAAGGACGGAAATCAATCCATTGATGAACTAAAACGTGGAACGGCACAAGCAGAAAAAGAGAAAATTGCAAAAATCGTCCAAAATTTGCGAAATACGGTCGATAAACACAAGCAAGGTATTAAAGTACTCGAAAACAAAAAGAACAGGCTAGAGGGGCAAATTCGGGCCATAGAAGGGCAAATAATTACCCAAGATGGACTGGACAAATTACAAGTGACTCCTCGGAAGGATTTTCTGGGTAGGGAAACCGGCGATGTAATTATCTCTAAAAGAATCTATGAAGGGCTTATAAATGCTGTAATTGCATCGCCTAGAATCAAGGATGCTAGGGAAATCAAAGAAGCTGGAGAAGAAATCAGCAGGCTTGAAAATCGTGTAAATACGCTTATGAACGAGAAAAAGCACTTGCAGACGGAAATTAGTAACCTACAAAAACAGATTCCCAAAAAGCTAAAGGGATTTGAAGCAGCGCAGGAAGATGCCATAACATCGGCACTTAGTAAAGTACCACTCAAAGACAGACTAGAAATGCTTAATGCTTATAACTCCAAGGGCAAGACGAAATCAATTAGCCGATCAGATTTTGATTTTAGCCTCTGATAGTCTGCACGTATGTGGGATAGCGGAAAGGGGTAGGCGCAGCCTAACGAAGTCAAGCCGTAGGCTTGCCCCTTGTAGCGTGGATAGCCTAAAGACCATAAACCGCAGGTTGGCACTTTAAGTGCCAACCCTTGCCTACATGGCGAATGTTGCCGGGGTGCAGGGGGGAGCAGTTCCCCCTGCTGGGGGTTTGGGGGCTACGCCCCCAAGGTCTTAAAGGGGAGTTTTAGTACGATAAAATTTTCTTTGCGTACACGCACGCATACGTGCGTATTTTAAAATATTTTAATTCTTTTAATATTTAAAGAAAAAAAAAGTGTGTATTTATGCGGTCTGCAAGGGTGTAAAAAGGAGTTTTGGTGCGACAAAAGGGAGTTTTGGTGCGACAAAAGGGAGTTTTGGTGCGAATTAAGGGGAGTTTTAGTGCGAATATGAAACAAAGGGGAGTTTTAGTGCGAACCTTACAACCACTGTATTTACTGGTTTATTTTGCAATAGAGACGTTTTAGTGCAACAAAAATGGGAGTCGTATTGATGTTACTCTTATATGATGTTATTATATTTGCAAAATTTTACTGGAGGTGCAGTTATGAATATCGAATCAGACCCACGTTCATATATGGTTGTGCAGGCAAACGACTTCATTCGTCACCCTAGAACTGATAAATTGACGGCGAAAGAAGCAAATGTAGCTTATTTTTTGATAAGCAAAGTAAAGCCCAAAGATAATGACTTTATGCAGATAACATTTACCGTGCAGGAATTTTGCCAAGTTTGCGGTGACAATAAGGTAAGTGGAAACAATTATAGTGGTGTAAAATCGGCACTAAAATCACTTGCAGACAAAAGTGCTTGGGCAGAAGTTGAAAAGGGCAGACATCGGCTTATACGGTGGATTGATGCTTGTGAGGTTTTAGATGGAAGTGGAATTATCCATGTGACACTTAGCCAAACAATAAAACCGTATTTACTTGACCTTACGGAACATTTCACGCAGTCAGAACTTCGTTACTACTTAGCTCTAAAATCTATGTACAGCAAAAGACTTTACGAGTTTTTAAGAAGTCATATTCATAGCAAACTCGAAAATGCTAGTCGTTATGTTTTCAAAGAATTTGAAATTATATACTTAAAAAAATTACTTAATGCAGAAAATTACGGACGTTTCAAGGATTTTCGTGTGAATGTTCTTGAACGTGCCAAAAGAGAAATTAATGAATTTACCGACATGGAAATGGATTTTACCCCAATCAAACCAGGGCGAATTACCACTCATGTATCATTTACTGTAAAATTAAAAAATTCTCTTGATCGCCTTCATGCGTCTACACAGGCAGACAGGGCTATTGATAGGAAGTCAAAATGAATACTTTAACTAAAGTAGGTGAAATAAGCCAAAGGGTGATTGATTTGCTAACGCTAGATGTTGAAGCAGGTACACCGATTTACCTAAGCCCCAGTAATATAGAGCATATGATTGATACTCACCCACATGATTTTGAAAATTACGGTACAGATTTGGAAAATATCATCGAATATCCTGACTATGTAGGTATTAACCCAAGAGATAATTCTATCGAGTATGTAAAACTTTTTCAGGTGCAAAATAAAGAATATATCAAGGTTGCTGTTCGTGTTTCGGCAGAGGGAAATTATTTCGCCCGTTCTCTCTATTCTAGAGATGTAAGTAAAATGGAGCGGTTTATCAAAAAAGGATACCTCTTGACGTACTGGGACAAGCCTGTGGTATAATAAACTATATTTTGAGGAGATTTAGAGGACGGAACGGGCCGCCGTCGCCCCCGCCACCATCTGAGGGTGTAGTTGGCATTATGGGTTGGAGATGCAGGAGTGTCGCCCTGCCTAGATTTTCTCGTTATTTTGATTTTTGCCCCACCGTGCGGTGGGGTTTTTTATTTGCAAAACTTTGCTTTTACAGGCTTTATAATGACTTTGATAGACTAGAAACGTGGTCAAATATTGAGGGCGTGATTAACTGACCTCTGCGCCCATCGGCACACGGCTGTGGTGAAAAATTTTTACACTCGATTTGGCTTTATGATATAATAGACAAGCAACCGGGGGCGGTTGCGGCTTCGCCTAGAAAGGTGGAGCGCATGGCAGATTTTCCGTTTACGGAATTTTTTGCACTAATTACAACGCTGGCAACGTTATACGTTGGCTGGCTGAAGCATAAACACGACAACGATAAAAAAAAATAGCCGCCCCCAGATAGGATAGCTATTTTTTAATTAAAATTTTTAATTAAACCGGCGAAACCTACCGCTTTCGGTTGCAAAAGTCACTGTTGACGCAGTGGCTTTTTTAGTGGAGATTTCCTTTTACGTATTATTATTGTACCACATAAAGTAGTATTTTAGCCACTAAAATTTTTTACCGACTGGATTTTATAACCTTCAACGTTGCCTTAATAAACTTCAATAATGAGTTTTTTGTTCATCTGTTAGATTAGATGCAACGGGTGACAAATTGTCTACTGATAAGTCTACTTTTTGTATTTGATTATTTCTGTATCACTTAAATATCACAGATTAAATGTGGTAATATACTAAACATAGAGAGTAAACGAGGACGGAACGGGCAGCCGTCGCCACTTGGGTCAAACTCACGGCCGGAGTCCAAGGTAGGAGATGTGGGATTAGTCGCCCCACCTTATTCTCATTTTCTAAAATTATACAAAAGGGCTACTGTACACTGCTTTTGCAGTTTTACAGTAGCCCTTTTTATTTGCTGTATTCTAATTTTTTAATTCGAAGTCAGTAACTATAATGCCAACAAACCACTCGGCACATGGCTGCGGTGAAAATTTTTACACCTCATCTGTTAGCTTAGGCGTAATGGGTGACAAATTGTCTACTGATGAATCTACTTTTTGTATTCGATTGTATTTGCTCAAGACATAGTATATTCGTTTATTGTATAATGTAACATGATATGTTATTATTTAGGAAATTTAGACGCTATTCTACAAATACAGTAATAATGAATAGCAGAGGTAGGTTTTTGATGGCACGAGAAGATACTGACAAAAAATCTAACAAATCCAATAAACATAACAGATTCAAAGTTTATACGAATGTTAAACAAGATATATTTGACATAGAATTTCCAGACAAAGACCAGGTGCATTTTATTTACCCAACTGAATACCTTGCACAACTAAGCAAGTTATTTGGACGTACAGTAGATAGCCATATGTTGCATTTGTTTAAGGACGCATACGGTCGACACTTTGTTTTAGAGCGAGTACCGTTGTCTGCTGAAGCAGTGAAACAATGCAAAGATGATGTGCATGTATTTATATCAAAATTGCTGGTCGGTGAATATGGTTTGATTTCTGCGATTCTTCATGAACTGATGTATCGTGTAAATGGGTCTAATGATAGAAATTTGCAGATTTTATTTAATGCGTATCTAGTAATATTCTATCGTGCAACGAATAAGCAGGATGAGTATAAACAAGCAATGGAAT
>WRAH01000061.1 GCA_009780315.1 Defluviitaleaceae bacterium
ATATTTGCTACATATAGCTGTTGGCTTGTCCTTGCCGTTGTATATGCGGTGTATGTTGTGTATATGCCCACAACCTTTACAATATATCAGCCCTGCTAGTGGGTGAATATAATTATGCCCTTGGGGACGTTTTCTTTTTTGTTTCTCTCGTATTCTTTGGACATTTTCAAACAGTTCACGGCTGACGATAGCTTCATGGGTATTCTCAAATGTAACCCACTTACTTTGGTCAACATACTTACTCTTTTTGTCCTTGAAATGTTTTTCTGTTTTGAAGTTTACTGTATCACCGCAATAGGCTCTATTCTCCAAAATCTTGCCAACTGTACCGCTGTTCCATGCGTAAGGATTTCTAAATTCATTTTTGCGGTGATGCCCTATGCCTTGTTTCTTGAAATAGTAACCGGGGATTTCCACTTTGTCGTTGTGTAGGACTGTGCAGATTTGATATGCACCAAGTCCATCCATTGCAAGCCCAAAAATACGCTTGACTACCTCGGCTGCTTCTTCGTCTATTATCCATAGGAATTTATTGTCGGGGTGTTTCTTAAAGCCATATGGAGCAACGCAACATAAAGGCTTACCACTCATACCCTTAATCTTAACGCTTGCACGTATCTTTTTAGAGGTGTCTTTTGCCGTCATTTCGGCCAGTATGTTTCTAAATGGAGCAAACTCCAAACTGGCTGGGTCATTGCTGTCTATGCTATCGCTGATGGCTATAAAGCGGACGTTGCTAACCCTAAAAAACTCCATGTCATTTTCAACACCTAAATAATTTCTTCCCCACCTGCTCATGTCTTTCATAACCACGGTTGAGATTAAGCCCTTTTTAACATCTTCTATCATTTCTTGATATGCAGGTCTATCAAGAAAACGACCACTTTCATCATCATCTATATAATGCTTGATATTGAGCAGTCGCTCGTTGCTTGCATAATTCTCCAACAACATTTTTTGATTTTTTATCGAACCACTTTCATCCGTGCCACGGTTTTTATCCCCTTTTGATAGACGTGAGTACAAAGCCGTGTATTTTAGCGTGTTTGTCATAAGATGACCTCCTCAAATTTGCTTGATTTTATGTATATTAAGCGTTGCCGATAGTAATATACTCTAATCATCTTACAACACCTTAATCATTCAAGTAAATATTAAATCTCTAACCCATGCCTTAATAATGCAAGTTCCTTTAATGCATCAACAAAATCTACATTGTTAATATGGTTAATGAGTTTGGCTGTGTGGGGTATTTTCTTTAAATCGTCAATCATGTCTAGTGCATTGGCGTTTTTTGTTTCCAACATGTTTTTTAGATTATCAAAAATATTACTTGCCTGTATTATGTCAAAATCAATCACAAGAGATTCATCATTTAGGGTAGGATACTGTACTTTAATCTTATCAATCACATGCCCCAGTTCATCATCCAGTGCAATAAAAATGTCTTCAACCACTTTCCCCTCTGCCAGCATATTTTCTGCTTCTTGTGCAAGGCTTGATAATTTAGTTTCGCTAATAAGACCAGCCAAACCTTTTAAGGTATGGGCACGCCTGTGAGCAGTTGTCAAGTCATTTGCTTGAATGGCTGCCACTATTTTATCCACTGCATCTGTATGCTTTTGGGCAAAATCACGGCACAGTTTGTCATGGATGCCCGATTCTGCCATGAAACTATCAAAATATTCATCCATGTTATGCTGCGCTGTTATTTCCCGTGCATTTATAAATTTATGAAGCACTGCATTAAGATGCACTGTTTGAATGGGTTTTGATAAGAAGCCATCAAAGCCATTGTGCATTAAAGCTTCAGCTTGACCCACTAAGGCATTGGCTGTTAATGCAACAATTGGACGCTTATATCCCATGTTTCTAATGATTTCAGTGGCTTCCATACCATTCATTTTAGGCATCATTTAGTCCATGAAAATAATGTCATACACTTCACCATTTTTGATTTTTTTAATCGCCGCACGTCCACTTGTACAGGTGTCAATTTGCAGTTTATAAAGGTTCATAATGCCCTTGACTACATAAAGATTTGCGTCAACATCATCAACGATAAGCACTTTACCATGAGGCATTGGTTCTGGCGTAAATGCAAGCCGTTTTGCAACAAAGTTTGCGTCCAGATTAAAATGACGCAAGAGCCGTGCAGTTTCTGCCCCAATAGGCTCATGATTACCCACTTCTTGGGGTATACATACTGTAACGGTTGTGCCTTCACCAATTTTACTGTTTACAGTAATTGTGGCATTCATCATTTCAAGCAAATTATAGGTTATTGGCATACCTAAACCTGTACCAGACTCAAATCGAAATTCTTTTTCATGAAAACGTGAGTATTCGTCAAAAAGGGCTTTTAACTGTGCATCACTCATTCCGCGGCCTGTGTCACGAATAATGAAAATAATATCTTTCATATTTGGGTTGCTATCGTCATCTTTTACACTGATATTAAATTCAACAGAACCCTTTTCTGTATACTTAAACGCATTAGAAAACAAGTTATTTAACACTTGTTTAATACGCAACTCGTCACCAATTAAGTAAGATGGGATTTTTTCACTTGCATCAACAACAAATTTCAAACGCTTACTGCCTAAATAAGCCAAGTTAAGCTGGGCAACGTCACAAAGCATACTGGCTACTTCATATTTGTCACTATGCAGTTCCATTTTCCCAGCCTCAATTTTAGATAAATCCAAGATATCATTAACAATTCTTAATAGAGTATTGGATGAACTATAAATTTTTGCAAAGGCTTCTTCAATTTCCAAAGGTAAATTGGTGTTGTGCAATTGAATTTCAGATATGCCCAGTACTGCGGTAAGGGGTGTTCTTATTTCATGGCTCATGCTGGCTAAAAACTTACTTTTTGCTTGGCTGTTTGCTTCTGCAATTTGCATTTTTTCCTTTTGGTCAATCATTTCTTCCACTGTGTCCAACAATGCGTTGATTGCCACAGCAGAATCCTTATATTTGCCTTGGAAAAGGATTGGATTGATACGTGTAGATGTATTTCCTTTTTTATTTGCTTCTGTCACTTCTTGAATTTCACTCATTAACTTGGTAATGACGTTTATCAAATTTTTAAAAATTTTAGAAATTTCATCTTCATGCATATTTTCCAAGGTCGCGCTGAAATCACCATGGGCAACCAATATTGCACTGGCTTCTATGGCTTTGATACGCCCTGTAAATGTACGAACCATCGTGTATGCCAAAAATGATGCCACTATCATAAAAGCCACCAGTGCAATAATGGTCACAGTATTTGACCAAGCACGATAACTTTCAATACTTTCTAACATAATACCTTGATTTGTTGCACCCATTTGACGCAACATCATAAGCATTGTTTCTGCCGCTTCTGCGTAATCAAGGATATCCCCATGATAGAAGCTCATATCCCCATCCCAGAAAAAGTGCATATTAAAAACATCATAAATAGATGTCACATAATCCATGATGTCCTCAATAACAAAAATTCTACTGTCATAGGGCTGTTCCGGAAACATCCTATCATTTCTAACAGATTCCTTATATTCATCCGCAAGGGCGTTTAGCCGTGTAAAGGAGTGATTCACACGTACTTCAAAGCTTCGCCAAATACCCTCATTTGACGTTTCACGCCATTCAGCATTCATAAAAGACGCGCGAATAAGTCGCCGCATTTCGGTAAACTCTTGATGAAAACTTAACGAAATTTCTATCCGCGGCGTAATAATTTCTATATTATGACGATTATAATTGTCAATGACATTGTTTAAATATGTTGAAATGGCAGCATATAGAATAAATAACATAAAGATAAGCAAAAATGATGTAATTAGTCTTGTTGTAATCGTTGCATGTCTCATGCGCCTTCTGATGAAATGGTTATTTTCTTCTTGATTTTGTATGTTGCCTTTTTTAAGTAGCATAAGCAAACCGCCCATGCCTATTACAAAAATAAAAAAGGTATTGACAACAATCAAATGTCTCAAATGATTTTGATTATCATAAATCTCAACCAGTTCATTTGCAATACGCAAACTCACCGCATCACGAAGACTTTGATTTGTTTGCCCCATAGGAAGCCCTAATGCCGCAAACTCTGCCCCAAATGCCATAGCAATGGCTTCATCTGCATATCCCGCATGACGCAGTTGTAAAAATACCGATTCAAGCTGTCTCAAACCAAGCATCCAGCGGGTCAAGTCTACAAAAACATTTATCTCTGCACTTTGGGCTTGATTGACTATAAAAGTATCAAGCCCACGATTAAATCTATCCTTTGCAAGCTCCTCCATATACCCTTCATAGGCAAAGGCTTCTCCTGTTACAGCAAACATTCTTGACCATCTCGTCAAAGCTTCTGTGGCGGCATGCACGTCATAAAGCGTACCCACTAAAGTATCCCGCAATTCATATGTGTCAAATTGTTCGTTGTTTTGCATTGCAAATCTTACAGAAAGCACAGCATTGAAGCATATCAAAACGACAAGCAATACAATGGATACCATGACACGTCTCGATTTTCCAACAAAACTTAATGAAACAAGCCCAACAATAGCCAGTATAATCATAATCACACCCATAGAAATTTGATAAATTTCCATGGAAAATACCGCACTTTCAAGTTTAGATTGTGTGCGATAATTCACCAAAGTAATCACTTCTTGAATCATGCCTTCAAGAGGTTGCCCTAAACTTGCAAACTCTTGACCATGGGCAAGATTGACGGCTTCCTGATAAAAGCCATGATTACGAAGATTGATGGCTTCAATTGAAATTTCCGACATGCGTATTCTATGAGCAATGACTTGTTCTATGATGGTAATTTCATTTTGTGGTGCATGATAAGCGATAAAAGTTTCCAAGGTTTGCTCTACCCTGTCAAGCTCCAATTCTAACCAAAAAGAGTCATATTGTATTTGACCGCCGTTTACAACAAAAAAACGCATCCAGCGTGTTGATGAAACCGATGCCAAACTGGCTTCATACATAGCAGAAATGAGGGTGTGTCTTTCTTCATATATAAGGGAAGCCGTATGATTTGCCCTTGTTGCCAAGGCAAAAAAAGTTGAATATGCCCCTGTAAGCATTGTGAATATTAAAATAAATACGATTATTTTATGGCGCGACATTTTCATATGATAACCCCCTGTATTACAGCATATTACCACATTATATATAAAAAAAACAGTCTCACACTTGAGACTGTTTTTAGTTTATTTATTGCATTCAATTTTTCAAATAATATACTGACTATCTTTTGCAGGCGCAGCTTCTAGTTCTGCCTTTTTTTCTTCATATCCAGGTCTTCCAAACATGGCATATGTTGCGTTTTTACCTTCCTCTACGCCAGGCTGGTCAAAGGCATCAATGTTTAATAATTCTCCTGCAAATGCAGTGGCAACTTCAAAGAAATACAGGAGTTGCCCTAGGGTTTGTGCAGTGACTTTTGGCAAAGTGAGCGTCATATTCATGCGCCCTGCTTTCGTTAGTGCGTATTCTGTGGCAGCTTGTTCAGTTTTAATCAGGTCATTGTGGGTTACGCCGCCTAGAAAACCAAGGCTTGGCATGTCAGCATAGGTTTTTGGAATGGTGATGGTTTCCCTGTATTCATCCACGCCCACAAACACTACAATTTTGTCATATGGGCCTTCTGCATAAAGCTGAACTTGGCTGTGTTGGTCGGTTACGCCAAGGGCTTTTACCGGGGTTTGCCCTACATTTACAATGTTGCCCTCATTATCAAATTGCTTACCAAGAGATTCACCCCAAAGTTGTGCAAACCAATCTGAAATGAATTTCAGAGAGTCCGCATAAGGCATGACAACTGTGATATTTTTACCAGTCATCATACCCATGTAATGAAGTAATGCAAACATGTGGGGTGAATTTTTAAAAATGTCGTCTTGCCCTTCACCTTTGGTTAGGGCATCCATTTGGGCAGCACCTTCCAGCAAGCCTTTGATATCAAGCCCGCAAAATGCCGCAGGAAGCAACCCTACAGGGGTAAGTTCGGAGAAACGCCCGCCAACTGCCGAAGGAATAATAAAATACTTGTACCCTTCCCCTTTGGCAATGGTAATTAAATTGCCGCTGCTTGCGTCAGTGGTGCATACAATGCGCTTTTTAGCCCCTTCTTTGCCGAGTTTTTCTTCTAACAGTTTTTGAACTATCATAAACTGGCTCATTGTTTCAGATGTACTGCCTGATTTGGAAATGACATTATATAAACAACGGGTAGGGTCTACGGTTTGAAAGAAGTAGACAAGCCTTTCCGGGTCTACATTGTCCAGCACATATAGTTTAGGAAATCCGTTGCGTTTTTCCCTTGGAAGTTCGTTATAAAACGGGTGATTTAAGGCTTGTTGTACTGCCATTGGCCCTAATGCACTACCCCCTATGCCAAGGACTACAAATGCATCAATTTCATTTTTCATTTCATTTACATACTGCTCAATTTCAGTGACCACTTCTTTTTGATTATAGGGCAAGTCACGCCATGCCATTTTGCCTGCTGTGCGTTTGTCTACCATGGCTTTATTGGCTTTTGCAATTTGGTGATTAAGTTTTTCAATGGATTCTAGGCTAATGCCCTGGGCTCCAATTCTTTCTTTTAGCATGTTGTTAAAATCCATGCGCATTGTCATACTGCTCACCTCTCTAAGATAATTGTCTTTACCATAATTATGACATAATCATGCCCATTTGCCAAACATCTTTCATGACCATAGTTTTAGGCTTTGAAGGTGGTATTTGAATAAATTTTTAATTCTTTGACGAAATCTGTTGACATTATCAATAGTTCAATTATACTACAACTATTAAAATAGCACAAAAAGCGCGGTTTTGATTATGACACTAGGTACATTAAAA
>WRAH01000062.1 GCA_009780315.1 Defluviitaleaceae bacterium
CATGCAGACATTAAAACACTGATAACTTAACAGCCATGTGCGAAAGCGGATAAGGTCAGAGTTTATTGTCGAAAAAGATTCTACAACGTACTGTGTGACATTGCTTTTGTCTGTGATTGCGATAGTTGCCACGATTACATTTTTGTGAACATCCACGCCACAGCACACAGGGTAAACAATCTTCATTAAAGATTAGCTCCTTTTGTTGGAAAATAGAAACAGCGGCAGTGACTGCCGCCTGAGCTAAAACTTATGACTTTGTTTTTCAAAGATAAGTGTACGGGTTCTATGTCCCAATTATTTGTGCTTGTGCAGGCTGCTACACATATAAAAATGCGGGTTATGGCTTACGCCACTCACCTCCACGTGCTTTGATGTTTACCGCTGTTTCGACTGTAGTTTAACACATATGATCGCGGTCTGTATCGCTTCCATAAATTATTTGTGCCGCCAACGTAGGCGGCGGAATGGAGTCAAAAATGAAAGAAATCTTTAAAAAGGTCTTTGTTGGTGTTCTTGCAATGGTTATGGTGACAACAGCACTGACTACTTTTAGCACAGATGAAGTGCAGGCGAACCAAAACATACGTGTTGTGTGGAGAACGACTTATCCTGATGGCTTTGCTTCTGCTGCCCAAGAAATTATATTTACAGGTGAGCAACCAACCATAATTGATGACCGCGTATTTTTACCCCTGCGGGACTTTGAACAATTACCTGGAATTGAAAGCATACGATGGGTGCCTGACGGAGGGACTGTCACTAACCGCCATGGGGAAGAAATACATCATATTGCTTATGCCAGTGTATTAGTGTATGAGTGGCTGCATAGAGAATACAGGCAATTTGCTCTTATCCCAAACGCTAGTTCTATGGCGTTGTACCCACGTGGGGATAGATTTGTTACGGGGCCGATAGCCCATGATTGGATAGATGTTGGCATTGAAGTACGCATTATAAATGACCGCATGATGATACCACTAAGAATGCTTGAGTATATGCATAGGGAAATTAGCGTAAGCTGGGAACAAAATACGAGGACAGTGACAATTTCTATCGCCTCTAACTGATAATAGAATGAACCTTATAATTAAGTTACAACGGTAGCGCAATTATGGTAAAATAACGGTGAGTGTATCAAGGGCTTGCCGTTATTTTTTTCGGCAGCCTTTGAGATTGCTGATGAAGGAGATATGAATTGCGTATGTTTAAATTTAGGCTTAGATTTTCTAAACATGGTGCGTTACGTTTTATTGGGCATTTGGATTTTCTCAAAGTATTCCAGCAGACAATACGCCGTGCTGGCTTACCTGCGGCATATTCCCAAGGGTTTAATCCCCATTTGCAGTTGTCTTTTGCATTGCCGCTGCCTTTGGGCATGGCAAGTGAAAACGACTATGTAGACATCATATTAGTAGACGAAGTGCCATTGCAAGATATTGTGGATAGTTTGAATACTCATGCCCCAGCAGGACTGCAAATGAAAGCGGCATATCCTGTAGAAGGTGCAGGGGCGGCAGCCATCGTAGAAGTTGGGATTTATGATTTAGTTGTAAATATACCAATGATTGAAGCAAAAAAAATGATTGCAGATATTCAAGAACGAGAAACAATAATAATCCCAAAAAAAACTAAAAGCGGCATTAAAGATACAGATATAAAACCAGATATACATTTGTTGAAAGCCATTCAAAAAGATGAATCTATGGATAGGATTCAAATGTGGTTATCCGCAGGCAGTTCACGCTTTTTAAATCCTATGCTTGTTGCAGAGTTAATGCTAGGTAAAAAACCAAGCCCTGCTGCACTCACAAGAGTGAACTTGTGCCGCCATGATGGGAAAGGGGGCATCATTTCTCTATGAAAAGGATTTTTATAGAGTATTCGGATAATGGTATAAGAACAGCCCTATTAGAAGGCAGTAAACTACAGGAAATTTACATTGACCCCCTTCAAAAAAACTCATGGGTAGGCAGAATCATTGTTGGTCGGTTGCAGACTATACTGCCCGGCCAATTTGCATTTGTAGACATTGGTGGGCGCAAAAATGCGTTTATGAATTTAAGTCATGGGCATGGATTAAAAGCTGGACAACCCATACTGGTGCAAGTACAAAAAGACGCTGTAAAAGCAAAAGGAATGTATGTATCCCAAACAATAAGCCTAAAAGGGCGGTTACTTGTGCTTCATGAAAATTTACGTGCCGAGGTTGGCGTGTCTCGCAAGATTACGGATGAAAAAGAAAACACGCGTCTTCGTAAAATGGTGCGTAAGCTTTTACCTAAGGGTTTTGGTGCAATTGTGCGCACAAATGCAGAAGGGCAAGATAAAGAGATAATATGGGCTGAAATAAAAAACCTTCACGAAATTTATCTGCAAATTAAGGAACGTGCCCAGTACGCTTTGCCGCCGACTAGGCTATACCCAGTGGAAGAAAATCAAATATTCTCCTTATTTACAGACCTTATTGCTGACGATATTGCAGAAATTCATATCAGTGGAACCATGGAAGCATTTGATGGGGCAAAAAATGCAATCAAAGCGTTGCTTTTATCTGCGGAAAATAAAATTTCATATTATGAAGGGGAAAACGCACCTACGATGTTTGCCCATTACGGGATAAATCGTCAAATTTCTGCTGCCCTTGAAAAAACGATAAAACTGCCCTGCGGAGGTTTTATCACCATTGAAGAAACAGAAGCTTGTGTGGTTATAGATGTGAATACAGGTAGCAATGTTGGCAAAATAAATTATCAAAACACTGTTTTTGAAACAAATAAAGAAGCCGCTGTGACCATAGCCGAACAAATAAGACTGCGCAACCTATCAGGCATAATACTCATTGATTTTATAGACATGGATGACGAGGGAAATAAAAACGCATTGCTTCTTGCTTTAAATGCAGAACTAAAAAAAGACCGCATCCGTGCAGAAATCATCGGCATGATGGGTCTTGGAATGGTTCAACTGACTCGCCGCAAAATGCGGCCAACCCTAAGTGGGTTAATAGAATCCACTTGCCCAACCTGTGGCGGCAAAGGGAAAATCTTTACCTAACAAAAAACATACCAAAATCCTAACATGACAAGTGCTAATGCCATTAAAAATCCCCAAGCTGGCATCATAAATTGCAAAATCATCCCAACACCCAAGAAGAAAAAAATCATACCCATAAGCCTTTTTTTTCTCCACATTTTAATATGCTCCCCTCATGATTTATTCCCAATGATTGATGACGTTTGGATGGAAACATATTCCATAGTATGCCTAAATCAAAGAAAATGTGAAAAAAGTGCTTTAATTCCCATCTTCATCATGGTACACTTAGGGTGTATAAAAATTATTATCAATAGAAAGCAGGAGATACCAATGGTAAAAGTAGGTATTAACGGTTTCGGTCGTATTGGCCGCTTGGCGTTTCGTTACGCTATGTCTTTAAACGATGTAGAAGTGGCTTTAATCAATGACCCCTTCATCGATTTAGACTATATGGCATATATGCTAAAGTATGACACAGTGCATGGACGCTTTGACGGTGATGTTTGTGTAAAAGACGGCAAGCTTGTTGTCAATGGCAAAGTGATCAACACCTCGGCTGCACTAGACCCAAAAGATGCACCTTGGGGTACAAGCGGCGCAGAATATGTATTGGAATGTACAGGGGTGTTTTTAACCCAAGAATCTGCACAAAAATATCTTGATGGCGGCGCGAAAAAGGTAGTGCTTTCTGCACCTGCAAAAGACTCTGGCACACCAACATTTGTAATGGGTGTAAACCATGACAAATACACATCAGATATGAAAATCGTATCCAATGCATCTTGTACAACAAACTGCCTTGCACCCCTTGCCAAAGTCATCAATGACAAATTTGGCATAGCAGAAGGGCTTATGACCACTGTACACGCTACAACCGCTACACAAAAAACAGTAGATGGCCCATCAGGCAAAGATTGGCGCGGAGGACGTGCTGCCGCTGCCAACATCATTCCATCATCAACAGGTGCGGCTAAAGCTGTTGGGTTAGTTATTCCTGAACTTAATGGTAAGCTAACAGGTATGGCTTTCCGCGTACCCACAGTCAATGTATCTGTTGTTGACCTTACAGTGCGCCTTGCAAAACCTGCTTCTTATGAAGACATTAAAGCGGCTGTAAAAGAAGCCAGCGAGGGCCCAATGAAAGGAATCTTAGGCTATACAGAAGATTCAGTGGTATCCAGCGACTTCATTGGTGAATCTTGCACAAGTGTTTTCGATGCAGGTGCAGGTATCTCCTTGTCAGACAACTTTGTGAAACTGGTAAGCTGGTATGACAATGAATGGGGTTACAGCTGTAAGTTGGTTGACCTTATGCGTCATATGAAAAAAATCGACGGTTAAGATTCAAATAATTTTTTTAAGCAGCACTTTTCTTTGTTTAGCAATTATTCAAAGAAAGGTGCTTTTTAAAAATTTTTATAAACTTATGGAACTTATCTTAGCAACCATCGTTTAATAGGGCATAGAACACAAAAACAAAATCAGAAAAGAGGAATGAACATGAAAAAGAAATCAATCATTGCCATTATGATGGCAGCAATCATTGCATTGGGTGCAATCGCTGTATTTGCAGCAGACGATGCAGAAGCTTTGGATGGCTACACAGGAAGGTTTTGGGTGGTAGACCCATATACCACAGATGATATGTTTGAAATGGTGACAGAAGACGGCACATTGACAATCAGTATTACAAACGATACAGCCATTTACTTTGAGGATTATGTACCAGCAAGTGAAGAGGAAGGTAATGACGCAGTCACAAGAAATGCACGTGAAGTACTTTTTGGGCGCACCCTTGCAGAAGTGCTTAACAGCCGTAACATGAGCATTACTTTTGTAAATGGTGAGGCAGTTGAAGTGATTATCCTATTTGAAACGGCTGTACACTTGCCTGCAACCATTGGCGAAGAGAATGAATACATTGGCATTGTTCCTCCAATTGGCGAGATTGACTGGGATGCATTTTACCCAATTATGTTTAATGGGGAAATCGTTGTTGAAAATGTAATTCTTGAAAATGTACCATCTCCTTTTTGGGATGAAACCTACCATGCGGTAATGATTCCATTACGTCCGGTGGCAGAAGCACTTGGTTACACCCTCACTTGGGAAGCCGTTGGGCAAAGAATCTATCTGAACAATGTAGCCAGTATTGCCATTGGCTCAAACCAAGCACATTTCGGTAGAATGGCTCCAATCGAGCTTTCTGCAAATCCTGTGCTTGTTGATGGTGTAACATTCGTGCCTATGGATTTCTTCCGCAATGTTTTAGGACAGCACGCATATGCATTTGAGGGTCAAGTCGTTATTTCTGCTGAAAGTGACATGATGTAATTAAACTTTGTTTGCAAAAAGGACTATTTCGTGAAAAGGCGGAATGGTCTTTTTTTATTGAGTTAAAAATCATATATTTGAATAAATTTTTAATTCTTTGACGAAATCTGTTGACATTATCAATAGTTCAATTATACTACAACTATTAAAATAGCACAAAAAGCGCGGTTTTGATTATGACACTAGGTACATTAAAA
>WRAH01000063.1 GCA_009780315.1 Defluviitaleaceae bacterium
ATATCTCAAGTCTGGGTCTATGCTTCTTACAAGCTCCCTCATGTTACAACCCCACAATCCGTTTGATTTTACGATGGTATTTTATCATTTTGATGCTTGCTTATCAACTAATTTGGGAAAAAATCCATAATTTGGAAAGTTTTACAAAAAAATATTTGCAAGAATGTCAGTCGAACATAATTTCTAAATTTGTTTGCATTTGCTCGCCAGTCATGCTATACTAAAAAAACAGGCAGAGTATGTCAGCTTTGCTGTGCAAAGGTTTTCATTTATTAGGAGGCGAGGATATGAATCCAGTATTAAAGTATAGAGGTGGAAAATCAAGAGAAATCCCTCGTTTTTTGCAATATATACCAGATGACTTCAATCGGTACATAGAGCCTTTTTTTGGTGGCGGTGCGGTCTTTTTTCACCTCGAACCAGATAATGCAATTATAAATGATGTCAACGAGCGTCTGATGGCTTTCTATAGACAACTAAAAGGCCAGTATCCAGAAATGCGAAAACAGCTTGACGAGCTACAAAAAAAATATGACGCTAATCAACTTGCGTACAAAAAAATAAAAGCCGTTAGCCCTGATGAGCGTGTACCTAATGATAACGAAGAACTCTATTATGAAATGCGAAAACTGTTTAACTTTCCTGATGATACGTATTTGGATGGAGTGATTTATTTTTTTATAAACAAAACGGCGTATAGTGGTATGATACGCTACAATAATAGTGGTGAATATAATGTGCCTTTTGGTAGATACCCAAATTTTAATACGAAGCTAGTGACTGAACAACATAGCGAATTATTACGAGGTGCAGAGTTATATAGTGTTGATTACGCTGAAATTTTTGCTATGGCAGAAGAAGAAGATTTTATCTTTCTTGACCCTCCATATGACTGCGTATTTAACGATTATGGAAATATAGATATGATGAATGGGTTTGATGAAGCACAGCATCGCCGTTTAGCTACGGATTTTGCAAATTTGCAATGCCGTGCGTTAATGATAATAGGCAAAACCCCTTTGACCGAAGAATTGTATGGTGAGTACATTTTTGATGAATACTACAAGAACTACGCCGTAAACATTCGCAACCGATTTAACAATGATAAAATGCACATTGTTGTGAAGAATTATTAAAGAGGTGATTTTATGGCACAAATTAAAAGTAAAGCATTATTTTTTACAACATCACCACGAACGCCCTCAAAAATGATTCCTGAAATACAGTTGTTGCATGAATCGTTTGAAGGTGCAAAATGGAATAATTCTTCACAATCTGAATTTATGGATAAGTTGGTGATGTCTGACTTTTTTGAAGGGAGAAGTATTCCGAAAGATAAACCACTTAGTGCGCGTGACCGAATAACTCGTGCGCCTAAAGCATTGGGGTTCGTTGACTTAAAGCCTACCATAGCATTAACTGATGCAGGGAGAATGTTAGTATATGGGAATAGACCTCAAGAAGCATTTTTACGACAACTTATTAAATTTCAACTTCCTTCACCATACCACACCGAAGGAGCTGGCATGAGTGGAACTTTTTTCGTTCGTCCATATTTGGAAATAATCAGGTTGGTAAGTGAATTAGGGAAACTAACATTTGATGAATGTAAAATTTTTGCAATGCAACTTACCGATTACCGTAAATACGATAGTGTTAAAGCATCAATTTTAGCTTTTCGTGAAGAAAAAGAAGAACGCAAAGGGCAGTATAAAAAACTAGAAGATGAAAAAATTACGGAAGCTATTATGGGAACTTATGAGGATAATATTGCTCAAGGCAAAATTGAAACGCGCGAAGCAAAAGAAGCAAGTCTAAAAAAATTCATAACAACAAAAAAGAGCAATCTTCGTGATTATGCTGATGCGTGTTTTCGCTATCTTAGATACACTGGACTTTTTGTGTATAGCGGTCATTCTATAGTAGTTGCTTCCGAAAGAGCTGCAGAGGTTGAATACATTTTAGCCAATACAGAACGAAAACCTGTTTTTGTAGACGATGAAACTGCATATAAAGCACATTTATTTTCTGCCACTGAACCAATGTTATATGTAGACATTAAAGAAAATATCGTTGATACTGTCATGAAAATTGGAGCATATACGAAGCGTGAATTGATAAGTAAGGGCATTGAAGAATTGAAGGATTTAAGAGATGAACTTGTAAAAAAACAAAGAGATGCCGTTATTGATTTACAAATAACAGAACTAAAATCATACTCACTTTATTCAGAGATAACCGAAATTTTTAACGATATTCACTCAGGAACGCTGGAGTTTTATGATGCACCACTTATGTTTGAGTACAACACATGGCGAGCCATGACTATGTTAAATGGTGGTAGCATTAAAGGCAACTTCAAAATTGATGATATTGGGCAACCACTTTCGACGGCACAAGGTAATATGGCTGACATTGAGTGTGATTATGGAGATTTTGCCTTATCTGTTGAAGTAACGCTACAAGGTGGTCAACGTCAATATGATACCGAAGGCGAGCCAGTAACACGGCATTATGCGAGGTTGCGCCAGAAAACAGGAAAAGATACTTATTGCCTATTTATTGCTAAAAGAGTAAATATGGCGACATTTGAGCATTTTTGGGGCATAAATCAAATTCCGAATATGACGGCATACGGTGGAAAACCTCGTATAATTCCGCTAGAGTTGGAGCAATTTATGCAACTCGTCGAAAACTCATATACCTACCATACAACGCCAACACCAGCTGATATGCGTTCTTTCCTTCAATCCACGATAGACCAACTAGAGGGTACGACAGGCGCAATGGAATGGAAAGAACGCATTGACCGATGTGTAATTGAATGGCTGGCTGCTTAAAGAAAAAGTGTCCCAAAACCCTTGCTGTTTGTGTTTCGAGTTTTGGGACATAGAGTTATTAAATTATAGTCTCCCCAGTGGATAGTATATTCCCTTACGCTTACAAATTCGGAGCATCATTATCCTTGTTCGGATTGCTTAACCGTTTAGCCTTACGCTCTGCATTATAACGCTCTTGGTCTTGCCGTTGCCTAATGACTTCATCACGTTTTTGTTGCCGTTCATGCTCACGAGCAGCGGTAATGCCTGTAGCGTTTTCTATGCGTGTTTTAGCCCTAAAAGTTTAGAATCGATGATACTTAATTCAAGGTCAACTTCCTTCAGAGTTCGGTTATAAGAATCCGCATTGCAGACATTTCTGTCCAAGGACGATATGCTTCTGGTGTAAAGCTAATCAATATGAGCCAAGGCGTAACTGTAGTCAGCATGGCAAAAATAGTTGATGGCGGCATTGAAGAGGGCGAAGAGGAAATAGAAGTACCTCCCATTGTAACCGAAGAATAAATGTAGAAATATTATAAAAGGCATTCCGTTGGAATGCCTTTTTAATTTGCAATGTGTTCACGCTATCTTTTATCTGTGTTGGGGTAGCGGCTACTGAGATAAGCTTCTGTAAGGTCTGTTGCAATTTTCTTGTCCTCTTCTGATGCATTCATTAAGAGGGCTTTTATTTTAACGATATAAGGGTCTTGTTTTTCTGGCATTTCTGTGATTTCGCCATATAAATATCCAAGTGTAACACCAAGGATTTGAGCAATACGTTTTGCCCGCATGGGTGAAGCACCACTATCACCACGCTCTATTGCGGTTACTGCATTTTGTGAGATATCCAGCAGGTCTGCAAGTTTGAGTGAAGACATGTTAATGAATTTGCGTTGCTTGCGCACTTGATGACCAAAAATGATATTTTTGAGCCTAGTATCCAGTTCATCTTCAACATAAAGTAGCAGTTCTACTATCTCTGCCTTTACGGCTTGGTATCTTTTCTTTTCACCCATGTCTAAAAGTGTTTTTAGACCGCCTGTAATCATAGGTACATTGTTTTCAAAGACACCGCGTCTAATTTCTAAAAAATATTTTTGTGGCTTTTTTTGACTTATGCATATAGGCATTAAAAAATCATAGCAAAGTTTAAAAGTATTTTCCAGTATTTCAACTGGCACATCAGAATCAATAAATTTGGCACGAAGAATCCTTATACTTAAATTATTGTGCATAGTCGCACGTATTATTTGCGCGTCAAGATAGTTTGGACTATCTTCATCATCCAACGTATCTAATGCTTTGTCGAACAGTACTAATGTTTTACTAAAACTAGGATGGTATCCAATTGCCATTATAAACAGATGAAGGTCAAGATGTTTCCATTGTGTGATACTTTCCAACCACTCAAATACAGGGGTTGCAAGGACGCACGCAACTTTAAACCCTTTTTCAGCATAAACGGACTGCATAACATTCAAAACTGATAAAATGCATTCTATTTCTTCATCTTTATTTTTAGAGAGGTATTTTTTAACTCTGACAATGAACTTATTAAGGTCATCATCCTTATAATTGAATGAGATGAACTTTTCAATGATTAACTCTCTTTCAGTTTTTTCAGTCGTTAAAATCATTTCCACTCTCCCGGTCCATCGTCACTAAAAGGTCTGAAAGGAATAAAAATAGAATACATAAGTAACATCATATCTAAAAAAAACACTTTAATTTCCTCCCTCTCACTATCTGCTATCTAAAAGTTTGCCTTGCAACACGACAATTGATTTGAGACGCTGGCCCAAGTCTAGTACTCCAATTGCCACATGCCCAATCACAGTTGCTTTCATAACCACGGGCAAAAACACAAGTACCATTAGGGCAATTAGAAGCATGTGAAAATATGTTTTGAATAAAAGTCCATCTGGTAAAACTGCAAGGCACACCACCGCCTGAACGGCAAGGCGTTCCAAATGGCTCGAAATCTATTACACTGCTTTCAACAACACGGCTATATCTGACACTTTCTTCAAGCATAAGCTCCATCAGCGAAATTATACGCTCATCAATTTCACTAACCTCTTGAAAATTAACTGTGTTGTCATAGTTGACAGTATCTTGATTGGTTGCTAAAACAGCTACGAATGTGCCAATAAGCATAATACATACCAAGATAATACTAGAAACTCTTTTTTTCATACATTACATCCCTACAAAACTTAACTGTCCCTGTATAGGTGACAATGTTACAATTTTCAATGACCACTGCATACTATAAAAATACCCCCTTCTCATAATTTTTCAAAAAATCGTGGGTATTAGATATCATAATTTGTATCTTTCATGCAGAGTAATGTAGTAAATCATATGTAATTGTGTAGCAACTTATATTCAATCTCAAATATGTTTTGTAGAATAGCCTTAAATTACTTATTTAACGAAATCTATCTGAATACTGGTGTTTTAATTAGCACACTAGGGTGTAGCACCATTATTTCCATCTATGTATACTTGAAGCATAAAAAACTCAAGGAGGTAACACACATGGATGACTTATACTACCACCCCCACACCCGAAGAGAGCTAGTAATAGATGACTACCAC
>WRAH01000064.1 GCA_009780315.1 Defluviitaleaceae bacterium
AGTAAGATGAGCAATCGCATTCCTATATTAAGGGATGAGGAAAGTCCGGGCTCCATAGGGCAGGGTGCCGAATAACTCTCGGTGAGGGCGACCTCAAGGAAAGTGCAACAGAAATAAACAGCCAAGCGACTTTTGTCGTTAGGCAATGGTGGAAAGGTGGGGTAAGAGCCCACCGCGCAGCACGGCGACGGCTGTGGCATATGTAAACCCCACTCGGTGCAAGGGAGTAGACGCTTTGGGCTGCCCGTCCAGTCTACGTAGCTCCGCAAGAGCCATGACGGCAACGCATGGCGCAGATAGATGATTGTTCACGACAGAATCCGGCTTATAGTCTTGCTCACACACACACACAAACCCCGCTAGTTTTGCGGGGTTTTTTTATTTATAAAGACTTTCTAAAAATTTTTCAACACTAAATCGGGGCTTGTATATTACGCTTTGGCGTGATATAATTAGAGTTATCTATTGGAGGTGCGTTTTGGATTATATGACGACGAAAGAAGCCTCTGACGAATGGGGCGTAAAGATACGCCAAGTTCAACTGCTTTGTGAAAAAGGTCAAGTCAAGAACGCTAAAAGGCTTGGTCATATGTGGGTTATCCCTCGTGGCACAAAAAAGCCTATTGACGGAAGAACTAGAGCGGCTAAAGTAAAGGTAGAATTAGAAAATTTAAGGCAAGAAGTGTGTTATCTTGGAGCAAAATAGTGTGCCAAGTTTATTTGGCATTGCAAATTCAAATAGAGATTATGCTAGAGCTGAAACATGGGGTAAAAATCAATTCAACTCATCGTTCCCAGTGGCGTTAGCGTGTTATCTGCATTATAGAGGTATGGATGCCGTCTATGTTAAAGCTGATACAACAATGAAAGCAAATATTGATTACATAAGCATTTCAGAGGTGTTTAACATTAACCCATTAGAAAAAAATGCTTATTTTGCGTTTGAAACTTCATATACCCCATTTCAAAAATATGTTATTGGTTCAATTCCAAGAAACGATATTTCGGTTATAGATTTAAGTAATGACAAATGTATAAGTAGCTTGGAAATTAAACTTACAGCTTTACCAGATAACACCACTTGCTTACTCTCTGACGATAAATTTGGCTCTGAAATCGTTGTTAGACCTGATACAATTGTATATCTTGCTTGTAGCTTTATTGAGCTATACAATGGCAACCAAGAAGAAATAAGAGAATTGGTCAGTCAGTTAGCAAACAAGATTAATGATTGGACACAAGCGAAGAACATACTGCCATTTATCAACGAAATTTGTTCGGTAATTCGTAAAATTGCTAATGATAAGTGCGACTTGCAATCGCCTATAGTATTAAATCCTGTTTGGAAAACAGAGGGCAAATGCCCTCAACTATCTGACAATTGTTTAGATGTGTTTATTTGGAGCAACTTAGGTATTCTTAATTTATTTATGCCAAACATAAACTCTGAAATTTCGTCTATTTCACGACATACAAGGAGTGTTGTTTGGCTTTTTAAGATGCTGTCAGACTATGCCAATGACGGTAAATTTGACGGTGCTAAAATTATTGATGAATTGTCGTATAATACGAAAAATGATAAAGCGTTTGCCACAAACGGAATAAAAACTAACTATATTATGAGTTGTGCTGAACTAACAACACCACGAATTAGAAAGGATGAAATTAAGAACATCATTTTGGGTGGTGGGCAAAACCTATTAAGTCCGGAAAGAAGGTTTGATGCAATCATTTACAATTCGCCTGATTTATTCAAGGAGGAATTGGCATGAGAACATTAGATTTGTTTTGTGGTTGCGGAGGGTTATCTTTAGGGTTTCAAAGTGCTGGTTTCCAAATTCACTCTGCATTTGATATATGGGATAAAGCAATAGATATATACAATAAGAACTTTAGCCATGGTGCTGAACTCTTGGACTTGTCTATTGTATCTCGCTCGTATTTTAGCGAACTTAGACCAGAGCTCATAATAGGTGGACCTCCATGTCAAGATTATTCTTCCGCAGGTAAAAGAGATGAGAATAGTGGACGTGCAGACTTAACAATTACTTTTGCGGAATTGGTGTGTGGTGCGTCGCCCAAATGGTTTGTTATGGAAAATGTTGACAGAATAGTCAAATCTGCAACTTTGCAAAAAGCAATTGATATTTTCAAAGTTAGTGGATATGGATTAACGCAAATTGTTTTAGATGCTTCAAAATGCGGTGTACCACAAAAAAGAAAACGCTTTTTTATGATAGGAGAATTGCATGGTAAAGATGATTTTCTGTATAATACTTTAATTGCTAACCTATCTGATAAAAGCATGACTATTTATAACTATTTGGGTGATGATCTTAATACTGAATACTACTATAGGCATCCCCGTTCATATGCTAGGCGTGGAATTTTTAGTATTCACGAACCTAGCCCTACTATCAGGGGGGTCAATAGACCAATACCAAGCACTTATAAAATGCATGACGGTGATGCTACCAACGACTTATCTCGAGTTAGAGCTTTGACAACAGATGAACGTGCAAGACTTCAAACATTTCCTGCCAACTTTAAATTTCAAGGAACCAAGACTGACTTGGAACAAATTATAGGAAATGCCGTTCCTGTAAATCTAGCTAGATATGTCGCAAGCCATCTATTTGAATATATCAAAGGGCGAGTGTTGCGAAATTATTAGTGTCAAAAAACCCCGCTAAATTTGCGGGGTTTTTTGTTTATAAAGAATTGAAGTATTTATTTTTTGGTTCGTTTTAAATAACGTATAGCCGCAATTATCAAGACTGCAAAGCCTGTCAAGAGTAAGAGTATTACAACGACGTTAAGCAGTATGAATAGCACATCGAAAACAACGTATCGGTCAATATTCATATTATCAAAACCTTTTTATGTAAGATTAACATGCTCTAAATCAGTAGCTCAAAAAGGCTTAAATCGACCATTGACCACTAATGCTAACAGGTCTAGAATTAACGTATAAGAAACCTACTCCCGGAACCAAGAAGTAATGATGAATTCGCCCTGTTGCACTAAAATCAATTCTTGAGCCGTTGGAAAATACATGAGCATGAGCTGGGTTTGGATTCCATGTCACAAATGCACCTGTGTTTGCTGTGGTATATGGTGTTGCAGAGAGAAAGGCTAATGTTCTCCATCTAGGCATACCAATCATATTATGACCTTCAAATATGGCCCGATAGGTTACATGCGAATAAAGGAAGATGTCATTCGCTCCGTCCCTTACTGACGCAACACGCCCGTGACCAGTGCGGTAGCTTATTTCTCCATGAATGGAACTTCTGCTCATATGCAAAATAGTTTCGCTTTCAAAGTTGAAATTTTGATATTGCGGAACATCAAGAATTTCTATGGAGGCAAGCATTTGGATAATTTCCTCAATCGAAGATACCTCTAAAGGAACCACACCTTCTGGAATTTCATCGTAAGAAATCAATATGGCTTCTTCCATGTCAGCCAAATCAATCAAGCGACTATTTAAATCCAAAAAAGTGTGTTCCGCATAAATCAAATCCGACACAAATTCGCCAGCATGGACCATAGCCACTGACGAAAACGCCATAATCACCACCAAAGCAGCAGTAGCTAACTTTTTAAATCTTGAGTTTTTCATAGAAAACCCTCCTTATATAATTTTTTGGAGAGCTGTCCTTGTATTTAGTATATCACACAAATTATTCCAAGTCAATACATTTATTTAAAAAATTTTACAAAATTTCACGAGAGTGTCAAAAAATCCCCGCTAGGTCTGCGGGGTTTTTAGTATCCTATTTATAATGGGGTCAATCAATTTTTTGATGTAAGGAATGATTTTCCCAATTAGTATCGCAGAAATTACCGTACCTTCACGCACGCCAACAAGCTCACTTAAAAATATGAGAGAAATAGATATGGATAAAACCACAATAACGCAGTCCATCACCATTTTTGCCTTGTGAAATTTCACCCGTTCAAAGCGTTGCTCTAATGCTTGACACAATGCCTCTGGCGGCAACACAATAATGCGGGCGCATATCATCAATACAATGCCCAAGGCAATGAGTACAATTCCTACCGCTAACATTCCCAGCCTGCCAAAGTATGTGGGAAATTGCACGCCGTACATCACCCAAACAGCAAAATTTAAAAAGTAGCCAAAGACAAAGACAAAGGGTAGTTGTATAAGATTTAACCATTTAAATTTTCTTCCTAAAATAGCAATTTGAAACACAACAAGTCCAGTAAAAAACAGTGCAGACATAAGCCCAATATTTAGTGATGTAGCTTCCGAAATAACAAATGGTAATGAAGAAACGGGGGAAACCCCAAGGTCTGATTGTATGGTAAAAGACGTGCCAAAAGCAAGGGTCAAAAGCCCTATCAAATAAATAATAATGCGCCGTATCATCTTATTCTCCGCTATGCCAAATTTTAACGTAGGTGTCATTCTCATCAAAATAAACACTGCCTACGTCATAATCATTATAATCTATTTCTGGCTGCGTGTCAAACACCACGCAGGTTCCGCATGAAGCGGATAGCCTGCGTGGTGTCGGCGCAAGTTTTGCGGTAATTTCACGCTCTTTGCAAAACTGAAAAAACATCATTGCGTCGTAATGGGAATGAAAAGTTGCAACAAATTTCATGTTAAGCTCCTTTTTTTCCAAAAAATGTGTTGGAAATGGCTATTGCAAGTACAACAACGGTCGCAATTACAAAGGCAACCGGAGCATTGTCTGCAATGCCAGCGACAGATGATGCAAGTCCAAAATTATGTACCAAAGCCGTACCAACCATCATGCCAAAAACTGTGATAGCCGCATCTGAATTTCCACTGCCTGCGTGCACAAGCTGTCTAAACGGGCATCCCCCAGCAATGGAGGCAACAAACCCCACCAAGCCCATGCTTAAAATATTCCACAAAACATCCGTGTGTGAAAATGGTGTCGCTTCCATGCCAAGGCTAAAATGCCCAAAGATTAGGTTGTAGCCTATTAAAACAACCATAAAGCCGCCAACTACCGACAATGCCCCAAAGTTTTTCATAAAGATACTTTCACGTACCGGTGCAACAGAGCAAAAACGGCTGATAAACGCAATTCCGCCAACTACTATGCCGCCAATAAGCGAAACAACAATAGGTGCACGAAACGATGCAAAACCTTGCTCGGAGAAGTTAAGAAGTGCTGGGAGGAATATCAGCGCAACAAACAATAAAATTCCTAATATAGGCAAAA
>WRAH01000065.1 GCA_009780315.1 Defluviitaleaceae bacterium
AACACTCCTGAACAACTCAAACTTGAACTGATGGATTATGTTCATTGGTTTAATAACATTAGAATCCATAGTTCGCTTGGATATATTTCACCTGTTCAATTTAGAACCCGTACCTTATCTTTTCTGTCTAATTAATTGTTGACAATCCAAGTGTATCTTGTACAGCATTTGTGCTTTTTAGTTGGTGCTTATTCGGTAACATAAGCGTCCTCCCTTATTTATTATCAGCACTATCCCTTTACGCACGGCATAGGCCGTGATATATTTAATTTGCACTAGGTAGACATTCGCACACTAACTCTTGAAAAGGCACGGGAGGAGGTGATTAAATGTCAAGAAGGTGCAATCCAAGACCTGCGGTTAGACGTGCAGGGAGAATGCTGTCAACTAGCAACTCTCCCCGTGCAAAGTCTACAGCGGCTAGAAAATTAGCCAACCATAGATGGTCTAACCACAGATAACACCTAAGACTAAGGGTTCTGCCCTTGGTCTTTTTTTACAATTTTTCATTTCTTTGCCTCATTTCCCATATTTAAGTGTTTTGTATCTAAACTATTTATTTACGCAAGAAAAGAGCCGTGATATTATACTCAAAAAGGGGTGATACAATTGCAACGTAAAACTGTTTCATCAAGCCGTGTAAGAAGCATAGGTTGGGAAAATAACACGCTTGAAGTAGAATTTAAGAATGGAAAAATCTATCATTATTTTAATTTTCCCGAATGGGAATACAACACAATAATGAGTTCATCTTCCAAAGGCTCTGAAATATCAAGGATAGATAAAATCTACCCATATAGACCTATCGGCTAGTTCTCTGGTGGAAATGGAATCCCTGCAATATCTTCAGTCATTCTTATAGATGTGTCCGTTATTACAATGGTTATATAGGGATGGTGTTTTTCACGGAGATATTCCACCAGAGGGCTTGCAAGTTGTTTCAATTCATCAATTTGCTTATTATCCATGATTTAACTCCTTATGGCTAACGGAAATTATCGTTAGTCTTTTTTTGTATTTGGTTCAATATTATCTACAGCATAATCCAAGCATTGCACTACCAATTGATTTAATGATAGTTTATTTTGTGTTGCAAGAACATTGAGCTTTTCAATAAGTTCAATCGGCAATCTAAATGTCTTACTTTCGCTATCATAACCCTTACGTATCTTAAACATCAAAATGCACCTCTTTTTGAATAAAGTATGCAATTTAGACAATTATCATTATAGACCTACATTGTAAGACAATTTACTTGCAAATCATTGTCTAGTATGATATATTCTAATTGAATCACAAAATTATTATCAGAGAGAAGGTAGTTTTATGAAGCAAAGACTGCAAGGTATGGTAATGGGGTTTTTAGTAGCGGTATTGACGTTAGGTGTAGTAACCGTATTTGCTACATCAACCCGAACAATTGAAGTGACACATGGAGTGAACGTCATAATAGATGGCATTCGTCAAAATTTTGATGATGATATGCAACCATTTATGTCAGAAGGGCGTACATTTTTGCCATTAAGAGCTATTGCAGATTCATTAGGACTAGATGTAACTTGGAATGGTTCAACATCCACTGCATATTTGAGCAGTAACATGATAAATAGATATAATCCTACTATAATTCCACAACACATACCAATAATAGATGGATATACATTTGGAAGTGTAGTTAATTTTGACGATTTAATAATTATTTTTCATGACAATATAGAGTGGTTAACTGTGGATAATAGGTTTAATGAAAATCATGGCTCAGATGTATTTCGAGTTCCAATGTCAATAACAAATACAAGAAATACCCCACATGGACTAAATATGTTTTTCTATACGCAATTCGGTATAGATGGGACACAATTAAGAAGTATAAACTTTGCCATAGGGGACACTGAAAACACTCATACAAATCAAATACTCCCAAATGTTACCCTGCACGCACATATGAATTTCTTGTATGCTGGTGATGGGATTTATACTGTGTCACTTGACAGCATATTTGGACGTGAATCTGCTATACAAATTTATTTGCCAATATCAAAATAATATAAGATTGTTAATCATAAAACCTTGATGATTATTCCCCCGAAAAGGGGGATTTTCATAATACAATTATAAAATAGATTATGAAAGGGGGTGATGAAATTGGCAAAGAATATATTAGGAAACAAGTTTGATAATGAACAAACACCGCCGCCAAATGACGGTGTTTGTCCTAAGTGCAATGACGCAATCACAAAAAGTATAACAGGTTTATGGCACTGCAAAAAATGTGATTGGACACATCAAGAATAATAACATGGCATTATTCGGCAGGAAATAGGTTTACTTTTGTGTCAATTGTTAGACTGACTTTATTCTTCTTACTATTAGGATAGTGCATAAATGTCAAACCGTCACAACCGTTTCCTAATTCTTTACCATCTACCAAAAGACTTGTAACCGTTTCCTCGCCATTAGAAGTACATGTTATTACTACACTGGAAAACTTCATTTCCAATTTACCACTTTCAGTACAATTCACTTCAAGATTTTTTACATCTTGGGGTGTTTTGTCTACATACAATTGGCTCATATAAGCCTCCTATTATAATATATTTTACTACCCACGAAATGAAGATTTTTCCTTTCAGTGTGTTATAATCACACAGGGAAAGGGGGTGAATCATGCCTAAAAAATACAACATATCTAGCAAGCATGATATGGTTAGACTTGAAAAGGATTTGAAAAATCAAGCCTTTAACATTGCACGAAGCAAGGCGGCAAGCAGGAACTACACCGTTGACTGCCCACATTGCTCTAAGAGTGTTTCAATCACTGCGGGGAAAAGCCCGTGTCCATTTTGCAGGAAGGAAATAAACTTGGAGTTAAACATCAAGTTTTAGGTTTATTTCTGTAGAAGCTAAATCATCTGCCAATGATTTAGCTTCTTTTATTAAATTACGAAGTCTATCCGCTTTTGTTATAGCCTCATCAATTTTTGACGTGTCAACATTAGCGTTAATTGTTACTACGTTATTCATTTTACACCTCCTATGCAAAGTTACTAATCAGGAATAATTCCAATGAGCAATTCAGCAACCCTTGGCAGAGCTTCCACATCTGCTGGGGTTGCAAATTCTTTAGATGCCCTAATCACAAAATCACAAAGAGCATTTATTACTTCTTTTTTCTTATCCTGTGACATTTTTATCCTCCTATGCAAAAATGCTTTGTTTAAGCACTAAGTCAAACATATTATTTTCCCGATTATTCCAACGGAAACAGAACTCGTCTACATACCGCTGTAGATACTTAACTGAAACATGGTGATAAATACCATATACAGCACGTTTTAGAATTGCCCAGAAGCTTTCAACACTATTTGTATGGATATTCCCATCTACATAAGACTTAGAATGGTCTACTCTTAGATGAATAAACTTGTTTCTGCTCAATGGGTCATAACCTTTGAACTGGTCCGTCATAATGACATTTCCATTTTCTTGAGCTGATACGGTTTTAAGAATCTCAATGAGTTGTTTGCCTGTTAGCTTTTGCCCATTTTTATTAGGTATAGAAACCTTGGCAAAGACTTTTTTATTGATTCTATCAATAACACCAACAACTGGTGTTTTCGTTGTTCCACGTCCACGCTTGATAGGTGTAGAAGTGCCGCCACCGTTGCCGTCATTGTCTTTATGGTTGTTTTTCTTGCGTGGCTTGCCACCTACATAAGTTTCGTCTATTTCAACTATGGTATTGAAAAACTCTGAATTTTCAGCATTTCCCATCGCCTTTCTAATCTGCTGGAGCATTCGCCAAGCAGTTTTATATGTTACGCCAATTTCACGCTTTAATTGCAAGCCCGAAATACCTTTTTTACCGTTCAAGAACAAATGAATTGCATAAAACCACTTCCTTAAATCAGTTGATGATTTTTCAAATATCGTACCCTTGAAAGGGGAAAACGTATTGCCACAATCATTACAATCTAACAACTTGATATTCTCTTTCCGCTTGTGAACTTTTGGAGAATTGCAGTGGTTACACTCAATGCCTTTTTGATAGCGAATATTATAAAAATATTCAACAATTCTCTTTTCTGTTGGAAACTTATCCATAAACTCCATGAATGTCATAATCAACACCTCTATGATATAATTTCTCTGAAAGGAGGTGTCTATCATAGTTAGAAAATCTGTCATATCAAGCAGGATTTCAAGTGTGGGTTGGGCAAACAACACACTTGAAGTAGAGTTCCACGATGGTTCAGTCTACCAATATCATGGCGTTTCACAACAAGAATATATAAACTTTATGAAATCGCCATCACTAGGCTCTGCATTATCCGTACTTGACAAAATACATCCTTACAATAGGGTGTAAAAGTTAAACAAAAGTGTCTTTTTAGACACTTTTGTCTTTTGGTGAAAATACTATTGTTTGAATCACTTTTGCTCCATCATTATCTATTGCGATTGAACAATAATGGTTGTAATTTGTGGCAAGAAATTCTATCAACGGCTTGCTTAATTGTTTAAGAACTTCTGCCTTTTCTACATCTGTCATGCTGTCATCCTTTCAGAGATAGTGATATTTTATTACATTTCATGCCGTGCGTCAAGGGATAATTTCGTTTATTATTATACATTCACAACCCTTGTTATTGCAAGAACTTATGCAAATATAAAAACTGGATAGAGAAACCCCTACCCTACTTCATCACACGTCAATTAAGATGCTTTTTTCTTAGCTCTCT
>WRAH01000066.1 GCA_009780315.1 Defluviitaleaceae bacterium
TAGATGAATATTACCTGAACTAAACATACCCTCTGGATAAGGTACTGCGCTATAATCCCATACTTTTTCTGTTTCAGTTTCTTTTTGCATATAGCCTACAATGGCTAGTTTTTTGTCCGCTTCTTTTAATAGCACTACCGAACCTATTGGTAAATATTTTTTCATAATGAATGTCTCCTGTCGTTTAAAAGTTAAGTGAAATTTCTGAGAATAGAATCTACTTGACCACTTTACGTCTCAAGCAATATCTAGTTAAACTACAAACCCTCTACTATGCAAATAGTCCCATAGACGCACTATTTGTTGCCAATGGTCAACTAAATCTCTAGTTGTTATAGGATAGGTTAACCCAAATCTTTCTTCTAGTCCTTCTATACCAAGTACAGACCGTGGTCTCAACCCACTTCGAGTATGCTGTTCAATCAATTCTTCGCTCCACATTATTCTGTCATTTAAAATGCTAATTTGTTCTTGTGTTAGCCAGTTATCCTCCATGGGCCATGCTAAAACTACATTGTCAGGGAAGCCTTGCGCTTCTTCCTCACTGTATACCAGAATAAGTGTGTCAAAATATGGGTCGAAGTGATAAAATGCTGGATTTATGAATATTTGCGCTGCTGCAAGACCAGATAGTATCTCACCATTTACAGTTATTTGAGTGTGAAACCAAAAATTACTTACAAAATGTTGCTTATCAAAGGGAATTACCCAATCCCTTTGTTCTACTATTTCCTCTCTATTATTTATATTTTCCCATATTGCAAAAAAAACTGTAGGCCCAAATGTTAATATAAGAGCCATAATAAAAGTAGCAATCGCTAGAAGCAATGGATGAAAATTATTACGCTTAGTTTTAATAGGATTTTGCATTATAATATACCTCTCTCTCATTTATTCAACTTATTCAGTACATTGATGGAGGTTGTTCATCGTCTAAATAAGGTGGGGGAGTAGTTTGGATGTTAGAATGAGATGTATTTTCATGTGAAGGAAGTGGTGATAAGTTCATTTGGCGATTTTCTAATATAATTCTTTCAAATTCAGTGCGATTGCGTTCAAAACTAGTATGACTAAATCGTTCAAAGTGATAAAACATATCTTGTGTAAAGTCATGCCATGTAAAATTCTCTCTTGTTATGGTGTTAAAAGCGCGCACACTTGCATATGTGTTATGTGTTGTCCAGTTAAGAACTTGAGGGTCTCTTCCATTTTCTGAAATGATAATTGTGTCAAGGGCAAAATTCTGGACATATATACCAAGAGAATTAGCATCAAGCATTCTATCAATTTCTCTTCGTGACCTTTCAATTCGAGCTTGTTCAGCGTTTACTTTATCCATTATTTCGAGACTATAGAGTATACTTGGTACACCTACAGCACCTACATGCGCACTTACACCTGTGCTTACACCTGCCAGTGGTAGTGTTAACTTTATTGTTGCTGCAAAAGCAGCAGCGGAAGCCACAGAAATTATCTTGTCTGTGATTTGACTTGTTGCATATGTGCCCATATGAAATTGATGTTGAAAGTGTAGCGCTTCACTTTCACGGTTAGAAATTGCTGCCTGTGCTTCTGCTGGAAGAAGTAACGGACTAATATGAATCTCATTGTTTCCAGCACGTCCCAGATTATTTACTCGTTCAACGAGTAAAGTTGCTGTGTCACCAGTACTCTGTGTTGATAAAATTCCGTGCTGAATTGACACCGCAACACCATTTGACACGATTTCACCATTAGTATCTACAGCTTCACGTGCTGTAAGCGTAAAAGGCCCTTGACTGTCTCTATCAGCTAAAATTGTACGCTGTGTTGTTTGTCCTTGGACACCTGACCATGATTCGCTGGTTGTGTTTGCTATTTGACCTGCAACTGAAAGAAGTGCAAAAGCTTCCATCGAATGATGACGCTGTTGAGTGAAATTTCTAAAATCACGGCTATCTCCTCTACCATCCTCAATCAATTGAAATTGCCAAACTAACATAAGTTCAACGCCAACTGCAATAGGTCTTTGGATGCCCTCGACTTTGGCAGGACAAACTGTAAATACACCATATCCACTAGGATTACCAACAATAGGTGAAGTCATTTCCACAGGGTCAGCCAGATAATTTAAAAAGCGTTGTTGTTCTTCTATTGTGTTGAGCGTAATGAAGAAATGCGCAAGGTGCGCAAAGTCAGCATCCGTTATCTCGTTTGCAGGACGGCTCAAAACATCTTTAATCGCCGCCCATCGTTCCTCTGATGTAGATGCGCTTCTAAGGCGTTCTTCAAGTGACCTGTTTTGCATAGCAATAACCAATTGAGACTGAGCCAAAGCACCCAAAGAAGCAGACTTACTAGATTTAAGAGAATGAGCAAAAGCACTAGGGTGTCCAGCATTTCTTGAAGCAAAAGCAGACTGTGCAAAAAGTGCGGTTGCTGCGCTTGATGAAATACCGAGTATTGCACCAACAGATACACCATTTGGACTGTGTGCGTTGTGATATCTGGCTGTAAAGGATGCTCTGCTGTGTTGAGGAATCCTTGAAAAGTCAAACTGTGTCATGTTTGCGCTCAACACTGAACCTGTGTTTAATCCCTCGTTGGAAGTCATAACTGAACCCCAAGGGGATGTATGGTTAGACATTAACGAACCCGCAGAGATACCATTTATTGCAGTATGATTGAATTGACTATTCACAGAACCACCGCTGATGTTTTGCTGATTTGATGTACCAATGGCACTCATTTGTGCATTTTGCATAAATGAAGCTTTGACCATAGCAGTATTCCATGCACCAAACTGTTGAATTGCCAGAGACATATCTAAAGTGTTGCCTACTTGAGATGCTGTTTCTTGTGATAACCCTGTTGACGTATGTGTGCTTATGGACACATAACCTGTTTTCATAGGATTACCTACACCCAGTCCTAATGCCCATGGTGCAGTTGAATGGGTCACCCCATTGGATACTTTAAAGCCCGTGGGGAGGGGTTTTGTGCCATGAATCATATTCCAAGTATCCGTAAAAAAGTCGAGATTGACATGTTTAGATGACTTTGCATCGAACTTCGCGTCCATAAGTTCGGGTGAAGTCGTGCTACTCATGCTAAAGCTGTCTCTAATGCCTTGCATCCTCCGTGTAAATGCTTCCATGCCCTGCTTGAAGTAATCCATGGTAGATGCAGACCTTGTGTCTATGGCTATGGCTTCTTGATGCATTTGATGAAACTTGTGATTGGTCGTGGCAATTGCGTCTGTTAAGTGATTCGCAACCCTAACAAATTCTAATGCCACACGGCGTAACGCTCTAGCTTCTTCTCTTAACGCCTGTGCTTGGGCGCGGGCTTCGGCAGTGGCAGGATGGTCTGTCACCCATTCTGTTTCACTGTCTTGATAAGACTGCTCATTGCCCTCATCATCCCTGTACTCTCTCCATACAATATGGGTAATGGCTTTTTGTATGGGTAAACGGGCTTCTATCCGCTCTGCTTCTTCTATGAGTTCATCAGCCCGTATTTGAAACTTGGTTGAAGCATGTCGTAGTTCATCCGCTTGCTCCCGCAGAGCAGCTTCACTTCTAGCCCTGACATGCTCTGCCCCAGATTCGTTCCATATAAATGTAGTAAAATCTGCGCTTCCATTGCCCCCCACCACAGCCATATCATCTGCATATCTGCGTATATGTTTGGTTGTATCGTCTGTGAGTATAATAAATTCATCTAAACTGGTGCGTATCTCATTGCTGATATCCAAGATTCTGGGTACAGCTGTAGGCATTTTAAATATGGTTTGGCACATGATGTCTATTTCTCTGGTTACACTATAAATAAACCGTCCAAGGTCATCATCTATACGATAGGCTTCAAATGAAGTGTCGTAGTACTTGCCTTGGTTTGCCACAATATTACCCGAGTTGCCATATCCAAGACTGTAACTACCAATATTTGCGTCTGATGATGTGTATGGCAACCGTATAATTCTTGGTTCGATAGGTGCGCTGGCTGGTGATTGGCTGATTATGCTGACAGCCATAGCATGTATTTCTTCCACCAGTGACAAATACGTAAAGGCTGGTTTACCTAAAAACCCGTCTGGCATGTATCATTCACCTGTCCTTTCTGTCATTTAGATTTTATGATAGGTTAGATAAAAACATTTGCTTAATCATCAGTTCATGAAGCTGAATTTTTTGAGCCGCATCATTGATAAAGGATAACAAACTACAGAGTGTATCTACTGCCATCTCTGCTCTTTTTTCATTTTCTATCATAGATTCAATGGTGGTCATATTGGTACTACCATCCATTTCATTTAAAGTGTGTTGAATTTGCTGGTGTCTTCCTTTTGCTTCTTGGATTCTAAATTCTACTTGATGTCTAAGTTCAGCTACTTTGCTGTATACCTCATCATATTTCACTAACACTTCCATTTGTGTCCTCCTTTATGAATGGTAATTTTGCTTTTCTATATTTACCCCGTTGATACAAGAAACCTATATCTACAACAGGCATATACCCATGGATTGCTTGCATTGAAAATACAGAATGATGGTCATTAGGGGTATCGGTAATCAAACCCGATTGAGAACCTTTAAGAATGTTTGCAAGATTACTAAATACCTTAAAGTTACCTGTAACAACAAAACAAACACCAAGTTCCATAGCCTTAGGAAAAAGAGCTTCTACAGTAGAAATTTTACTGAAACCACACAAAGCAATAAAGTTATCAAGATTATCAATCAGGACAAGAAAA
>WRAH01000067.1 GCA_009780315.1 Defluviitaleaceae bacterium
ATTCCAAGCGTATGGGTGATTAAAAACATGCCACAGATGTTGTGCAGTTGCGCGTCCTGCATCTTCTAAATGTGGAATATCTGGCCAAGGTACGCTTTGCTGCTGGTTTAGTCCATAGCTAATGAGCAAACCCTCTAACATTTGATATGCAATGGATGTACCAAAAACGGGGGCTATGGTTATAAACTCGTTGGAATGCCATGCTTCAAAAACGGGGTTGGTATCTATGAATTTAGAGTAATTATCATAGTTAGCGTATTCATGCATCATAGCAAAAACACTAGGTGTTGAAATAATGTTTATGATGATGACTATAGCAATGATTATTGTTGTGCTTCTTTTGATTATGTTCTTCATACGTCTCTCCTAGTTACCCTATTTTCTAGGATGGTTATGTATTGAGGGTGTATTTAGGGGATACACCCTCATCATGTTTAACGTTGCATTGGTTAGCGAACTAAGACTAGCGAACCAATGAACGGAAAACTCTAATGCCTAAAGTAATTGCCATTACTGCACCAGTGATACCGATTGCGCCTGGGGCTACTACACCAATAATACCTGTCACTTGTGTGACCAGTGTGTTCATACCATCTGTTATTGGTTGTATAACGTCAAAACCTAGACCTGATGACATAGGGGCTACAAAACTACTTAAACCTGTGCTTAAACCTGTACTAAAAAACATAAATTAGAAGCTCCTTTCATAAGAGTTTTTTATATACATTAAGAGCGGAAACGATTCCCCAAGATATGAAGAATACAGTAAACCCTGACAGGAATGCCGCCCCGAATGACATGAATAGTACTTGGGTGATTTCTTCTGTGATTATCATGCTTTCTGTGGTTATCATGTTGTTTTACTCCATACAATTGCAAAGATTAGTACAAGTAGAAAACCTGCGTTTAGTGCGCTTAGGGATATTTGCCACAGTTGAGTAATTCGTAAGATTTCCATTTGCTCAACTATTGTTGGGTAGATTAGACTGATATTGCTATAAGTGAGGTTTAACAATATATAGCCTAGCGTATCTTCTATGTTGCTTAGGTCGCTCTCCATTGGGCTTGCTAAGGGCATTGATATTTCAGCGGCGTTTATTATGTTTGTGTGTTCTGTTACTAACATGAATATAGCTGCTAAAAATACAATGATTAGAATTAACAATATAAACTTGTCGCGGTTGTCTGGTTTCATCGCGATTGGATACTTAACTGGCTTTGGGCTTGTCCACTGTCAGACGGACTTCGCTTACGTAGTTAATGTCTACAGGTACAATGGCTTGAATCATCTTACTGGTTGTTCTGCCACCATAACTGCTTTTTTGTGAAACGGCTTGCATCTGCATCTTGAAGTCATATACACCTGGTACTGCAACGAGATTGTCAGCTACTTCGATTTGCTGAAAAGAAGCTTGCATAGGAGGTGTACCCTTGGAGATAGTGCCATCATTGCGTGGATTGGTTGTGTCTGCCAAGGAATCTACTGGATAGTACCAAACGGTTAGCCCTGACCTTGCTGGGTTGGTCACGTTGCCTTCTTCGTCTTTGGTTTCATTCATTTTGTAGGTGTTGGCGGATAACAACAAACATCTTTGTGTCATTTTTGAATCTCCTTTCTGTTAGGGGGGGTATTTTATGCCCATAGGCTTGGTGCTTGGGGGAGAGTATGTGACCACAGTTTAAACATTGACCACTGCTTCCATCTTTGCTGAAGTCCATATTATCTAGTGGAATTTTGCATTTTGGACAAAAACCTTTGTTCATTGCATGTCTCTCCTATCGTGGCTCTTATCTATACCAACCGCCGAAAGCTATACTTTAACTGCGGTTAATGACAGGCGCGGTATATTTGGTGCAGTTTTGCATGTACGTTCGCGGTTTGTACCGTGTGTTGGCTGGGGTTTGCGCGTCGCGCTGGGGTTTGTGGCTGACGGTACTCTACTTCCGTAACCACGAAGCCTTCCGACGCTACCGCGCCGACAACACGCTTCGCGTTTGCAATGCTTTCGGATACGTTACCTCGCGTTTACTGTGTCAGTAGCCCGTGGTTATTCTTGTGGTGCGTGGGTGTCGGAGATTTCGCATTGGTTTGCGGTTTTTCTTCGAAGCTTAAAAAAACGATCTGCAAGATAATGAAATAAAGCAATAACTAGAATGAATAAAATCGAACCTGTGATAATTCCCAAATAGCCACCTAGTCTATAAGCAAACATGATAAGTACATGATCATGATTAACACTATGAATGTTATTAATTGATGGTATTATCCCTATTGATAAACACACACCAAGGCAGAAAGCAGTAAATCTACCAGGCATGGCTATGTTTATGATTTTCTTAATTAGTGGAATCATTTGTATAATCAACCTTCCTGATGTTGCTGGATGGAAATTAAATAAGTCTGGGATGGAGGTTTGCCCCTCTCAAGCATAGGGGATTATATTGGGGATATAATGGATAGTATTGTATAATAAAATTCAACATATTTGAACTGTTTTATTCTACAAAATTGAACGTAAAACAGTGTTCATTTATGTTGAAATTAAACAAGGATAAGCAAGAGGTTGAAATTTATGTATAGTGAGTCATTTCAATACAAGTTAAAAGGATTGAGAAAATCACATGGATTTACTCAATTAGAAGTTGCACAAGAATTAAAAATAAATCATCAAAATTTGTCTCATTATGAAACAGGAAAAAGAGAACCAGATTTAGAAACGCTTGCCATGCTTGCAGACTTCTATGGTGTCTCCACAGATTTCCTAATAGGAAATGGTCTGCATGAATTTCACGGCTTCGAGCCTGAATCTAATTGGGATGGTATAAAAATAAGAACCAAGGACTTTCCGCAAAAGATGAAACTTGCGCGTACAATAAAAGGACAGTCCCAGTTAGATGTTGCAAGAGCACTAAAGGTACCTAGAAGCACTTTAGCCAAGTATGAGTTAGGTCAACTACAACCAAGCCTTGAGACACTGGCAAAAATCACTATGTATTATAGGGTTAGAGCTGATTGGCTTTTGGGGCTTACGGATACAACAGATACTTTAGAGAAAAGTCATTCCGTTGTTTAATAAATGATTATTGGGGATATGATAATGGATTTACAATGGATACAGGATTTGCAACTTTCAGAAACTGCTATTGCTAATTTTTTACAAGGTACTGTAATTTTGGGAAGAATGCTCGTATCTTCATTTGTGTTTTGGATTGTTATTGTTCTTATATGTATAGAGTTTGCTCTAAAAAGAATAAGAAAATATGTAAGATGATTATGTTATTTTTCTATGTCTTTAAAATTTAAATAAAAAAAGATAAAATGCAAACATGAAGAACCCCTGTATTTACAGGGATTTTTTTATGCTGAAACAACATGACCAGCTGACCGCGCATTGTAGTTTGTTAAAACAGTGCTATAATGGACATGCAGCCGTGGCGGTTGTGGCTCACCTCCAATGATTCTGTAACAAGGAGGTGATACTATGCTTGAATTCACTGCTTATGAATTTTTTATGCTACTTTTTGTAGCATACGGGTATGTGACAAGGCGACGCAAATGTGATTGTTACTGTTTACGATGCAGCAAACAACAAAAAAGCCGCCAACGGACAGGTAAGCGGCAGTTGTAATAAAGTTTTACAAGTAATGTGAGCCCAACCGTAATGGTTGCATGTAACATTCAAGACTAGCGTTGACGCGCTGGTCTTGTTTTTATTATATCCTACCTTTAACTGATTAGTCCATATGTTTTTATAAAATTTGAAATTAGGTTTAAAAATGCTATAATAGACGTGCAATCGTGGACGGTTGGCTCACACCCGAAAGGGGGTGAGGCTATGAGCATATATGAGATAGTAACTCTGCTGATGACACTTATCGGCTTATATCTTGCATATCGCAAATGTTGTTGTTGCGGAAATAAAAAGCCCAGCAAACGCAAAAATAGCCGTCCTCGTCCAAGGTAACGGCTATTTGCCTTAAATTTTAAGCAAGTGACTTGAGCCACCGACAAGCGGTTGCAAATGTTTTAAGCAAGACTAGCGTTAACGCGCTGGTCTTGTTTTTATTATATCCTACTTTTAACTGATTAGTCCAGCAAAATTAAAAATCATAGTAACTTCCTACGGATCAGAAGGTCGAGTGTTCGAATCATTTCGCGTACATGTGGGTTATCAAGGCTTCCAAGGCTTTCTTGGAAGCTTTTGTTTTTTATTG
>WRAH01000068.1 GCA_009780315.1 Defluviitaleaceae bacterium
CACTAATTGCAGTGCTGATGCTTTTCCTGTGACATACGCTTCGGCTACTGCCATTTTTGTTTCAAGACTGAATTTGAATTTGCTCACCGAAAAACTCCCCTCTCTGCTCCAGTGGTTTTTTTCCACTGTCTACTTTGAGGGGAGCTTATCAGATTATTGGTTTTGTCGCTTTTTTGTATAAGCCCATTTATATTTGGGGCAAAGCATATTTTTTATGGATTGGTAAACATGAAATCCTAAATATGTTATGCTTCTGCCGTCATGGAATGGGATGGTCGTTTCGTTATGAATCTATTGCTACCATTGCGTAGGATGTGTTGAATGTTGTGACAGATGATTGAGTTCAGCGACTAACCTTAATAAATCACGATTGATGAATGGTGCAATCCGTTGTTCTTCTTCACGCCGTTCGCTTCTGGTGAGATAGTCAAAATAATCAGAAGGATAACTCCAACTCCAATACATATTGTCATCAATCATTGCCCATACATAGGTAGGAGAACCCCTAATAAATGGCACTGTTCTAAACTCCATGTCTGGTTCATTTTGCACAATATTTTCAATGAGCATCCACACATTTTCTAACTGCGCTTGTGAAAGTTCTGTTTCTACTTGTTCAATAATGCCTCGATTAACTGGAACTACAATCATTGCATTATTAGCGTCACGAGCAATCCCCCTATCTATAAAACCCATTATATTTTTAATTAAAGGGGATTGAGTAAAAAAATCTTCAAGCAAAGTATCATCAAAAGTGCCAATACTTTCAAACATTGAACTTCTTTCATCAAAGCTAAATAAAGTAACAATAAGCATGTTATCATCAAGTTGAATGAGCGTATTAAAACCCAGCATTCCATGTGTGGCTATCAGTATCCTTGCATTTCTTGGTTCTGGCTCTACTCTATTGCACGAAGACCCTATGAACAAAATCATAATAATAAAAATGCAAGCAGAAATCTTAAATATATTCATCATACATACCACCAATACCAAGTAGTTCTTCTGGGAAATCCATGTTCACGCCTAAGCGTTCGTACTTGCAATTTTCCTGTAAATTACAACTGTTTATATTCAGGCAATCGTGACAATTCTGGGTCATATATGTCGTCATGTATATATCGGAAGACACCATCTTCCAAAGTTTCATATTCCCGACCTTGCCAAAGTTGTAGTGAAAAACGGCACTGCGGTTCAATACGTGTCCACATTAGTGGTGTGCCACGTCTAATCATTAACTTATTAGAAGGAATAGGCATATTCCCTATATAAGTAAGGTGCTTAACAGGATATTCCCTTTTTGCAGATAATTCCACAAAATTACTCATACAAAGGTTATTATCTTCACATGGGTATCCAAGCGGTAATAGCCGAACATTTCCTATACTCTCTATCGTAGGAATAGTATCGAATAGTCTATCAAATACATGTATCCGCATAGTACTATCTCCTGCAAGAGACTCTATTCCTCCTGGCCAGTGCTGCCCTTCACCCATTTTTTGAAATAGTATATGTTTTCCATATACTTCATCTAATTTTGACTCTTCTGTGTGAAACTGATAAGCATACACATCGCCCATATTCCATAAATTTTGATTGACTGCAACTGGCTTTCGTATTCTTTTCTTGGAAGGAATAGTTTTTTCTAGCTTTATTTTTAGTTTTTTAAGCGTTTTTATCCAGTTAGAACTATCAGTATCACTTCTCTCCCAAAGAGATACGCCACCATCATTTTCAATCCAATTCAAAGCCTGTTCCTTTACCTCTGCCGTTAATCGACCAACTCCCCACTGAGTATCTGCCAGTGCATACTAAAAAAGAGGTTCATCATCTTCATCTCCAATACACTCATGATACAACTCCAAAATTTTATCATAAGCATCTTTATCGCTTACTTTATCTTGCAAAAATTCAATGTACGAATCCCGAATGTCGCAAGTAATATCATTGTCGTATAGTTCATGACCTCATGTTCCCATTTATATCACTCCTTTAAGTCACTCTTTCTCACTAAAAATCAAGATACTCATATTTACGCCTGTCGAAAACATAAATCTTCCATATAATTATTAGAGTATATTCCGCAGTTAATTGATTAAGCTTATTTCAAACAAAGTGGGAAGCTTATCACGTTTTATTGTATTAAATAAAATATCTGGATTTTCATACTTTCCAACTTCATAAAGCTTTATTGTACACATTTTTCGTTGTTTCTTTGACAAATCTACTGAAACGAGCAATCCACTCATTACTGATTTTTGTATTATCTCAATTAAGTTCTTTGGTAACGTATATTCGTTGTTGCAAACAGCTGTCTGGATATTCTTTTGAAGTTTATTAAGCAATATTGAAACTGAAATCTGCCATTCCTTGCAGAATAGCTTACAATACCATCCATTATCATGGGATAAATAGGCAAATTTATTTTGTAATACCTCAAAAAATGGTGATTTCAGAGGCTCAAAAATATGTGCTAAATAAAGCAACTCAGCAATTTGCTCATTACTTAATCGATTGACTGATTCAGTACTTATATAGTCAACAAAACAAAAATCCCCATAGTTGTATATATCCTCACGTAACAATTCAGATATATCATCCATTCCCTCTAAAAGTTCAAACTTACGAAAATGTTTTTTTCCAACATAATTCGCTTTAAGTAAAAGCATATTTTCAATTGAAATTGCCGTACATTCAATGAAATCAGCGAACTTGATCCCTGAAAAAATAGTCACATGCTCTTCCACATGAATATATATATCCATAACTTGCTGCGCTCGTGACGCTCGTTTCACATTATCATCCCCTATAAATAATTTTAGAAAAATGCTTGTAAGGCTTCCATGGTAACACTTTTAAGTAAGTTAAGCATTACCAAAATCTTCTTGCAAATGTTGGAATAGGCATAGGCATTGGTGCTGGTATTGGAACAGGCATTGGAATCGGTAAAATCGGATATGGTAAATGGAATCCACTCGGACTCATAAAAGATGCATTTAAATATAGACTAATTAAAGTGTTTGTAGATAGCCTAGGCATAATGCCCCAAATATGTGGGCTATATGCTACTGTACCACTTGGGAACACCACTTCAGTAAAACTACCACCATCAGTAAAAATATTTGTTATCGCTATTTGACTAATCCAATTATTTTGCCTTTCAATCCAATCCCATCCAGTCCTATCTTTCAAATCTCTTAAAACTCGATTCGGTGGATTTCCTGGAGAATTTCCACCTCTATCGTGTGGAGAACCATCCTCATTTTGTGACCAATGCTGTCGTCCATTATATATATGAACATGCCTTTGAGTGTTCGGATAAACCCCTCTTTCAATTCGTACTCTCCATCCTCTCCCCAATTCATAAACTGCACCGCTGGCAAAACCTCCTCCATCAATGATGCTTGCATCATGTGTATCTAATGACCCAATATTTCCTCCAAAAAAAAGATTACTAATAAAAGAATTTCTAGAACTAGAAGAACTGCCAGACCCAGAGGAACTTCTAACAGCCGAAGCAATATTAGCAACTGCATTAGAAATACTATTCAAAGCGTCCCGAATAAACAAGCCGCTAGGGTCAATCCACCTGACAGGGTTGTTGACGGCAAAAGCATAAAGATTAGCACTTTGCATGATGGCATATCTGCCGTTTTGGAAGTTATGAACACTCCAAAAAGGGTCAGGTTGAGAGAATCTGCCGGTTCTTGGGTTAAAGTGTCTAGCCCTAAGATAGTAAGTGCCAGTCTCCCAATCATAGTACTCACCAGCAAAGCGAAATGGATTGGTGTTGCGCTCGTCTGGACTTTGCTCTACACCAAAAGCACTGTATTGATAAGTGTGCAGAATACCTCCACGATTGTCAACCCTTTGCACCACATCCCCTCTTATATTGTGAATATACCACCCATGGTGCAGACTTCTAATGAGCCGTCCGCTATGGCTTCTTTCAAATCGGTTCACCACCCCACCATGATGATTACGCTCCAGCACAATGTTTGAGCCGTTCCACACATGGGTTGTGGTAAACCCATTGACTGTTTTTCCATGACGTAAACCGTCTG
>WRAH01000069.1 GCA_009780315.1 Defluviitaleaceae bacterium
CCACGTGCTTTGATGTTTACCGCTGTTTCAATCACTATTTTAACACAACTGATTGCGGCCTGTATCGCTTTCATAAATTATTTGTGCCGCCAACGGAGGCGGCGGAATGGAGACAAATATGAATGAAAAAGCACAGTTATATTGGAATAAATTTTGGGAAGGCAAAGTACAGCCAACATCAGTAGTTGCCGAGCAGTTTGGTTTTGAGTGTCACGCAGATGAATTGTCCCAGTTAATTCTTGATGGTAAGAAAACAGCCACATGCAGTGCATACGTTTTGTATGAAATAGAAAATCAACCACTGCCTACAGTTGATACGTATACCATTGTTTTAAACAGTAAAAACGAACCAGTGGCAATCATTAGAACCACGGAAGTTCAGATAATAAAAATGAACGAAGTGCCGGAAGCACTTGCACTTGCAGAGGGCGAAGGTGATTTAACCTTTGAATACTGGTGGAATGGACACAAAAAACATTTTACGATTGAACTAGAGGAAGTTGGATTGGAATTTTCCGAAGATATGTTATTGGTTTTTGAACGGTTTGAGCTGATTGATAAAGCCAAATAAGATATAAAAATTTCAAACATTTTTAAAAGCAGGGTATCATTTTTGGTGTCCTGCTTTTATAATATACATTGTCAACTTATACACGAATATATTAACCGATAAGGGAGCGTGTCAGCATGGCTGCAAAGCACGGCAAAACACTTGAAGACTCACTGGGGCGGGTCATTATTCCGCCTGGGGCATATTACGGAATTAGCACACAACGTGCAGTAAAAAATTTTCCCATTACAAACTATCAACTTCACCCAGATTTAATTGTTGCATTGGCTAAAGTAAAAAAAGCGGCGGCAATGGCAAATAGGGAAGCTTTAGAGTTGAAGCAATCAGGTATTTTTCCACATATACTAGATGCATGTGATGCGATAATTGATGGGTACTATCATGAATGGTTTGTGGTAGACCCTATTCAGGGTGGTGCAGGTACTTCCATTAACATGAACGCAAATGAAGTCATTGCAAATATTGCACTTGTAGCAATGGGGTATGAAAAATGTACAGACGCAATTATTTCCCCATATGACCATATCAATATGTCACAGTCTACCAATGACGTTATTCCAACAGCCGCACGTGTTTGCATTCGCAAATTATTGGACGAGCTTTTAGAATCTATGACGACTATGTGTGAAATTTTCCGTGAAAAATCCGTAGAGTTTGACTCGGTGGTGAAAATGGGGCGCACACATTTACAAGATGCAGTGCCTATTCGCCTAGGGCAAGAGTTTGATGCTTACAGGCGCGTCATTCAACGGGATATTGAGCGGATTAGCAAAACAGGAAATTATTTATACGAAGTCAATTTAGGTGCAACAGCCGTTGGAACGGCACTAAACGCAAACCCAACGTATATAAAAGAAGTTATCGCCCATTTGCGTGAAATCACAGGTTTTGAGCAGTTGCGCCGTGCAGAAAGTCTGGTAGATGGCACACAAAATACGGATTGCTTCACAGAAGTTTCTGCCGCGCTGAAAATATGCATGGTAAACATGTCCAAGATTGCTAATGACCTGCGTATGATGACATCTGGCCCAGCCTGTGGATTTGGCGAAATTACGCTGGAAAAACTGCAACCAGGCTCATCCATCATGCCTGATAAAGCAAATCCTATTTTGCCAGAGTTGATTAACCAAGTGGCTTTTCAAGTCATTGGAAACGACCTTACGATTAGTCTTGCTTCTGAAGCGGGACAATTTGAACTAAACGTCATGCAACCTGTGCTTATCTACAATTTGATTCAGTCTGTCAGCATGATGAAAAATGCCTTCCGTGTATTTGGTGAGCGTTGTGTTAAGCGTATTACCCTAAGCGAAGCAAATCGCCGCCGTATCAAAGCCTATGTAGAGCAAAGCCCCGCAATTTGTACTGCACTTGCGCCGTATATTGGATATGAACGTTCTGCCGCCATTGCAAAAGTTGCCCGTGAAGAAGAAATGACCATTCTTGAACTATGCCTTAAAGATGAGGGCATTATAAGCCGTCTGGGCGGAGAAGAAAATTTAAGAAAAATCTTAGACCCTGATACAATGACACGGATGGGTGAAAATCTATAAGGAGCATACGCAATCATGGAAAAAGCACTTGCAAAACACTATGAGTGGCGGGGGAAAATTGAAATAGGTTTACGCTCTCCGCTGGATAATAAAGACGACTTATCACTAGCCTACACCCCAGGCGTAGCTTTGCCTTGTATGGAAATTCACAAAGACCCATCTAAGAGTTTTGAACTTACTCGCCGTTGGAACACGATTGCGGTGATTACAGATGGTACAGCCGTGCTTGGGTTAGGCGATATTGGGCCACTTGCCGCAATGCCTGTCATGGAGGGCAAAGCCGCACTATTTAAAAAATTTGGGGATGTAGATGCAATTCCATTATGTGTAGGTTCAAAAGACCCTGATGAAATCGTAAACGCAATAGCCCTATTTGAAGGTAGTTTTGGCGGAATAAATTTAGAAGATATTTCTGCACCACGTTGCTTTGAAATTGAGCGCAAACTAAAAGAACGCTTAAACATTCCAGTTTTTCATGATGATCAACATGGTACAGCTATCGTTGCCCTTGCTGCTGTAAACAATGTTCTTCGTCTAACAGGCAAACAACCTGAAAAAATTAAAGTGGTGGTGAATGGCGCAGGGGCGGCTGGCACAGCAATAACCAATTTACTCACAAAAGCGGGTTTTGCAGATATCATTGTGTGCGATAGAAGCGGCACAATATACCGCGGCAAAGAGGGGCTAACCCCTGCACACACAGTATTAGCAGAAGCCACGAATCCCCATATAATCAAAGGCGATTTAGCAGAAGCAATGAAAGGCGCGGATATATTTATTGGCGTGTCAGGCCCTAACTGTGTGACTGCCGATATGGTACGCTCTATGGCAGAAAAATCTGCGGTGTTTGCCATGGCAAACCCTACCCCTGAAATTATGCCCGACCTTGCAAAAGAAGCAGGTGCATATATTGTAGGTACAGGGCGCAGTGATTTTCCAAATCAAATCAATAACGTCCTAGCCTTTCCAGGAATTTTCCGCGGCGTGTTAGATGCCCGCGCTCCAGAAATTACAGACGAAATGAATATTGCAGCAGCAAAAGCCATAGCTGACTATATCACAGATGAGGCACTTTCCCCAGAATGCATTATACCCAGTGCGTTAGATAAAAAAGTAACCGACGCAGTTGCAACGGCAGTTAAAAAAGTTTAAGATAACCATAAATTCTAATCTAAGTTTATAAAATGTCGAAAGCCCCCCTGATATCACATTTTAAAAGTGATATCAGGGGGGCTTTCGTTGTTGTGTGTCTGCAATTTAGTTAGAGACTATCAACATAGACTTTTATAAGTTTGACTATAGTATTTTTGGCTTCTTTGGACAGGGATGAAGTACAAGCTTTTATCGTTTGAAGAAAAGGGTCTACTTCTTCTAATATTTTGGTATCGTCACCAAAGAAGTAATCAAGGGTTACGCCAAGGGCATTGGCTAGTCTTCTTGCCCTTTCAAGGGAAACACCTTCGTCTCCACGCTCCATAGCATTTAAGTTGGTTGGTTCTAC
>WRAH01000070.1 GCA_009780315.1 Defluviitaleaceae bacterium
AGATACATAGTGGCTGAATTAGTGTTAATAGAAAGTTAAACATTTTTGCAACTCCTTCTAAAATAAATTTTGTTTAAGTGATAATGCAACAAACTTAGATTCTACACCTCCTTCCATGAAAAAATGAACTGCGCCTATTTAAGGGCTGCTTAACACCGAAAAACTAGACCTCATCTAACGTCGGTAAGTTTTTCTGGTGTTCAGCATTAAAAAAGGGCGTGCAAGGGACGACAAAACTCCTGTCGTCACCCACACACCCTTGAAATTTTTTAATCACAAAAAACATTAAAATAAATGCTTTATTATCGCCATCTACAACACCATACCAATACCCGCCCCCCATTGAAATAAAGGCGAAATAATGATAAACTTACCGCTGTAGTGGCGGTGAAATTCCGTGGATGTGTAGGTGACGTAACCCGCTACCTTGCATTCGCCATGTGGATTGCGAGAACCACATGGTCACTACTCCCTATTAAAAATAGAAGTGAGTACATTCTACTTGATTCGTCAAGAAAATGCAACCAAATTTTTGCTTTGTCTCTAAAAAACAAACACCCTCTGATTATCCTTGGTGAAGTACACCAAAGTGATATCAGGGGGTGTTTGTTTTATTTTACAGAAACATGTGACTACATACTGCCCCAATCACTGGGTTTAAAACGGCTTGGGGGCGTATAGCTTTCAATATTGCCTATTTCATTAAGAAATCGTATACATGCTTGATTTTGAAAGCCTACAAAGTGCAATGTTTGAATTTCATCTGCATTAAATAAATGCATGTTGGCAGAAGTCATCATGCCTTCTGGATGAAATACTCCACTATAATCCCACACTTTTTCGGTTTGGGCTTCTTGTTGTGCCAAGCCAGTAATCATTAGCATTTTTTCTGTCTCTTTTAATGAAACTACTGAACCTATGGGTAGGTATTTTTTCATTGCTGTTCCCCTTCCTGTGCTTCCATGAATAAACGGTGTAAATTCTCTGGGGTAAAGATAGGATATTGTCGTTCCTCTTCGGTCATCATAATCATGGAAGTATCTCGAATAAGCCAAGGATTGTTTCTTATATCTTCTTCTGTGATAGGAAAAGTGGGCAAATCCTCCATCATGACAGTTTCTCTACCAGACCTTTCGCGACGTTCATTTAGTAATGCTAAATCATCTTCTCCCATTTCTCGTCCCTCAAGCAATCTGTTTAAACGATTCAAATATCCCGGAAACAGCAATATTCTTATTATATCGGCTTCTTGGCGCGCTTGCAAAGAATCAGTACCTACTTGCCTAAAAACCGCTTGTCGTAACTCCAAAGCTGTTTCAAAAAGAAGTAAATCATAAAGCCCAGTCCAATTATCAACTAAATCCTCCACCGTAAGGGGCATAGATAATCCAAAGGATTCAAAAGATAATTCATGTTCTTTTAGTATAGCACTCCATTCGGCTTCTGTATTGTTTATCTCTTCCATTACTCCTAATGCAAAAACAGACGGCCATCCTATTGCTATATTCAGCGGAAGTCCAAATCCTGTTGCTGCTTCCTCTGATGTCACAAATATAATCTCCATATCTACTGGATGTCGGTCAAAATGAATCCATGTCGATTCATTCCAAAGCAAATGACTTTCAAATCTCATTAGACTAGCATATAGTCTTTGTCTTACTAAAGACTGTTCCATTTGTCTTTGCTCCGCTTCCATTCTCAATCGCTCCTCTTCATATTGGTTTTGACAACCTGTCATTGATACTGCAATAAAGCACAATATTAACATTGAAATAAATTTACGCATCAATCATGTCTCCTTGGATGTGATATCTCATTAAAATCTTCTTGGATGCGTTCTCGCTCCGCTATTCCTTCATCTGAATCATTAAACCCAACCCACCAAGCATGTATAGAAGCTAAATTATTAAGCAAGTAGTCAATAGTAAGCCCATGCTCCAAATGGCTAAAATGTCCATGATAATTGATAACATCAATATGTGCTTGAGTAAGATGAGGGATTTCATTAACATGAACACGCACAAAATGGTTATCCTGCAATTCCAATATAAAATCCATAGGTATTTGGTTGGCTACTGATATGTCCCTTAGTGCGTCTGTTATTACTCTAGCAGATTCCAATTGACGTTGTGATTCGCGCTGTGCGTGCTGTTGCTCAACAATATCCCTAATGGTGCTAACCGTACCCATCACAATCGGGCCGATTACTGGCCCTGCTACAGGTATCGCTCCAATGCCTATTCCTGCAAGTTCGTCTCTTACATTTGAAGTGATAAATGATGATGTAGGCGTAGGTACAACTGTAAATACATTGACATGAAAGCGGTCTAAATGGCGGTTTACAATATCATGTGCAGTAGTTACATCCGAAGTAGGGATAACATTCCACCCCCGAGCATTCAGTCCAAACCATTCCCGTGTCGTGCCAGGGTTATCAGGCATAAGGACACCAATAGGTCTATTAGGCAATTGAGAAGGAAAAACAACTGCACCATATCGGCTCTCTGCGGTAATGACTTCAAGTCGGGCGTTTCTATGCTCCACATTGACACGAATGGTTGGTCGGCTACCTTGACGGCTTATGAGTAAGTGGCTGTGATGTTGGTCAACGCCTATGACTGGCATGGTTTCTAAAGTGGGTGATGTATGGTCTAGCAAACTAAGCAAGATGACTTGACGTTGTTGGATGGTTTGAAAATTATCTTCACCTTGCACAAGATACAATAAAGAATGAAGCATTCTGGTTTTATTCGGACAAAGTTCCCATGCGGTCAAGGGCATGATACCCATAGCCATGTTATGCCGTTCATTATCTGTAAAGTCATAAAACTGGGACAGTATTTGTATGCGTTGCTCCATGGATGTCCCTGATAATTGAAACTCATTTAATCTAAAGGAATCCACTTCATCAACAAAATAACTAAGGAAGCGTCCAATATACTCATCTTCCAAACTGGCAAACAAAACAGCCAAAGCAAGGTACTCTTGGTTTGTTAAGGCATGATAAGGAAGCCCAAGAAGATGACGAATCAAAAGCCAGTGATAATCCTCTCCTTGACGTAAGCTGTCATATAAGTCTTGTGCCGTAACCACCTTTGACCCAGCAGACCTTAAAGCCCTTTGTTGTCTGGCAATCTCATTTTGTGTTTCTGTTAATGCAACCATGTGATTCTCAAAGTTTCTGCTAAAGTCCTGCCCTGTACCTGTACCTGTGTTGGCATGACCGCCAGTATGAGGGGGCGGGGATGGTGGACTGCTGGCAGGATTGCTGGGTGGTTTGGGTCGGATTTGTCCATTGCCTGCACGGCTTGGGGGTGGGTTTCTATAAGCATGTACCCCTGCAACCCCACCCACAATCCCTCCTGCAACACT
>WRAH01000071.1 GCA_009780315.1 Defluviitaleaceae bacterium
TACCCTACTTCATCACACGTCAATTAAGATGCTTTTTTCTTAGCTCTCTTTACAGTGAATCGTGGGCTTGATGGCTTTTTAACCACAAACTTTTCAAATACTTGAGGATATTGTGCTTTCAAAGTGGACAAAGGTCATGTGTTTTCCTCCTTTAGGGATTTATTTTAACATGACCTTATCTTTTTTGTGCAGGTTAGTGTAGCCGTTCCACTTTTTTAAATCAGTATACATGAGTTAATATCAAGGTGTTGCCATTGCGATAGATGTCAAGCCGTGTCTTTCTCTGGCTCCATCTCTGTTTATTCATTAGTCCAGCAGGAATGATTATCGCACCAGAATCGTCAAAGGTAGTCATAATAGCATAGGGCGTTGGTTTCGTTCTTACGCACTTTGCTATGACCAAGTGTTCCACAGGATGTAGTACGATTTTACTACCCCCTGCTATCCCTAAATCATGTCTTACTGACGGAGGAAAAACAAATCTCCCTGACGTTTCAATCATTGTATAACCATAATGATCCATTTGCTACCGCCTTTCGGTTCTTTACTCGAATAAAAGAAACGCATAGGGACGGCATCCATCACCTTCCACCCAACGGCAACCAGCTAACCAGCACTACCGTGGGTCAGCCAACTGAAATCAAAACTTACAATGCCTTTAACCAACTATAACAGCGGCAAGGCAAGCATCCCACGGAGCGTTTTGTCAACTGTAAATTTCGTTATATGGACGTTTTTTCTTATCTGGAATAAAAAAAACCATAGTCAAAGACTAGAAAATGCCTTTCTTATGGGCTGTTCATAATCTGGGGTATTACGCTGTGGGAGATTGATGCTTGCTATTAGGCAGTTTGCTTATAATATGATATATTTTCCTTTCGATGCCTCTGCAATAGCTCTGGTAAAAAAATCGCAACAGGTATGCAGGTGGGGTAATTTTTGTCTTAACGCTTCAAGTTCTGAAACTGTGTATAACCGCTCAATTTCTACATATCCACAGCCAAGCATCTTTAAGTTCGGATGATTTTCAAGAAATTCCAAGTCTGTGAAAATGATTCGTTTGCCTTTTGTAGATGCTTTGCCTGATATACACAATTCTTCAAGGTTTTTCATGCGATATAGTGGCGAAAAATCTTCAATATTATTAAGTGAATATAGGTTTAACACTCTTAAATTTTGCAAGCAATCAAGAAATGATACATTGGGCAGATGAGAACGAAATCCATCAAAATAAAGGCTTTTTAATTTAGGAACATTTTGAAGCACAGATAAATCCAGCTTGGTTCCCCACTTAATCCGCAGAATTTCTAATTCTTCTTGATGACAAACAGCCTCTAACAATTTCTGCGTGATTCCTGTCCGAAAAAGAACCCCTGTCAGTGCTTTTGGATTTGTTATAAAAAACTCAATCCATTCGTCAATGATTTGTTTCTGCTTCTTTTCCTGTTCCTTCAAACTACATTCCATCTCGCCAAAAATTGGACTGCCAAATCCAGGTTTGATTGACCCAACCAATTGTGTACATGCAAGTTGAATATATGTTTGACCTTGATATTCGTCTAATCTACCAATATGTGATTCATCATATATTGGTGCAAACCCTCCGAACCCATTAAAAAAATAACGATAACGAGCTTCCGTTTCTGGTTGAGGCAATGCGAATCCCCCCTGTAGACTATATAAATACTGCCTTTACAGGCGAATATCACATAACAGCGCACAAAATAATTCCTAACTACAGTATAACATAAAACAGCACCAACTTCAAGAACGTATTTTCGATTTTTGACCGTGGTGCGTTTGATTATTGCTCAATCTCCAACCCCTTACTTCTCTTTACTGAATTGTAGTTTGAATTATATCTGCTGTACTTCCCCATACTTCCTTTCCTATACTAAGAGCTTGCAATCCATTATCGGTAAGCGTGTATACTTTTCTTTCTCTGCCCGATACTGTGAGGGCTTGGCTTGAAACATAGCCCCCTTTTTCAAACTCTTTTAACATGGGATATAATGAACCCTCGGTAGGTTGGCAGCAACCTTTTGTGGTTTCACCTACCCACTTGCTTATATCATATCCGTGCATGGGCTTTTGGCTTAAAGCATACATGACGGAATAGCGTGAAAGGCTCATTTTGACTAAGTTTTCCCAATAAGCCTTGTCGGTATAATCAGTCACAAGCATACTCCTTTAACTTTTCGTCTATTAGCGTGGCAGAAGCTAAACCGCCATAAAATGCTATGTTTCCGTTGAATAGCGTTACAGGCAGAACACTCATGCCTTTATCGGCTATTAAATGCCGTATAGATTGGTCAATCTCTTTGCTCACGTCCACAACTCCACCAACGGCGGCGGCAGAAATAGTAACAACGGCTATAATTGCTTCCAATTCGCTTTTTTCAGCAAGTTCTTTAATTCGTACTTGTATTTTTTCGTCTACACTTGCAAGGTTGGGGCTACAGCATGAACCGCTTAAAATAACTACATTAACTGTTTTCAAGCTAAACCACCCCCATAAATTTTAGAGCCGATAACAGCAACGGTATTTACATCATACACATCTGTTTCGAGCATTGGTAGGGGCGTTATTATGCCCTTTCCAAAGTCTTGATTGATGATTGACATGCATTTTTCTTGGGTTTGGTATCGTTTCTCTAAAAATATGTTGCCCTGTATGGCTTCTGTTGGGATTAGCTGATTGACAATAAATGTCCTCACCAACGCCCAACTTGCTTAAATCAGCAGATTGATGCGGAACCATATATTTCAACTGGCGGGCTTATAATGCGCGTGCATGTGTTTGATAAATTATTTGACGAAGTTCCTAATATAGATGATGTAAAGGGACTGCGTATCCTACCGCTTGATTATCCTATGTCAACACGGGATCTTTGCATGAGCATGTGGTTAAGTCTTTTCAAGAAAAAAGAATATCCTGAAAATTATCTAACTTATTTAGGAAATACAGATATACCTGCAAACATTGTCCGAAAACAAAGTTTTAGTTCAAATGCATGGTGGAATAGCATAGAATGGTGGAGTGAATATTTTGTAATCTGGCAAGGCATAGAATATAAAATTATAGAGGAAGGTGTATTTAAGTATACACATCACCAATGACAAAGAAACGTTCCCCCCGATTGATTTCATATTTCATGTTCATCAATTCATAAAAAAATATGCCTTGCCCCAAATATAAATGGACTTATGTACAAAAAAGCGACAAAACCAATAATCTGTTATGCCCCCTGTCAAGTGGACAATAAAAAACCGAAAGCCGCTGTATGTGAGTCATGTGAAGGAAAGCAGGAAGATTTTTTTGGTGTATTTCAAAAAAAATACTCTGCGTCCTTGACATGA
>WRAH01000072.1 GCA_009780315.1 Defluviitaleaceae bacterium
CGCAAATCATGATACCGTGAGGATGGAATTCCAAGGTCGGTAGCTATGCGCTTGTAATTCCTATAAACCGTGAAATGCTTTAGATGTTCGCCTAGTTCATTGGTAAACACGAATCCGCTGTCATTCCATGCATCACCAGCGTATAGCTTCCACTCATCTTGCTTTACCCTGTACTTTTTAAGTGAATCCATTATAAAACCAGCAGGGGTAATTAAACGTGGCTTATTGCTCTTGGTGGTGTCCAAATAATACATACCATTACTGGTATCTCTCACAAGTTGAGCATTTACCAGTAATGTACCTTTTGCGAAGTCTACGCACTCCCAGCGCAATCCGAGAGTTTCTGACTGGCGCATCCCGGTCAGCAGCGTAACCAAGTACAGTGTTTCGAAGGCGTGTCCTTCTATTGCTTCCATAAACTGAGCGACTTGCAATTTGCTCAGCGGTTCTATCTCTTTTTTAACAATACGTGGCAAAATACACGCATCCGCAGGGTTTATACGGATATACCCGACTTTTACAGCGTGGTGTAGGGCTTTGTGTAACACTCCATGAATGTTTTTAATTGTCTTCGGGGAAAGTCCGACTTTATTGACCGTGCCATTATGCAAGTCATTGTATAGTTTTTGTATTGCAGGAGCATTCAGCGCAGTTAATGATATAGCCGATAAATTAGGTTTTATATGTGTTTTGCAAGTTTTTGCATACAAGTTGAAAGTTGATATTTTAACAGAATTTTTCGCATATTCTTCAAGCCAAATGTCTATCCATGCCCCTACGGTTAGCCTTGATGGTTCGGTATATATACCCTCGTCAATAGCTACAGTAGCTTGGGCTAGTTTTTGGCGTACTTCCTTTTGCGTTTTGCCATATACAGACTTCTGAACTTGTTTGCCTGTGCCGGGGTCACGCCCTGTAGTGTAACGTGCTTCCCATGTGCCATCTTTACGCTGGCGAATACTGCCGCCACCTTGAGCATTACGCCTAGACATTTGAATTACCCTCATTATCTTGTGGCTCGTAAAGATTCATTTCACTAAAATACGTTCGCAATATGGTAATAAGACTGTTTTTTGCTTCCAAGTTTGTAATACCATCTACTATTTCTTTGAGCCTTACCGAAACAAATAAGCGCACATGGTCGCTTGTTCTTGCACGATAATATGGGCCAAGTAGCTCCATTAACGAATCTGTATCCTTAGTTTTTTCAAAGTTGTTTAGCTCATTATATAACCTTCCTAAGTCCATCAACATCATTGTCAAGCAAAAAACGCCCACATCATGGTTAGGGTCTTTGTCGCCCGGTATATTTGTGAGAGCAGTCGTAAATTGATGTAATAAGGTCTGCCTAGTTTCAACTCGCAAAGGCTTTAATGCCGCATGAAGTTTTTTGAATTTCTCCGATTCCAGCTTTTTTTCATTCTCATTTACATATGGCGATAAACCAAGCAGATAATCCGTTGTGCAGTCAAAATATTTTGAAAGTGCAATGATTGTATCGGCTTCGGGCTTCGCCCTTCCGTATTCCCACGCACGAACAGCAGCTTCAGATTTTCCAACTACGCTTGCTATATCAGCAAAGCTAACGCCTTTTTCAGTGCGTAGTATTTTTATTGTGTCCTTGAACTCCAATGAAATCACCTCTTGCATATAATACAACACATGAAATTTAATTGCAATTGTTTCAACAGTAAATATTTATAATTATTTTCAAAATGGTATTGACATTTGAAATGATGTGAAATATAATTTATTTCAACAAATGACTTCTCGTTGAAATCATTTGAATTATTAGAGAAGGGATGTGCCTTATGCAAAGCGCAATTCTTGAAAGACCCACCCTCACCGTACAGGAAGCCGCAAGCCTTATTGGGGTTAGCGCACCAACCATGTACGACATTACGGAAAGGACTGACTTTACTGCACTAATTCGAGTCGGGCGCAAAAAACTGATTCTACGGACACGTTTTTTTGAATGGCTCGAAGCACAAGCAGGACAGAAGTGATGAGATGGCAGTTTTTAGGCTGACCAAAAACAAAGACTACACAAAAATGGACAACTCCCATTTCAAGAACAGGAAACTTTCATTCAAAGCAATTGGCATACTATCGCTCATGTTAAGCCTACCAGACACATGGAAATATAGCCTTCAAGGGCTTACCGTTCTTGCCAAAGACGGGCTAGACAGCGTTCGTGGCGGCATTAAAGAGCTTGAGGAACAAGGCTATCTAGTGCGAAGCCAATTGCGAAAATCTGACGGAACTTTAGGAGACATTATCTTTGACATATATGAAGGTGGCATATGCGCACATACTGTTGCTGATTCACCGCAATTGGATTTTCCGTCAACGGGTAAACCGCTACCGGATAAACCGTCGACGGAAAATCCAATGCAAGTAATAACTAATGAATCAATAACTATTAAAGCAATTACTAAGAAAGAGCGTGCTGCCTTACCCGCCCACATAGTCTACGGTGAATTTCAAACCGTAGAATTATCTGCGGAAGAACATTCGAAACTGGTTGTAAGATTTGGAGCAGATATAGTTACAGACTATATTCGCCGTGTAGACACTCATCAAGCAAAGAACAAAAAGCAATACAAAAGTCATTACGCAACAATCATTGACTGGATTACGCAAGACCAACAGAAAAAAGGAGGTTCGTTTTATGCAATCAATGGCACAACTTCTAACAGCTACCCCGAAGATGACCCATACAAAAAATTCATGGAGTCGGGATAGTGCGCAACGCCACAGCCAAGAAATAGGAATAATGCAGGCAATCGCAACTGCGCCAAAGGTAGACCAAACACAGCCGCTGCCTCTATGTAACAATTGCGGCAACCCCACAAGAAAAGACGTTGTATTGCTGGGTAAAATGTATCGCATGCCGTTAGCTTGTCTATGTAGAATTGAAGCACAACGCCTTGAAGAAGAACGGTTTAAGGCTATGGATTTACAAAGACGGTTAGATAGGTTTAGAATTTATTCGCTCATGGATTCTCGTTTTTCTAACTGCACTTTTGAAAACTGGACACACAGGTCAGACAACAAACGTCTTTATGAAATTTGCAAA
>WRAH01000073.1 GCA_009780315.1 Defluviitaleaceae bacterium
CCCACTGCATTATCAAAAGGACGTAAAAAAATTTGAGCCGTCATCATTGTTTATATAATATGTAATTTGTTCTCTGCTTTGCACTGTAACTTTGTGAAGCAAGGACTTGCCAAGTTCTTCTGAAAATACTTTAAAGTTTAAAATGCTTTCGATAATGAGGCTAATCTCTTCGAGTTTATCGGTCATCGTTTGTCTTTCTTCATCTATTTGTGCATAGGTTTGAAATTCACCCTGTAATGTGTTTATTTGTTTAGTAAGGCTGTCACGCTTTAAATCATAGTTTACCCTATCTATACCACCGTCTAAAAATAATTCAATAAGCTTTGATATACGATTTTCTCGCCTACATATTTCCCTTTCAATCCTATGCATTTCTGCGGTGTTATCATCAGTATTAGACAAAACATGATAAAGTATATTTTTTATATTAGATATCAATTCGGTCTTATTATCAATGTGGTTTTTTAATACATCCATAAAGGCTTCTTGTAATACTCTTTCGTGTATGGATTGATTATTACAGTCAATCTTTCCGCACATCCAAAGGACTTGACGATATTTGCTTTTTCCATTATTGATTTTTCGTTTATATGTAAAATGGCAATGTTCACATTGAATTTTTCCGCTTAACCAATAGCGGTTGCTGTGGTTTGTTTTACTTAAAATCTTTGTCCTGCGGTTAGCCATTTCCTTTTGGGCTCTATGCCATATTTCAGGTGAAACAATGGCTTCATGATTATTTTCAATGATTATAAAATCTTCTTCGCCATGATTGATTTTCCGCTCATGGGTTTTGTAGTCTACTGTAATTTGCTTCTTCTGTTTAAGCATTCCCATATATTTTTCATTTTTAAGCATTCGTAATACAGACGCATTTTTCCAAGTGGGTGCGCCGGAAGGGCTTGGGATTCCTTGGCTTGCTAAATGGTTAACAATGCGATGTACTCCCATGCCTTCATCAAGGTATAGGCTAAATATCAACCGTATGATTCGCGCTTCATCTAAGTTTAATGTTAATTTACCGCCCTTTAAATGATACCCATATATAGACGCGCCAAAGACAACACCATTTTCCATTTGCCGTTGATGTCCCCACCTGACACGCTGGGATGTGCGGCGGCTTTCGTCTTGATAAATACTGGACATTAAATTGAATCTTAGTTCATGGTCTGAATCAAATGAATTGATGTTGTCAGTCAAAAATCGCACCTCAATGTCCAATCTCTTCAATTCTTCGGTATACTTAATGCTATCTTGTACATTTCTGGCAAAGCGGCTGATTTCCTTTGTTAAAATAAGGTCAAATTTATATTCCCTTGCATCATGCATCATTTGAAGAAAGCCTTTGCGTTTTTTAGTGCTTGTGCCTGACTCTTCATCGGAATATATACCATAAAAATGCCATGCAAGGTTTTTGTTGATTATTTCGGTAAAAAATCTTTGTTGGCTTTCCAAAGACTTTTCTTGTTCTTCTTTTTTTGTACTAACTCGGCAATATGCCGCGACCCTTATGAGACGCATATTTTTTCACCTCTTTTTTTGTAACAATCTCAATGGCCTTATCAAGCTGTGTTTTTGTAAGTAAATTTCGCTTATACAAATCCCGAAAGATTCCAATTTGAACATGCCTGTCAATACAAATCTTGTCCATATCCATTTAACACCCATGATATAATATGACTGGACAGAATTGTCCCATGCAAGTGTTATAAAAGTCGGATATAATAGACTTTAAAACATCATTTAGGAGGGTTTTTATGCAAGCACAATTACTACAATGGTATGATGAAAATAAACGGAATCTGCCTTGGCGGGCAACAAAGAACCCTTACTATATATGGGTTTCAGAAATTATGGCACAGCAGACACAAATCAATACCCTATTGCCTTATTATCTGGAATTTATAGAAGCCTTCCCAACCATAGAAGCTTTAGCCCTTGCACCTATAGACCAAGTATTAAAAATTTGTGCGGGAATAGGGTACTATAACCGTTTTCACAATATGAAAAAAACAGCAGAAATCATCATAAAGGATTATTTCGGACAAATGCCTCAAGACCCACAAATCCTGCAAAAGTTGCCTGGCATTGGCGAGTATGCCGCGGGAGCTATTGCCAGTATTGCCTATAATAAAAAAACACCTGCCATGGACGGCAATGTGTTCCGCGTGATGGCGCGCTTAGAAAGAAATGAAAATGATATTTCAAAAGCCGCTACAAAAAAAGCAATAAAAAAACATTTAGAAACCATCATGCCAGATTGTGCAGGTACTTTTAATCAAGCGTTGATGGAGCTTGGTGCATTGATATGTAAGCCAAAGAATCCCCTTTGTCATCAATGTCCTGTTTTTGATTTTTGCAAAGGGCAGGATATCCGTCATCAGTTGCCTGTCAAGCCATCTAAAAAATCGGTAAAAGAGATAGACAAAACAGTTTTTCTTCTATATCACGAAGACCGTATTTTAATGCGCAAACGTGATGAAAAACTGCTTCATGGACTATGGGAATTTTACCATATAGACAAAGGAATGAATGAAAAAGAAGCGGCTGGGCATATTCAGAAACTAGGATATACCTGCACCCAATGCATGTATTTAGAAAAAACATCACATCTTTTCACACATCTTAAATGGAATATGATAGGGTATACCTGCCAAGTGGAAGAGTCTTTTCCTATAGCAGATTATATTTTTGTTCCCACAGAAACAGTGCGTCAACTGGCAATACCCAGTGCTTTCAACAGTTTTGTAAATCGTCTGTAAACGTCCTTTGTTCCCTTCTTACAATGCGCTCCC